>JAFQFT010000076.1 GCA_017398545.1 Bacilli bacterium | reverse complement strand
TAGTATATTCTTCTAAATTATATTTAAGTTTTAATAAAATCTCACAAACTTTATCATATTCTTTTTGATTCTCTATATCAAATTCAGCTGATAATAAAGAATTAAATGCAGATTCTCTTACTTTATTACCTGGTAAATAATGATTAATATCAATTAATCCAGAAGTAGCTAAATCAACAATTTGTTCCACTTCTCCATCAATAGCCAAATTTAATTTAGAATGAGCATTCTTTAATTTAATTAAACAATCCTCATAATCATGAATACCTTTTTCTTCCTTAGTAGTTTTTTGTAATTTATCAATATAACTAATAAATTTAGACTCATTAATACGAATAAGTTTTCTAAAATTCAATCCAATATGAGTAATTAAATCAGGATTAACCCAATATATTTTTTCAAATATTTCAGAAACTTTATCATATTTTTTATGAATACCATATCTAACATCTAAAAATGCAGACATATATTCTTGAACATAACTATTATAATCAAAATCCTTTTTATCAAGTTTAATTCCAATAAATTCAAACTTATCTAAAAATCCATTAATAATATCATTTAAAGAATTAAAATTGAATACATTATAATGATTAATTTGATATAACAATTCATCAAATCCTAGTTTTTCAAAATAAGTATTAGTTGGATTTAATAAAAACTTAGTTTGTTCTAAAGACAATAAGTTATCTTCTTCATCTTTATGATTTTTAGTTTTAACTTCTAATGAATGATTTTTAGCAAGTAAATAAGTTTTTACACTATTTTTGTATTCAGTATATTTCTCTTCATACTCACTAATTGTTTTATTTAATTTCTTTTGATTTGGTTTAGTTTTAATAGGCATAGATGAGATTAATAATCTTTTCGCATCTATATCTTTATTAATAAATTCTAAAAAATTATTCATCTTCATCCTCTTCCTTTTCTTCAATTTCTATTTTGCTATCATTTAGGAAGCCAAGAAATTCTTCTATATTATTATAAGCTTCAATAAGCTCATTTAAACTTAAAACCGATAAATCAAAATCTACTTTTTCTTCTTTTTTTGCCATAACTATTCCTCCTCATCATTAAATGAATCATATCCAAGTGTATCCTTAACAAAGTTAACTGATAAATCAACATTTGTACCACTAGACATTGTTTCTAAACTATCAATATCTTGTCCTTCAATCCATACATAAATTCTTGCTTTTGTATATCCATCAGGTACTGTAAATAATGGTTCAGCAAAATCATCTTCAGTAATTGTATGTTGTAATTTAAAGTTCTCAGTATCTAAATTATCAGAACCAGAAATTATATCTTTAATAGGTTTCTTAACCACTGCATTAACATTAGCATACGTTGGGAACTCTTCACCATCAACAACTCTAATACCATATTTAGCTGCATTTTCAATAGCCATATTCTCGTGTTGAGTTCTGAATGGTTCAAATATAATTGCTTCACAATCATTATTACATTGAATATTTTGAACTTCACTAGGAGTTGCAGTAGCTGGTAAACTACCAACCTTAATAATACCAATTCTTAATGAATTAACAAGACCTTGCATTTGTTCATCTAATTCTTCATTAATAACAAATCCAGTACCTGAATCAAAATATAAATTATCAGCAACAGGAGAACCAGTATCATTAAAGAAAAATATATCAAATGATAAAAAATATGAATACTTTTTAGGCGAACTTTGATTATACAACTTAGTAGTTACATGTCCATCGGTTCTTTTAGCAAAATCTTTATAAAATATTCCAGTTGTAGTATATACATCAAAAAAATAAGAGTTTCTACTACTGTTTCCATTCGTAGACACAGGAATTAAACCATTTTGATTCCAAATAGTTCTATGACCTGGATAAGTCTTAGCTAAATTGTCATATAATAAATCTCTAGAAATCTCAATATAGTTTCCATAAGTTACAGCATCATGAGAAATAGATAAACCATCATTTCTTGTAACTACCATATTAAAGGTTTTAATCTTAACATTTAATGTTGTCGAAAACCATGCATAACTGGATACAATTAATAAAACAGCAAAAACAAAGATAAGAAATATAGTAATAAATATATTTCTCTTTCTAGATAAAATCTTTTCAACAAAAGGAAGTTTTCTAGAAGTTTTAACTTCTTCAACTTTATTTATCCTAGTACCCTTTTTTACTTTTTTATTAATTGTATTAGATGTCTTTTTACTTACGTTTTTTTTCTTTGTTACATTAGCCATCTAATCACCTCCATAATATAAATAAAGAGTAATAATTAATAATTATAACTATTACTCTTTACTCATTCTTGTTTTATATCTTATTAATCAGCTTGAGTACTAATAATTTCAGATTGTTCAAATCTTTCTTTAGTGAATCCAAAGTTAACAGAAATTTGTTTTCCTAAAGATGCGAAATCATAGTTATCAATATCTTGACCTTCGATCCAGATATATACTCTAACTTTAGTAATACTATTTGGAGCAAGAGTCATGAATGTTGGACGATTAACTCCAGTTAACATTTTTTCAGTATCTGTAAAGTAATTCATATCTACTAATTTAGCAGCACCCTTATCAGCACCTTCTTTGAAATAATCAGCAGCAGCTGTTACAGATGCATCATGATAGAAGTTGAAATCTTCACCATCATATACATCAACATTTGAACCAACTACTAATTCATTAGCAACAGCATATGTAGAATATGCTTCACCATTAGTAATTGTTTTACAAGCATCATCTGTATAAGATTTATCATCAGAAACAGTAGCACCTGTTCTCTTATTACAAGATTCTTTATACCAATTAATAGCATTTGTTACGTGAGCAGTATCATTTGGTTCCCAAATAGTAGCTGTTCTACAAATACCAGTAGTAGTTTTAACTGACTCTCCATCAATAGTTTCAGTTACATCTTTACAACTAATAGCTGTAATTTCATCTTGAGTAGCATCAGCTTGTTCTACTCTACCAACTTGCATAAATCCAACTCTTACTGAGTTTTCAATACCAGTGTTAGCAACACCAGCTTCATCTACAGTTACTTTAGAATCTGTAGTTAAATAAATAGCTTCTTCATTTAGTGGATCATTAGTAGCATAATATTCATCTCCAGATTTATTTCTAATGAATAAATCAAATGCTACATATCCTTTACCTTGAACTAAAGCTCCTTCTTCACCAGTAGTAGCAGCACCATAATTGTTTACTCTACTAGCTAATAATCTATAACCACCTTTTGTAGCAGTTAAACTTGCTTTTTCGAATAAAATCATTCTAGATGAACCATCATCAGCATCTCCAACAGAAGACATTGGAATTAATCCATCTTTAGCCCATGTATTTGTGTTTCCTGCATATTGAGGAGCAGTATCAACATCTAATGGATCATCTTCTTTTTCATACCATTTGTTACCATCTAATGATAATGCAAGACCTTCAGCAGCAGCAATTGTTACATCAAATTGATTAACAGCAACGCTTTCCATACCGATGAACCATGCATATGTTCCAACAATAAGTAAAACACCAAATAAAGAGCACATAACAACATAATTTCTTACGCGATTAGCACTTTTTTTATTTCTTGCCATTTTTATCTCCTTAATTTATTTTTAATAATTAATTAGTTTCCTCGAACATCACTAGGTAATGTAGCAGTTCCAGTTGGATCATAATTTACATCAGTACCAGTGAATTTTTCTTTAGTAAATCCGAAGTTAACACTAATAGCTTGACCTAATTGAGCAAAGTCATAGTTATCAATATCTTGTCCTTCAATCCATACATAAACTCTTACTTTAGTAATACTATTTGGAGCTAATGTCATGAATGCTTTTCTTCCTTCACCAGAAACATCTTTTTCAGTATCAGTGAAATAATCATATGATGTTAAATATGTAGCAGAACCTGCATAACCATTATATGCTGCACCATCATATACATCAACAGTAGTAACTGAATCATCAATTACAGTACTAATTGCATATGTTGGATAAGCATTATCATCAGCTACAGTACCACAAGCTCCTGACCAAGCAGCAACTCCTGTTCTACCTTTACATGATTTACCATACCAATTAATAGCATTTTGTACATGATCTTTATCGTTTGGTTCCCAAATTTGAGCAACTCTTTGATCACAGATAACTGTAACACCTTCTCCACCTTGACAATCAAGTCCTGTGATAGTGTTTTGATCTGTAACATCAGCTTTAACACGAGCGATTTGAGCAAATCCAACTCTAACTGAGTTTTCAATACCAGTTCCTGCAACACCTTCTTCATCACCAGCACTAGCATCAGCACCAGCAGCAGCAACAGTTACAGCAGAATCTGTTGTTAAATAAATAGCTTCCTCATTTAAAGGATTGTAATTTGTATAATATTCTTCTCCTGATAAGTTTTTGATGAATAAGTCGAACGCTACATATCCTTCACCTTCTTTATCAGCAGTATTTTCTACTTGACTAGCCATAATTCTATAACCACCATCAGAAGCAGTTAAAGATGCCTTTTCATATAGAACTAATTTAGATGTAGTATTGTTAACAATACCAACAGATGACATTGGAATTAAGTCACCCCATACATTTTGATTATCATTTGTATAAACAGTATCGAAGTTAGTTTTATTAATTGTAACTTCTTCACCGAATTTAGCTCCATCAACTGATAATGCTAATCCATCGATAGCTTTGATTTTAACATCAAATGCAGAAACTGCAACTTTTTCCATACCAATGAACCATGCATAAGTTGAAGCAACTAATAATACAGCAAATAATCCAGTTGTAAGAATTAATTTCTTAACTCTTTTTTCTTGATTACGATTTCTTTTCATTAATCTCTTTCCTTTCTTTCTTTATTTTCTTCGTCTATAAATTCTGATTTAAAGTCCAAATGAACCTTAAATTCACCGCCCAAAATGTTATCTGTACATTCTAGGTCGCTACCTTCAACCCACATAACAACAGTAAATTTACTAATGTCACCTGGTTTGAAATTTGTAACATGTTCACGTGTTATTAATTCATCCGAAACAAATGCAACGGTATCCTTTTCAGGCTTACCAGTAGCTGCCGACAGCTTAGCATAAGTAGTCTCTTCATCATCGTGATAAATCCTTAAACGCACAGCTTCATCAACATTTTTTATAACGTCATCAATAATAATTTCATACCAATAGTCTGTTACATCTACTCCTTGATTTTCAATAAAGAAAGTATATGCCAAATAGTTATCTCCATTATGGGAACCACCACCATGCTCATGAAGATTATTTGGTAACCAATGACGTGAAATATTATCAAACGTCTGCGGTGTTTCAGCGTATAATTCACTACGATAAACCTTGTAATTTACATCGTCATAAATTAACATGCCTTTTGTAAAATACAAGTTTTTATCCAATGTTACACTAAAATTTCCATTATTATAAACAATACCAACAACAAAATACATCATGGCTAAGAAAAATAAAATCAAAAGTAAAATTAGGTATAAAAACTTTTTAATTTTTCGTTCGCGTCTTAATTTTTCACTACTTAATTTAATCTCTCCCATACAATACCTCGTTATATAGTCATATTTTTATGTACTACTTACTATGAGAATAGGCTATATTCTGATATTTTTTATAATACAATTTAATTATACTTTATAATAAAAAAACTGTCAATAATCCTGTCGAATTTTGCAAAATAATGACATAAAAAAAAGAGATATTTTCATCTCTTTTATTCTATAACATCATCACTTGGTGTACCATATAATTCAGTTCTCTCTTCTTCTGTTAAAGGAGAAACATTTTGTTCAAATTTAATATTAGCTTTAATTTGTAATGTATAATCTTCAGCATTTAAACCAATTTGAGTATCAGCTTCATCACTCATAGTACTAACTTCTTCATTATCAACCCATTCAAAGTAAACTCTTATAGTAAATGGTTCAAAAGCAAATACTTCATCACTACCACTAGCTACATTTTTATATCTAAATGTTCCACTAATAACATTATCTACAATATCAATTCTATCAATTGAATCTTTATCTAAATCAGTATTACCTTTAATAAGTGAATATTTAGTAACTAATAAATCTGGAATATTTTCATTTAATACTTCAAGAGAAATTTCATAGTCAAATGACACCTCTACATCAGTAGGATCAATCTCAATATCAAAGTATCCTTTAGAAGAAGGTGCAAGTTTATTTTGAGCTACATTTTCATTTTCATCAACAACAGGTGTTAACTCAATACTTGAAACATTACCACTAGTAATATCATTTTCATTTACAAGAATCTTCCATTTAGCAAATTGAACTTCTAAACTACCAGTAGTATCAGCTACATATCTAGAATAAGTATTACTCATTAAAGATACAGTTAATACCAAAGACATAAATACTAACATAATTTTTATTCTAGTTTTCATATGTATCCTCCTTCTTATACTTAAATTATACTTTATAAGAAAATTAGACACAATAATTGACACAGCTGATTACACACAACTTTACATATTTTTTTAAACTAAAATGTAAACAAATAAAAAAACCCATAAAATGGGTTTATTCTATAACTAATTCTTCTCTAGGAATACTCAATACAGGAACTATATAACATATACTTTCTTTATCTTCAGGATAAATCTTCATTTTTCCTTCTTCTAATTTAGTAAATGCAAATGCTCTGTTTTCATCATATTCCTTATTTATCCAGTAACACTTATTTGTATCTAAATAATCATATACTGTACTATCAAATACAAAATATCCTTCTTTAGCAATTACCTTTTCAGCAATATAATTTTCAAAACGAGTTTCTTCTCCAACATAACCTACTATTGAATCAGATAAATTACTTTCCTTTCTAATTAAATAAGTATTATGTACATCATTACTAACTAAATTAATCATATCTTTAAGTTCAAGTGGTCCAGCAATTACTGCCCAATTATCAGAAACACTAGTAATCAAACTATTATAACTATCAAAATTACCACTACCATAATTATTCAATATATTAGGAAGAAGTTTTACATTCTCACTATCATCATAATAAGGAGTAATTAAATTAGTTCTATAACAACTATTTTCACCTATTACATCACATCTTTGATTTAATTCAGGATCAAATAATATCATATTACCAGTATTATAAGTAAATTTATCAATATTTTGTTCAGCTATTAAATTAATAACAACCTTTACACTACTTCTTGCTTGATATGAAGAATCTAATGCTTCTTTTTTAGCTTCATTATCTTGGAAATCATATGTTTTAATTCCCCAAGAACTATCCCAATCATTATCACCAGAATCAAGTGGCCAAGAAACAGATAAGTCAATAGATGCTTCTCCCCCTCCTCCATCAACATATTCACGACTAAGTGAAATATCAATATTAAATGGATAATCATTTGAAAGCATATCTCTTAAAATATTTTGATCAACTGAAGTATCTAATTCATCATCAAGAATTCTAACACTCTTAATCTCATAAGATAACTTAGCATCACTATCACCCTTATTCTTAATATTAACAGATTCTATAACTGTATCCATACCAGGATATAAATTAGTAAGTGGAATAATTATTTCATTATTAGCTTCACTCTTTCCATTAAATTCAATGTACCAAGCTTTAATATCAACATTAACATTTCCACTAGCAAAACCTGTATATGCAAACCATGCAAGAGTAACAGAAATGAATGACACTGCTAAGAAAAACAATGAAAATAAATTAGCTTTTAAATAATTCTTATGTTTCTTTTCCATTTCTACTCCTTTCTTGCATACTTTGCAAAATTTATTTATTCTTCTTTTTTAGTTTTCTTTGTTTTAGTACTAGTTTTTTTCTTTTGTACTTTTTCTTCTTTAACTTCTTCTTTTTCCCCTTTTAACTTAGCTCTTCTTTCTTCCTCTCTATCAAGTAAAAATCCTAAGAATTCAGAACCAATTACATAAAATAACGGAATTATAACAAATATTAACATACCTGTAGGTTTAGCTACTAATTTGTATATAAATGTAAGTAAATTCATTTTACTAACAATAACACCATATATTTGATCTTCACCAACTATTGGGTCAACTGATAAGTTTGCTACACCTTTAGTATAAAACCAATATTTACCATTTTCATCTACTTCAATTATTTGGAAATCACCACTTTCGATATTAGATGTACGTGATGTACTGTATGCTCCGTTTTTATTTGTAGGATAAATATCATGCATTACCAATCCGTTAATACCAAGTTCGTAATATGCTAATGAACCTGTATTAACTGTTGTAAAATCTCCTTGATGTAAAGAACGAGGATCTGCAATTGGAAAGTGAGAGTGACCAGCAAAGTTTACAACTTGAGGATGCTTTTTAAGAACATATTTAAAAGCGTTACTTCCCCAATTAGCTCCAATAGTTCCATATAC
>JAFQFT010000075.1 GCA_017398545.1 Bacilli bacterium | reverse complement strand
TAAATTAGAAATCATAGCCTCTTCACGATAAGTTTTCTCTAAGAAATTAACAGTACCCTTAGCAGATAAACCTTGAACTGTATAGAAGCAAGCGTTTATTTGTCTAACATAGTAATAATCATCACCGATAACAACATAACCTAGAATAGGGCAAAGCCCCCACACGAACGGAAAGAGAGTGTGGGGGAGAAAATTTTTAATTAAATAAATTATACATTAATATTATTGATTCTAAATATATTCATGTGATTATTTATATATAATATATTTGGTTTAATTATTATTGTAAAACAAATTTTTGTTAATAAAAAAAAGATGAAGTAATTGAAACAATAATTTTAGTGCTCATCAAAAAAAGCAGCCCATATTTAATATGAATTGCTTTTGAATTTTAAAATCCTCAAAAATTAATTTTAACTAACTCACAAACACCAAAATATCTTTGTAGAACACTTTTATTTGTTTAATTAGCACATAGAAAACCTTAAAATTTTTTTTAAAACCCAAGAATTTTCTATTTTTCGTTAGTTCTACCCCAATTTTCAAGATTCTCAATACCATTTGAAGAAGCTTTTCCATGTAGCATACCAAATAATGAAGTTTCAGTTAGTTCACCTTTAGAATTAGCTGCAAATATTCTACCAGTATTACTATTTCCATTTTCTTTAAATGTACACCCATTCATAACTCGACCAACAATACCGCCAGCTAATGATGTATATTTACTAGTAACGTTTCCGGAATTTATACAATTTGAAACTGTTGCACTAGAAAGAGAAACAATACCAATAATTCCACCTGATTTACCGTAACCTGATTTATTACATGTAACTTTTGCAGCATTAGAACAATCTTTAATAGTTAAACCACCATATGATCTTCCAATAATACCTGCAACTGCATCATATCCATTAATTTCATCATCTAATACATGACAATTTTCAATTGTGTTATTAGTTCCCTTTGGACTATAACCAACAATAGCGGCAATAGAATCTGATGTAAATTTAACAACTTCATTTTCAACTACTAAACTTACATCTTCAGTATAAACGTTTCCCATTACAACATTTTGAATAGTTGCATTTTTAATAATACAAAATAATCCATATACATAACCATCCTTGATTTCTTGTAATGTAGAACTTGTATAAGTACCAGCTACTTCTACAGGATTATAACCAACATTAGTTAAACCTGAAATTACTTTATTGTTTCCATCAAAATTACCAGAAAAGTAATTTGAAAACTTACCTCTGTTTCCAGCACCAATAGGTTCCCAACCAGGAGTTAATTTAATATTATTCATTAATTTAATATATTTTCCTTCAAGGCTAGCATCAGCAACAGCTTCATCATTAATTTTTGGAGCTTTACCATTTACAACAGCAGCTAAACCTTTTAATTCTTCTTCAGAACCAATTTGCCATGGATCATCTTCAGTACCTTGACCAGCCCAAGTTGTATCGTATGTTACTTCAACGATTTGTTGTACAACTTCATAATTAAAAGTAATAGCAGCATTGTCAAGAATAACAACAAGAGTGTATTCACCCCAAGTTGACCAAGAATCACCAGTAATAGTAATATTATATTGAGAACTTGCTTGAGCATCTTTTAAAGACATTTCAGCGCCATCGTTGATTTTGATAGCAACTTTGCTTAAATCAATTGATCTACTTTCAGTTGTGTATACACCAGCTGGAAGTTTTGCAAATTCAATTTTAGTACCTTGTTTGATTGAACAACCAGTTAATACAACTGCAACTAATAAAGCAATCATAAGACTAAAAAATTTTAAACAAATTTTTTTCATTTTTATTTTCTCCTTTTTTAATTTTTAATTTAAATATATGCAATACTATTAGAATTTACTTATTATTAGGCATCTTGAACAGTACCATAATAAATAACTCCTCTAGCATAAACACCTGATTCATTATAGTAAGTTACAACGAACTTACGAGTTGTTTGAACTTTTACTGTAGGTGTACCATTAACAGTAATAGTATATTTTTCTACTTTAATAATTTCATCAACCATAGTAATATCTTTGGCATCATTAACCATAGAATCGAAAGGAAAAAAAGCCCCATATCACATAAAATGTGATATGGGGCAGAAAAATGCGGCCTGACAAGCAGGTTTCATTCTCTTTTATTTCGTTTATTTATTAGCTTCTTTAAGAACTTCATATCCTTCATCAGTCCATTGAATAACATCATATTCAAATGTACCACCATCAATTGTAAATTGAGGGATATCTAATTTGTGCGTACCAGAACCAATACTTACATAACCACCTAAGAATTCACCACCATTAATATCGATAACTACATCACTATGACTATCACCAAATGTGTATGTATACATTAAATTGCCACCTTGAGCATAGCTATAGATTTTACCACCATTTATTGTTAAGTTAATATTAGGTGTATTTTCGATTTTTGATCCTGGAAGTTGAATCCAAATAGCTGTTTTATTTGCACTAATTTCACCACCATTAATAGTAACATTAGTTGTTCCACCAAAAATACGAATAGCACAGTTTCCACCTGATGTTTGACAAATAATACCTTCTTCAATTGTTAAAGAAGAACCATCATAATTATCAATTGCATAAGCAGCACCACCAAATGTTTGGTTTTCGATAATAACATTACCATTTATAATTAAATTCCCACGATTATTTATTGTATTTGAAGCATATGAAGGATATGGATCTTCTTCAGTACCCCAATCTAAATCTGGGTATTTTGCAAGGAAAGAAATAGTCCCATTTCCAATAATTTCTAATTTACCAAGGTTTTGTATTAAATATGTAGCCCCTTTTACTTCATTTAAACAATAAAGAACATTCCCATTTAAATCAAATTTAATATTTGCAGTTTTAGCAACTGTTAATGAATTACCTGTTAAATCAACATTCTTTAATAGTTTAACTGTTACTTGTTCAGTTTCAGCATTTGCAGCAGCAAAAGCATCAATAATTGATTCATATTCAACTCCGTTTACTGAAGCCTGATTTAAACCAACTACATCATATTCAAAAATAATACTTGTACCTTCATAATTAACAACAAGAGTGTAAGTACCAGGTTTGCTTAATTCAACACCTGCAATATTAGCACCTAATACTTCTAATTGAGTTAATGAATAATCTTTACCATTAAGTCTTACTTTAACAGCATTTAAGAATTCTTCTTTTGAAACTTCACCTGCTTGATATTCAGTTTCTGGGAAAGCTGTAAATTCTAATGTTGTCTTAGAATTTAAAGTACAGCCAAATAATGATACTGCAACTAATACAAATACCATTAAAATAGATAATTTTTTTAACATAATAATTTTTTCCTTTCTTTTTTTTATTTTTATCTTTCAAAATAAACTTCTTTGTAGCCAACTACACCGTCAGCTCCCATAAATAAGACACTCATCTTCCAAATGCCTTTTAATTTATCTACTTCACTATCAACACCAAAATCTAGTAGTAAAGAGGTAGATTCATTGATATCTTCACCAACTGTGAAAATAATTGAATAAATTTCAGATTCTTTTAAGTATCCTCCTGCAGCACCAATTTCATCTAATGATGATGAACTATCTAAATTAATTTTCAAATCAAAATTAGTAATAGTATTATTGGGGTCTTGTGCTGTAACATGACTATTAAATGAAACTAAATTTACTTTTTTAACTGATCTAATTCCTACTATTTCAGCCAAATTTCCATTACCTTCAACTGCAAATAAGAAATTAGCATTTTCAACTTTGTAATTATTCTTTAAAACAGCTTTATTTATAGTAAGGTTTGGGATAAAACTAACAAGTTCACAGAATACGATATTTGAATATGTTGAATCAAGACTACCATTTAATACTGATCCAGAGTTAATATAGATTGTATTATCATAAGAGTAATCTTCTAACATATCTTCATAATCACTATATTCAGCTACTATAGAAGTATTATTAGTGTAATAATCATAACGTCCTAAAACTAATTCAGAAACAAGTACTTCAATATCAGTTTTACCTTTTCCAACTAAATAGTAGCCTTTAATGATTTCAGTTAAATCATCATAAGCACCACCAGTTTGAGCAGATAAGTCTTTAAACTTAATTACTTCAACTTCTCTAGTTGATTCATTGTAAAAATAAGACCATTCTTTAGCACTTGGAACCATATTGTAATCTTTAGCAATTAAAATTGTTCTAACATCAATACCACAAAGTTTATTTTGATTAATGTTATGTTCAATACAATATCTTTCGATTTCATCAGTCATACTTGCAGCAACTTGTTGATCGTTAGAAAGTCTTGCTTTTTTAATATAACCTGTAATTGTAGGAATTAAAACACCTGCTAAAATACCAATGATTGCGATAACTACAATCATTTCAGTAAGTGTAAACCCTTTTTTGTTATTTTTTTTCATAACTATTTCTCCAAGTAATAATTAAGCACCTAAATCTGTACCATCTGAAGTAGTATATTTAGCATCAGAATATGAAACTACATGTTCAGATATAGTAATTTTTACACTAACAGCTTCACCATTATAATAGAAAGCAACTAATTTATTACTATTTGAATCATACTCAGCAAATGCAACTTCTGTTCCTAAAGTAGTACCAGTGATTTCCGCATAATAAGCTGCAAAAGTAGTAGTATCTCCGATTAATCCAGCCTCTTTTTCAGTTTCATAAACTTCATATACTTCTAAGATAGCTTCAGCTTCTTGATAAGCAGCAGATTGATTAGCACGTTTAATATAACCAGTAATAGTAGGAATTAAAACACCAGCTAAAATCCCGATAATAGCAATTACAACAATCATTTCAGTAAGTGTAAATGCTTTTTTGTTCTT
>JAFQFT010000074.1 GCA_017398545.1 Bacilli bacterium | reverse complement strand
GTTACATCTAATAAAGGAGTATATAAATCAATAAAATGATAATTATATTTTTCTGCTAATTTTCTAATTTTAACATTATTAAAAGCAGCAAGTTGATTTTTTCTCCCCCAATTATCACCCATTGCGGTCAAAGATAACAACACAACTTTAGTATTTGGTAAATTTTCACTTAGTCCTATTAATAAATTTTCATAATTATCAAACATTGAATCCATATTATTTGCACCAATAAGCATTACTACAACTTTAGGTTTTAAATCATATACACTTACTTGCATACGTTTTTCCAACCCTATTGTTGTTTCACCACCAATCCCACGATTAGAAACCACAAACTCTGGATAGTATTTTTCTAAATCATAAGCGTCAGTTAAGCTATCACCAATAAATGCAACATCAATTTCATAGTCTTCAAATTTCTCATTTTCTTCTTCATAAATTTTTAATTTATTTTCGTAATATAACTTAACTTGTTCTTCAAAATACTCTTTTTCTTTTCTTTCAGGAATAATTATTGTAAATAAGATAATCAAAAATGAAATTAATGCTAAAAAAAATATTGATAAAATAATTAAAATTATTTTCTTTTGTTTAATCATATTATACACAAAAAATACCTTTCTAAATCACATAACTAATTTTAGCATATTATGAATAAAAAGACCACAATAATGATATTGTGATCTTATTTTGTTAAGAAACTATTTATTAAGTTATAAACTTCATCAACAGTATTATTAAAGTTATTTACATCGATCAATACTTCTGTAACATATTCTTTGTTTCTAAACCATGTAAGTTGACGCTTTGCGTAGTTTCGTGAATATTGTTTAATTTTATCAATAGCTTCTTCTAAGGTATATTTACCATCAAAATATTCAAATAATTCTTTATATCCTATTGCAGCTTTAGCGGTTGTCCCTAGTTTATCTGGATAAAAACTTTTAACTTCTTCAAGTAAACCTTCTTCAAGCATTTTATCAACTCTAGAATTAATTCGGTTATATAAAGCATTTCGATCATCATTTAAAACGATTACTAATGCATCATATAACATTTCTTTCTTTTTAGTTCCTTTTTGTTCATTACTAAGTGCTAATTCTAATGCTCTTAAAACTCTTTTTCTATTGTTTGGATGAATATTTTCATATGAAACAGGATCAATATCTTTTAATAATTCATGTAATTCTTCGTTTGATAAATCAAAATACTTTTCTTCAAAACTAGCATCTCTTGTTTTTCCATCAAAAGTATAATTACAAATAACACTTTCTAAATATAATCCACTTCCACCAACAATTAAAGGAACTAAGTTTTTTTCTTTAAAATCATTAATTTTTTGTCTTACGATTTTTTGATAATCGGCAACACTAAATAATTCTAAAGGATCTAAATAATCTATTAAATGATGGTTAATTTCAGATAATTCTTCTTTTGTTGGTTTAGCAGTTCCAATATTCATGCCTTTATATACTTGATATGCATCACCATTAATAATCTCAGTTTTAAGCGCTTGAGCGACTAATAGTGAACACTTTGTTTTTCCAACTGCTGTAGGACCGGTTATTATTATTACCTTATCCATTAGATAACCCTCTTAAATATTTTTTCAATTTCATAAGTAGAAATTTTCACAAGTGTTGGACGGCCATGTGGACAAGTATAAGGCATCTGGCATTGTTTTAAGTTATTTAACAGTTCATTTACTTCTGAATCAAGAATAGAAGTATTTGCTTTAATAGATTTTTTACAAGATAACTTTTTAGCAAGGCTTTCATACATAACACTTTTAGAAACATTTTGATTATTAATTAAGTGATTAATAATGTCATTAATAAACTCAATTTCTAAATTTTTAGGTATCCATAAAGGTATCTCTCTAACAATGATTGTTGTACCACCAAATGGTTCAAATTTAATACCTAATTTATTTAATTCATGTTCTTTTTCATTGATAAGAGGAATTTCTGAAACACTAAATTCTAATTTAATTGGAACTAATAATTCATAAGATTGATTAGATTCTTTTTCAAAAGATTTTCTAATCTTTTCATACATACATCTTTCCATTGCAGCATGTTGATCAATTAGATATAATTCAGCTCCACCATCAAATAAAAGGTATGTTTTATGATATTGACCAATATAAGTAAGCGTATCAAAGATTGATTCTTGAAACTCTACTTTTTGAACTTCTACTTTAGTTTCTATTTCTAATTCAAAAGCATTATCATCGTCTTCATCATTTTCATCATCATCGTACTCTTCATCATCGTCAAAATTATCTTCCGCATCTTCTAAGTCAGGAAAAACATTCCCTTCATCAAACTCGTCCCATAGCGTTTCAATGGATTCTTCTTTAATAATTTCTGGTTCATCCTCTTTAATTACAGTTACATAAGGATTTTCATCAATTACAGGAATTTCTTTCTTAATATCTTTTTCTTTTGCTTCATAGACAAGTTCTGTATGATATAATGCTTTTCCAATAGTTGAAGTAATCATTTCTCGTAAAATTAGTTCATCAGTAAATCTAATTTCAAGTTTTGTTGGATGAACGTTTACATCAATAAGTGATGGATCACATTCTATTTCTAAAATCGTAATAGGATATTTACCGACAGGAATGATAGATTTATACGCATCTGTTACTGCAAATAAGATATTTAAATTTCTAATAATACGATTATTAATAATTATATTAATGTAGTTTTTATTAGAACGATATACATTATTTGTCGTAGTGTATCCTTTAATATGATATAAATCGTTCTTATTTTCGAATTTTATTAAGCTTTTGGCAACATCAAGACCATAAGTTTGTCCCATTAAAGAAATAATGTCTCCTGATCCATCTGTTTGATAAATTAATTTATTATTATTAATTAGAATAAACTGAATTGTTGGATTTGCAAGCGCAATACGGTTAATAAGCGTTGTTATATGTGATAATTCGACGCTTTCTGTACTTAGGTGTTTTAGTCTTGCGGGAGTATTGAAAAATAGATTTTCAACCTCTACTTTAGTGCCAATTGGCATTGAAGTTACTCCTTCATCAACTAGATCACTCGATTTATATTGATAAAAATAACCATTAACACCATCAGTACAAGATGAAATACGCATTTTAGAAACACTTTGAATTGATGGAAGTGCTTCACCTCTAAAACCAAGTGTTGCAATATTAAATAAATCTTTAGAAGTTTTAATTTTTGAAGTTGCATGAGGTTTTATAGCAACAGGTATTTGATCTTTAGTCATCCCAAAACCGTTATCTAAGACGTTGATTTTTTTTATACCACTATTTATTAATTCAACCTTTATAATAGAAGCATTAGCATCAATCGCGTTTTCAACAAGTTCCTTCACAACACTTGAGGGGCGTTCTACAACTTCACCAGCTGATATTAAATTAGCAATTTCTTTTGATAATTCATTAATTGTAGGTAGATTCATTAATCACTTGCCTCCTTCTTCCATTTATTAAGTAACATTAAGGCATCAATTGGTCTTAAACTATCAACATCTAATTCATCTAATTCTGATAAAATAGCTTTTTGTTTAGGATCTAATTCGGATATAATAATTGGTTCTGTATAATTATTTTTTGATAATAATTCTACGTCATAACTATTTTTATTTTCAAGTTTATTTAAAATATCTTTTGCACGTAGTGTTACTTTTAAAGGTATTTTTGCAAGACTAGCAACATTAATACCATAACTATTTAGTGTAGCACCAGGAAGTACTTTATGTAAGAAAATTAGTTCACCTGTTTCATCAAAATTATCAGCATTAGCTTCAACATGTACATTTCTTAAAAAAGGTAAGCTTTTATCTAAACTTGTAAGTTCGTGATAATGTGTTGAAAAGAAAGTTTTTGCACCAATCGTATCATGAATATATTCTAGAATGGCTTGTGCAAGAGCCATACCATCAAATGTAGCTGTACCACGACCTACCTCATCTAAAACGATTAAACTTCTTTCTGTTGCGTTAGTAAGAGCATCATTAACTTCTAACATTTCAGTCATAAATGTAGATTCCCCACTTGCAATATCATCACTTGAACCAATTCTTGTAAAGATTTGATCAAAAATTGGAAGTGTGCAACTCTTACAAGGAACATATGAACCCATTTGTGCCATTATCGCAATAATAGCATTTTGTCGCATAAAAGTACTTTTACCACTCATATTAGGTCCAGTGATAACTAAAATCTTTTCATCATTATATAAAGTTAAATCATTTGGAATAAACTCTTTTTCTGATACTACTTCAATAACTGGATGACGACCATCTTTAATAACAAGTTCATTATATCTTGAGAAAGTTGGTCTTACATAGTTGTTTTCTTTTGAAACAATACTTAAACTAATTAACATATCGATATGCGAAATTATATTAGCCAGTTTTTGAATTTCGTGAGTTTGTTCTTTACATTTATTTCTTAAATTATTAAATAATTCAATTTCAAGATTAAGCGCAAGCTCAGCACTTCTTAAAATTAGAGCTTCACGTTCTTTTAATTCTTCTGTAATATATCGTTCAGAATTAGCAGTAGTTTGTTTACGAATATAACCAAACTCATCTTTTACTAGTGGTAAATATGATTTAGTTACTTCAATATAATAACCAAATACTCTATTATAACCAACTTTTAATCCCTTAATTCCTGTACGTTCACGTTCTCTTTGTTCTAAGTTAAGTAAGAACTCTTTATTAGTAGATTCAACGTTACGAATCTTATCTAGTTCAGCACTATAACCATCTTTAATTACGCCACCATCTTTTAATAGATATGGAGCATCTTCTCTAATTGCATTTTCTAATTCGTCATGTAATTCATTAAATAAAGTAACTGCTTCACTAAATTTAGCACTTTCTACACCTTTTAATTCTTTTAATTTAAGTTTAACAGAAGGTAAAACACCAATTGATTTTTTTAGTTGTAATAAATCTTTTGGACTAGGTGCACCAAAACTAATGCGACCAACAATACGTTCTAAATCGTAAATTTCAGTAAGTAATTTTTTTAGTTCTTCAGTAACAATATAGTTTTTATGAAGTTCACCAATAAAATCAAGTCTTGAATTAATTTTATTTAAATTAACTAGTGGAAATAAAATACTTTTCTTTAAAAATCTTGATCCCATTGCTGTAGAACATTTATCTAAAATAGCAAATAAATTGTTTTTAAAGCGATTACCATGAAGACTTTCGACAAGTTCTAAGTTTCTAACCGCATTATTATCAAGTCTTAAATACTCTTTATTATCATAATAAACAAATTCTTTTAAGTGTACTAAAACTCGTTTTTGCGTTTTTATAATGTAAGATAATAATCTTTTTGCAGAAAACTCTAACGATGTATTTAAATTAGCCGTTAAACCATTTAAATAACCATCAACAGTTAAATCTTCATTAATTGAAAGTAATATACCATAAATTTTAGTAAGAGAATTTTTTATACTATTATTTAGATTACTTGGAACTACTAATTCTTTAATACCAAGTTTATTGATTTCACTAATTACTAGATCTATGTTATTAGGGAAACTTGTAATTAATGCATCACCTGTAGATAAATCAATATAGCTAAGAATATACCCTGCTTCGTATTTATCTAAACAACCAATATAGTTATTACTTTTATCAGATAAGTAAGATTCATCAATATTTGTACCTGGTGTAATGATACGGATAACATCACGATGTACAATCTTCTTTCCACCTGGTTCTTCTAGTTGTTCTACAATCGCAACTTTATAGCCTTTTTGACTTAGTTTTTCAATATATGAATTAACTGCATGATGAGGAACACCACACATTGGCACTCGGTCATTTTCTACCCCAGCATCTCGCCCTGTTAAAACGATCTCTAATTCACGACTTGCAACAATTGCATCATTAAAAAACATCTCATAAAAATCCCCTAGTCTAAAGAATACTAAAGCATCTTTATATTGTTCTTTAATTTCTAAGTATTGACGCATCATTGGAGTGTATTTACTTTTATCAATATTTTCGTACATAATATTTCCTCATTTTTATAGTTTTGTAATTATTATATCATAATTTGAGATTTTAATCAAATAATTGTCAAGTTTTTAGAGTTTGAGATGATTAATTACCCATCTTTTTAAACTCAACCGCTTATAAAAGGGTATAAAAAAAGGCCCAAAAATTGGACCTATAAATTACTTTTTATTTAAATTATAAAAATTTAAAACTTTAATTGCTAAATCATCATTTAGTTTTGCATACTTTTCAACAAGCTCTAACGCAACATTAAATCTTGTAGCTTCTTTCTTAACATATAAAGAATCATATTCATCGCCAATATTTTCTTCATATTCATAAGCTATTAGACCTGAGTGTCCTTTTTCTTTCCACGCAAAATATCCGCCTAAAAATAAAACGCATTTTTCATAATTATTATTTTCAATCAAATTATTATCAACTATTAATTTGGCCGCTTCAAGTTGTGTTAATGCTAAAAACATTCTTCTTCTAGTATATGCTTTATCTTCTTGTTCATCTACATCATAGTCCCAAAATCCTGCATAGGTAATTAATTCTTCAATAGCTTGTTTTTTATATTCAGTATCTAATAATAAGATATTAAAAATATAAGCTAATTCAATATAATTTTCAAATAATAATTCTTCATAATTAGGAAATCTATTTATCCCAAATCCTAATTCAAAAAATCTTTTTAAATCATATTTCGAATGACCTAGTAAATAATGAATATAAGCTTTTTCTAGATCTATTTCTATACCCATACCATATTCATAACGTTCACCTAAAATAATATTTAATTCTTTTAGATTAAACAATTCATCTGTTTTTAATACTTCATTAATATAATTATCGGCAACGTTATATTGTTCTAACTTAAGATAAATTCTAGTTAATAATAAATGATTTTGAGTAGTATCTTTAGTAGTTAATTCTTCAATTATCTTTTCGATTGGAACGATGCTTGCAGTGAACGTTTCATAATCATTAATGGCCCCTTTAATATATTCCCATCGCATTTTTATATAGCTTGCATTAAATTTTTCATTTTTTGAGATAGTAAAACTTTCTTTTACCGTTTCTAAAGTATAATCGTAATTAAAGCTACTTTTACCTGCATTAGCATATTTAGTATAATCATATTCAACAAGATATGTCCCATTATTTAAATCAGTACAAGAAATATTAACAGGAAAATCGTAAGATGCATGAGTTACTTTTCCATTAATAATTACATATTGTTGATGTTCTTTATAGGTTTGATAATTTATTTTAAGTACTTTCATATATTACTCCTAAACTATATTTATATTTTTATTTTACATTAATTATTTTTTTATGTCAATTAATTAATATAATATCTAACTTTTTTAACGAACTTGAGATAAATATTTATCTACTTTTTTTATTTCATCAGCTTAAAAAAGGGTTTAAAAAAGACTTAATCTATTTGATTAAGCCATTCTTTTTTTGAACATATAAATAACTTTACTTAGTGCAATACTAATTACTGAGTTAACTACTAATTCAATTAAGAAATTAACTGTCATTGCGCCAATAATGATTTTAAATAAATTATCTTGATTATTAAAGAAAGCCCAAAAGAAAGTTAAAAAGAATAGTGTGTTTAAAAATGTTCCAGAAATACTTGCAATAGTTATTGAAATAATATCTTGTTTGATATATTTATTCAATAAGCGATATAAAAGTGCAACGCCTAATCCCATTAAAATTCTTGAACCAATACATACAATAGCAAGAGCAATTGGTTGTTGTTCAAAAAGTACAGCACCTACTGGATCTTTACCTTGAACAGCAGTTAAATAACTAGTTAGACCAAACATTAATCCTAAAACTATTCCGCCTTTTTCTTTCAAACAAATTGCTGCTATTGCAACAGGGAATACTAAAAGAGTAATTGTAAGGCCAGGGCCTGTTGGAATATAACCAATACCAGTTAAATCTAACATCCATAAAAGAGCAATTAGTATTGCCATTAAGGACATTTCATAAATAATTTTTTTGTTTTTCATTTTCTTCTCCTTTTAAAATATCGTTTAATATAAATTAATATGATTTTTAATTTAAGAAAACATAAAATTTTAAATGCTACAATCTTATATAGTATAAGTATCGTGCAATATTATTATACTATTTTTTAATAGATTTTAAAAGAAAAAAGGCCTAAAACTTATGTTTTAAGCCTAAAAATTTTATGCTACAAATTCAAATTCATAACCTAAAATAATTATTGTTTCACCTTGTTCAGCACCTAGTTTACGAAGTTCATCGTCAACTCCTAAGTCACGAAGTGCTCGTGCAAATTGTCTAACACTAACTTCATTATTAAAGTCAGTTCTTTCAAATATCTTTTCAATGGCTGGACCATCTACATGGAAGAATCCAGAATCATCCATTGTGATTTCAAATTTTGCTTTTTCTGGAACAAAGTTATATTCAACTACTGTATCAGTGATTACTTGATAATCAACTTTAGATCTTACTTCATCTAGTGTATCTGCTATTTTATACAACAATTCATTTAAATTATCTTTTGTATAAGCACTAATTGGAATGATATTTTTAATACCAGTTTCTTCTTTAAAACGTTTCAAGTTATCTATTGCACCTGGTACATCCATTTTATTAGCTACTAAAATTTCAGCACGTTTTAATAAATCTTCTTTAAAATCACCAAGTTCTTTTCTAATTATTTTATAATCCTCAACTGGATCTCTTCCATCTGTTGCAGACATATCAATAATATGAACGATTACTTTAGTTCTTTCAATATGTTTTAAAAACTGAATTCCAAGACCAGCCCCGCTTGAAGCACCTTCAATTAAGCCTGGTAAATCAGCCATAATGAAACTTCTTCCGTCCCCTACACCAACAACACCTAGATTTGGAACAAGAGTTGTAAAGTGATATGCAGCAATTTTAGGTTTTGCTTTAGAAACAACGCTAATTAATGTAGATTTACCTACACTAGGAAAACCTACAAGTCCAACATCAGCTAAAACTTTTAGTTCTAATTGAACATCAAATTCTTCACCTTTAATCCCTTTTTCTGCAAATTGTGGAGTAGTATTTCTAGGACTAGCAAAAGCAGCATTACCCTTACCACCACGACCACCATGTGCAACAATAACTTCTTGGTTATGTTTAGTGATATCACCAATTACTTGGTTAGTTTCAGCATTAATAATCGTTGTTCCAACAGGGACTTTTACATAAGTATTTTCACCTTTTTTACCAGCACAATTTTTATCCATACCTTTTTGTCCAGGTTGTGCTTTAATTTTACGATTAAATCTAAAGTCAAGAAGCGTAGTTAAGCCTTCTTCTCCAACAAAGATAACACTTCCACCACGACCACCGTGTCCACCTGATGGACCACCTTTGTCCATATATTTTTCATGTAAAAATGCTACAATCCCGTCTCCACCATCTCCCGCTTTAACGTGAATTTTGACACTATCTACAAACATATTTTCACCTCATTTTATAATAATAAAAAATCAAAATAAAAGACACTAAATTTTTTAGTGCCTTTATTTTTACAATGTTCAATGTAATCAATTATTCAGCTGGATAAACTGATACTTGCTTCTTACCTGCACCTTTAGTTTCGTATTTTACGATACCATCAATTAAGCAGAATAAAGTATCATCTTTACCAATACCAACATTGTTTCCTGGATGAACCTTAGTTCCTCTTTGACGGTAGATAATAGAACCAGCAGTAGCAAATTGACCATCTGATAATTTAGCACCTAAACGTCTACCAATAGAGTCACGACCGTTCTTAGTAGAACTTACACCTTTTTTAGATGCGAATAATTGTAAATTAAATCTAATCATGGCAACCTCCTATAAAATTTCGATTTTCAAATATTTTGGATAATTTCTTTTAATCTCTTCATACATATCAATTAAATTTCTAATAATTAGTTGAATAAATTCAATATCAGTATTAGATAAGTTCTGATAATCCAAACTCATATGAAGATAACCAGCATCGTCATTAGCATCAAGTTTAAAACAATCACTATTGATTTTATCAATTAGATTGATTGATGTATAAGTTGCTGTTGTGATCCCGCTACACACAATATCAAATCCTGATTTTGCATAACCAGCGTGACCAGAAAGTTCAATAAAAGAACATAAGGATTTATCGTACTTAACGATAATTTTCGTCATTAGTTAATACCTCTACAATTAAGCAATAACTTCTTTAACTGTAACTTTAGTATAAGCTTGACGATGACCTTGTTTTTTACGTTCATTTTTCTTAGATTTGTATTTGAAAACAACGATCTTTTTTCCTAGTCCTTGTTTTTCAATCGTACCAGTTACTTTTGCACCTTCAATATAAGGTTGACCAATTTTGTCACCTGCAATTAAAACTTGATCAAAAACAACTTCAGTACCAGCTTCGCCTTCAAGTTTTTCAACATAAAGAACGTCACCAGCTTGAGCACGATATTGTTTACCGCCTACTACAAAAATTGCGTACATCTAAAAGCACCTCCTCATTAAAATTTAAGACACGCCATCAGAGTGATAATTATAATAATTATTCTTAAAGACTCTTCTTGTGCGGTTGCTTATTCTCATAGATTTTGCAACGAATATATTATACACTAAAACAACATTTTTTGCAACTATTTGGCCTTATTTTTTATGATAAGAATATATCAATTACGCCAAGCATTTGTACAATAGTTCCTATACAACAAAAAATATGAAATATAGAATGATACCATTTATTATTTTTACCCCCTATAAAAAAGAAAATCCCAACTGTATAAGCTACTCCTCCAGATAAAATCATAATAAATTGATATACACTTAATAATTTAATTGCTGCAGGAAATGCAATAAGTCCCCAACCCATAATTACATAAAGGCTTGTTGATATTATCTTGATAATTTTATTATTCATATCAATAACTTTTAATAATATTCCTAGTATTGCACATACCCATTCTAATACTAATAATATTGTACAATAAATACTACCTTGCATTGCAATTAAACAAATAGGAGTATAAGTACCTGCAATTAGTAAATAAATAGTACAATGATCTAATATTCTAAATACACGTTTTGCGATACTATCTTTTTTTAAGGCATGATATAAAGATGAAATAGTATAAAGTAAAATTATACTTACTGCAAATATTAACATCCCTAAATAAGATGATAATTTAATATCTTTAACACCAAAACAAATAGAACTAAAAATAATTAAAAAAATTCCAATACTACCACCAACAATATGAGAAACATAATTAAAGATTTCTTCTCCTTTAGTATATTCTGGCATTGGATCAGTGATAAATTTTTGATATGTCATATTAACCTCCTGTAAAATACGTATACTAAGATTATATAACATCCTCCAATTAATGTCACCCTACTGTTGATTTAATTCCTCTAATTAATAATTTATTAATCTACTAGTTAAAAATTTAATTCTACTCAAAGTAGAGTATTAAATTCTACAATAAAATAACCCGCTTTTAAGCGCTTAAATTAAATTTTAATGGGTATTTACCCACTCAAACGCTCAAAAACGGGTTTTATAGTTTTATCCAAAATATTTAATTAAATTACTATTTTTATATTTGGGATCAAGTGTTACATCAATATATTCTATTTTAAAATATTCTTTAAGAATATCTTCAATTTCTTTCTTATGCTTATCAAACTCTTCATCTTCTACTTCACAAGTATAGAGTTTAGTCTTTAAATTTAAATACTCATCAAATTCAAAAACATAATTTGAATTAATAACTTTATAACGATTCTTAATAACACAAGATAAAATTTTTTCTTTTAAAATTTCATTATATAATTCTTCATTAATCTCTTTTTCATATTCAACTCTAGAATACATTCCTTTAGTTTTAAGTGTAATTACATAAGAAATTTTATCTGTTTTAATAAGTCTTACTCTTCTTGTCGAAATTTTATCAAGTGATTCTAAATTAAATAATTCTAAGATTTTATTTAAAGTATTAACAGGTTCAAAGTATCGTTGTTCTATATACATTGGATGTGGCAAATTATCAGGTAGTTTATTAATTAAATATTTTACTTCAGTTTCAATAGCCATTATTCCCACTTCCTATTCTTTTTAAACCAATCTGTTTCTTTTAAAATTGTATTATTATTAGAACAATTAACTTCTATGCCAGTTGTATTAGAAGTAATAATAATATTACCATTCATTGATTCAAAACCAGTTTCTGTTGCAAGAGTTGTTACATAAATTTGATCAGTATATTTACAAATTCTTGAAATAAAATCTTGAGCAGGAAACATATTTAAAGGATTATCAGTATATTCATCATGACCTGCACAACAACAAATACATACAATGTCTGGATCAATAACACTTAATAATTCGTTACTACCAGCAGTATAAGAACCATGATGACCAGCTTTATAAACATCTACTTTAGATAAATCATTATATTCAACTAACTTCTTTTCTCCTTCATCTTCTAAATCTCCTGTTAGTAAGAATTTTTTGTTTCCATGTGTAATCATTACACATACTGAATAATTATTTTCATTACTAGTTTTATTTTCATAATAATAGTTATAAAGAATTTCTAGCGTTACATCTTCTGTTAAATTAATTACTCTTGACGCACCATTTTCATTGTTATAACATTCTAATGCAGTATAATGTGTTGCTCCATTATTTATTTCAGCAGTTCTTTTTTCAACATAATCGTTGTATACTTTTGAAGTTGCATTAGTTTTAGGGAAATCAATAATAGTTTTTACATCATATAAATCAAATATTCCTGGATCACTTTTAGTACCAACAAATCCAGCAATGTGATCTTGATGAGCATGAGTTGCGATAACATATTCTAATACACCATCAGACACATATTGATTAATAAAATTTTTGATTGTTACTGAACTAGATTTTCTTGATCCTGCATCAATTAATAAATCTGTGTTTCCAGCTTTTACATAAACTGCATCACCTGTATAAGTATTCCCAGTTTCTAAAAATGCTACTATAAGCTCCCCAGATACAATAATGTTATCATCATCATCATCATTATCATTATCTATAAATTCTCCATCAATAATACCTAAATCATAAATATTATAGTAATCTACAATAAATAATGAAACTCCAATTAAAATTAAAATAACTATAATTGTAACGAAAGCTGTAGGATTCTTTTTAGCTAATTTCTTTACTTGTTTTTGTACTTTCTTAGATGCCATATAAATTACTCCCTTCTTTTTCTATTAATAGTATATCAAAAAATGTTGTTTTTTAAAAGAAAATAGTTCCTAAATTAATAGGAACTATTAAGGATTATTTAATTATTTTCTAGGGAATTTGATGTTAGCATGTGCAGCTGCTAAACGTGCAATTGGAACACGGAATGGAGAGCATGACACATAGTCTAAACCAGCACGGTGACAGAATTCAATTGATTCTGGGTCACCACCATGTTCACCACAAATACCACAGTGGATGTCTGAACGAGTTTCATGACCAGCTTTAACAGCCATTTCAACAAGTTTACCAACACCATTTTGGTCTAAGTGAGCAAATGGATCGCTTTCAAATACTTTTCTAGCGTAATATTCTTCTAAGAACTTACCAGCATCATCACGGCTGAAACCGAATGTCATTTGTGTTAAGTCATTAGTACCAAAACTGAAGAATTCAGCAACTTCAGCAATTTCACCAGCTGTTAATGCACCACGAGGAACTTCAATCATTGTACCGAATTTGTATTCAAGTTCAACACCAGCTTCAGCGATAACTGCATCAGCAGTAGCTTTAACTACTTCATGAACATACTTAAGTTCTTTAACATCACCAACAAGTGGGATCATGATTTCAGGAACTACTTTGTAACCTTCTTTGTTAACAGCAATTGCAGCTTCAATTACAGCTCTTGTTTGCATTTCAGCAATTTCAGGGTAAGTAATTGATAGACGGCATCCACGATGACCTAACATTGGGTTAAATTCGTGTAAACCTTCAACTGTAGCTTTAATCTTTTCAAATGGTAATCCCATTTCTTTAGCAAGTTCAGCCATTTCTTCATCTGTATGAGGAACGAATTCATGTAGAGGTGGGTCTAGGTAACGAACTGTAACGCTCTTACCTTCCATAGCTTTATAAATTCCGATGAAGTCTTGACGTTGCATTGGAAGTAATTTAGCTAAAGCCTTTTTACGATCTTCAACGTTGTCAGCAACGATCATTTCACGAATAGCCTTGATACGATCACCTTCAAAGAACATATGTTCTGTACGACATAGACCAACACCTTCAGCACCAAAGTCATTAGCAACTTTAGCATCACGAGGATTATCAGCATTTGTTCTAACTTTTAATGCACGATATTTATCAGCCCATCCCATTAATACTGCGAAATCACCAGAGATTTCAGCATCAACAGTAGCAACAGCTTCACCATAAACATAACCAGTAGAACCATCACATGAAATCCATGCACCTTCTTCATAACGTACACCATTAACTTCAAAGTATTTTTCTTCTTCGTTAACTCTAATTTCACCAGCACCAGCAACACATGGAGTACCCATACCACGAGCAACTACTGCAGCATGGCTTGTCATACCACCACGACCAGTTAAGATACCTTGAGAAGCAATCATACCTTCAATGTCTTCTGGAGAAGTTTCCATACGAACAAGTACTACTTTTTTACCAGCAGCATTCCATTCTTTAGCAACTTCAGCACTAAATACAGCTTGACCACAAGCAGCACCTGGAGAAGCAGCTAAACCTTTAGTAATAGGTTTTGCAGCTTTTAAAGCTTTTTGATCAAATCCTTTGTGAAGTAATGCATCAAGTGATTTAGGTTCAACCATTAATACCGCTTCTTGTTCAGTAATTAAACCTTCTTTAACTAAATCAATAGCAATCTTTAAAGCAGCTTGAGCAGTTCTCTTACCATTACGAGTTTGTAACATGAATAATTTACCATTTTCAATAGTAAATTCCATATCTTGCATGTCACGGTAATGTTTTTCAAGTTTTAATGCAACTTCTTTAAATTGTGCATATACAGCAGGATTGTCTTGTTCTAAGTGAGCGATAGGTTGAGGAGTTCTAATACCTGCAACTACGTCTTCACCTTGAGCGTTAAATAAGTATTCACCATAAAGTACATTTTCACCAGTAGAAGGGTTTCTTGAGAATGCAACACCTGTACCAGATGTAGGACCCATATTACCAAATACCATTGATTGTACGTTTACAGCTGTACCCCAAGAGTAAGGAATACCATTTAAACGACGATAAACATTAGCACGAGGATTATCCCATGATCTGAATACTGCTTTAACAGCTTCAATTAATTGTTCAGTTGGATCTTGTGGGAATGGTTCACCTTTTAATTCAGCATAACGAACTAAGAATTTTTCAACAATTCCTTTTAAATCATCAGCATCAAGTTCAGTATCTAATTTTACACCTTTTTCTTCTTTTCTAGCATCCATAATTGCTTCAAAGTTAGCCTTGTCGATTTCCATTACAACGTCAGCAAACATTTGAATGAAACGACGATATGAGTCATAAGCAAAACGAGGATTGTTAGTAAGTTTAGCTAAACCTTCAACAGAAACATTATTTAAACCTAAGTTTAAGATTGTATCCATCATACCAGGCATTGATGCTCTAGCACCACTTCTTACAGAAACTAGTAATGGATTAGCGTTATCACCAAATTTTTTACCTTGTTGTTCTTCAACAACTTTTAATGCAGCAAAAATTTGATCAACTACTTCTTGTGCTAAAACTTTACCATCTTCATAGTATTTAGTACAAGCTTCAGTTGTAACTGTAAAACCATGAGGAACTGGTAATCCTAAACCTGTCATTTCAGCAAGGTTAGCACCTTTACCACCAAGAAGATTACGCATTGTAGCATTACCTTCTGCGAATAAATAAACAAATTTACTCATATTTTTCTCCTTTATATAATATTGTGTATTTTCACGATACCTATTATATCATATTTTTGAGATTTATTTATAGAAATTGCTTAAATAAAAAGAAAAAACTAACTAAATTTTATTAGTTAGTTTTAGTCTTCTGCTCTTTTTTGATATTGTTTTAATACCTCTAGTTCTTCTAAATTCGTTAAATTATCACTACTTGTTGCAATAACAAACACTTTAGAAACCTCTGAAAAAATATTTCTACCAAATTCTATGCAATTTTTACCTATATAACAATAATCTAAATTACTATTAAAGGCAAAACATAAATCACTTAATGATTCAACACTTTCAGGTAACTTAATACTTGTAAAGTCACAGTCTTTAAAAGCAGCTTGACCAATTGTTTTTAGTTTATTATTAAATGTAATTGTAGTTAATTTTTCACAACCTATAAATGCTAAATTACCAATATGTTCAACATTTGAACCAAGTACTAATTTAGTAATTTTAGTATTGTAATAAAAGGCTCTATTATAAATAGTTGTTACAGTATCAGGAATTACCACATTAAATGATTCAGTATTATCTATTTTATTATTAGGATATCTTATTAATACAGTAAAATCTTTATTATATAACACACCATCTTTTGATGCATATACAAGATTCTCTTCATCTACAATAATAGTTGAAGTCTTACTTATAGAACTTAAGAAATTATCACCAAGTGTACCACCATTTAATACGCCATCATTATCTTCTTCTGTGCCGATATATTCAATATTTTTACCAATTCTAATTGTAATACAATTATTCCAAGATGAAAAATTATTCGAATCTTTATTACCCATTAACTTTTTTACTGGGATATTATCAATTGTATCTGGAATTTCAACTGAAGTAAGTGTAGTATCTTTTAATTTTGTGATTGAATAATACGTTTTATCATCTGATAATTTTAAACCAAACATCTCACTATAATAAATGTATTCATCACTTTTTTTCTCATTTTGTTCAAAACCACCATTTACTACTTTAATACCAACTAAAACACTTAATACAATTATTACAACACTAAATATAAATATTGTAAATATATAACTTTTTTTATTCATTTTTTACCTCTATTTTTTATAACTTAACAATATTATACCAAATAAAGATTTATATTTAAAATATTTAAACTTATTTTTTTAATAAGTACATTAGTTTTTTTAATTTTCTATCATCTATATTATACTTAAAATATTTATAAAGTAGAAAACACCATATCAAAAACAACCCATATATTTTTAGTAAAAGTAATATTATCAATAACATAATCAAACAAAATAAATCAATTCTTTTTATTAATAAAAAAGTATAATCATCATCATAAATAGTAGATAATAAATCATTTAAAATTCTAAATCCATCAAGGGGAATTATTGGAATTAAATTAAATATAATTATACAAAAATTATATGAGATTAAATAATTTAGAGTAGAAAAATCTAAATACTTTAAAACTATAATAATTAGTATATTAGCACATATTCCTGAGAAATTTATAATTAGTTTTTTTATTAATGATAAATTTACTTCTTCAATTTCTAATATTCCACCTATTACAGAAAGTTCTAAATGATTTACTTTAACTCTAAATAATTTAAGAAAAATAAAGTGACTAAATTCATGAAAAAAAATACAAAATATAATACCTAATATTTTAAAAAAACTTCCTGTAAATAAACTTAAAATAAGTAAAAAAATAAGTGAATAATGAATTTTAATCTTCGCTATTATCATAGTAACTAATATATTTATTATCTTTTATAATATATAGTTCAAACTGATATAAATCGTTTATTAATCTTGCTTTACCAATAACATCTTTTTGTTTAACATAACTATAAATATGAATATCAATACTTTCTAAACTACAATACTTATAAATAATATCATCTGATGATTGAACATATACATTATATAAATTATCTATTTTTTCTATTTTAATTACAACACCATCAACAAGTGCTTCTACCCCTGCAAATGAGGAGTTGGTAATATAATTAACTTCATTTTCAAATCTCACCTCTTCATAGAAGGTTTGTGAGTAAACGGTTAATTCCCCCTTATTAAATAAATTACTGCCAAATAAATTATCAATCCCACTACTTATACTTAAAAAATTTATATTATTTTTAATGTTTTTTGTAAGACTATTTTCAATTGTTTGAAAATAAGTTAAAAATAAAAGCACTAAACTACTAAAGAAAATTCTTATAAAAACTTTATCAATAAATTTAATATGTTTTTTCTTTTCTTTTTTATCACTTAAATATTTTTTATGCAATAACTTTTGTCTCTTTTTATCGTTTAAATATGAGTTCATACTATCACCATTATAGTATATGAACTCTTATTTAATATTAGAACACTTTAATATCTTTAATGTTCTTTCTCATACTAAAATAATCATCCCCAATTACAACATGATCTAAAACTTCTAAATTTATAACTTTACTTTTTTTAACTAAATCTATTGTAAGCTTAATATCTGCAATTGATGGTGTAGAATCACCTGATGGATGATTATGAACTAGAATAAAATTTGTAGATGAAAGTTTATATGCCCATTTAAAAATTAGATTAGCATCAATCAATGTTGATGATATAGTTCCGATTGTTAAATTTTTAATTGCAGTAACTTTACCTTTTAAATCTAAATATATTACATATAAATGTTCTTGTTTCAAATCTTTTACTCTAGGATAAAAATATTCAAATATTTCTTTTGGATTTGCAAAAGATAATTTATTTTGTTTATGTTCACTTATTCTTTTTCCTAGTTCAACACTAGCTAAGATAGTAATGGCTTTAGACTCTCCGATACCTTTTATTTTAGTTAATTCTTGAATCGTAAGACTAGATAAATCAGTTATATCTTCAAGTAAATATACAACTTTTTTAGCAACATCTAACACATTTTCATCTTTACAACCAGTTCTAAGTAATATTGCAATTAGTTCAATATTTGATAATTTTTCACTCCCTTCTTGTAATAATTTTTCTCTTGGACGTTCGCACATTGGAACTTCTTTTAAAATCATTTTACCCTCCCTAAAGTAAAAAGAATTAGCTTAAAAACTAATTCTTTTTATAATTTAAAATTAAAGGTCTTATTTCACTAATTAAATATAAACTTCCAATAAATAGTGTAAATTCACATTGATTATTAAAACAATAATCAATAACATCATCAATATCTTTAATAATAATTTTATTACTACTATTAGATAAGTCAAATAATTCATTAGATGAAGCACTACGTTTATATGTGTATTTAGTAAATATTAATTCATTAAATGTATGATCAAGTAAATCAATCATTGATTTCTTATCTTTATCATTAGATATAGAAATAATAACACGTTTATGATTAAAATTTAAATTATTAACAAATTCACATACACGTTTAATACAATCAATATTATGACCACCATCAATATAAATTAATGGATTATTTGATACACATTCAAGTCTACCAGGCCAAGTAGTAGAAATAAGCCCCTCATATAATAATTCGCACGAAACACGCAAATTGCTCTTTTTATTTAAAAAATTTATTACTTCTATTGCAAGTATACTATTTTCAATTTGATGCATACCAGGCAGTTTTATTTTTAAATCATTAAATCCCTTATATGAGAAGATGGATGAATCTAAATCCATCTTTTTTATTTTTAAGTTCTCATAATCGACTTTTATAAAATCAGATAAAGTACTAAAACATTTTTCCCTCATTTGATTAATTAAAGCATCTTCTTTTACAGCAGTAAATAAAGGAATCCCTTTTTTAACAATTCCAAGTTTTTCATTTAAAATTAATTCTTTTGTACTTCCAAGTTGTTCAGTATGATCCATTCCAACACTTGTAATTACCGATGCGATAGGAGTAATAACATTTGTAGCATCAAGTCTTCCACCAATACCTACTTCTATTATTGCAATATCAATATTTAAATCTGCAAAATATAAGAATGCAAGTAAAGTAATAAACTCGAAAAAACCTGGTAATTCATAACCACTATTTTCTATGTAATCATACTTTGAAAGAATCATATTACCATATTTTAATAAATCTTCATCTGAAATATACTCATTATTATAAGTAATACGTTCATTAAATTTAATTACATAAGGAGATGTAAATGTTGCAACATTATAACCATTTTTTAGATAAATATTTTTTAAATATGATACAGTACTTCCTTTTCCATTTGTACCAGTTACATGAATAGACTTAAATTTATTTTCTGGATGATCAAAAAGTGATACAAAGTATTCCATATTTTCTAAAGATACTTTTTTAGAGAATCTTTTTCTAGATTCTACAAATTCAATAAATGAATTTATATCAGTAAAAAGCTGCATGATTATTTTCCTTCGTACTTATTTAAAGTAGTTTCAATTTCAGAAAGTTGTAGTTTATAGTCTTCTAATTTTTTACGTTCAGCTTCTACTTTTTGAGCTGGAGCTTTTTCTACAAATCTAGGATTTGAAAGCATACCTTCACAACGTGCAATTTCAGATAATAATTTTTCTTTTTGTACTTTTAATTTAGCAATTTCTTCATCCATATTAACAAGTTCTTTAAGTGGAACAATGACTGTACAGTCACTTAAAACACTAACAACCGCATCTTCTTTTTTAGATTCTGCTTCAAGCATAACTTCAAGTGTTTCAAAATTTAAGAATTTTGCAAGATATTCATCATAAGTTTTAGTAAATTTTTCTAAACCTAATTTCTTAGTATCTTCTAAGATAATATTAATTTTCTTGCTATTTCCAACATTCTTCTCAGCACGAATATTACGAACTGTTGTAATGATATTGAATAAACGATTAATTTCTTCCATATCAAAACCAGTTAGATTATTATTAACAACTGGCCAATCACTTACCATAATTGATCCATCATAGAAATGTTGATAAATTTCTTCTGTAACAAATGGCATAAATGGGTGAAGTAATTTAATAATTGTTGTAAGAACTTGTTTTAAAATAGCACAAGTATTTTGTTTTTGATCAACTGTTCCTGTTGCAAAAGTTACTTTAGTAAGTTCTAGATACCATGATGCGAAATCATTCCAAGTAAAGTTATAGATTAATCTTGCAACTTCACCTAGTTCATAATCTTCATATCTTGCATCAACACCTTCAATTAATGCTTTTTCAGCATTTAAAATCCATTCATCAATCTTAGTAAGATTATTAAAATCAATACTTCTTCCATCATATTCTACTTTATCTAAATTCATTTGAATAAATCTAGATACATTCCAAATCTTATTAATATAATTCCAAGATGATGCCATCTTTTCACTTGAGAATGTTAAATCTTGCCCTGGTGTTGCGTTAGTTGTTAAGAAATAACGCATTGCATCACATCCATATTGATCGATTAAATCAAATGGGTCAATACCATTTCCAAGTGATTTTGACATTTTTCTTCCTTGTTCATCACGAATTAAACCATGAATGAAACATTTCTTAAATGGTCTTTTACCTGTGAAGTGACGTCCTTGAAGTGCCATTCTAGATACCCAGAATGTAATAATATCATAACCTGTAACTAAACAATCAGTTGGATAATATCTTTCTAAATCAGGTGTTTTTAGAGGCCAACCAAGTGTTGAGAAAGGCCATAGTGCACTTGAGAACCAAGTATCAAGAACATCTTCATCTTGAACCCAACCATCACCTTCTGGTGCTTCATATCCAACATAGATTTCATCACCTTTATACCAAGCAGGAATTCGATGTCCCCACCAAAGTTGACGTGATACACACCAGTCTTGAACATCTTCACAATCAAACCATTGAACAAGAGTTTTATTAAAACGACTAGGTACAAATTCAATTGCTTCATCACTTACTTGCATTTTTACAACGTCTTCAGCAAGAGGTTTCATCTTAATAAACCATTGTTTAGATAGACGTGGTTCAACAACTACACCAGTACGTTCTGAGTGACCTACTGAGTGAATCATTTTTTCAATTTTTGGACAAAGTCCAGCTTCAGTTAAATCTTTAACTACTGCTTTGCGGCATTCAAAACGATCCATTCCTTCATACTTACCAGCTAAAGAATTCATTGTACCGTCTTCATTCATACAAATAATTCTTTCTAGATTATGACGATTACCTACTTCAAAGTCATTAGGATCGTGAGCTGGAGTTACTTTAACTACACCTGTACCAAAACCAATTTCTACATATTCATCAGCAATAACTTTTATTTTACGAGTAGTTCCTGGAATATAAACTTCTTTACCAATCGCAAAGTTATATTTTTCATCATTTGGATGAACCATTAAAGCACTATCACCAAACATTGTTTCTGGACGAGTTGTTGCAATTTCAAGTCCTCCTTCACCATCAACAAATGGATAAATAAAGTGATAGAAAGCACCTTCAATATCTTTATATTCTACTTCAACATTAGATAATGCCGTTTTTGCTTGAACATCCCAGTTAATAATTTTTTCACCACGATATAATAAACCTTCGTTATATAAAGTAACAAATACAGTATTTACTGCTTTATGTAAACCTTCATCAAGTGTAAAACGTTCTTTAGAATAATCAAGTGATAGACCTAGTGCTGCCCATTGAGCACGAATGTATGTAGCATATTCATGTTTCCAATCCCATGCAACTTCTAAAAATTTTTCACGTCCTAAATCATAACGACTTACACCTTGACTTTTAAGTTTTGCGTCAATTTTTGCTTGAGTTGCAATACCTGCATGGTCCATACCTGGAAGCCATAACGCATCATATCCTTGCATTCTCTTTCTTCTAATTAAAATATCTTGAAGTGTTGTATCCCACGCATGACCTAAATGTAATTTACCAGTTACATTTGGTGGTGGAATAACAATTGTATAAGGAATTTTAGTGTTATCACCACTAGTAAAATATCCTTCTTTTAACCATTCATCATATTTGCCCGCTTCTACTAATTTAAAATCGTATTTTGGAGCCATAAGTTCTTTTTTCATAGTATCTTTTTCCTTTCATTAATTTTTAGGCAAATAAAAAATTCGCCCTTAAGTTTTTAAGGACGAATAAATATTCGTGGTACCACCTTAATTTAGAAGACAACGTCTTCCCTCATTACCTGTTAACGCCAGCTACGTTTATCAGTACTACTTTTTTCCCAATAACATCTCCTAGGCTACCTTCAATTAATAACTTGATATTCTTTCACCAACCGAATATTCTCTAATTACTATTATTAATTTACTCTTCCTATTCATAGACTTTAATATAAATACGCAAATATTATATCAAAATATTACTTTAAATTAAAGAATTTTGCTAATAAAGTTCATTTTTAATAATATAATCATAAACTTCTTTACAAACAATATCTTTATTTAAAGACTTTCTAAACTCAGTTGATGACACATCAGGAACATTTAAATCAATAATTTCAAACTTATTTAAATACTTATTAAGATAAATATTAGTATTAATCATATTTGAAATATTGCTTTCACCTCTATTGAAAACAATGAAATTATTTTCAGTCATTAATTCATCAAAATGTTTCCATAAATGAAGTTTATCTAAACAATCAGCACCAAGCACAAATGTTGGATGATTTAGAGTTCTAAGTGTATAATAAGTTCCCATAAATTCTTGATCATTTTCAAGTTCTAATACCTTTACATTTGGTAAATATTTAACCATTTCATTTAACATATTAACTCGGTGTTTAAATGAATCTAGTACTTTTCCAGCAAATGTATAAGTATCACCATTAGGTAACACTAAAACTTCATCATAATTCTTACTTAAATATTTAATAATTTCATAATGTGCAATCGTAGGAGGATTAAATGATCCACCAAATAACACACTTCTTTTTTCTTTTTCAATAATTTTAGAAACACATATGCGTGCTGTAAGATTAGCACTCGCAAAATTGCTAGCACCACTATATGCATCACCAATAACATAAATATTATTATTTTCAATATCAGTTACATAACCTTTTTCATTAATTAAAGATGGGTAATTTTCCTTAATAAATTTGAGGTCTGAATTAGCACCAATGGCTTCTATTACTAAATCACAAGTAATATTAATTTCATCTGTAGTTTCTTTAAAATTAAGACGAGTTCCACCATCATTAACAAGATTAGTTTTAACAAATCTAATTTGTTTTTTATTACCTAAAATAGTTATTTCCTTAGGTGCAATACATTCCAAAACTTTTACTCCTTCACTTACTGCAACTTCTACTTCTTTAATTGCAGCAGGTGAATTTATAATATCCCTTCTGTAAGCAATTGAAACATTATTACCAAGACGATTAACAACTCGAGCTACGTCATAAGCGGTATTTCCACCACCTAAAACTACAATGTCTAATCCATTTAAATTTAATTTATTAAGTTTTGCATCTTCTAATATTTTTAACGCATCTATTGTAAGACTATCATCATATAATCTTTTGGCAATCCCTGCACCTGTTGCAACAACTAAATAATCAAATTGTTCAACATCAGATAAGTTCTTAACAGTTCTATTTAAATAAACTTTTAACCCTAAATTAATTAATCGTTCTTCCCATTTATTAAACACACTCATATCATATCTAAACTCAGGCATTACTAAATTTAATACACCACCAAGTTTATTACTTTTTTCATAAAGTGATACTTCAAATCCTGCTTCTAATAACTTTTCTGCTGCAATCATTCCAGCTACTCCACCACCAATAATAACAACGTGTTTATTTCGAGGTTTCATTTTATAAATAGGTAAATTAAGCCTTTCAGCACCTAATAAATAACAAAGTTCATTTGTAGATACAGGATTTTTCTTATTATTACAGCCACCTAAACATCCACGCATATGATCACATAATATACCACATATAAAACCAATACTATTATAATTATAATGTAAATTTATAGCTTCTTCAATTTTATCTTCTTTTATTAAATTAATAATATCTTTAATATTGGTACTTATAAAACAATTATTATTGCAACCTGCTTTTTTACAATTTAAACAATTATTAATACTAGTAATTTTATTCTTCATATAATCACCTATAAAATTCTTTTTTTATAGTATATCATAAAATTAAATAAATTTAATTATTTAACTTTTTTAAAATCAATTCCTTAAACTTTTCTCCTCGATCTTCATATGATTTAAATTCATCAAAACTCTGTGCAGCAGGTGAAAATAATATAACTTGTTTAATATTTAAATTAACATTATCAATAACATCACATAAATTTTGATAATATTTTATATTCAATATTTTACTAATAAGTACCTTATTTTCACCATAACAATAAACATTATAACTGTTTAATTTTCTAATTAATAAAATATTACTTCTAATTTCTTCTATATCAATTTTTCCACCTATTATAATATTTAATTCATAATCATCATAATTACTTATACAATAATCAATAGCCTTATTTAAAGAATTAAAACTAGTTGATTTAGAATCATTAATAACTATTAATTCATTAAAATTAATTATTTCTTCCATTCGGTGTGGTAATCCACTATAACTCTTCATCTTATCAATAATTAATTTATTATCAATCATTAATAATTTCATTAAAATAAATATACTTAAGAAATTTTCTTTATTAAATTCATATTTAAAATACTCAATATTACTAATGTCAAATCTTTCATCATTAAAATATAATTTTGTATCTTCATAATAAGCATCTCTTTTTAAAGAGAGAGAATACGTAAATACCTTACATTTTATTTCTCGACCTCTTAAATAATGGTTTAATTCATCATTAATAATTAAAGTATCATCTAAAGATAAATTCTTAATCACACTCATTTTAGCATTTATATAATTATTAAAAGTTTGATGATGATTTAAATGATGATTATAAACATTTAAAATAATAAAATAATCTACTCTAAATTTATCAATATATTCTAATTGATAACTAGAAAGTTCAACAATTAAATAATCTAATTCTTCTTTTATAAACTTAAAGATTGGAATACCAATATTACCACAAAGTCCAACTTTATATTTTTCCTTCATTATATTATATAAAACACTACATGTAGTAGTCTTTCCACAAGAGCCAGTAATTCCAATATATTTAATATCAGTTCTTAATAAATAAAATAATTCAATATCATTAATAATTAATAAATTTAACATATGACATTTTTTTAAGAATGTCGTATTATTTGGAATACCAGGGGATTTAATAATAACGTAGTTATTATCAATATCTAAATCATCAAGAACAACTAAATAATTAATATTATTTTTAATAAAGAATTTTTCAACTTCTTTGTTACTTATTCCCATTCCATATAAAACAAACTTATTTTTTAGAAAAACATTATTCCAAGCCATACACCTATCACTGTCATTATTAATTGTAAAACCCCAAACGCAATATCAATTTCAATTTCACTAAAACCCGATAATTCTAAATGATGATGAATAGGTGTCATTTTAAATAATCGTTCCCCATTCTTTTTCTTAAAAAACCATACTTGTAAAATAACTGATACTACTTCCATAAAATAAACAAAGCCAATAAATATCAATAGTATCTCAACATGTAAAATTATACTCATCATTACAAGACCACTTCCAAGCAGTAATGATCCAATATTTCCCATAAATAGTTTTGCTGTAGGAAGATTAAATAATAGAAATGAACATAATGCTAATACTACTGAAAAACTAAATACAACAACACTTAATTCTCCCTTATAAATTCCAAGTATTCCAAATCCCAAATAAGATATTATTGAACAAATTGATAAAAGGCCATCAATCCCATCTGTAAGATTTGTTGCGTTAGTAACACCTACTAATAAAAAGATAATAAATAAACCATATAAAAATTTAATATCAACCATAATTCCAAAGAAATTTATTTCATTAGACTTAAATATTGTTAAATAACAAAAATACACAATTACTGATATAACTAACTGAATAATAAACTTTAAAGTAGGTTTAATACCATCATTGTTATGTTTAATGACAATTAAATAATCATCAACAAAACCAATAATTCCATATAAAATAATAGGTATTATTAAAAATAAACATTTTAATAATTCAACATGATAAAAATATTTAAATTCAATTAATAACAAACTATAGAAAATTAACACACATATTAGAATTATTATTCCTCCCATTGTAGGAGTTCCAGACTTTTTAAAATGCTCTTTAGGTCCTAGTGCCCTTACATTTTGTCCAAAATTTAATCTTTTTAATAATGGCAAAAAATATAAATATAATAATATTCCGAAAGATACAAACAAAATACAATCTAAAAGAATTAAAGAATTAAAAGTCATTATTTATTACCTCTTTTACAATTTCAAAATCACTTAAGTATCTATCATAACATTTAGATTTATCTATTCCTTTTCCAATTATTAATAAAATATCATTTTTATCTAATAATCCTATCCCATATTTAATAGCATCATATCTATTTAAAATACTTAAATAATTATTTTTCGTAAGGTCTCTTGTCATATCTTTAACTATATCAATTGTAGATTCACTTCTACTATTATCTTCTGTAAAGATAACTAAATCACTATACATTGTAGTTAAGTAACCAAAAACAGGTCTTTTACTTTTATCACGATCTCCACCAGCTCCTATTACAATATATAATTTATTTAATTTATACTCAAAAACATGATTTAATAACTTCTCTACTTCTTTTTCCGTATGAGCAAAATCAATTATTATTTTATTATCTTTGTAACTAATTACATTAAACCTTCCATCAACAATAAATCCATCATTCAAACAATTAATTAAACTATCGCTATTAATATTTAATAAAGAAAGAATTGCATTAACAGCACTTATATTTTCTGCATTATAATCCCCAACAAGATAAGTTAATACATATTTATCTCCTAATTTTATTTTCATTGTCTCAAAATCGACTTTTTCATAGGATATATAATAGTCACCTTCATTAATTCCAAATGTATAGGTATCATATTTATCAGATAAAAATAAACTCTTAAATTTGTTATGATAATTCACTAAACCAATTCCATTATTTTTTAAATTATTAAATAATTCTAATTTAGCATTTAAATAATTACTTAATGTCTTATGATAATCTAAATGGTCACTAGATAAATTTAAAAATACACACATATCAAATACTATTCCTTTTAATCTATTATTCATTATCCCTTGGCTACTAGCTTCAATTATTACATAATCATAATTACATTTATTGATCAATTCATAAATTGTTTCAATATCTGGTGTTGTATTTTTAGTAGGATAAAATTTTTCAATGCCACCAATAAAAGTGGAATTTCCATTACTACTTATCAATAATAAATTAAATTTTTTTAATTTTAATGTTTCATATAATAAAGTAACTGTAGTAGTTTTACCACAAGTACCAGTTACTCCTATTTTATATCCATTATTTATATTATAAAATGTTTTTAACGCTTGGTAATAGAAATCTTTTATATCTTTTACATAAATAATTATTAATTCTACATTATTTATTATATTAACACTATCAATATAACTTTCAGATACTACTACTTTTATTCCTTTTTCAACTGCATTTTCTAAATATCCATTATTAATATTTACATATAAAGAATTTTCATCACATTTTCTAGAATCACTTGTAACATTATTAATATCAATATCAACCTTATTACTAATATTCATATTTAATTTTTTTAAATAATCATATAATTTCATTTTACAACACCTCTTTATATTTAAAGTATATGATATAGCCATAAAAAAAATAACGACCAAATTCAAAACAATTAGATCGTTATTTATTAAATTAAAAGAATTTTATAAGTTCCTCTGCAAATAAATTACCAAGTTTAATTTGACTTAAAGAATCATAATGCGGAATATCAGGAGCTTCAATCGGTTCATTTGAACAAGATAAGCCACATGCATTTGTATCAATTAAAGTGTTTAAATTAGATAATTTCGAAACTTCTTTTTTTGATTCATTTACAAAATCACAATACACCCAATAAACAGGATTATTAGCAATACAAGCATCAATAAATGCAAGACCATCATTTGATGCATACTTTGAAAATTTTTTACGAATATCGTTTATAAAATTATTTAAATTATTTTTATAATTAATTGCATTTTCTTCAGAAAATGAATCGGATTCGCCTTGCATCCAACAAAGTCCTTCAATTTTAATATTATAATTTTTATGTTCTAAATACATTAAACTATTGTCAACATATTTTATAAATTGTTTATATAATTTTCCCGTTTTACCTTTACTTGAAGGAGATAACCATTGATCATATAAATTAGTGCCTCCCCATGCCCACTTTATAATAAAAAACATCTCATTAGGAAATTCATCATGTAATCTTTCTGCAATACCAAGTTCTGGACCAAAATATCCTCCTGCTTCACCTTGTCTAGTACTACATTTCACAAAACCATTTGATACATTCGAACTAGATGCAAAATAATTAATATATACATTATCATATCCAGTTTCATATTCTAAATATTTATCTGTACTAACATTTTTTCTTAGATAATCATCTCTACTACAACCAGATGCATTAGATTGTCCTGCAAGGATAATTACTTTGACACTTTGACCATTACCATTATGTAAAGAATCATTAAAACTATTTATAATTGCATCGCATTTATATGATTCAATACTTAATAATAATAATACAAATATTAATAAACTTACAACATAAATCATGGTTAATAAAATAATTTTGTTTTTCTTCATTTTTGATACCTCAATATATAGATATAATATAATATAACATAAATATACATATATTGTTTAATATTTACTACTCACCTGTATAAATAATTACACTTCCTCCTTCAATTAATCTTTCACCAGGTGCAGGTACTTGAGATATTACAGTATTTCCATTTCCTTCAATTATAAAATTATATTTATTTGTATAAGGTAATTTCTTTATATTAATTCCAATATAATCATCTACTAAATAAATTTGTTTATCGATGTAGTATCTTGCGTCAAGCGGTATACCATCACTTGATGGTTCAATTCCTAAAATTTGAAAACTTTCTTGTAAAGCTTCTTTTACAATAGGAGCACAAACAACACCACCATACTGAATCGTATTTTTGGGATTTTCAATTGCAAGATAAATTAAAATTTCAGGATCATCCATTGGTGCAATCCCCATAAAAGATAAAATATATTTACCTGATACATAACTACCATTTTCTGCAATCTGCGCTGTACCTGTTTTTCCACCTACACGATATCCATCTATATAAGCACCGCGTGCAGTTCCACGAGAGGCTACACTTTCTAGCGCATATCTAACTTTACTTGATGTTTCCTCACTTATTACCCTTCTTACTTTTGTTGGTTCTTTTTGTAATAATATTTCTCCATTTTTTTCTATTTTTGATAACACATATGGTGTATTTAAAATACCTCCATTAACTGCTGCAGAGGCAGCATTAACAAGCTGAATTGCGGTAACAGCATTACCTTGTCCAAAACTTGCAGTAGCAAGTTCAACATTACCTATTTTTTCTTCATTAAATAAAATTCCACTTGATTCTCCTAATAAATCAATTCCTGTTTTTTTTCCTAACCCAAAACTTCTAATATATTTAAATAATCTATCTTTACCAAGTCTCATTCCAATTGTCATAAAGCCTGGATTACAAGAATTCTCAATTACTTGTAAAAAAGTTTCAGTACCATGTCCTCCTGCCTTCCAGTCTTTAATTCTTACACCATCAATTACTAAGTATCCTGGATCATGATACATTTCATCCATTGTAAATACACCTTCTTCAAGACCTGCTGCATAAGTAATAATTTTTTGTACACTACCTGGCTCATAATTTTTCCAAATTGGTAAATTTCTGTTATATACTTCTTCACTATAATCTTGATAATTTTCAGGATTAAATGAAGGCCTACTTGCCATACCTAAAACTTCAGATGTTTTTGGATTTACCGCAATCATAATAGCTTCATCATAATTATATTTTACATACGCATTATCTAGTAACCTCTCTAGAATTAGTTGAATATTTAAATCAATAGTTAAATATACATCAGCACCTGATGTTGCACTATTATAGTAACTTGTTAAATCACTTATTAAATTACCATGTGCATCAGTATAAATATTTAATCCACCAATACTACCTTTTAAATAACTATCATAAATATATTCAATTCCTGTTATACCTTGATTATCACTACCAACCACACCTATAATAGGTGCTAAAACACTTTGATAAGGATAACTTCTTTTACTATCACTTACTACATAAATCCCTTTAATATTTTTATTAATGATTTCGATTGCTTTATCAACACTTATGTATCTACCAGATGGTTTTATAATCTCCACAGAAACATTTTTATTTAAATGTTTTAAAATATCCTCTTTTTTAACTTCTAAGATATTTGCTAAAGTATTAGCTGTTTCATCTTTATTTTCTACTTGTTTAGGAATACAAACAACAGTAGGTGCTAAATAACTACCTACAATTAAATTACCATTTCTGTCATAAATATTTCCCCTAACTCCTTTAGTAGGAGCAGTTCTAGTCCATAAATCAAGTGCTAAACTATAATAATCTTGCCCTTTAATTATTTTTACATAAGATAGTCTTACAATAAGTGCAACAAAACCAATTATTGTAATAATATAAATAAACACAACTCTTTTTGCTTTTAATAATCGATATTTTTTCAAAATAAAATCACCACTATTATTTATTAATTTTTTATTTCTTTTATTACAATATTTGAACAATATTATTTAATTTGTTATAATGTTTATGTAAAAAGGAGAAAAAAACTTTATGTTATATACAATTAAAAACAACTATTTAGAAATACAAATTTCAGATAATGGTGCTGAAATTAAATCTATTAAATACTTAGGTAAAGACTATTTACACAATAGTGATCCAAAATATTGGGGTAGAAGCGCTCCACTTCTTTGGCCAAATATTGGAACAATTAAAAATGGTACTGCAACAATTGATGGAATTAGTTATCCAATGAAAAAACATGGTTTCTTAAGAGATACAATGTGTGAACTAGAATCTCAATCTAATGATAAAATCACATTTAAAGTTACTTCAAACGAAAAAACTTTAAAACTATACCCTTATAATTTTACAATTTTAATAACTTATGAATTATTAGAGCAAACTCTTCACAGCAATTTAGAATTCACAAATAATTCTAAAACAACTATGCCGTTTAATTTAGGACTTCACCCAGCATTTAAAGTTCCACTAGAAGATACTGAAACATTTGAAGATTATAAAATTATCTTTGATGAACCTGGAACATATGAAATGCCTGCAGTAAACTTATCAGATGGTACAATTGATTATGAAAAAAGAATTCGCACATTTACTAACCTTAAAGAATTACCACTAAATTACTCTGATTATGATTATGATGCATTGGTATTTGAAAATATCAAATCTCATCAAGTTACTCTTACTAATAAAGATGAAACTCATGGTGTTGTATTTAGTTTTGAAGACTTCCCAATGCTAGGAATTTGGACACCTAATCACATTAAATCACCATTCATTTGTTTAGAACCATGGATTGGTTGTGCTGATGCACCACAATCAAATGGAGATTTCAAAACAAAAAGAGATTTAATATCTGTAGAACCTAATGCTTCTAAAACTATTAATTATTCAATCAAATTCTTCTAAAAAAATAAAAACTATTACAAATACACTGTTTAAGTATGTTTGTAATAGTTTTTTTTATATTTTTTCAATTCCTCTCATCTTAGCAGAATGACTTCTGTTATTCTCATCTAATTCTTTTTCACTTGGAAGGATTACCTTATTATTTACCAGTTTATATTCTACTTTCATATAATCTGGAATAAAGGGAAGCCCTTTTGGAACATCAAGCGTAGTATATTTCTTAAACATTTGTTTTACAATTCTATCTTCTAATGATTGGAAGGTAATAACCACAACTCTACCACCAATATTAAGAAGTTTAATCGCATCTTCTAAACTATTTTTAAGAACATCTAACTCTCCATTTACTTCAATTCTTAAAGCTTGAAATGTTTGTTTAGCAGGGTGACCTGACTTTCTTAAAACTGAAGCAGGTAATGCTTTTTTAATAACTTCAACTAATTCAAATGTCGTTTCAACAGGTTTAATGGATCTTGCTTTAACAATAGCTCTTGCAATACTAGGTGCAAATTTTTCTTCACCATATTCAAAAAGAATTCTCTTAAGTTCGTTTTCTGAATAATCATTAATTACATCATATGCAGAAAGATTTGCATTTTGATCCATTCTCATATCTAATGGGCCATCAAATCGATAACTAAATCCACGTTCTGGAATATCAAATTGAAAACTAGATACACCTAAATCATAAATTATTCCATCAACATGTTCAATTCCTAAATCTTGAAGTGATGATTTAATATTTGAAAAGTTAGTATTAATAATTGTATATTTATCTTCATACCCTTGTAGGCGCGATTGAGCTTTTAAAATTGCATAAGTATCTTGATCAAATGCGTACAAATGACCAGCTTTTAATTTTTTTACAATTTCTAAAGAATGACCACCGCCACCTAAAGTACAGTCTACATAAATACCATCGCTTTTAATATTTAACATTTCAATACTTTCGTTTAATAGTACTGAATAGTGCTTATAGTTATCCATTTTAAGCCTCCAAATAATTTATTAAAAAAAACGCATCCTCTGATGCGCTTTTACTAGGATTACTCCTAAACGAATCATTAAAACCCTAATTATTCGTTATCTTTGTTTTCTTTTTGTTTGATTTCTTTAACTTGTTTTCCGTTGTAGAATCCACATTCAGGACAAACACGATGACTTAATTTTAATTCACCACAGTTTGAACAAACTACCATTCCAGGAACTTCTAGTTTGTAATGTGTACGACGTTTTAATTTACGAGTCTTAGAAACACGACGTTGTTGAGCAATTGCACCCATTGTCTAGTACCTCTTTCTAATTTTCTTCTTCTTGTTGACGACCATCTGAATATGAAATCACATAATCATCATCGTCTAACTCAAATTCATCTTCTAATGAAATACCCCTTTGTTTTAATACTTCATATGCATCAGGTCTTGTAACATTGATGGGTTTATCAATAATTATATTAGACCAAACCATTTTATAAGTATCAATTGTATTCTTTTCAATTAAGATATATTCATCAGATTCTTGTGTAGAATATATTTCATCATAGTCTTGTTCAAACATATACTCAACAGGATCAAGTGTTAAAGCACATTGTAAAATAAGTTTTACAGATACTTTATAAGTGAATTGATATGTTTCATGATCTAATCGATTTATACTACCAGTTATATTTACTGGACCAATTTCATAGATATCTTCAACACTTTCAATTTCAGCACTTAAATCTAATGTTTCTTCAAAATAATGAGGAAATTTGTTGATTTTTAATAATTGTTGTAACGACCATTTCATAAAATCACCTACACTTGATATAGTATACCACAAATCAAACTAAAACTCAAGTATAAAGAATTATTATTTTATAATATTACAACATATTAAATAAATTATCATTAACACCGTTTTTCATAATTTCACGAACAATATTATCTTCTTGTGCTTTATCAATTGGTTTACCTGCAAGAATAGACACATCTTTGATAACATTGCGAATATTTTCTTCATTAGATAAATCCATATTCTTAACTTTTTCTACAAGTTCAAATACAGCTTCTGGTTGAATATTATTATCTGTAATAAATTGTAATGCTTTATTAAAATTCATTTTCTCACCTCAAATAATAATATGTACTAAATATAGAAAAAAGACTCCAAAAAGTAATTGGAGTCTAAATTTATTCATCTTTTAAAGATCTTTTCATTAATTGATTAATTGCAGTTTTAACAGGTTTTTTATTATATAAAACATCATATACAGCATCAATAATAGGAGTTTCTAAATTATTAACTCTAGCATATTGATATGCTGCAACAACAGTTCTTGCACCTTCAACAACCATTGTCATTGATGAAATTGTTTCTTCAAGGTTTTTTCCAGTAGCTAGACGGTACCCCGCTTGAAAGTTTCTAGAATGTAAACTAGTTGTAGTAACAACTAAATCACCAAGACCTGTTAAACCATAAATTGTTTCTTCATTTGCACCAAATGAAATAATAAATCTTCGCATTTCAACAAGTGCACGAGATATTAAACCTGCTTTTGCATTGTCACCTAGTCCTATACCAGATAACATTCCTGATGCAATAGCATAAATATTTTTAAGTGCACCACAAAGTTCTGCACCAACAAGATCATAACTTGTATAAACTCTAAAATACTTACTATTATTGAATAACGATTGAACAAGTTTTGCAGCTTTTTTATTTGTACTTACAGCACATATAGTTGTTAGTAATTGATTAATTACTTCTTCTGCATGCGATGGTCCTGTAAGTGCTACAAAATCATCAATAAATTCATTATTAATTTCTTGATAAACAATTTCTGATACTCTTAAGAAAGTATCTGGTTCTAACCCTTTACTAGCGTTTACGAATAATGATTTATGTGTTAAGACATTATTCATATCATTCAATACGCCTCTTATAACCTTAGTAGGTACTGCAATAACAATTACATTAGATTCAATTAATGCTTCACTTAAACAAGTAGTAGCAGATACATTAAGAGGTAATGTTCCGACTGGTAATTTACTTTTATTAGTATGATAAAGATTAATTTCATTTACAATTTCAAGTGATTGCTCATAAATAATTACATCATTACCATTATCACCTAATATTCTAGCTAGAGCACTTCCCCAACTTCCGCCACCAATTACAGTAACTTTCATCTAGTCCTCTTTCTTTCTTAAAATAAATTTAATTGGAGTTCCTTCAAAACTAAATGCTTCTCTTAATTTATTCTCAAGATATCTTTGATAAGAGAAATGTAAATAATTAGGATCATTTACAAATAAAACAAACGAAGGAGGATTTTTCTCAACTTGAGATGCATAATAAATTTTTAAACGATCACCATTAAAGAATGGTGCTTGTTGAATAAGTGTTGCATCAAGTAACACATCATTTAAAACATTTGTTGCAACACGCCTTGTATAGTTTTGATAAACAATCTTAATTTGTTCAAAGACAGTATGAACTCTTTGATTTTTAAGTGCTGATACAAATACAATTGGTGCATAATCTAAGAATACAAAATGAGATTTAATTTTCTTAATCCATTCTTGCATTGATTTATCATTTTTCTCAACTGCATCCCATTTATTTACAACAATAATAACGGCTTTGTTAGCATCCATTGCATAACCTGCAACCCTTTTATCTTGTTCTTCAATTTCTTTAGTTGCATCAAGAAGTAGTAAAACAACACTTGATCTTTCAATCGCTTTAATAGCTCTTAAGAAACTATATTTTTCAGCATTTTCATAGATTTTACCAGTCTTTCTAATCCCAGCAGTATCTATAACTACATAATTTGCTCCATCTCTAGTAAATGGTGTATCAATCGCATCACGAGTAGTCCCTGCAATATCACTAACAATTACTCTTTCTGTACCTAAAATTGCATTAGTAAGCGAACTCTTACCAACGTTAGGTTGACCAATTAAACAAAATTCAATTGTGTCATCATATTTTTTACTTTTCTTTTCTGGTAATAACTCAACTATTTTATCTAATAAATCACCAATACCGATACCATGAAGTGTACTTATTGCAAATACTTCTTCTACCCCAAAATTATAAAATTCATAGATATTATCCATGAATTTTACGTCGTCTATTTTATTTGCAGCCACGATAACAGGTTTCTTAGATTTATGAAGAATAGTCATTACATCGCTATCTTCTTTTGTAATACCTACTCGTCCATCACAGACAAATACTATTACATCTGCTTCATCAATAGCTAGTTCAGCTTGTGCTCTAATTTCAAACATAAATGGAACATCCGATAGTTCTATCCCACCTGTATCAATTATTGCAAATTGCTGATCTAGCCATTCACATTTAGCATATAAGCGATCACGAGTAACTCCACTTGCATCATCTGTTATAGCAAGTTTATCACCAGCTAAACGATTGAATAAACTTGACTTTCCTACATTAGGACGTCCAACAATCGCAACTGTTCCGTGTCTCATATTAAGTTCTTCCTATTCTTTATTATTTCTTTAACGCATCACCAAGAAGATCACCAATAGTGCTACCAGTGTTTTCTTGTTCTTGTTCTTTCATATAAGAATCAAATGATTCTCTTTCTTTAGCAACTTCAATAGCTTTTACTGATACTACTAATTTTGCACGATTTGGATCGCATTCTAATACCATAGCATTAACTTTTGTTCCTGCTGCAAATTCATCAGTTACATTAGTAACGCGTTTAGCACTTGAAACTTCATTAACTGGTAAGAAACCAGTAACTGTTTTATAAGTAACTTCAGCACCACGTTCAACATCACGTACTACTTCAACTTCAACGATTTCACCTTTACGAAGTTTAATTCCACTCCAAGCATTTTCAATAGTTTCACGATGAGATAAGCTAACTCTAAATTTCTTATCATCAATATTCATTACTTTAACTAAGATTTTGTCGCCTTCATTAACAACACCATCATATTTTTCATTTACTAACCAAGAGTATTCCATTTTAGGCATTAAACCAGAATATTCAGGAGTAAGTTCAATAATTAAACCAGCTGGAATAATTTTCTTAACTGTACCTTCAAATACATCACCAACATGATATTTTTCTTTTAATACTTCCCAAGGATGAGTAGTTAAAGCTTTCATTGAAAGACCAATTTTTTCTTCATCAATCTTAATAACTTTACAAGTAACTTTCTTACCAACTGACAAAACTTTCTTAACATCACGAACAGGGAAATGATCAATTTCAGATGCATGTAGTAAACCACTTACTAAACCAAGTTTAACAATAGCACCATAAGCAAGAATTGAAACAACTTCACCTTCAACAACTTGACCAACTTCTAAAGCACCATAAGCTGCTTCTTTAGCAAGTCTCTTTTGTTTCTTTTCAGCAGCAATTTGGCTAACTGAAATAAAGTGACGTTCTTCATTTACATATAATACGATAACAGGGATTTCTTCACCTTTTAATTGTTTTAAAGCATCTTCACTAAGTGATGAATGTTTATAAGATAAGAATAATTTAGTATTGTTATAAAGTAATTCTGCACCATTTTTTGTAGTTCTTAATACTTTAGCATTGATAACTTCATCAGCTTCCTTAATAGCATGGAATTGAGCAATCTTTTCTTGTAATGCTTTTTCTTTTGCTTCAGCTTGTTCTTTTTCATAAGCAAGTTTAGTTGAAAGATATAAAACTACAACATTAGGGTTTTTCTTATCTTTACCAATAGACTTAACTTGAGCAGTATATTCTGCACCTTCAGAGTATTCTAAATATAATTTACCTGGTACTTCTAGTAAATCATTTGCATAGATTACAGCCTTAACTCCTTCTTCGATTTCTAAATAAATTGCATTACTGTTTACACCAGTAACTGTACCTGTAACAGTTTGTCCTACATAGTACTTTTCGTTTTTTTCGCTCATTTTAATTAAGCCCCTTTCATTCACTAATTTAATAATTTCACTAACTACCTCATCGATTGTCATATTTGATGAATCGACAACGATAGCGTCCTCAGCACATTTTAGAGGACTGATTTTTCGCGTTGAATCTTTATGATCTCTAGTTTCAATTTCAAGCATAGTTTCTTCCAATGACTTGAATATTCCACTTTGTTCGCGCTCAAGCATTCTTCGTTTAGCACGACATTCAACGGATGCAATTAAGTAGATTTTAAGTTCTGCATTAGGAAGAACGACAGTACCAATGTCTCGTCCATCCATGATAACACTCTTAGAATCACTTATTTTACGTTGATATTCAACTAAAAATTCTCTAACCACACCTATTTTAGATGGAGTAGAAACGTTTTCTGTTACTTCAACAGTTCTTATAGATTCTGAAACATCTTCACCATCCATAATAAAACGACCATTGCAAATATCAAGAACAGTTGTCTTTAAAAACTCATATGCGTTTTCATCTTCCATATCAACACCTAATCGAAGTGCTTTTAAGGTTACAGCACGATACATTGCTCCAGTGTCAATATATTCGATATTTAATTTTTTTGCAATAATTTTTGCAATAGTACTTTTTCCAGCACCAGCTGGACCGTCAATAGCAATTTTAAACATTTTTAGTCACCTCAACTCATTTAGTATATCATAATTTTCTTTTTTTATCAAGAAAGTTATTCTAAAATAAATTTTATTCTGTTCTAAGTGCTACAACAGGATCTTTTTTAGCAGCCATTCGTGATGGGAAGATACCTGCAATTAAAGTAAGTCCTACACTTAATACAATTAATAAGTATCCATACCATGGTAAAACTGCTGTTAAAGATTGAATATTTGTAACACTACGTGCAATCCAACTAATAGGGAAGCATAAAAGAACTGTAGCGCCAATACCAATTACACCAGCAAATAAACCAATTATCATTGTTTCAGCATTAAATACACGCGATACATCTTTCTTAGATGCACCTACAGCACGTAAAATACCAATTTCTTTTGTTCTTTCAAGAACAGAAATATAAGTAATAATTCCAATCATAATTGAAGAAACAACTAATGAAATTGATACAAAACAAATTAATACAACAGAAATAGCAGTAATAATATCTGAAACAGATGACATTAACATCGCAACCATATCAGTGTATTCAATTTTATCTTCTTCAGCAACACCATTATTATAATCAGTTATCATATTAGCAATTATTTCTTTATTTTCAAAATCAATTGGATAAATATTAATAAAATCTGGATCTTTAGTTTGTTTGTAACCTAAATCTTTTAAAAGATCTACTTTTGTTTTATCTGAAATTTTATCAGGCATATGATTCAAATAGAAATATACAAAATCATCTTCAGTAGAATTTGCTAAATACTCATCAAATGCTTTTGCAACTTTAGCAGCTTTATCAGCATTAGAACTCATACCACTATATTGTGCATAAAGTATTTCAGCATTCTCATTTAAGGCATTGTCAAATGCAACATTAAATTCATTAATGCTCATTGTTTTTAAAACACCTAAAGCAGTTTCAATTGACATTCCTGTTTTTTGTGACCAATTGCTCGCAACAAAACTATAATTAATTTGTTGTTTCATAATCGTTTGTTGCTCAACAGGAAGTTGTGAAACATCTTTATATAAATTTGATAACAACATCATTTTCATTGTTTGTAATTCTTCTACAGATGGTGTAGCATAAATTTCCTCAATTATCTTTAGCGCTTTTTCTTCTTGTTGTTTAATAATCATTTGTTCAACAGTTTCAATTATGATATCAATTAATTCTTCTTTTGTATAACCACTTAACATATCTTTTATTAATTCTTCACTATAACCAAGTTCAGTTGCGTATTGTGTTGTAATATCATTAATAATATCTTCAGCTGTTTTATTTTCATATTGTTTTAACAAACCATCAATAGTAGCATCAATAAAAGATTTTTTAGGCGTAGATAAAATTTGTTGATATAATTTTACTTTTTCATTATTTGTAAGACCATTTACATATTCTTTAAATGTTGCAATTTGTTCTTCTCTAGTTAGTTCTTCAGTTTCTTCTAAAACAAAAGGAAGTCCCGAAATGATATTATACTCATCATTACTTAGTTGTTGTTTAATCATATCAGTATTATTTAAAGTTTCTATATAATAATTTGTTAAAGCACTTGTATAACATAAAGAACCACTTAAGAATGCTGATGTTGCATCTTCACTTGGTTTAACAATACCTGAAATTTTTAAATCTAAACCTTTATTAATAACTGAATTAAGTAATGCTTGATTACTAGAAATATCAACCCATAATTTAGTGGCTTCATCAAATTGATAATAATCAGTTGGTAAAATCATTTTTAAACTAATGTTACAAATATCTTCATAACTCCATGATTTACCTTCATATGCATCCCAACCATTATCTTCTTTCCCCATCATCGCCGCCATTGTTGCGTTAATCATTGTTTGTTTATCAACTAATCCAAGAGAATATAAAGTTACATCAGAAATCTCATTACTCTCGTTTAAAACAAGTAAAATTTCATTCTTTTCTTTAGGCCAAGTTCCATGAACTAAATCATATTGACTTTCGATTAAATTACTAATTTCACCTGTCTTAGGATCTGTTAATAACTCTTGCCATACAGTCATTCCACCAGAAGATTCCATCATTGAAGAAATACCCATCGACATTGAACCACCAGCAAATACACCATTCATTAAATCCATAAAATCTGCTTTAGCATATTCACCATTTGGATCGGTTGAATAAATATTTAGTTTAACATTATAACCATATTGAATAGCAGTTGTATAATCACTTAACTCTTCATTATGTTCATCTAAATATACTTTAAACTTTTCAAGATTATTAGTAGAAACTTCAGCATTAAGCATTGCCTTCATCATCTTGTACATTACTGGGTTACCATAAACAGCAGTACGATCTTCTTTAGCAATCCCATCAGATGGTTCTTCAGCATCTACTCCCATCAGTGAACTAATTAGGGCACTCATGTTTGTAGATTCTTTTTCAATTTGAATTGGGAATGATGATAAAGTTTCTTGTTGAACATTATCAATATAATTATTTACTCCCGTAGAAATAGACAAAATTAGTGCAATACCAATAATACCAATACTACCTGCAATCGCTGTAAGAATTGTTCTACCTTTTTTAGTAAGCAAGTTATTAAAAGATAAAGTAAGTGCTGTCCATAAAGACATTGATTTATTTTTAGCAATTTTTTTAGGAGTATTAGTGACTTCTGTTTCTTTATACATAGGAGTATAAGGATTAGAATCATCAATAATTTTTCCATCTAATAATTTTACAATACGATTCGCATAAGTATCTGCAAGATCAGGATTATGAGTAACCATAATTACTAATTTATCTTTAGCAATTTCTTTTAAGATTTCCATAATTTGAATACTTGTTTCTGAATCAAGTGCTCCAGTAGGCTCATCAGCAAGTAAAATATCTGGATTATTAACAAGAGCTCTTGCAATAGCAACACGCTGCATTTGACCACCAGACATTTGATTAGGTTTCTTATAAATTTGATCTGCAAGTCCTACTTTAGTAAGCGCTTCAATTGCACGATTTCTTCTTTCTGTTTTAGATACACCTGATAAAGTAAGTGCTAGTTCAACATTTGAAAGTACATTTTGATGAGGAATCAAATTATAGCTTTGAAATACAAAACCAATTGAATGATTACGATACGCATCCCAATTAGCATCTTTATATTCTTTAGTTAAAATTCCATTAATTATTAAGTCGCCTTCTGTATATTTATCTAGACCACCAATAATATTAAGTAATGTTGTTTTACCACAACCTGACTGTCCAAGAATAGCCACAAATTCTGACTTTCTAAAAGCAATGTTAATACCTCTTAAAGCAGTAAGAGTAGAATTACCCGTAGGATATTCTTTGACAATATTTTTAAGTTCTAACATTTTGTCCACCTCATTAATTTTTTTAAATAGTATAATCAAATATTATTAACTTATTATAAACTACTTTGCCTTTTTTTTCAATTTCTTTACATTTTAAAAGGATTACACCAAAATAAAGTGTAATCCTCTTGTTTTATATTAAATCATTATCATTTCTTGAGATAACAATACGCTCTGGCTTCATCTTATCATCAGTAACAAAACGTTTACCATTATCAGCAATTGCAATTCTTAATACTGTATAATCAATATCAACTTTACCTTCATTACAGAATATCCAACAGCCAAGACTAGCTTTTGCGTTAACACCATGAATTACATCCATATGAATTGCACTATGCATATTAGATTTAACAACCTTTAAGTACATCTTACCAACATGATTCTTCTTACCTTTTAAGACTTCATCAGGTCTCATACGTTTGATATTACCTCTATTAGTAAGAAGTAAGATAATATCTTTTTCAGAAACATATTTAGCACCGACAACATAGTCTTTAGGACGACTCTTAAGTTCAATTGATTTAACACCAAATGAAGAAGGTTCAATAATACTAATCTCTTTTGCATCATAACGATTCATATAACCATCATGAGTTGCAACAATAACTTCTGAATTTTCACCTGTAATTACATCTACACTAACAACTTCATCACCTTCACGAAGTTTAGTAGCCATTAATGTCTTAGAATAACGATTAACTTTTAGGCTTGATAATTTCATACGCTTAATTAAACCACTCTTAGTAGCAAGTAATACATATTTTTCTTCTTCAAAGTCTGCAACAGGGAATGAGAAAATTACTTTTTCATTAGGTTCCATTGAAATTAATGTACTTACATGATATCCTAAATCTTTATGTTTAGATTCTGGAATCTTATGAATAGGTAAGAAAATATAATTACCTAAGTTAGTAAATTGAAGTAATACATCAACAGTTGTAACAGAATAAATATCTGTTAAAACATCACCATCTTTAAGTTTAGTTTGTTCTCCTTCACCAAGAGTACCAAATGCACGCATTGAAATACGTTTTAAATAACCATCATGAGTAATTAATAACATTACATCTTCTTTAGTAATTACATCTTCAGTCTTAACTTCTAAATCAGAGATTTCATCTTCAATTTGTGTTAAACGAGGAGTATCAATAATTTCTTTAGTATGTAATAATTCTTCGATAATTGCGTTATTTAAAGCACTATTACTCGATAAAATAGATTTTAACTTTCTAACTTCTTGATCTAATTCTTTAGATTCTTGTTTTAACGCAAATATATCTGTATTAGTTAAACGATATAATTGTAACATAACAATAGCTTCAGCTTGAATTTCTGTAAATCCATATTTAGAAATAATATTTTCTTTAGCATCAGCTTTATTTTTAGAATTTTTAATTGTTGTAATAACTGCATCTAAAATAGATACCATTGCAATTAAACCCGCAACAATCTCTTGACGTTTTAAAGCACGTTCTAGATCATAATTACATTTGTTACGCATTACTTCTTTTTGATGATCAATATAAGCATCAATAAAATCCATTAATCCCATATAACATGGTTTACCACGAACAATAGCAACCATATTAAAGTTATAATTAATTTGAAGTTCAGTTGCTTTAAATAAGAAATTAAGAATTGTTTCTGGATTAACATCACGACGTACATCAATAACAATACGTAAACCACTTCTATCAGTTTCATCACGAATCATCTTAACGCCATCAACATTTTTCAACTGAATTTGATTGCTCATTTTTTGTAACAAACTAGCTTTATTAACTTCATATGGAATTTCTGTAATAATAATTCTAGGGTCTGCTTTAGATGTATCAATAAATGTTTTAGCTTTTAAAATTACTTTACCACGACCTGTAGTATAAGCCTGTTTTAAACCTTCAATCCCTTGCATAATCCCACCAGTAGGAAAATCAGGTCCCTTTACAATTTCAAGTAATTCTTCTAATGTACATTTACGATTTTTCATACGATAAATTACCGCATCAATACATTCACCTGGATTATGTGGAGGAATTTCTGTTGCATAACCTGCAGAAATACCATTAGCTCCATTTACTAACAGGTTAGGAAACTTTGCAGGAAGTACAATTGGTTCTAACTCTTCATCATCAAAGTTAGGAACTAATCCAACAGTACGTTTATTAATGTCTTCAAGTAACATTTCTGAGTTTTTACTCATTCTTGCTTCAGTATAACGCATTGCAGCAGCTGGGTCACCATCAATACTACCATTATTACCATGCATATCAATAAGTGGAAGTCTAACTTTAAAATCTTGACTCATTCTAACCATTGCATCATATACAGCAACATCACCATGTGGATGATACTTACCAATAACATCACCAACAATACGAGCGCTTTTCTTAAATGGTTTATTAGAATAAAGACCTAGCTTGTACATTGCAAAAAGAATTCTTCTTTGAACAGGTTTCAATCCATCTCTTGCATCTGGTAAAGCACGATCTTGAATAACATATTTAGAGAATCTTCCGAATCTATCACCCATGATATTTTCAAAATTCTCTTGTATAATGTTCTCTTCAATAAAATCTGTTATTTTTTTAGATACCTTACTCATCAGCTAATAAGTCCTCCAATATAAAACTATCTTCCGCATCAAAGACAACATTATCTTCAATCCATTCACGACGAGGTTCTACATCATCTCCCATTAGAACCATCATTCTATCTTCCGCAAGTTCTTCTTCAGAAATCATAACTCTAATTAAAGTACGCTTTCCAGGACACATTGTAGTTTCCCAAAGTTGTTCAGCGTTCATTTCACCTAAACCTTTATATCGTTGAATCATAACATTTCTTTGATTACCAACTTTCATACGCAGTTCTTCATCAGTCCATGCATATTCAACCATATTTTTATAAGCAATCTTATATAGCGGTGGTGTAGCAATATATACCTTACCCGCTTCAATTAATGGTCTCATGTATCTAAAGAAGAAAGTAAGTAATAATGTTTGAATATGTGCACCATCGGTATCCGCATCGGTCATAATAATAATCTTATCATAATTAGATTTTGATACATCAAAATCAGAACCAACACTTGCCCCAATTGCATTAATAATTGATAGTAATTCTTCATTTTTAAATACTTCTTCTAATTTTACTTTAGCAGTATTTAATACTTTACCTCTTAAAGGAAGAATTGCTTGGAAAGTTCTATCTCTACCTTGTTTAGCAGAACCACCCGCAGAATCCCCTTCGACTAAGAATAATTCATTACGAGATGGATCTTTATATTGTGCAGGAGTAAGTTTTCCAATAAGGTTAGCAGGTTTTGAAGACTTAATTTGCTTAACCATACGTTCTTCATCACGAGCAATTCTTGCCTTTTCACGAGCACGAGCTGCACTTAATGCTTTTTGAATTAAACTTTCAGAAATCTTACCATTTTCTGCCATAAAGTTTTTCATTTGTTCATAAACAATTGATTCAACAGCTTGTTTTGCTTCAGGCGTACCAAGTTTAGCTTTTGTTTGTCCTTCAAATTGAAGTAAAGCTTCAGGAATACGAATTGATACAACCGCAACAATACCTTCACGAACATCACAACCTTCAAGATTTGCATCTTTATCTTTTAAAGCACCAACCATTCTTGCATGTTCATTAAATGCTCTTGTAATACCACTTCTAAAACCAACTTCATGCGTACCACCATCACGAGTACGAATATTATTTACAAATGATAATACATTCTCATTGTATGACTTAGCACAATATTGTAAAGAAATTTCAACATGAATTTTATTAATTTCACCTCTTGTTTCAAAAGGAACATCACCAACAAAGAATGTAGGTTCATTAATTGGTTGTTTATCTTTAGTCATTGTTGAAACAAATTCTTTAATACCATTATCAAACATGAATTCTTCATACTTTTCAGAGCCTTCACGTTTATCTTCTAAAGTAATCTTTAATCCTTTAATTAAGAATGCAGATTCTTTCATTCTTTGAGCAATTTGTTTATAGTCAAAGTTAGTTGAAGAAAATACTTTTGCATCCGGTTTAAAGTGAATTGTAGTACCTGTCTTTCTAGTATCACCTAAATTTTTAGGTTTTTCAATTGTCTTACCACCATTACGATAAGTTTGTTGGAAAATCTTTCCATCACGATAAATAGTAACAGTTAGATATTCACTTAATGCATTAACAACAGATGAACCAACACCATGTAACCCCCCTGAAACCTTATAACCACCGCTAGCATCAAACTTACCACCTGCATGTAACGTATTAAAAATAACTTCAGGAGTTGGACGTTTTTCTACTTTATGCATACCTGTAGGAATACCACGACCATTATCACTAACAGTAATACTATTATCTGCTTCAATAATAACATTAATTAAAGTTCCCCAACCAGATAAAGCTTCGTCAATCGCATTGTCTACAATTTCCCATACTAAATGATGTAACCCTCTTGAATCAGTAGACCCAATATACATCCCAGGACGTTTTCTAACAGCTTCTAACCCCTGTAAGACCTGTATGGAATCTTCATTATATACTTGTTTTACTTTCTTATTTTTATCATCAGTTGCCATTTCATAAACCTCCAATAATATCATAATTATTTTTATTGTATCATAAATCAATTTTTTTTGCAAGCAAAAAGAAAAAAATATAACTAAAACCTACATAAAACACATAAAATATTACTTTTAATATTAAAAAATATTGTCAAAAATAGTATGAAAATATCAAAAAATAAATTATTAAAATTTATAATCACTTTACTATTAATTTATTTCAAAATATTATATAATAATATAAAGTAAATTAATAAATTAGAAAGAGGATAATATAAAAATGGATGGTTTATTTATTCAAATAACATTTTTAATAATATCATATCTTTTAGGATCAATCCCTTGGGCTCTAATAATAGGTAAACTTGTAAAAGGAATTGACATAAGGGAACACGGAAGTAAAAATATGGGTGCAACAAATGCATTTAGAGTACTAGGATTTAAATATGGATTATTAGTATTTGCGCTTGATGCATTAAAAGGTGGTATAATTCTATTTATCATGAAACACAACTTCTTTAACTTTGATTTAGGAGATTTTGTAATTCATCCCCTTGCATATGGAGCTACTGCTTTTTTAGGCCATCTATTCCCAATCTTTGCAAAATTTAAAGGTGGTAAAGGAATGGCAACTGCATCAGGAATTGTACTATTCTATCACCCTATTGCATTTGCATTTGGTCTTCTTACATTCTTAATTGTTATTATAACAACAAGATTTGTATCATTATCATCATGCGTAACAGCAATAGCAGTTTTAATTACTTCTTTCTTTTATAAAGATAATTATTACATCACAATTGGTGATATTACAATTACATATTTTAGTATAATTTTAATATTTATTTGTACATTTTTAATTGTAAAACACATTCCAAATTTTAAAAGGATACTAAAACACACTGAAACAAAAATTAATTTTAAAGCTATTAATGATCCAAAAGAAAAAGCCTTTCTTACCGAAGATGAAGAAAAAGAAATAATAAACAAAACAAAGTAGAGTCACCTCTACTTTGTTTTATTTATTATTATCTATATTTGTTCATTTCCTCAAGAACTCTTGTAATATCACGTTCTGAAGGTTTACGTCCCATTTGACGGAACATTGCTCTAATCATATCACGATTAATTGGCGGATTCTTTTCTAATTGTTTTTGGAAAACATTCTTAATAACAAAGAAACCAACAACAAATCCTGCTAAAAGACAAACAACACCAATAATTAATCCTACCCACCAAGCTATCATATTATATTTCTCCTTTAATATTTTTTTATTAATTTAATTATATCATATTTAAAAAATTTATTCAATAAATTAACCAATAATAAATTAAAAATATCTAAATACTTGATACAATTAAATTTTTATTGTATACTTTTATTGTTAATTTTTGACATGGAGGTAAATATTATGCCAAGAAAAATTACTGATGCATGCGTAGCTTGTGGTGCTTGCGCAGCTGAATGTCCAGTTGAATGTATTCATGAAGGCGATATCTACGCTATTGATGCTGATCAATGTGTAGATTGTGGTGCTTGTGAATCTGCATGTCCAATGGGCGCAATCGTTGAAGAATAATATTATTCTAGAAAAAAAAGCAAGTCTATTTCTTATGAAATAGACTCTTTTTTTTATTTATTTATCATAATTTCAATAATCTCTTTATCAGTTTCACACATTCCAACACGTGCTAGTGATCCAATAGCTTTAATAGTATTTTCAACACCTTTTTTAACTATTCCATCACCACTAACAAACTGATTACCATCTTTAAACATATAATATCCAAGTATTCCTGCTTCAACACTTGATGCAATTTTAGCAGCACAAGATGATTTAGCACCATCACAAACAACACCACTTATTATAGCAAGTGAATTTACGATTGTATGAGCAATTTCTCTAAACTTTCCACCTTCTAAATAAGCAACACCTGCACCACATCCTGCCCCTGCAATTACAACACCACAAAAAGCAGATAGTTTACCAATACTGTGTTTAATGTGAATTGTACATAAATTAGAAACAACTAGTGCTCGATATAATAAATCCAATGAACATTTTTGTTCCTTTGAAAAAATAACTACTGGCACGCTTGCAGTGATACCTTGATTACCACTTCCACTATTAATAACAACAGGCATATCACAGCCATTCATTCTTGCATCACTTCCTGCTGCTGCATAGGCTTTCATTTTATCAATTACAGAACCTTTACTATACTTTAATATCGTTTTACCAATATTAGCTCCATAATTATTAGTTACGCCTTCTTCTGCAATAGCCATATTATATTTAATTTGAAGATCTAATTTATCTTTAACATCATCTATATCAACAATATCAGCAAATTTAATAATTTCTTCAATATTTAATACAGAGTGATCAAGTTCTACTTTTTTTAAAACTACTTCTTTATCACTTTCAAATATAACTTTATTATTTTTTTCAATTAATACAACATTAGTATGAGCATCTTCAATAATTACCTTTGCATAATCATTGTTATAATAACCAATAATTTCAATATATAAAGTATGATCATTTTCAGCATGATTAATTGAAATATCAGTATTTTTAATAAAATCAGGAATTAATAAAGCATCAGATTCTTTAACATTTGCGATAACTTCTAATTTTTTAGAAGCATCTCCTGCAATCATCCCTACTGCACATGCAGTATCAATACCACATAAACCAAGCGTATTAGGAACTGTAACACTTTTTACATTTTTAATAATATTACCACTGACATTAATAATAACTTTAGTTGGAATATTACCTAGTGTATCTTTTACAAGTGCACCACAATATGCTATTGCAATTGGTTCAGTGCACCCCATTGCAGGAACTAATTCTTCGTTTAAAATACGAACATAATTTTGATATTTATTTTGATCAAATTCCATAATAGCCTCTAATTATAGACATTTAAAAGGATTTACATCCTTCTTACTAAGAATAAATTCAATATCCTTAAATTCTTCGCTTAAGATATTTTTAATATGTTCTTTAAATAATGCTTCTACACTATGACTAACTTCAATGATTCCCATATTGTATTCTACTGCATCTATTGCGTTATTTTGTTTAACTTCACCTGTAATAATACAGTCACACCCTAATTTCTTAGCAGCAACTGCATAACTACCACCAGAACCACCTAATATTGCAACTTTTTTAATTTGTTTATCTAAATCTCCAACAACTCTAATTCCTTCTTCATTAAATGTTTCTTTAACAAAATAAGCAAATTCTGCAAGACTACATTTATCAATTTCACCAATACGCATATAAGATTCACTAGTTGGAACCTCTGGAACTGAATATACATTTTTAAGACCTAATAAATTTGCTAAATGATCATTCATACCATTAATTGCACAATCAAAATTAGTATGCATTGCAAAAATGTTAAGTTCATTTTTAAATACTTTTAGCATTTTCTTACCTAGCGGACTATTATAATCCATATTAATAATTGGACTAAATAAAAAAGGATGATGACAAAGTAATAAATCACATTTTTCTTCAATTGCTTCATCTACTACTGCACTTGTTCCATCAAGTGCAATCATTACTTTTTTAACTTCTTTAGACATTGATCCAAATTGTAATCCTACTTTACCTAAGTCAAATGAACTAGCAAGTTCTAATGGATATTTAGCTAATAAATAATCGACAATTTCTTTTACTTTCATAATATTTCCTCAATCATTTTACAATCTTTTACTAATTTATCTGGTATAATTTCTGATTTATTAATTATATTTTGATATTTATTGTATACATTAGTCCATTTTTCTATAAAAATAGGACTTTTTTCTTTTCTTAAAATAGGACCAAATTCTATATCTAAATCATCATATTCGATAATAGAATTAGTTTTCTTACATAAAATAAGTTCATAATACTTATTATTTTCTTTAACAATTTTTTCCGATACAATTTCATATTTATTGTTAAATAAATATTTTCTTAAACTAGGAACTTTAGTATTAGCTTCTAAAATAAATTTATTTACATTAGAAGATTTCTCATAACCTTCTTCTAAAATATTAATAATCAACTCTCCACCCATTCCAAGAATCGCTACACAATTCACTTTAGAATCAAGTTCTAATAAACCACTAGCAAGTGTAAATTTAGTTTTATTATTATAATCATACTTATTTAAATTATTTCTCGCAACATTTAACGGACCTTCTTTGTTATCAATTAATTGAACAAAAGGGATTCCTTTTTTTAATGCTTCAATTGCTAAGTATCCATGGTCACAACCAATATCAGCAAGTCTATCATTTAAATCAATCCAATCTAATGCAGCATTTAATCTCACTAATGATCCCATAATTAATTCCTTTTCTATTTAATAATTTTAAGTCTTGAAGGATGACGAAGTCTTCTAATAGCTTTAACTTCTAATTGTCTAACTCGCTCTCTTGTAATACCAAATTCTTTCGCAATATCTTCTAATGTATGAATTGCGCTATCTTCTAATCCATAACGAAGTCTAATGATACGTTCTTCACGAGGAGTGAGCGTTTTCAACATTCTATCAATTTTATCTTTATATTCTAAATTTTCCAAATATGTACTTGGATTTACCGCAGTAATATCAGGAATAACATCAGATAAAAGGGTTTCTTCTTCATCATCAATACTTATGTCTAATGAAATAACATCTAATGATACTTGTAATAAAAATTCAACCTTTTCAAGTGGTATATCTAAATATGCTGCTAATTCTTCATTAGTAGGTTCTTTTTGTAATAATTGTGTAAGCACAGTTCTTTCTTTCATTAATTTACTCACCGCTTCTGTCATATGAACTGGAAGTCTAACCATTCTTCCTTTGTCTGCAATAGCACGAGATATTGCTTGTCTAATCCACCATGTGCCATAAGTAGAAAATCTAAAACCACGTGATGGATCGTATTTATAAACTGCTTTAATTAAACCAATATTCCCTTCTTGAATTAAATCCATAAAAGCAAGCCCTCGATTTAAATACCTTTTTGCGATTGAAACAACCAATCTTAAATTAGATTCAATCAAAAGTTGTCTTGCTTCAAGCCCAACAAACGATATTTTTCGAAGATCTTTTTTTCCTTCTACAGTTAAAGATTTATTAGTTGAAAGTTCTTTTTCAGCAGCTATACCTTTTTTAATATCATTTGCACACTTAAGCTCTTGCTCATAACTTAGTAATGGAATTTTTCCAATATCATTCAAATATATTTTAATCAAATCATTAACATTTATATACTCATTGGTATTAAAATCAATATCATCTAATATTTCATTTGAATTGACGTTTAGTAATTCTTCATCACTAGGTTCAAGTTCATCAGTTAAATCATGTACAACTTCAATATTTTCAGAATCTAAATATTTAACTATTTCATCAAATAAATTAGATCTATCTATTTCAAAAATTTCACATATGTAACTTTCCGTAACATAGTGAAATTCATTTTCAAAACTTAACAACTTATCAAGTTGTTCTTTATATTTTTTTGTATCAAACATATCCCATTACTTCTTTCTATAAATTATTTTCGTCTTTTTTTGACGCAGTAAAATCATTAATCGCAGAATCGTCCCCTCTGATAATACGATTTTTAATATCTCTTGTTTTAACTTTCTTAATAAACTTAATTATTAAATTTAGACTTTGTTCAAAGTCATCATCATTACTTATATCAATGAATTTATCATTAATTATATTTTCAATATATTCTTTAAATTGCTCATCAGAACATAACACACTAATATTATGCACAGCAAACTTAGAAGTATTTAATAATTTAGGATTAATTAAAACTTCTGTTTCAATAGCTTGAATAATAGAAAATTCTAAAACTAATCCACTACCTGCAAAAAAGTCTTGTGTATGAGCTAAATATTTATTTAACTTATTATGATTATAAATACAATGCTTAATAATAATTTGATAAGCTCTTCTAACAGCTTTTGTGATTGGTACTTCAGCTAATTGAACTTGACTTACTGTATTAGTTTGATTAGTAGGGTTATTAACCTCAACTGAACTATTTTTACCAATTTTATTTACAAAATCTTTTTTTAGACTATTAATATCAATCCCTAAATCATTAGCCATTTGATTTAAATAATAATCTATAATCGTTTCTTGATTAATTTCATTAATAAATTCAAATACTGTATGTTTAAATTGTTCAACGCTTGCGATATCACTTTTAATCACTTTGTCATATGCAAGTTTATATAACCAATAATAAACAGGTTTAGCTTTAGAAATTAAATAAGCCTCTAATTGTTTAGCACCATATTCTTTAATATATTCATCTGGGTCTTGATTATTAGGTAAAACAACTGCTTCTGGAATAATATTATAGCTAGATAACATTTTAGCAGAACGACGCATTGCTTTAATACCAGCTTCATCACCATCAAAACATAATACAATATTTTTAGTTACCGATAAAATACTTGCAATATGTTCTTTAGTAAGTGCTGTACCCATTGTAGCAACACCATTTTTAATACCTGCACGATATGCTGCAATAACATCCATAAAACCTTCAAATAAATAGATTTTATCTAGTTGTCTTGCGAAAAGAGCAGCATTATGCATATTATAAAGAACTTCACCTTTATGGAACAAAACATTTTCATTAGAGTTTATATACTTTGCTTGATTACTTACTGTATAAATACGTCCACTAAAACCTACTATTTTACCATTATTTGATGCAAGAGGAAACATTACACGTATTCTAAAAATATCGTGAATTTTGTTGTTTTCTCCTTGTTTAACAAGTCCTAGTTCAATTAAATCAAGTTCTGAAAACCCTTTTTTAATTAAGAATTGATAAAGCCCATCACTCAAACTAGGAGCAAGCCCAATTCTAAACTTTTCAATAATTTCATCACTAATTCCACGATCGTGTAAGTACTTTAGTGCTTCAGTTCCTTCATCACTATTCTTAAGATAAAAGCTATAAAACTTAGCAGCTTCATTCATAATGTTTTCTAAACGTTCTTGTTTTAAAGCTTCTTTAGAAGTATTAGCACTGATTTTTAACCCAATTCTTTCTGCAAGTTTAATTGTTGCTTGATCATAAGAAATATTTTCATATTTTGCAACAAACGTAATTACATTACCTTTTGTATTACAACTAAAACAATTAAACATTTTTACAGAATCACTTACACTCATTGAAGGATTTTTATCATCATGAAATGGACATACGCCAAAATAACTATTACCTTTTCTAGTTAATGGTAAATATTCAGATACTACTTCAACAATACTTAAATCTTGAATTATTTTATTTCTAATATTACCTGGAATCATTTGCCCACCTCCTTATTTTATATAATAATTTAATTGCTATTAAAAATCAAATTTACCTGTAAAATATGCTTTTAAGTCTTCTACTGCAACAACATCTTGTTTCATAGAATCACGATGACGAATAGTAACTAAACCTTTTTCTAAAGTATCAAAGTCAACAGTTACACAGTATGGTGTACCAATTGAATCTTGACGACGATATCTCTTACCAATTTTACCACTTGTATCGTATTCACAAATAAAGTCTTTAGCAAGCATCTTAAATACTTCAGTAGCTTTTTCATTTAATTTATTTACAAGTGGGAGTACTGCAATCTTAACAGGAGCAAGTGCAGGATGTAAATGTAATACTTCTCTTGTTTCGCCACCTTCTAATGTTTCTTCTTCATATGCGTCAGTTAAAACTGCAAGTAATAATCTTTCTACACCAACACTTGGTTCAACTACATATGGAATATATTTTTCATTAGTTTCAGGATCTAAATATTCTAAACTTTCACCAGAATGTTTTTGATGAACACCTAAATCGTAATCAGTTCTATCTGCAATACCCCAAAGTTCACCCCAACCAAAGAAATATTTAAATTCTACGTCAGTTGTTGCTTTAGAATAGAAACATAATTCTTCAGGTTTGTGATCTCTAAATCTTACAGATTCATCTTTAAGCCCTAATTTTGCAAGGAAGTCTAAACAGAACTTCTTCCAATACGCAAACCATTCTAAGTCAGTATCTGGTTTACAGAAAAATTCTAATTCCATTTGCTCAAATTCACGTGTTCTAAAAATAAAGTTACCTGGTGTAATTTCATTTCTAAATGATTTACCAATTTGACCAATACCAAATGGTACTTTTTTACGTGATGTTCTTTGAACATTCTTAAAGTTTACAAAAATACCTTGAGCAGTTTCAGGACGTAAATAAACTACTGATTTAGCTTCTTCAACTACACCTTGATGAGTTTCAAACATTAAATTAAACTTTCTAATTGGAGTATAGTTAACTGCACCACACTTAGGGCATGCAACTTTATTTTCAATAATAAAGTTAAATAATTTTTCATTATCCCAACCATCACCAGTTTCAGCGCCTAATGTAAAGTCTTCTATTAATTTATCAGCACGATGTCTAGAACCGCATGCTTTACAGTCTACTAGTGGATCTGAGAATCCTCCAACATGACCTGATGCAACCCAAGTTTGTGGGTTCATTAAGATTGCAGCATCAATACCAACATTATTTGGATGGCATTGTACAAAATCTTTCCACCAAGCTTTCTTAATATTATTTTTTAATTCAACACCAAGTGGACCATAGTCCCATGCATTTGCAAGACCTCCATAAATCTCACTACCTTGATATACGAATCCTAATTGTTTTAAATATGCAACAAATTTTTCCATTGTCATTTCCATATTTTACACCACCTTTAATATATTTTTTATCATTTTTGTCTTTCTTATTATACCACAATTACTATTTATTTACCAAAAAAAAGAATATAAAGAAAAGAACTCTTTAGAAAAAAAGAATTTAATACAATAAATGTACTAAATTCTAATTATTTTATTTAATATGTTTACTCAATATGTTGTTTTAAACGATTCATTCTTTGATGATTACGTAATCTTTGAAGAGCTTTAGCTTCTATTTGACGTACTCTTTCACGAGTAACTCCCATAATCTTACCTACTTCTTCTAAAGTATGACTTCTATCTACACCAATACCATAACGAAGGCGAATAACCATTTCTTCACGAGGAGTAAGAGTTTGTAAAACATCATCAATTTCTTCACGATATAAAGTTTTTTCAGTATATTCAAGTGGATTTAGAGTATTTTCATCTGCAACTAAATCGATTAATGTTGAATCTTCTTCATCACCAACTGCATTATCAAATGAAATAGAGTCTTGAGCAACTCTTTGTAATTCAACAATTTTTTCAACTGGTAATTTCATTTCTTCAGCAATTTCTTCAATAGTTGGTTCACGATGTAATTCTTGTACTAAACGTCTTCTAGTTCTCGTTAAACGATTAATACATTCATGCATGTGAACTGGAATACGAACATTACGACCTTTATCTGCAATCGCTCTTGTAATTGATTGACGAATCCACCATGTAGCATAGGTACAGAATTTAAAACCACGTGTAGGGTCATATTTAAGAACAGCTTTCATAAGCCCCATATTACCTTCTTGAATCAAGTCAGAAAGTGGTAATCCTCTTGTCATATAACGTTTTGCTATATGAACAACTAAACGAAGGTTAGCTTCAATTAATAAATCTTGAGCACCTTTACCAATTGAAATTTTTTCTTCTAATTCTTTTAATTCTTCTTCTGATAACTTTTTACCAGCTTTTTCATATTGTTCAATCTTTTCTTTTGACATAATACCCTCTTGAACTTGTCTTGCAAGTTCTAACTCTTGAGTAATATTTAAAAGATCAACTTGACCAATTTCATGTAAATACATTTTAACAATATCATCAGATTGATAAGGCGTAGAATCAATATTATCAAAATCTGAAACTTTAATTTCAACTTCTTCTTCAGAAATTAAATCTTCATCATCTGGTTCTTCATCCAAATCATCTAGGTCGTCTAGATCATCACCAATTTCATCAATTGAAATATCATCAATAATATCAGGAGAATTTGCATCATCTTTTGTTACTTCATAATTTTTTGATTCCAAATAAGTAATTACTTCATCTAATAATTCTTCATCATCATTAGAAAAAAACTTCGTAATTAAACCAATAGGAATATAACCATGTTCATCCCCATACTTAGTTATTTCATCAATTTGAGTTTTGTATAATTCAATATTCATTTTTATCCTCTCCTTTACCACTTATATAACAAAAAAAAGTACGTTTTTTTGAAAATTTTTTTATTTTTTTTAATATTTTGTCAAATTTTTATTAATTTTTAAAAATTTTGTTAAAAAAACTTAAATTTGTTGTTTGATAAACAATATAAGCAGAAATTATTAAAAAGACAAAACTTATTAATACATAATAAATTATTACTTTAGAATTAATAATTGGTCCCCTAATTTTAGAAGCTATTAAATCAATTACAGGAGTAAGTAATGATACTAAAATAATTGATATACACACTCCATCAAAACCAATTAATAAACGTATAAACGAAGTAACAATACCTAATAGTATCGCATAAATAATTTTACCATTTGGCGTTTTAGGTGTTGTTACATAATCAGTTGCAAGAAAAACTGCACCAAATAAAATACTACCAGATAATAGATTAAACACTGGAAACCAGATTCCATATAAAGTTCCATTCATTTTATTAATAATCGCAGCAGCATAACTAATTACAAATACAGTTGCAACATAAAAGATAGGAACACGCCAATTAATTGATTTTCTTATAACTAGATAAATATACGCAAGAACACATAAAAATCCACTTACTTCACCTAAGTTACCACCTTTAAATCCTACAAATAAATTAAATAAACTTCCAAATTGACGAATTAAACTACTTGAAGTAAAACTTAAATTGCCTAATTTTAACATCAGTTCACGCATTGCAGGAACAGGAGCTTGCGTTGCAGTAATATTAAGAGTATTTGATAATATTAATACTTGTTCATTCATTGAATTAACAATAATTTTATTAAATACAACAAATAAAATTGCATAAGCCAAAAGTGCAGGATTAAAGATATTTTTACCTAATCCACCAAAAATCATTTTTAAACAAATATTTCCGATGAAACATCCAATAATAATTATATATAATGGTACTCTTACAGGTAACAATAAACTAATAACAAGTCCTACCATAAAACCAAAACTATAATGAGTTTCAGTAATTAAAGCTCTAAATCCTTTAACTTTTTTAAAGATTAATATATAAATAGCTTCAAAAGTAACACTACATAAAATTCCAACTAAAACATTTATAAAAGGTTTTATTAAATAATAAACTTGGGTAATTTCCCCATTAATATAAGGAATTAAACCATTAATAACAAAACCAAACATTATAAATGATATAAAAGCTACTAAATAATCGTACATCATTCTTGTAGTAGACATACTACCCAAATCAACAGAACGAATAAATGGTGTTTTACTAATTAAAAATTTCTTCATAACTTCACCTACTTCTTCTGATCTAATTTAACATCTTTTGATGTAACTAACAAATCTTTAGCAAGCCCAACAGTTTCGCTTACATCAACACGTGATGGACAAATATATGAACATAAACCACATCTAACACATTTCATTGTATTAAGAGCTTCAATAGTTGAAATTTTATTACTATCATATGCCTTTTTAATTAATGTTGGAGTTAATTTTACTGGACAAATTTCAGCACATTTCCCACATCCAATACAATTTAATGTAATAACAGTTGGACTTTTTAAAAGCACAACAACATTATTAAGATTAGACGTTATAATAAAGTCATCATTAGGCATTGATTTACCACTTAATGGTCCACCAGCAATAACATAAGCTTCTTCTAAATTATCAATATACCCACCACAACGTTCTAAAAGAGTAGAAAATTTAGTACCAATCTTAATTCTTAAATTTTTAGGTTCTTTAATTCCTTCTCCACTAACGGTAATAACTTTTTCAATTAAAGGTTTATTTTCTTCAACAGCTTCACAAACACAAATCGCGGTTTGAACATTATTGACAATAACTCCTATTTCACGTGGCAATGCAGCATATGTTTTTTTAGTAACACGCTCTACAATATGTTTTTCCCAACCTACAGGATATTTATCTTTTAATAAGAATAATTTAATATGCTTTTCACTCTTTAGTTTTTCAGTTAATAACTCTACAGCTTCAACTTTTGCTTTTTTTATAGCAATAACACCTTGTTTTGCACCATTAGCTTTCATAATATATTTTAAGCCACGAATTAATTTATCAGCGTTTTCTAAAATAGAAACAAAATCACATGTAATATAAGGTTCACATTCAGCAGCATTAATAATAATTAAATTAGCACTTTGTTTAGGTAAATACTTAACATAAGTAGGAAAACCAGCTCCACCTAAACCTACGATACCTGCATTTTTAACTTTATTTACAATTTCATCTCTAGATAAGTCAATATTACTACATGTACTGTAATAAGTTTCTTCTTTAAAATCATTTGTAATTTCAAGCATTTCAACTACTTTTCCATTAGAATGTAGCATTTTTTTAATATCAGAAACAGTACCACTTACTGAAGAACAAACTGGATGAGCATAACGATCCTCACGATAAAGAATTGGTTGTCCCATTAAAACACGTGTTCCAATTTCTACTACTTTTTTATATAAAACACCATTACTTTCTAGTGGAAAATATACAACACTTGGATTAAGAGCATTTTCAATTGGATTTTTAATTGATAAACGCTTTTTACCATGAAGTTTTATGCCATGAACTTTGAGAAACATAAGATTCCTCCTTGTTAAATTAATAAATCATAGTAAACATCATATAACAATATTACTACCATTTTACTATACAATTATATCATATTTTGTAAAAAGTTGCGAGAAAATAAATCATTTAACAAAAAAAACAAATAAAAAATCTACTTTTAATAGTAGATTCCAATACTTTTTATCTCATTCACTAAGAAAAAAAAGGTAAAACTATCTTCATTTTCTTCAAATTTTAACAACTTAATATCATTTATTTTTTCTAAACCAGACTTTCTATTTAGTTCTAAATTACTATATATAGTACTTAACGCATAATTATATGCATCTTCATAATTATAAACTAATTTAATAAAATCTTTCTCATAATAATAAACTTTATCTAATTTAATATAATTAAAAATCTTAAATAAAGGTTGAATTTCAATACTTTGATTATCATAAATTGTCTTATAATTAATAATAATTTTATTACCAAATCTTAAACTATATTTTTTAGTAAACTTACCCGTATAATCAAACATAAGTTTTTCTTTTTTAACAACAATAGTTTTATATTCCGCAAGACTCCCAAGTACTACCGCATCACAATATCCAAATTCACTATTAGGAGTTACTAGAACTTCACCTTTTTTTATACTTTGATTTAAGTTTACAAGTACAACTCCTTCTTTACAATCTATACCATAAATCACTGCATTATAAT
>JAFQFT010000073.1 GCA_017398545.1 Bacilli bacterium | reverse complement strand
GCATTATAATTACTTATTAATGACTTTTTATTTTTAACTACTTTATTATTTTGTTTAATATCTATTTTTTCTATATCAATTAATAAAGAACTACCACTTTTACTTATCCCAATATAAGCATAATTAGGAAATCTTGCTCTTAAAGATAAAGAAATACTATTTATATCCTCATTTAATGTATATAAAAACCATTTTTTATCTAACTTACTATTTACATAACTATACACCCTGTAATCATACATTGATTCATCTTTAAACTTAATCTCCCTAATAAAATAACTACTAGACAAAAAAGTAAAACAAATTAAAATAAAAGTCATAATAATAATTATTTTATTAAGTATTACTTTTCTAAATATTACTTTATACTGATCAACATATAAAATATCATAATCTTTTAAATAATTAAATAATTTTTTATTTCCATAACAAATAATAAATTCATCACTTGATGATACAAAATATGCTTTTAATTTTAATTTATAAAATAATTCTTTAGGGATCCTAAATTCATAATGAAACAATTTATGTAACTTAATCAACGATTTTAATTTCTGTAATTTTCCCATATACTTCAATATAACTCTCATCTAAAATCGTAATTTTAAGTAAACTTCCAATTAATAAATAATTATCAACCAATATATAATCATCATTAATACTTTTTAATTCTTTAAAGTTTTTAATTATTACATGTTTATTACTATCTAAAATAACCTTTACTTCTTCATTAAACAAAATAATCACCTATTAAAGTATATTTAATAAATGACTAATTTATGAAAAATAAAAATAGGTTTATAAAACTATAAACCTATTATTTATTGATACTAACGAGCACGTCCTGCTTTACGAGCAGCTCTTCTTTTTTCTTTACGAACTTCAGCTGGCTTCATATAATGTTGACGTTTTTTAGCTTCCACAAGGGTACCTGCTCTTGAAACATCACGTTTGAAGCGTTTGATAGCATCATCTAGTGAATCATTATCTCTTACGATTGTTTTTGGCATTTTCTCTGGTCCCTCCTTCCGCACCATAAATTACTCATATATTATACACGAAAATAGTCATTTTGTAAAGTTTTTTGAACTTTTATTTTTATTTTTTTACAATATAGTCTTTTAATTGTTCAATTAATAATCTTGATGCATTACCACGATGATTAATTGCATATCTTAATTCATCATCTATTTCTGCAAGTGTCATTTTATACTTTGGAATTTCAAAAATTGAAGAATATCCAAAACTCTTTGTTCCGCGAGGTTCAAAAGTAATTGTGCCACATAATTCACCAATTGAACTAATTAAATTAGTTCCATCATAATAATACATTGCGGTAACAAACTTTGCATTACGATTTGGGTTATTTTTAAGTTCCATTAAAATACGCTCATTATTTTTAACAGGATCAGTATGTTCTCCATTAACACTTCCATATCTTGCAGAAAGCACACCAGGAGCACCACCAAGTGATTCTACTAAAAGACCAGTATCATCAGAAATTGTTGGAATTTTAAACTTATCGTAATAGTAGATTGCTTTAATATAAGCATTTGCTAAAAAAGTACTACCATCTTCTATAGGTTCTTCAACACTTTCTAAATCTTTTAAAGTTAAAATCTCAACATCATGTAATTCAGCTTTTCTAAATACATTTTCCATTTCAATTAATTTACCAATATTTCCTGTTGCAAGTAAAATTTTCATGGTACACCTCATTTCCAATGGTAATTATATCAAATTATTATACAAAAAAACAAAAAAAGGCTTTAATTTCTAAAGCCCATTTTCCTCAGTAATTTCTAATAATACTTGGTTTAAACCTTGTACTTGAATATTACTAATATTCATATTATATTTAATCGTTTCAACAATACTTTTCTTTAAATTTTCACTTAAAGATGTCTCAATAGATAAATCAATAATAATAGAATCAGTACTTATCACATAATCATATTCCTTATTATTATAAATTTCATTAAATAATTTACTTACAATAAAATCACATTCATCTAAATCTTTATATACATAAGTAACTGGTTTAATTACATCATCAATATATTCAATAACAGTAGTAGTTTTTGCTTCAAAGATAAAATTAGTTTCACATGTTAAATTAATTCCCATATTTATTGATAAGTCATCAAAATAAAAACCATTTATTGAATTAATAGCTTCTCCTTCTACTAATACTTTTATTTCATTAATTTCATCATTACAATATGTCCATACAAGTTGTTCAAGTGTTCTTCTTCCTTCTGACTCTAAAAACTCTTTAGAAACATTTAAAGAAAGTACATCATTATTTAATTCATAACTAACAAGTGATGTCATTGTGTTTATACAAGTATCATAACTATTCTTAAATGTACCTGTTTTTTTCGTTAAAATATCAAACTTTTGATTAATTAAATCTTCTTCAATACTATTCACATAAGCATTAACACCTATTAATTGATTATTTTCATCACACATATAAACCAATATTTGCTCACTATTTTCATAAGCATTAGTTGGAATGTTATCATCTTTTCCAAATATCTTTCTATAAGTATCTTTTGGAATTATAAATAAAACAGCAATTAAAATTATTAATAAAATTATAAAAATTATTTTCTTTTTCATAAGTATCACCTCTACCAAATTTTATTCTTATTTATAAAATAATATTCATAAATACTTGAATAAAACTTCATAAAATGATATACTATTTTAAAAAGGAGAATGTATTTATGATAAATTATTCATTAAGTATAATAAACAATAGTACTGTTGCAACAATTTTATATTCAATTTGTACACTTGCATTTTTAACAGTACCATTTATTGTCTATTATATAAAATCACAAAACGACACAACTTTAATCCAAAAGTATTTAAAAGTATTCAACAATCCTGATGAGGCATATGCAGCATATCAAAGAGATAAAGAAAACTTAAATATTGTAGAACCTTATAAAACAAAATCATTAATAGCAATAATTTACTACTTATCGATATTTTTTATCGTATCAGAATTTATTGGTTATATTGCTATATTATTATATTTAAATGCTAATGGATTCTCAAGAGAAATTATTACTGAAGGATCTGCCCTTTTTGATCCAAATGTATATGATCATATGCAGTCCTATTTAAATTTAATTCTTCAAATAATCATTTATGGTATTGCAATAATAGGTGTATTAATACTAATGTGGAAACCATTAGTTGAAGATTTTAATCGAATAACTGGTAAAGTATTTGCTTTTGGTGCAATGGGACTAGGAATAACATATGCAGGTAGTTTAATTGGAACATTAATTCTTAGTATTATTGGCGTTACAAATTGGAAATCTGATTCATCAAATCAAGAAGCAATCGATCAGTTGTTTAGTACATCACCTTTAAATCTAATAATTCTGTTCGCTGTAATAGTTATTATAGCACCAATTCTTGAAGAATTAATCTTTAGAAAAGCAATTTTCAAACAATTTAAAAAACGAAATCTTGCATTAATAGTTTCATCATTATCATTTGGTCTATTACATGTAATATCTAGTGCAACAGCTGTACTGATTCAAATACCTAGAGGTACTGCCACTTTCCTAGACTTTGTTTTAGAATTAATCTATGTTATTCCATATTCTTTAATGGGACTTGGAATGGGAATCGCATACATAAAATCATCTAATAATATTTGTGCACCTATATTTACACATATGTTAAATAACTTTTTAAGTTATTGTATAAGCGTATTTCTTATATTTAACCCTGAACTATTAGATCTTTTAGAACAATATAGTGTAATTTTTATTAACTTCTTATTCTAAAAAAAGATACTCTCAAACCAAATTTTTGGTTTGAGAGTTTTATTTTAATGTTTCTTTTAATTTTTTACTTGCATTAAATCTAATTTTATATTTACCAGCAACTTTAATAGGTTGACCTGTTGCAGGATTAACACCTGCATAACCATCTTGGTAATACTTTTCAAAAGTACCAAAGCCACTAATTACAACTTTATCTTCTTCTACTAATCCTTGTGAGATAAGTTCAAACACCAAATCAGTAATTTGTTCAATATCTGCATAGTTATAATCTGAATTAGCATGGATTTTTTTAATTAATTCACTTTTTGTCATAGTATCACCTCTAACTACATTATATCAAAATATAATTATTTAAACAATAAAAATAATAACTTTTTTTAAGGTTTTACTTAACTTTTTTAAATAATTAACGCAATTACACCACCATGTCCATGATTAACGACTTTTTCCAACCCTTCTTTAAACTTAATTAGTGTTTCATCACTTAAAGAACTAGTCTTAGAATATATTCCATCATTTATTACATCACATAATTTACGACCGAAAATTTCACTATTCCATAGTTCTTCAATATTATTTTCACTTTTCTCTAACATATGATTTATTAAAGCTTCTGCTTGTGCTTCAGAGCCAATAATTGGTTCAAATGTTGATTCAATATTCACTTCAGTTAAACAAATAGCTGGCGCAATTGCCTTAATTTTAATACCATAACGTGTACCTTGTTTAATTAATTCGGGTTTATCAAGTGTCATTTCATTAATTTTAGGTACCGCAATATCATAACCTCGTTCTTTTACAATGTCTAAACTATTTCCAAGTTTTTGATATACAGAAACAGCTTTTTTATAATTTTGTAGTAATTTCATAAAATTACCTTTATTATCAATCGTTTCTCCAATAACTTCTTCGATTAATGATTTAAATAACTCTTCACTACATGTAATATTAATTTCAACATGACCAGTTGATGGATCTAAATTAGAAATTTCAACATTTTCAAATAACTCACTGTTTTTTAATGTATCTTGGATTTTAAAAACATCTTTTAATTTACGATAATTAGCAGTTGTATCATTAATTAATGTATTAAACTTTTGCTTATAACTTACATCATCATCTAAAACATCAATATAACTAGGTACATGAACTGATAATTCATCAATATCAAATTCATTTAATACTTCTTTTAAAATCTTATCAGCATCAGTTTCAGTCATATTTTTAACATCAACCGCTACAACTGCATTATCATACTTATCTTTTAATTCATTTACTAAATTAATAGTTTCTTCGCTATTAGGTTTAATTGTATTAACTACAATTATAAATGGTTTATTTAATGCTTTTAATTCATCAATAATCTTTTCTTCAACAACTTCATATTCATGACGCTTAAACTCACCAAAACTACCATCACTAGTTATAACTATTCCAATATTTGCGTGTGATTCAATTACTTTTTTAGTGCCTAAACTTGCTGCTTCATTAAATGGAATATCTTCACTATACCAAGGTGTTTGTACCATACGAGAAGTTCCATCATCATTTAAATAACCTGTTGCAGAAGGTATAACATAACCTACACAATCAACTAGTCTTGCATTAAATGAGATATCGTTTTCAATTGTTACTTTCATTTGCTCACTTGGAACAAATTTAGGTTCAACTGTCATAATTGCTCTACCTTCAGAACTTTGAGGTAGTTCATCTAAAATACGTTTATATAAATCTTTATCTTGAACATATGGTAATACTTTTAACTCCATAAATCTTCTAATAAAAGTACTTTTACCACTTCTAACAGACCCCACCACACCTAGAAATAATTCACCGCTTGTTCTTGTGATGACGTCTCGAATAATATTATCACTCATATTAAAAATCCACTCCTTTTAGTTAAATATATGAGTGATATTCTTTAAATATGAAAAAAAGATAAGAATTTCTTCTTATCACTTTTTATTCTGAACGATTTGATACTTTTTTTTACGGTTCATTTGTTTTTTTAAATTCAAATATATTTCATAATCTTTGAGTACAACTTCTGATGAAAAAGGAACATCACTATTATCAATACGATTAAGTAAATCTTTCATCTCCTTTTCAACTATTTGAATTAATTTTTCAGGATACGCATAATCAACTTGATTAAATTCAAATTCATCACGATCCAAAATAATTTTATCTCCACTTGGAAATACTTTTACATCTAAATCATAATCAATGTACTTTACACCTTCAGAATCCTTTACATAAGGTGAGCTTAGATTGCAGTAATATGTAATCCCTGTAGGACGTAGCATACAGACAATATTATACCAATGGTCTTTGAAAAAATAACATACTGCTGGCTCTTTAGTTCTCCAGCGACGACCATCACCATCAATAACATTTGGATAATCATTTACTAATACAATCATGTTACTAGTTTGACGCACTACATATGCGTACTGCCATACACGATGAAGTCCACCATTATGCTTATAACTAATAATTTCTACTTTGTTATTCACATGGACCTTCTTTCTTACTCACCTATATTATAACAAAAAAAAACAACTTTTTAAAGTAATATGTTTATAAAAAAAAGACCTAAATATAAATTCAGGTCTTATACGATTTTTTTAAGTTATTATTCATATAGTTCAATATGATTTATAAGATTATCATGATAAATATAATGTTCACCAATTGGCATCTTATTCCAAGACTTTAAACATTTATCGTAAATATCAGCATTAACATAAATTTTTAAATCTGAATTTATTGTAGAATTAATTTGTCCAGTTTCAGTTAATACATTTGAAATATATTGAACAAAACTTCCAGCATATAAATCAGCAGGATCACCTTGTTTTAAATTATAATAAACATTTTTCAATCTTGAACATTGTATAAAACCAGCAGTTTTAATTTGTTTTAGCGAAGCAGGTAAATAAATCGTTTCTAATTCATGCAAACAAACAAATGCTTCAGTTTGAATAGTTTCAACACCTTCTAAAAATTCAATAACTTTTAAATCAGATACATTATAAAATACATCTTTTCTAATAACTTTAGTACTAACGGCCATTTTATTTATAGTAGTATAATAAAAAGCTTTCGTGTTAACATTTGATGAATATAAAATTAGATTTTCTATTTTACTGCCATTAAAAGCATTAGAATCTACTGTTACATCATTAGGAATTGTTAAATTACTATACTCTCTACCTGCCATAGCATAACTAGAAATTATTGAAATTCCCTCAAAATTATCAAAATTATTAGGTGCAAGTAAAAGTTTAGTTCCTTCGCATAATCCTTTATTTACTATACAATAATTTTCAACATCATTTAAATAAATTTCTTTGAAATTAGTGCTATTAAACGCTTGAGAAACATTATCAATTAATTTAGTATTATTAAATGTAATAGTATTTAATCTATCTAAATCTCCAAAAGAAGAATAATTCATATTAATGTTTTCAGCATTAAAAACAACAGATTCAAGTCTACTACCAAAAAAAGCTCTATCACCAAAATATGATAAATTTTCACAAAATACAATATTTTTGATGTTAGTAGATTTAAATGCTTCATCACCAATTTTAGTACAAGTATCAGGAATGACTACTTCTTCTAAACTGCTTACTTCACAAAACAAACGATTTGGTATTTCCGTATAATAATCACTAAACGTTACTTTTCTAACATTTGATCTATAAAATACACCTTCTCCAAGCAATACTTTATCTAAATATAATTCTGACAAAAATGTAACAGAACTAAATGCATAATTTCCGATTTCTTTAATATTTTTAGGTAAATTAATTGTTCTTTCACAATTATCCGAAAATGCGGATTCGCCAATTATTTCAATAGAATCAGATAATTTATAACTAGTTGCACCACAATTTTTAAATGCATAATTATCAATTATTTTAATTCCTTCTTCTATTACAACACTTTCAATATCTTTTGGTCTTAAACCAATCACTTTTTTAACTTCAAATGCTGATTCAGCAATTGAAGTTACTTTAATTCCTTTAATATAACTAGGAATCACAAGATTTCTAACTGGTTTAGTACTAAAACCATTTATACGATATGTACCATTTTCTAGTAATTCATATGATAAATAAATTTCAGGATCACTTGACTTTGAATATCCATCACCAAAACAACCATTTAATAATAATATACATACTAATATAAATAAAAAACAATATTTCTTCATAGTCAATCTCCTCGTATATTTTTTCAATTATAAAACAATTAATATATTATTATTGTGACAAAAAAATACATAATAATAGCAACAAAGAGTAAAGTTACCTTTAACTTTACTCTAATTTTTTATTATTTTACATGTGGTTCAATTAATTCAATTAAACGATCATACTCTTTATTTAATAAATCATTTAATAAATTAGTAAATGGAACACTTGTTTTTTCTACTTTATATAATTCTAATGTTGCAAAATATTCATTACGACGTTTTACAGGAATAGAAACAGGTAAATAACCTTCAGAAATTAACATATAATTAAGAATTAAGCGACATAGTCTGCCGTTAGCATCTAAGAATGGATGAATTTTAGATAATTGTAAATGAGCATAAACAACTTTATCTAAGTTATTTTCCATCTCATTAAGTTGTGCAATATATTTATCCATACGATGATAAACTTTAATTGGATCACAAGGAACATATTTAGAACCTTTAATAGAAATACCTACATTACGATAAACACCACCCTCAATTACACCTTTAACTAATACTTCATGAATATCTTTAATAATTTCTTCATCTAAATATCCTTCTGGATGTTGTTTTAAATAATCTAACATTTTTAAATAAGCAGCATAATGATTATAAATATCACGTTTTAACCCTTCATCTAATAAACAAGGATGACCTTTAACGATTGCTACTACATCTTTAAGTTCAGCTCTATGACCACTTTCCATACCTACAGAATTTCTTGTTAAAACACATAGAAAATTAAATTCAAAATCCTTCTTTTCAAATTCTGGTAAGTACTGTAAATTAGCTTGTACATACGCTTTCTTTTCGCTTAAATTCATGTTATCACTTCTCCTTTTTTATAAAGTATATCATAAACTTTTTTTATTTGCAAAGCATTATATAAAAAATTTTAAAAAGTAAATGCTCACCTTTTTAGGTGAGCATAAATTACGCTAATAATTCATTAAATTTATCTTCAATTTCTTCATATTCAATATATCCATCAAGTGTGTCCACAATTTCACCATTTTTAAAACATAAAATTGTTGGAACATTATGAATATCATATGACTTATGAATATCTTTAAAATTATCAGTATTTATTAATAAAAATGCATTATCAGGATAATTTTCCATATACTCTTCTACAATTGGTTTTAACATCTTACAAGGTGGACACCAAGTTGCATAAAAAAATACAAATATAACCTCATTCTCATTTAAAATTTTTTCATAATCTTCTCTATTTAATAATTCCATAAAAAACACCTACTTCAATGTAATAACAGTTACCCCAAGTCCACCTTCCCCAGCAACTCCATATCTATAACTATCAATATACTTAGATTTACGACAAAAGTCTTGAACAAGTTCACGAATAGTTCCTGTACCAAAGCCATGAATAATCGTAGCAGATTTAATATTAGCCATTAATAAATCATCAATATATTTTTCTAACATATCTTTTGCGTCACTAAACCTAGCCCCTCTTAAATCTAGTGATAATTTAACACTTTTAGTACTAGAACTTTTTTCTACTACTACATTATGAACAACAACTGCTTCTTCAACCTCAACAAGCTCAATATCTTCCTTAAATACATTTACAGAAATATTACCAATTTCTACATCAATGCTTTTATCTTTTCTAATTCTTTTAATTGTACCATATTGTTGATAATCAACTAAATAAACACGACTACCTACAACTGGTTCTGCAATTTTCTTTTTAACTTTATTTTTAGGTTTAGGAGCATTAACACTATTTGAAACATTATCAATTTGAGCTTGGGCTTCAATAATTTCATGAAGTTTAACACCTTTACCTTGAAGTTCCCTAACTTCTTCTAATAATTTATTAGCTTTTTCTACTGCTTCATCAACAATACGACTGGCTTCTTTTAAAGCTTCATTCAATACTTTTTCTTTTTCTTTATCAATATTATCTAACTTTTTCTCATACGTTTCTTTTACTTCATTTGCATTCTTAATATCAATCTTATATTGTTCTTCTAATTTCTCAAGTTGTCTAACCTTCTTCTCAATACTATTAATTAATGCTCTAGTATCAGAACTATTAGTATTAAAATGATGTCTTGCAGCATCAATAATTTCTTGTTTTAAACCAAGATTCTTAGCAATTGATAACGCATTACTAGAACCACTCTTACCAATTACTAAATGATATGTTGGTTCCATAGTGTCTTCATTAAATGCCATTGATGCATTAACAACACGTTCTTTAGTATAAGCATATGCTTTTAATTCAGCATAGTGAGTTGTTGTAATAAAACTAACATTTTTCTTAACAAAATAATTAAGTACTGCAATTGCAATTTGAGCACCTTCAACTGGATCAGTTCCTGAACCTATTTCATCAAATAACGCAAGTGAATTAGGTGTAACTTGATTAACAATCGCAACCATTTTTTTCATATGTGAAGAAAAAGTAGATAGATTTTCAACAATACTTTGATCATCACCAATATCACAAAATATATGATCAAAAATCATAATATTACTTTCCTCATCAGCAGGAATTAATAGACCAAATTTAACCATTAAAGATAATAATCCTACAGTTTTAAGTAAAACTGTTTTACCACCAGTATTTGGCCCTGTAATAACGATACCTAAATGATTTTTACCAAAATCAATATTATTTGGAATAACTTTTTCTACTTTTAATAATGGATGTCTTGCATTCTTTAAATCAAAAATACCTTTATTATTAACACTAGGTGCACTACCATTATAAGACATACCTAGTTTTGCTTTAGCAAATATCTTATCTAGTTCAATTAATGTTAAATAATTATTTTTTAATACTTCTTCTTCACAAGCTACTAAATCAGATAAATATCTTAAGATTCGTTCTATTTCTTGTTTTTCTTCATTACGAAGACGATCTTTTTCATTAGACATTTCTGCTATTTGAAGTGGTTCCATAAATGCAGTTAAATTACTTGATGAAACATCATGTAAAATACCTTTAAAGGAGTTCTTATATTCTGCTTTTACAGCTAAACAATATCTATCATCACGAATAACAACAACACTATCCGCAAGATAACTACTATTTGCTCCTATTATTTCTTGTAAACGATGTTTAATACGATCATCAATACCCTTTAACCTGTTTCTAATCTTCTTAAGTTCAGATGAAGCATCATCTAAAATATCACCATTATCATCAAGAGATTTACGAAGTACTTTTTCAAGTTCAACTAAAATATATAGATTACTTACATATGATTTAAAATATTTACAATCTATGTGATCTTTTTCTAAATAACCTAGTAACCTTTCGTTTGCACGAATAGAAGAAAACATTTTAACAGTTTCAAATAATTCAATTCCTGATAAAATACCACCTTTAACTGCAATATCTAATAATTCATCATATTCGTAACTTAAATAAATTGGACTTCTTTCATATTTAACACAAATAGTATATGCTTCTTTTACTTTAGCTAGTTCTTCTTTGATTAATTCTAAATCATTCATCACATTCATTTTATCAAAGTATCTAACGGATGCTTTTAATATACAATGTGATTTTAACTCTTCTATAATTTCAAGAATTTCTAACTTTTTATAAAAATACTGATCATTATACTTCATAAAAAAGTCTCCTTTTAAAAAAAATTATAATATTATTTTTACTAAAAATATTTTTTTGATATAATAAAGTTGGAGGAAAAAGAATATGGCTGAACCTAGACTAAATACAACACATAAAATTAAAGCAACAAGTTCACAACTAGATCAAATGTTAAGTCATTATCAAGGATACCTAACTTACAACACAAGTGAGTATACAATTGCAAGAGCAAAACTATCTCATGCTACAATTACATTTTATAAAACAAATGTTGTTCTTTTCCAAGGTGAAAAAGAAGCTGAAGAATATAATTATTGGGCACAAATTTTCGGGTTACCACTTGAAGAAGTAACTGAAACTGACCAAATTAATTATTTCAATTTATCAGCAGTAGGTAGTGATGAAGTTGGAACAGGTGATTACTTCGGTCCAATCGTTGTTTGTGCAACATATGTCAACACAGAACAAATCGAAACTTTAAAACATCTTGGTGTCAAAGATTCTAAACTTTTAACTGATAAACAAATTATCAATCTTGCACTAAAACTATCAGAAATACTTCCTTATAGTATAATGTTTTTAGAACCAAAACGCCTAAATAAACTTTCTAAAGAAAAATCTAATTTTAACTTTCTAAAATCATATTTACACAATAAAGTTATTATTAGTATACTAAATAAAATCAAAAATGTAAAGTGTGACGCTATCTTGATAGATGAGTTCACACCTAAAGATAAATACTTTGATTATCTTGAAAAAGAAGAAAATGTATATAAAAACGTTACAATGATACCTAAAGGAGAACGTGCTCATCTTGCTATAGCAGCTGCTAGTATTCTTGCAAGATATACATTTCTAAGAGAAATAAATAGAATAAATAACGAATACTCATTCCATTTCTTAAAAGGAGCAGGACCTGAAGTAGATAGAACTGCTATTTCATTTGTAAAAGCTTATGGATGGGATAATTTATCATTAGTTGCAAAACTAAAATTTGCAAATACAGCAAGAGTAAAAGAATATTTTATTAATAATCCTTTACCAAAATCAAAACAGGGTAATATAAATGAATAAACTCATCATATCAATTTGGTATGATGAGTTTATTTTCTACTTATATATTTTTTTTATGTAACATCTTCTTCGTTTATGTAAAACACTATCAAATGATTTCCATTGATTTTGAATACTGCTATTTATTTCTAAATTTAAATTTGTTTCACAATATTCAATTTCGCCGGAAGATAACATTTTCATAATTTCAGCAATCAACGCTGAACTAACACCCTTCATTTGATATTGTGGCAAAACTCCTATTAAACCTAAATCAAGAATTTTAGGTTTTTTAATAGCCTTTATAAGTCTTATTATCGCAATAGGTGTCAAATGACCATTACTTTTGCGAATTTCTTCAGATAATGATGGAAAGCATATACCAAAACATACTACATTATCATTCTCATCTACTATTACTGCTACATGTTTTAAATCAACTATTAATTTAAAATTATTTATCATTAATTTTCTTGTTGCAGGTGTGAAAGGAACAGAGCCATAAATATCTTTATATGTTTCATCAATTATATCAAAAAATTTATTCGCATATTTATTGATAAATTCCTTCTTATTTTTTGCAACTCCAAACTTTAAATGATATCTTTTTAGCATTAAAGCACTAAGTCTTTCTAAACGTTCATCTTTTTGTTTTGGCGCATATAATTTTCTTTCAATCCAATCAACTTCTTTAACAAAACCATAGTTTTCTACTAAAGTTTTGTAATATTTATAATTATATTGTTCTTCAAAAGTAGATAATTCATTAAATCCCTCTATTAATAAACCTTCTCTTTCTAAATCAGAGAACCCTAATGGACCAACTATTGTATCCATTCCTTTTTCTTTAGCCCAATTTTCTACATTTTGAAATAATGCATTTGCAACTTCTTGATTATTAATAGAATCAAATCTTGTAAATCTAACTCTTTTTTCGTTATTTTTACTATTCGAAGCAAATTGAATAATCCCAGAAATACGACCTACAATTTTTCCATTGATATATGCATTGTAATACACAGCTTCTGCTTGATCTAAATATAAATAATTTTTGTTGAATATTTTTTTCTCATCCACATATAAAGGAGGAACAAAATATTTACAATTTTTATACAATTTTAATGGAAAATTTAAAAATTCCTTTTGTTGTTTTTTTGTTTTTACTTCTTTAATTTCAATTATATTATTTATGCTTAGCATAAAACGCAACTCCAATAGTATCAGGGCCACAATGGCTGCCTGCGGTAGGATTAACAACGACATATTCAATTTTTAAATTCTGACCATATTTTTCAATAAGCATTTCTCCTAGTTTTTCAGCAAGTTCTATAGCATCTGAATGACCAATAATAATACGATGACTATATGGATCAACAATTAATTCTTCAACATATTCAACTAATTTCTTTAAAGCTTTGTTACGTCCTCTTTCTTTACCGATGTTTGTCATCATCCCGTTTTCGTCCATATAGATAATTGGTTTAACACCTATAAAATCTCCCATTGCAGCTGTAACATTACTTACCCTACCACTTAATTTAAAAAACTTTAGATTATCAGCAAAAAAATATGTTGCAAAATGCTTAACTTCATCATTAGCCCATTTTAATATTTCATCTAATGATTTTCCATTTAAACACATATCGCCAATTTCTTTTACAATTATATTACTTAAAATAGTAATTCCATAAGTATCAATTGTATAAAGCTTACGTTCAGGATATTTTTCTTTTAATTCCTCATAAGCAAGTTCCATTGCATTAAATGTACCACTCATTGCTTTAGAAAAATGAACATATAAAATATCATTACCTGCCTTAAATTCTGGTTCAAAATATTCAATATATTTAGCTGGACTAATAGCACATGTTTTAGGTAAAACACCAGTTCTTAATAAATCATAAAAAGATTTATAATCAAACTCTTCAAAATCTTCATAAGGAAAAATTTCTTTTTCATCAATTAAATATGGCATACTAATTAACTTATAACCATAATAATCAGCTTCTTGTTTTGTAATATCTGTGTCTGTATCTGTAAATAATTTTATCATATATTTCATCTCCTTACATTATACACTTATATTATAATATAAATAATTCAATAAAACTTCAACTTAAAATCAACAATTGTTGAAAAAACTAGGTTAAATTTAAAAACCTAGCTTTTTATATCATTATATAATACAACTATAAACTTACATCCATGTGGAATTTTATTTTCAACAGTAATTTCACAATGCGATATATCAAGAATTTTTCTAACAAGCGCTAAGCCTAATCCATTACCTTCAGATTTATGTGAAGTATCACTTTGATAAAACTTATTAAATATTTTCCTTATATCACTTTCTATTATACCAGGACCGTTATCTTCAATAATAAAAATTATTTTATTATTAATGCTCGTTAAAGACATAGAAATTTCACCATCATTAGGACTAAATTTAATTGCATTACTTATTAAATTATTCCAAACATGAATCATCAATTCTTCGTTGCCAAAATAATTTATTTCTTCTAATTCTATATTAAAGAAAATATTTTTTTCACTCCATTTAGGCTCTAAAAATACAATTGATTGCCTAATTTGTTCATCTAAACAATATATTTTTTTATTAGATTCAATTGACATATTATCAACCTTAGAAAGAAGTAAAATATTACTAATTAACTCGTTCATTCTCTTAGTATTATATAATATTTTATCAATATAAATATTTTTTTCTTCTTCTGTTAAATCTTTATTTGTAAGTAGGGTAGCATATCCTTCAACAGCATTTAAAGGCGTTCTAATCTCATGTGATACATTAGAAATAAAATCTGATTGTATTATTTCAGTAGATCTTAATTCTTTAATCATCACATTAAAATAATGATACATATCTTCTACTTCATCAATTTTACTTTTTGCTTTAATTTCAACTTCAAAATTACCAGTTGAAACTAAATCCATATGTTCTTTTAATTTATTAATTGGACTAAGTAACATTTTACCAACAAAAAAAGACAAAACAAATCCAATTATCAAACTAAATGCTAGTAAAACAAAAATATCTGGAATATTAACAAATTTTATAAGCCAATCGTTAAAATATTTAGTTATAAAATCTGAAATTGTAACTGTTACATAAATTGTTAAAACCGAATAAAAAACAAAATAAAAGTGAAAACCTAAACGTTTCTTTATTTTCCAATATTTTTTGATATCTATTTTTTTCATTTTTTCACTACCTTATAACCAATACCGCGCATAGTAACAATTTCAAAATCTACATTATTTTTTAATTTTTTCCTAAGTCTTTCAATATGTACATCAACCGTATGCATATCACTATCAGAATCATATCCCCAAATATCAACCATTAACTGTTGTCTAGTAAATATTTTCCCGGGAAAAGAAGCCAGTTTATATAGAACTTGAAATTCTTTTAAAGGTAAAACAATGGATTCACCATCAAAATTTACAGTAAATGTATCATATTCTAAAATTGTATTACCTAAAATAACTTTTCTTTCATTTATTATTTGTGCTCTTCTTAAAAGTGCTGCTACTCTTATTACCATTTCATTTAAATTTATAGGTTTAATCATATATTCATCACTTCCAACTAAAAATCCAAGTTGCATATCATCAAACTTATCTTTTGCAGTAATCATCATTACGGGTATTTTAATATTATTTTCTCTTAATATTCTTACTAACTCATATCCATCTAATCTTGGCATCATTACATCACTTATTAATAAATCATAATAGTTATCTTTTATTTCAGTTAATGCATCCATTCCATCTCCCACACTTTTAACATTATAACCATTTTTAACAAGTACACTTTTAAATAACTGTCTTAATTCGTTATCATCTTCAGCAATTAATATTTTGAACATTAACTCATCCCTTTCTTATTTATAAATTTATAACTAGAATAAAAATTAATTATTAACTAAATATTTGTAAAAAAACCTCAAAATAATTTGAGGTCTTATTTTCTTAACGTTTCTAACATTTCTTTAAATTCATCAGGAAGTTCAGAATCAAACTCCATATATTTACCTGTTACAGGATGAACAAATCCAAGTGTTTTAGCATGCAAATATTGACCAAAAGGAGTTGTTTGTTTTTTAGAACCATATAATGGATCGTTTAAGACAGGAAACTTAATATAAGACATATGAACCCTAATTTGATGTGTACGACCTGTTTCAAGCGTGCATTCAATTAAAGTATGATCTTTAAATCTTTCAAGAACTTTAAAATGTGTAACAGATTCTTTACCACCTTCTACAACAGCCATTTTTTGTCTGTTAGATGGATCTCTTCCAATTGGAGCATTAATTTTACCTAAATTATGCCCTATATTACCATTTACAATCGCATAATATTTTCTAGTTGTATTTTCTTTATTTTTAAATTGTTCTGCAAGATTACGATGTGCTTTATTGTTTTTACAAGCAACAAGAAGGCCAGAGGTATCTTTGTCAATACGGTGAACAATCCCAGCTCTAGAGTCCCCTCCTACATTAGATAATGTATTACAGTGGAATAATAAACCATTAACAAGTGTTCCATGATGATGTCCAGGAGCAGGATGTACTACCATACCTGTAGGTTTATTAACAACAATTACATCATCATCTTCATAAACAATTTCAAGATTTAAATCTTCTTTTTCTAAATCAATTATTTGATCATCACGTTCTAATATATTAATGATATCACCATTAAATACTTTTAATGATGGTTTGGCAAGTTTACCATTAACTAAAATTTTTTCTTCATCAAAATAATATTTTAACTCACTACGTGATACTTCATCATAATTTGCAGCAATATATTTATCTACACGAAGTTCTTCAAATAAATCTTGTACAATTAATTCTATCTTAAGCATTTTCTTCTTCTCCTAATTCATTATTTAGGGAATTTTTTTTATCAGGCTCTTTATAAAAGAATAAAACATATACCATTAATACTATAGCCCCAACAGTTAAACATGAATCTGCAACATTAAATGTTGGAAAATCAATAAATTCTAAATGTAAGAAATCAATTACACCTTCACTATAAAAAGCACGATCAATTAAATTACCAATAGACCCTGCATCAATTAAAATTAACGCAATACTAAGTAATAAATTATTCTTAAAGTCAACTAGTCTTACAATCATATAAGTTACAAATACACTAGCAAGTAAACTAATTGATACTAAGAAAAACTTCTTTCCCTCTAAAATACTCCAAGCAGCACCTTTATTATATGCAAGTCTAAAACTAATAAAGTTTTTGATTAAAATAATCTTATCACCACTTAATAAAATTTCATTTGTATTACATAACCATTTAGTTAATTGATCAATTCCAATTAAAACTAAAACGCATGCAAATGCAATAAGTAAACTATATTTTTTCTTCATTGTTTACCTCCTAAAAAAACATATTTATAACTAAAATATTCATTAACATTACCATAATAACGATAAAAACTATTTGGAATAAATCACTAATTGATACAATAAACAATTTTTTATATGAAACATTAATATTTAAATCTTTATTCAACTCATTTAATGAAACATAATATATTGGTGCCATTAAAGAAATAATTAAATGAAATAATACACCACATAAAACTATTAATGATATTAAAACTAATTTTATTCCTAAGCATTGCATGAACAAATTAATAATCACACAAACGATTGGACTTGCACATAAAAGTCCAACAATTATTGTAAATATAAACGCAATACTTTTACTTTTTTTAGATACAGTACTAAAAACATCAATTATATTTTTTAAATAATCTTTATATTCTTTTAATCTCATATTTAGTACCTACCTATTTTTCAAGTAATCAATGCAATCTTGTAAACAAGTAACACTAACTAATTTCATATCAGTATCATATTTATTATATTGTTCTTTCGCTTCTTCATAATTAGATGAAGGAACGAAGAAAATATCAGCATCATCTATTATAGCAGCCATTATTTTAGCTTTTACTCCACCTATGGAACCAGCATTTCCATAACTATCAACAGTTCCAGTTCCAACAACATGTAAGTCTTTTGTTAATTTTTCACCAGTTAATGAATCATAAATAAATAATGCTTGCATTAGACCAGCTGATGGTCCAAAAGAATCTGGTGCATAGATTTGATATTTAACACTTGCATTAGATGAAGAAATATTATACTTTTCATAATAATTAAAGCCTAAACTAGGAAAAGTATCATCTTCTGTTTCATAATTAAATGCTTTAACATTTATATCTATAGTTGTACCATTTCTTAAGACAGTAAAATTATATAATTTACCTGCTTCAATATTTACATAATATGAACCATCTTTTTCATATACCCCATATTTTTTCGCAAGTACATTAATAATCGTTACCTCTTCAGTTAAATCTATTCCTTCACATTTAACAATAATATCTCCAAGCATTATTTCACTTTTTTCTAAACCAAATACACTATGCACAATATAACCAACAAATGATTCATTAATTTCAATATTAGCAGCACGATAACCTGCTATTAAAGAGTTATCAAGTGCAACATTTTTTTGTATCGTACCAGATGTAGCACCATATTCTAGGCTTGTATTAACATACTTATTATGTTTTTCTAAAACTTTATAAGGATTAATTAATGATTGTAAATAGTTTAAGACACTAATATTATAATAAGAATATACACTAACACTAGAAACATTTACATCTTCTGTGTTAATACCTTCAAAATCATATGAATCATCAATATCTGCAAGTGTTGCAGGAACAGTTAAATCATAATTAGTTGGAATAATTGATAATGTAATAAATACTATAGCTATAATTGATGGAATAATTACTAATAATTTAAACTTTTTTAGTAATCTTAGCATTATTATTCTAATACAATTTTTGGTGTATCAAGTTGACGTAACTTAATACCTGCAGCTTCTAACATTCTTCTAGAAGCTTTAGACGCATCTGTATCTTGATATTTATCACAAGAATAAACAATTTCTTTAATCCCACTTTGAATAATTAATTTAGCACATTCATTACAAGGGAAAAGCGTAACATAAAGTGTAGCATTAGTTAAATCACTTGTAGCATTTAAAATTGCATTAGGTTCAGCATGAACAACATAAGCATATTTAGTATCTAAAAAACCACCACTTCTTTCCCATGGAAATTCATCATCACTACACCCACATGGGAGTCCATTATAACCAATACCAACAATACGTTTATTACTATTAACAATACATGCACCTACTTTAGTAGAAGGATCTTTACTTCTTAAAGCAGATAACATTGCAACACCCATAAAATATTCATCCCAAGAAATATAATTATTACTTTTCATCATTAAACCTCTTTCTTATTTATCTACTTTAATTCCAAGTTCTGCAAGTTGAGCATCAGTAACTTCAGTTGGAGCTCCGCTCATAGGACATTTAGCACTTGCTGCTTTAGGGAATGCAATAACTTCACGTAAGTTATTATTCTTAGTAAGAAGCATTACAAGTCTATCAAAACCAATGGCTAGTCCACCATGTGGAGGTGTACCATATTTAAGCGCATTTACAAAATAGCCAAACTTAACGCTTGCATCTTCATCAGTTAAACCAATAGCTTTAAACATCTTACTTTGAATTTCTTGATTATGAATACGGATACTACCACCACCAAGTTCATAACCATTTAAAACGATATCATATGCTTTAGCATAACAATTAGCAGGATCTGTTAATAATTTATCTTCATCACCATCTTTAGGAGATGTAAATGGATGATGAGCGGCTTCATAGCGACCTTCTTCTTCATTATATTCAAATAAAGGCCAATCAACAACCCATAAGAAATTAAACTTATCATTATCAATTAAATCAAGTTCTCTACCTAATTGTAAACGAAGTGCACCTAAAGATTGATTACAATTAGCAAGTTTATCTGCAACAATTAAAACTAAATCGTTATTATTAAGTCCTAATTTAGCTACTAAATTATCTTTATTTTCATCTGACACAAATTTAGCAACACTACCATTTAAAACACCATTTTCATATTTTAACCAAGCAAGACCACCTGCATGATATTTTTTAGCAAGTAATGTTAAACGATCAATTTCTTTTCTAGAATATTTATTTGCAGCATCTTTTGCAACAATACATTTAACATTTCCACCATTTTCAATAGCTGATTTGAAGAAACCACATTCAGTAGTTAATGCCCAATCAGAAATATCAGAAAGTAACATTTCAAATCTTGTATCAGGTTTATCAGAACCATAATTATTCATTGCATCAGTCCATTTCATATGCATAAATGGAGTAGCAATATCAATATTTAAACAATCTTTCCAAACCTTTTTAAGTAGGCCTTCTACAAGTGCTTGAACATCTGGTTCATCAACAAAACTCATTTCAAGGTCAACTTGTGTAAATTCTAACTGTCTATCTGCTCTTAAATCTTCATCTCTAAAACATTTAACAATTTGGAAATATCTTTCAAATCCCGCAACCATTAATAATTGTTTATAAAGTTGTGGACTTTGAGGTAGTGCATAAAATTCACCTTTATGAACACGTGAAGGAACTAAAAAGTCACGAGCACCTTCTGGTGTAGACTTACCAAATACAGGTGTTTCAACTTCAATAAAATCAAGTGCATCAAAATAATTACGAATTGACATCGCAGCTTTATGACGAAGTTTCATATTATATTGCATTTGAGGTCTTCTTAGGTCTAAGTAACGATATTTCATTCTTGTGTCTTCAAGTGCATCAGTATTATCTGCAATAATCATTGGAGTAACTTCTGCAGAAGATAAAATTTCTAATTTTTCAACGATTACTTCTACTTCACCAGTAGGAATATTTTTATTTTTACTTTCACGTTCTACAACTTTACCTGTTGCTTTCAAAACATATTCATTTTTAACATCAACTGCAACATTATAATATTCATTGGTTGGATTAACAACAATTTGTGTAATACCCCATCTATCTCTTAAGTCAATGAATACTAGTCCACCTAAGTCACGTTTTTTACTACACCAACCAACTAGTGTAACAACTTCACCAACATTACTAATTCTTAATTCTCCATTATTTTTTGTACGCATATTTTTCTCCTTCTATATTAAAGATTTCATTTAACTCTTCAATCTTTCTCATTTCTTCTGTTTTTAGTATTGTATTCTTTAATTTAAATACACCATTTTCTACTTCTTCAGAACCTATTATAATAATATATGGTGCATTTACTCTTTCAGATAATTTAAATTGTGGTTTTAAATTACTACTTACATAATCAATTTCACAAGAAACATTATTACTCCTTAAGAAAGCAGCAAGGCTTAATGCTTCAAGTTTAGTTTCTTCACCAATATTAATTACAACCACATCAACTAACTTTTCATCATCTTTAAATAAACCTAGTTCATCAAGTACTAACATTAATCTTTCAACACCAGTACCAAATCCGATTGCATCTGTTTCAGGTCCATCAAACTGACGTGATAATCCATTATAACGTCCTCCACCAAGTAAAGTTAATCCATCAATATTAGAATTCTTATCATCATAAATAAATTCAAATACAGTGTGATTATAATAATCAAGACCACGAACAAGTTTTTGTTCAATTACGTATTCAACACCTAACTTATCTAAGCACTTAAGTACTTTATCAAAATACGCAATATCTTCTTCACTTAAGTAATCAATAATTTTAGGTGCATTTTTCATAATATCACTTTTTGCATCAACTTTACAATCTAGTATACGAAGTGGATTTTTCTCAAGTCTTGTTTTACAATCATTACACATTTCATCAATATGTTCACTAAAATATTCTTTTAATGCTTCTTCATATTTTGCACGACCAGATTTACTACCAATTGTATTAATTGCAACTTTAACATTTTTAATACCTAGCTTTTGTAAGAATAAATAACCAAAATAAATTACATCAGCATCTAAATATGCAGAACCAGGTCCAAGTGCTTCAATACCAAATTGTGTAAATGCTCTATATCGTCCAGCTTGAGGACGTTCACATCTAAACATTTGACCAAAATAGAATAATTTTTTCAAGCCTGGGTCAACATACATTTTATTCTCGACATAAGCACGAGATACACCTGCTGTTCCTTCAGGACGTAGTGTAAGTGACTTTTCACTTCGATCTAAGAAAGTATACATTTCTTTATTTACAATATCAGTACCTTCTCCAACACCACGCGCAAATACTTCTGTTGCTTCAAAAATAGGTGTTACTATTTCAAGATATCCGAATTGTTTAGAAATACTTCTCGCAACATTTTCAATATAACGATATTTTTTAACATCTCTTCCAAAATAATCTAATGTACCTTTAATTTTACTTACTTTCATATTTCCTCCCATATAATAAAAAAAGAGTGCATAAAACAATCTAAGGACGTATATTTTTATACGCGATACCACCTTAGTTTGGAATAATCCACTCTCATTTAATTCACTTAACGCGCAAATCACTTCGTTTTTTCTCCAAATTTGTCAGATTCTTCACTGAAAAAAGTAATTATAAAATTTTTTTATTAGTAATATTATACTTTATTTTAATTTTAAAATCAAGAACATTACTATTCTTTTGGTAATTTACTAACACCTATTTGAATAGAATTTGATCCAACGATATTATTAATATCTTTTATAACTTTTGATACTTCTAAATCTAGTGATTCTTTATCAAGTTCATCAAAAATACTCATCTGAACAACTGTATCTTTACCTTTAGTAAGTTTACTAGAAGCAACACCTACAAGTCTAACCGCAAAATCAGGATCATATAGTTCTTCAAAAATCTCAGTATACATTCTAATCATTTGATAACTATTATTTGTAGGTTTAGATATCGTAATAGATTTAGAAACCATTTTAAAGTTATTATACTTAAGTTGCAATGTAAATGTTTGACCGCGTAGATTATCTTCTTCCATCCTAGAAGAAACTGTATTAGATAACACTTTAATTAATAAAATAATATTATCAGAATTATATTCATCATGATCTAAAGTATGAGAATTACTAATAGATGAAACATTATCATACCTATTAGGATCTACTTCAGTACTACCTTCACCATTAGCATGACTAATTAAATACTTAGTATTATTTTCCCCCACTAAACGTTCTAACATTTTAACATCAGGAAATGTTGCAAGATCACCAATTGTTTTAATATTAATACTTCTTAATAATTCACAGGTTTTTTTTCCTGCTCCAAAAAAATCCTCAATTGGAAGTGGCCACATAATTTCTTTAATATCTCTTTTTCTAAGAACTGTTATACCAAGAGGTTTCTTTATATCAGATGCCATTTTTGCAAGAAACTTATTAGGAGCAATTCCAATACTACAAGGTAAATTATAAAGTTCTAAAATATCAGTTTGTATCTTTTTAGCAAGATCTAAATACTCAGTTGGTCCACAAACATCAGTAACATCCAAGTAACCTTCATCAATACTTGCAGGTTCTACAAGAGGTGTAATCTTATGAAAATAACTAAAAAACTTTCTAGAATATTCCTGATAAAGTTCATGATTAGGTTCAACAAAAATAATATCAGGGCAAAGTCTTTCTGCTTCATACACTAACATCGTAGTTTTAATTCCATAAGCCTTAGCTTCATATGTAGCAGCAAGAACCATACCTTTTTTATCTAAAGATACATGTGCAACTGCAACTTTTTTGCCTTTTAACTCTGGATTTTCTGCAATTTCACAACTTGCAAAAAAACTATTCATATCAATGTGAAATATAACTTTGCCCATAATTACCTCATTTATTCACCAGTTTTTAATGTAATTTGCATTGTTTCAACTGTTTTAGTTTTACAACAATAATATGTAATTTCAACAACAGTACCAACACGATACTCATCAAGTGAATTTAAGAATCCACTTATTTGACTACTTTCATATAGTTTATCGCCATCAAATGTTAAAATAATATCTCCTTTATGTAAACCTTGATTTACTAAAGAACCACTTGATGTAAATTCACTAATATAAATACCATAAGGCTTTTCATCACCATAAATATTAGGGAAACTTGTAATACCTTGTTGAATCATTGCTTCTGAATTAAAATCACGTACCGCAATAATCATAACACCAAGTCTAGGACGAATAATTTCTAACCCTTTTTCAAGATATTCTTCTACTGCAACCTTAACAATATTAATAGGAATAGCAAACCCCATATTATCAATTGTATCACTAGCAAGTTTAATTGAATTAATACCAATTAATTTACCATCTAAAGTAAACAAACCACCACCTGAATTACCAGGATTTATTGCAGCATCAGTTTGAATATATTCACCCATATAATCATGTGTTCCATCACCATCAGTATCAAAAGAAATATAACGTCCTAAATTACTTATTACACCAAATGTAACAGAACCATAATAATCATAACCATCTGGATTACCAACCGCAATAACAAATTGTCCTTTTTCAAGTTTACTTACATCTTGGAACTCTACAGGATTAATATAATAATAAGATTCAAAAGTAATTACAGCTAAATCAATTTTTTCATCATATCCTAAAATATTAGCTTTAATTTCAGTATTATAATTACCCAAATATGCATAAACAACATGTTCTTCATCATCTTCACTTAAAATAACATGTGCATTTGTAATAACATAATAAGTATAAGAATTTAATTCACCATTACTATTCTTATTTTCAATACGTTTATAAACAACACCACTACCAATACCTTCAATATCTTCAAAAGTATATTTTTTGCCACCCATTGTAGTTGTTGTAACTTCTTTTAACGTAACACCAATAACTGATGATTCAACCATTTTAGTAGTAACACAAACTGCATCTTCTAAATCTTCAATTGTAACATTACTATTATAATCAACAACAGTTTGTGTAATTTCATTTGTAACATTATTAGTTACATTATTTGACCCACCACTAGTTGATCCATCATAAATACAGCCACAAATTAAACATAAAAAAGCAGTTAAAACTACTAGTAATAAAAATTTATTCTTTTTCATTTTTGTACATTCCTTTCATTAATAATATGATAATACACAAATATAAATTGATTTTAAACTTCATCAAAATCTTGAATTTCAAACGTAAATGTACTACCTTCATCTTTAATAGAATCAACATAATATTTAAATCCATAATGATCCAATATTTCTTTTACAATCGATAACCCAAGTCCAGTACCTACACTATTTCTTTGATGAGTTTTATCAACTCGGTAATATCTATTCCAAATAAGATGTAATTCATCATCACTAATACCAATACCAAAATCTTTAACACTTATTGATAGACAATTATTTTTAACATTTTGTGTAATAATAATATGTTTATCATCTTTACTATAATTAATTGCATTAGTAATAAAATTATAAATTACTTGACTGATTCTTTTCTCATCAGCATAAACATAATATTCTTTATCAAAATTAAATTCAATATTAAAATCACTTAATAATACTTGACGTTCAACTATCTCTTTAATTAACTTAGTAATATTAAATTTAGTATTATTAAATGTAGTAGTTTTAGATTGAAGTCTAGATAACTCTAATAAATCATTAACAAGTAAATTTAACCTATTACATTCAGCAATAATTAACTCTAAATTCTCAGGTGTATTTTCCTCTTTAATATCTTTCATCATTTCTGCATAACCAGATATTAACGTAATCGGTGTTTTTAAATCATGAGAAATATTTGCAAGAAGTTCTTTTTGCAGTTTTTCAGTTTTCTTAAGTTCTTCTACTGCATAATTTAGCGTACTATTTAAATCTTCAATTTCTAAATACCCTTTACCATCAAAAACAATATCTCTTTTACCTGATGCTAAAAGTTTTGCAGAATCATTAATTTTCTTAATTGGTTTACTAATTAAGTACCCTACTCCAATAGCAACAAATACACTAACAATTACAACAATAATTGAAATATAGACTAATTGATTTTTTAAAGTAGACACAGCTGGATTAACAGGAGCAAGTCTTGCATCTAATACAAGTAGATATTCGACATTTTTAATTTTAACAAATTTAGCACAAATAATTGCCGAATCAACTGAATCAATTGGTTCTTTAGTAAGTGCTGGATACTCCATATTTATAGGTGCTGGAATATTATTATCAAAAGTAATATAAAATTTACCTATTTTTAAAGAATCAGATTTTGCAATAATCTCTTTAAATAAATCCTCGTTACTAAAATCTTTATAATAATCGCCTTTATTAATTATTAAATACTCAGTACCATCTAAACCAAATAAATAAATTGCTGTTTCTTCTTCAGTTGCAAGTTTTAAGAAATTATTATTAACTTCTTTATCATTAAAATCATCAATTGAAATTACATCTTTTTCAACTTCATTTAATAACTTTTCAATATTATTAATCTTAGTGTCTTTATACATTGACTCAAGCATAAAAATTTGAAAAATACAAAATACTAATATTATTATTGCCGCAAATCCTAAAATATAGCCAAAGATTTGCCATTTTAATTTAATTTTATTTAACCTCAAAACGGTATCCTACCCTTCTAATTGTAATAATATTATCAGAATATTCTAAAATCTTTTTTCTTAAAGATTTGATATGCGTATCAAGCGTTCTATCATCACTAGAAATACTAGAATCCCATACTGATGAAACTAACTTCTCTCTTGTAACTGCATTATCTACATTTTGAATAAGTAAAACTAACAATTCGTATTCTTTATGCGTAAGTTCTACTTCAAGTTCATTAATAAATACTCTACGCGCATCAAAATCAACCTTTAAAGTTTTATAAATAAAAACAGCTTTCTCTCTTATTTCAACATCTTTAGCACGATTAAAACGATTAGTAACAGCTTTAATACGCATTAACAACTCTTTAGGTGAAAAAGGTTTGGTAACATAATCATCTATTCCTAAATCAAATCCATATACTTTATCATACTCTTCACTACGAGCAGAAAGCATAATAACAGGAACATCTGAAAACTTACGAATCTCCTTAACAGCAGAAAATCCATCAAGTACTGGCATCATAATATCCATAATAACCAAATCATAATTATTATTTCTTACCATATCAATTGCTTCTTCTCCATTAGATGCAAATGATGATTCAAAGTTTTCATGTTTTAAATATTTTGCAACAAGTTCACGAATATAAACTTCATCATCAACTATAAGGATATGCATAAACATTCCTCCTTTTTTTATTTAATCTTATATTAGTATAACATTTTTAACAAAATATTTCATACTTTTAACTAAAAAAATGATTATACTTGTTATTTTATAAAAAAAATAGTATAATAACTTTAAGAAAAAAAGGAGAAAACTATGAAACCTCTAGCTTATTTAATGCGACCTAATACATTTGAAGATATCGTTGGTCAAGACCATTTAGTAGGGCAAACTGGAATAATAAGAAAAATGCTAAACACAAATAGCTTATTTTCTTTTATTTTATATGGTAATCCAGGTTGTGGAAAAACAACAATTGCAGAAGCTACTTGCAAATTAAGTGGTTTTAAATGGTTTAAATTTAACGCATCAACTGATAACAAAGAAACATTAAAACAAATCATCACAGAAGCAGCATTTTTAGATGATGCAATAATAATAGTAGATGAAATCCATCGTATGAAAAAAGATATCCAAGACTATCTACTACCATATGTAGAAAACGGCGCAGTTATTATGATTGGTCTTACAACAGTAAACCCATATCACTCTGTAAACCCTGCCATTAGATCAAGATGTCATATCTATAGACTAAATGACCTAACTAGTGTTCACCTAAGACAAGTATTAGACCGTGCTTATAAATATTTAGATAAAGCAATTAAAATTGATGAAGAAGTATATAACTATGTTATTAATCTTGCAAATGGAGAAATTAGAACACTAATCAATCTATTTGAAACACTAATAAAAACATCTCAAGAACACATTACTCTAAATGATGCTAAAACATCACTTAGTAAAGCAAACGTATCATTTGATGCAAACGGGGATAGTTATTATGATACATTAAGTGGTCTTCATAAATCAATTAGAGGTAGTGATGTTGATGCAGCACTACACTATCTTGCCAAACTAATTATAGCAGACGACCTACAAAGTTTATGCAGAAGACTTCTTTGCATCGCCTATGAAGATATAGGACTTGCAAATCCTGGTATAGGACCACGTGTAAAAGCAGCTTGTGATGCCGCAAGAGAACTAGGAAATCCAGAAGCACGCCTACCACTTTCAGTAGTCGTAATTGAAATGGCTCTTTCCCCTAAATCAAATTCAGCATACACAGCACTAAACAAAGCAATTGAAGACATTGAAAACGGTAAAAGTGGAACACTACCAAAACACTTAAAAAACACCTATTCATTTGACCCTTCACAAGGTGCTTACAAATACCCACACGATTATCCAAACGCATGGGTAGATCAACAATACCTACCAGATACATTAGTAGGAACTAAATACTATATTCCTAAACCAACTTCTAAATCAGAAACAAGTCTATATAATAGATACATGCAAATAGAAGGATATAAAAATAAAAAATAAATACTATTTAAAAAACAAAAGACTAACGAATTATATAAAAATTCGTTAGTCTTTGTTTTATTATTAGCAAATAAATTATAAAAAAATACTTTAACAAAAATAAGTACTTAACCTAAAATCCACTTACAATATTATTCTAATTCAGAAATATTTGACACTTTTTCAATAACTAAGGTTACATCTTTTAATGATTTGTAATAATATCCACTTATCTTTAACCCCTAACATAATTTAATCATATCCTCCATAATTTGTTTCTTAAAATATTCATCGATATCTGATGTTTTAAATATAATATCGACTTTTTTATTTAAAGATTCTTCTAATTCATCTTCAAGTAATCCTTGATCTATAAATGTTTTAATATTCCCTTTATCACAATAAATATCGATATCACTTGTTTCTTTTGCTTCACCTCTTGCGTAAGATCCAAATAAATAAATTTCAGTTATTCCATATTTATTAAGAATTGGTTTAATAATATTTTTAATTTCTTTAATAGTATAAATAGAACTTTTTATATCATTATTTATTAATTTAATTATTTCATCAATGTTATCACTTAAATCCAACTTAATTTTACATTCTAAATTATCATACATACCATGTTTAGCTTCCAACATTTTTTCAAGTGGTAGTGGTAAATTCCCCCTCATACGCTCTTTAAATCTTTCTTTTATCACATTTAATTCTGCTGTTAAGACTATTTTAAATGTTCCTTCAGGCAATAAATCTAAATGTTCCTTTTCAGTAATTAAATAAATAATATTATCACCATTTACTGAATCTTTTAATATCAATTTAAATTTTTCCAAAGCAACAGATGGATTCTTTTCTAATCTTAAATAATCTTTACCAGAATAAATCTTTGCATTTAATTTTGGTTGCAATTTATTTGCTAGTGTTGATTTTCCAACACAATTTTCTCCAATAATTGCTATTAACATTGTTATCAATCCTTTTCTATAGTTTCTAGTTCTCAATAATTTTATTTTATCAGAAAAGAAATTTATTACAAGTAATTTAATAAATTATTACATAAAACCTTCATATAAAATATATCATTGTTCTATCTTTCTTCTTTCTTCTTCTGATAATCCACCTACCGCAACTCTCATAACAACATCTAAGTCTTTTATTAATCCTTCTTCCCCTATCTTTAAACCGGTACTTTGATAAAAACCAAATATTTTTAAAACATCAATAGAACAATTATCAAGTGTTAAAATGTAATTAAATGAATCATAAAAATAATGATCATTTACAATATAATTATCAAGTCTAACAATAAAATAAAATGGTAGTTCTTTACTTAGTTCAATTAAATATCTAATTTTATCTATTAAATCTTTATCTATTATTTTCTTACTTAAATTAATAAAACAAATTTCAATCTCATCATCTTCTTTATTCTCAACATCAACAATTAATTGATTAATATTATCACTATTTGTTTCATATAATAAATAGTCTTTAAATAACGTTAATTCATTATTTAAATCAAATAATCTTACCTTATAACGCTTTAATAAACTTAAGACAATATAAAAATATAAATTACTTATTTTATTTATAAACATTAAACAACTAAAATGTTTATCATCTAATGCTTCAACTTCAAAATGATCATTTATTCCTAAAAATAAAATATTATTATTATAACTATTAAATACTTCATATAAACTAATTTTCCTAATTTCATCACTTGAAAATTCAATCATTATAATACTATCATCTTCATTAATTTTAAGTAAAAATGGTTTTGTAAGACTTCTAGACAACTCATTTTCTAATTTATAGTAATCAATTCTTAAATAACTTTTAATTTCAACAACAATAAGATGAGGAGTTAAATAATGATCAACTTGATAATGATAATAATTTAATTTATTTAAAATAAGCTTAATCTCATTTATTATCTCTATAGTAGAATTAGATTCAGTATATTCAGATATATCCCCTTTTTTTATAAAATTTTTAGGTAGTTTTTTTAATTGAGGTGTATTAAATTCTTGATTAATATTTTTAATTGCACTACGAGACTTAACTATTAATAACTTAATTTTCTTAAATACTGCTTTTAATACTTTAACAATTAATTTAAAAAATTCATTTAATGTTTTTCTAGATATAAAACTTACACCTAAAACGATTAATAATAATGATATTATGATAACTCCAGGAATTGATAGCAAATAATAAAACAAATAAAAAAATAACATTCCAACTATTCCACCACCCGTAATAGATTCACTATTAGCAGTTTTAAAATAATCAATATAAACACTAATAGTAAGAGAAAAATAATCTTCAGAATATTGTTTTATATAATTATGCATCGAAAAATGAGATAATACAATTAAACTTAAAAATATAAAAAAAATCCCTATTACTCTTAATGATGATATTGGTAAATGGTCATGAACCATTAAAAAATAACATCCTGCAAGTAACCCTATAATAATAAATAAAAATGCCCAATCTCCAAATAATAATTTAATTGTTAAAAATAAATATAATCCAAAACTACCAAGTTTAGCAAGGGCAAAAAAAGATAGTACAGCAAGTACTATACCTAATATTTCATAAAAAAATAAATTTTTCTTCTTTGAACTTTCATAAGGTTCTTTTTTTACTTTTGGCATAATAATATCCCCTTTAGTTTTAATACTATAATATTTTACTTTACCAAAGATAAAAAAAATGATGAAAAAGAAAAAAACCCTTTCGGGTTTTTACTTACTAAGTTAATATTATTTCTTAGTTTTTTCTTTGTGAATAGTCACTTTCTTGCATTTAGGGCAATATTTCTTTTGTTCTAAACGATCTGGAGTATTTCTCTTATTCTTTTGAGTTAAATAATTTTCTTCACTACATTCAGTACATCTTAATAAAATATTGATACGCATTTTATAAATCCTCCTGATAAAATCTCTATTATTATACTACAAATTTATAATAAATGCAAGTGTTTAACTTATAATTAAACAATCTTACCTTTTGCGTCAAGTACCAAATAAAGAACTGTAACAAGAATTACTACACCTAAGAAAATATAAAATGAAATTGCACCTTTTCTAGCAGCTTTCGAACGTTCTGGGTATGATTCTCTAAATTTAGCATAAAAAATCCAACCACAAACAGATTCTGTAATAAAACCTAAGAAAGTCCAAATCCATAAAGGTACATTGTCAACGATTACCTTAGTGTTAGAACTTTGAACTGTTTCATCTTCATGACTTTCTAATTTAACAAATTCATAACCACATTCGCATTTTTCTTGATTAATACCATATTGTTTTTGACATTTAGGACAATATTTAATTTTTTGCATATTTGATACCTCACTTATAAATCAATTATATTTTATCATATTTTGGAATATATGTCAAAAGATTTTAATTATTTTATTTTATCAAAGATGCATAAAACCATTTCTTTATCTATTTTTACAAACCCAGGAACAAGTATAGTATCATTTTTTGTGATGCGATTAGCCATTGGTAAATGGTCTGATTCTTTAATATTTAATTCACTCAGTGTTACAGGCATACCAATTGATTTAAAGTATTCTCTTAATACATAAATACCTTCTTTAGCACATTCTAAATCATCACTAATATTAATATCTAACACACGACGAGCGAATTTTGCAAATTTATATGGTAGTTTATCATATACAGATAATGCCCATCCAGAATATAATACTGAAAGTCCAGCAGCATGTGCAACTTCATCAAATGTTCCACTAATTTCATGTTCTAATTTATGAACAGTAAAATAGAAATTACCACCAAGACCAGTTAATCCATTATGAGAATAACTGCTTGCAAGCATAAGTGCAGCTCTTGCGTCATAATTAAATGGATCATTATATGCAACTTTACCACATTCAAGCACTGTACGCATAATTCCTATAGCAACTTCATCAGTAAAATATTGACAAGGAATATCATTTAAAAAACGTTCTAATGTATGCATTAAAATATCAACTATACCACAAGCTGTTTGATATTTAGATACAGTAAAAGTTAGTTCTGGATTAAGCACTGAAAATACTGGTCTAATTAAATCAGAATTAAAACCACTTTTAACTTTAGTATCATCATTAGTAATAACACATGAATTACTAAGTTCAGATCCAGCTGCACTGATTGTTAAAATAGTACCTACTGGAAGTGCTTTTTTAGGTGTAACTAAATGTGCATTCAAACACCATGGGTCTTCTTCTAAAAAGTAACCACATGCAATAGCTTTAGCAGTATCAATAACACTACCACCACCTACAGCTAAAACTAATTCAACTGGTTCTTCTTTTATTAATGCAATTCCTTCTTTTACTTTAGAAAGTTTAGGATTTGGTTCAATACCTGAAAGTTCTATAAATTTAATATTGTTATCTTTTAAGCTGTTAACTACTTTATCATATAAACCAGTTTTTTTGATTGAACTTTGTCCATACACAAGTAAAACACTTTTATAATTATAATCAGTTATTATTTTCCCAATTTCTTTTTCTTTATCTTTTCCAAAAAATACTTTGGTAGGAGAATAAAATGTAAAATCATTCATCTTATTCTGCCTCAAACTTAGTATTAGATAACTTAATTGTTTTTATTTTAACTACATTAACAGGCATATCAGTAAAGACATTACTATGCTCATATGTTTCTACTTTAGAAATATCAATTACAATTTGTTTACTTTTTGCGTCTGATGTTTTACCAAATGCAGCATAATCACCATCTAAGTTAGTTACACTTGCATTTGATGCAGAACAAATAAAGAATTGTGAACTTGCAGAATTCTTATTTGTTGCACGAGCCATTGATATAACACCTTCTACATGTTTAATATTATTCTTTTTCCATCCATTACTTGAAAATTCACCTGTAATTGTTTCAGGATCACCTTTTACTTTGTAATCGTCACCTTTTTTTACATAGCCTCCACCTTGAATCATAAATCCTTCAATAACACGGTGAAAAACAGTATTATTATAGTATTTATCTTCAACTAAATTAATGAAATTATCTACTGTAATAGGTGCTTTATCATAATATAATTTTAAATTAATTTTACGATTATCACTTAAAATAATTTGAGCATAAATATTCTCTGTATCAGTACGATCAAACTTGTTTGTACAACTTGAACAAATAACTATAGTTAATAAACAAATAACTACTAAAAATAACTTCTTCATATCTTACCCCTCAATAAAATTAATTGTTTTAATACCAATAACATCACATGGAAAATCTGTAAATGCAGGATGAGCACGATATGTATCAACGTTAGATACTTCTAAAACAACTTGTTTACTTTCTTCATCCATACAATAACCAAATGCAGCATATTCACCATCTAACCAAGTACATTTAGCAGAACAAATAAAAAATTGTGAACTAGCAGAGTTTTTATCACTTGTTCTTGCCATTGAAATAACACCTAAATCATGACTAAGTGGATTGTTAAATCCATTACTAGCAAATTCGCCAACAATTGAAGGTACTTCATCGGCTTCAACAAGTTGATTCATTTCATTAATTTTATATCCACCTGTTTGAATCATAAAATCTTTAATTACACGATGGAATATTACACCATCAAAAAACTTATTTTCAACTAATCCAACAAAATTAGCTACACTTTTTGGTGCAACCTTACTATCTAAACAGAGTCTAATTACTTTCTCGTTAGTTAAAACTATTTCAATATAATATTTTTCTTGCATAAACTTCTCCTTTTATTTATAAATATATTTATTTTCTGTAAAGTTTTCTAATACTTCTTTTTTATATTTCTTAGCATAAAATTTTGCCATTGATAAATTTAAATCTAAATAATTCCCACATTCAATTGCACTTGCACCAGGTATAACTCCCTCATAATTTATAATAAACTCAAACATTTCTTTAACTAAATCATATACATCAAGTGATTTATAGTTTCCACTTAAAATCATATAAAAACCTGTTCTACATCCCATTGGACCAAAATAAATTACTTGTTCTTTCCATTTATAATGATTTCTAAGAAATGTTGCTCCTAAATGTTCAATTGCATGAATACCAGGATTATCCATTACAGGTTCAGTATTTGGTTTTGTAATTCTAATATCAAATGTAGTAACAAATGAATCATTAACTTTATCAATTCTTGAAACATATAGTCCTGGAATTAGTGTTAAATGATTAACTGTAAAACTTGCTATTTTATTCATAAATCTACCCTATTTTCTCTATAATATCTAAAACTTTAGATTTAAAATCTAAATGCCATTCATAATATGATTTAACACATTTATTAATGTTTATATGATTATCAATTTTAATTAATAACTCATCGTTAAAATCATTTACTTTTGTAACATAAATCTCTTTGAATAATTTAGAATCTTCAATATTTAAACTGGTTTCTTTTAAATAGTGACAATCCTCACAAATAAATCCACCACTTTTAATATCAAGTGCAGCATTAATAGCTTTTTTACCACAAACAGGACATCTATTAAACGATGGTGCAACACCTAATAAATAAAGAATTTTAATTTGAAAAATTAAAACAACTGCATTTAAATATGAAGTTTCTTTTAATTTATTTAATAAACTAATTGTAAAATTATATAAAGTCTTATAATCAGTAAACTCTTCAATAAAAAAATTAATCTTTTCTAACATCACTAAAGCATAATTAAACTTTAGTAATTCATCTTTAATTAACGTATAATTATCAACTACAACACCTTCTGTAAGTACACTTAATCCACTTGATTCAGTATGATTATATTCTATCAATGTAAGTACATTTCCAAGTCGTCTAGTACTAGTATTTAACTTTTTAGCACCTTTGATAATTATCGATTCTTTGCCATTTTCAGTTAATATGGTTGCGAGAACGGCATTTTCTAAATAATCTTGAACTTTAATAATTAGTCCTTTACTTTTGATGATTTTCCTCATTTTCTTTTTGTTTCCTCTTATACTTTGAATACTCTAAATAATCTTCAATACTTCCTGTTGTTTTAAATTTTTCAAAAAGTTGTTCTTTTTTCTTATTATCCATTAAAATAATCCCTCCTTTTTATATTAGGATGGATTCTTTTTTTATAATTTATACCGAATTAAAAAAGGTAATTATTTCTTATAATCATCAATCTTATATCCAAATTCTTTTAGATATTTCTTATTATTTCGCCAATTTTCTTCAACTTTAACAAATAATTCTAAATATACCTTTTGATTTAAAAACTTAACAATATCACGTCTTGCATCAGTACCGATACTTTTAATCATTTGACCACCTTTACCGATTACAATCATTTTTTGACTAGAACGTTCAACAATTATTGTTGCATTAATCTCAATCATTTTACTTTTTTCTTTAAAACTTTCAATTGTAACAGCAACACTATGTGGTATTTCTTCTTTTGTTTTAAGTAATACTTTTTCTCTTATTATTTCCGCAACAACAAATCTTTCTGGTAAATCTAGAACTTGATCTTCAGGATAATACATTGGGCCTATTTCTAAACGCTCAACAATCATATCTTTTAGTTTATCAATATTAAACCCTTCTGTTGCAGAAAGAGTTATACCACCAGCAAAGCTATAAGCATCTTTATAGGAATTTATATTATTCATTAAAACTACTTGATCTTCAACTAAATCTACTTTATTTAAAACCAATATTACTGGTATTTTAACTTTAGATAGTTGTTCGATAATATACTTATCACCTTCACCAATTTCACATGATGCATCAACAAGCATTAAAATTAAATCAGTACCATCAAGTGCTGAATAGGCAAATTCATTCATAACATTACCTAGTTCATTTTTTGGTTTATGAATCCCAGGAGTATCAATAAAAATAATTTGTTCTGTTTCAGTTGTATAAATACCTTGTATTCTATTTCTTGTTGTTTGAGCACGTGGTGAAACAATTGCAAGTTTCATACCTAAGAAGTTATTAAGAAGAGTGCTCTTACCAACATTAGGACGACCAATAATTGATACAAATCCCGATTTAAAATTGCTTTTACTCATTTAAATCTCCTTCATCAAATGCATATGGTAATAAATCTTTAACTTTTAATACTTTAACATCTTTATTTAAATTAAATAATGTAACCACTACATCTTCATTTAATAATTCCTTCATAACCTCACGACATGCACCACAAGGCGAAACAGGTTTAGTAGTATCAGCAATAATAACCATTTCAACAACATCTTTTGGATCATATCCATTTGCTATTAAACTAAATAATGCTGTACGTTCTGCACAATTACAAAGACCATATGAAGCATTTTCTACATTGCAACCTAGTACATATTCACCACTTTTTAAAATACATACAGCACCAACTGCAAATTTAGAATATACACTATAACTTCTACTTCTAGCAAGTACTGCTAATTCATATTTTTCATCTAAACTTAACATTTTATTACCTCTTTATACCTAATATAGATAAAACTTCATCTTGTTTTTTAAACATCACTTGTTCTTCGTCATATTCTATATGATCATATCCAAGTAAATGCAGTATTCCATGTGTAACTAAAAACGCAAATTCACGCATAACACTATGATTATAAGCCTCTGCTTGTTCATAAACTTTATCAATTGAAATATAAATATCACCAAGTTCATAACCTAATTCACGATTACTTGAAGAATCAATAGCCGCAAAAGATATAACATCTGTTGGACGGTCAATATTTCTATATTCCAAATTAATTTCATGAATTTTTTTATTATCAACAAGAATAATACTCATAATATGCTCAGTATTTAATGATTCTATTTTTTTTACTGTTCTTAAAACACTGCTAATAACTTTTCTAACAGAAAAATCAAACTTTTTTACATCACCATATAAATTATAATGAATCATTTTCTACCTCTTCATATTTTTCAATTACTTTAGTTACAAGTGGATGTCTCATTACATCATATTTACTAAAATGTAAATGCTCAATTCCTTTAATACCTTTTAAGATTCTAGTAGCCTCTAAAAGCCCAGATGTAAGGCCTTTTTGTAAATCTATTTGTGATAAATCACCAGTAATAATCATTTTAGAATTAAAACCTAAACGTGTAATAAACATCTTCATTTGATTATTAGTTGTATTTTGTGCTTCATCTAAAATAATTACCGCATGATCAAGCGTACGCCCTCTCATATACGCAAGTGGTGCTATTTCAACAACACCTTTTTCAACTAATTTATCAACTGTTTCTTTACCTAAAAACTCATTTAACGCATCATAAATTGGTACTAAATATGGATCAACTTTTTCTTTTAAATCCCCTGGTAAAAAACCTAATTTTTCACCTGCTTCAACAGCTGGACGTGTGATAATAATTTTCTTTATTTCATTTTTCTTTAACTTTGATACTGCATACGCAACAGCTAAATAAGTTTTACCAGTACCAGCACTACCAGTCACAAATAAAATACTAGATGATTCTAATAATTCTAAATAACGCTTCTGCATTAAAGTTTTTGCATATATCCTTTTACCATCAGCAGTATGTAAAATTAATATTTTTTTCTTATAAAACTCTAATATTTCATTACCACTTATTTCTAAATTATTACTTGATTTTAAAACTTGAATAATATGTACTAGATCACGATCACTAAAATCAATTCCACTTATAGATAATTTACTTACAACTTGTAATAACATTTTAACAACATCTAAATTATTATTTTCTTCATTACTTATTAATTGATTAGGAATATGCGTTAAATTTACACCAAATTCTGTATTAACTAAATTTAATGTTTGATTAACAGGACCTGTCATTCTTTTTTCAAGTTCTAAATCATCAAAAGTCCAAACAATAATTTTATCCATTTTTATACCACCTTTTTAGATATTATAACATAATTTTAACATTTTATAAAGTAATAACACTTATTAAACATTTATCTTACTATTAAGATTACCTAAAAAAACACTTTTATCAAAACTAAATTGTAAATTATTATTTCTATTATTATTAAAATTTAAAACAAGTGGAATATGTCCATTATTTATTTTAGTCTTTTCATTTAAATCTACTGTGATATAGTTTTCATCAATATTAACTAGAAACATAAAATTATAAATATCATTACTTTTAATATAAATATCAAAATAAATTCGCTTTTCTTTTTCAATTAATATCTTTACTAATGGAATTAATAACCATTTATTCTTTTCTTTAAAAAAACTAATTATAAACTCATTACTAAAATAAATAATTATAACTTCTTTTTTATATACAATCTTTCTAATAACATTATTTCTCAACATTTCTTTAAATAAATTAAATATATTAACAATCATATCCTCTTCTAACTTTAATAAATCTATAATCATCGTTGTATCTTTAATAAAAACAATTTTATTATTATTTAACTTCTCCATTATATAATAAAACTTAAAGGGATATTTAATGATATATTTATCAACAATATCTAAAAAAATATAATCTACTCTTTTTAACTCATAATACGATAAAATTTGCAATAAAAACAACCTCCAACACAATATATGTTAGAGGTTATTAAATTATAAATTAAATATCATATTTTGAATTAATTTCTGCAGGTGTTTTCTTTATTAATGATATAGTTGGTAATAAACCGATAAAAATACCGATTGAATAAAGAACAATAACACCTAAAATAACAATTAACGGATTAATTGGAACTATATTTGTATAATTTTCCGTTACACTATTAGAAATCCCACGAATTCCCCATGAAATAGAATAACCTATTATCGTAGAAACGGAAGTCATAAATAAATTATAACCAATTTTTTGATAAATTAAACATTTACGTGATTTTCCAATTGAACGATATACACCTATTGTATGAATTTCATTAATTATTCTACTACGATTAATTAAGAAAGTAAGTAGTACACTCACACCAAGAAAAATAATGCTAAATACAATCGTTGCGATATTATTATTTTGATGTGCTCTTTTTATCGCAAATCGTTGGTAATCATCTAAATCATATAGTTTATAATTTAAATCATTAAAGTATTCTTCTGCTCCATCATTAAATTCATAAGCTAAACTATAATTTCTATTAGTATAATTATAAATACTAATAATTACAATATTATCAAACATAAGATTATTACCAAGTGAACCACTATTGTAACTCTTATTATACATTCCAACAATCTTATAACCATAAATGCTTTCACCAATTTCTAGGTTAGACCCAACATGAACAATACATTCACCTTTTTTTACAACATCTCTTCCCTTAACAATTTCATATTCATTATCTGGTAAATATGTTAGTTCATATGAAAATACTGTTTCAGTAACTGAATAATTATATGAATTATATGTATGTCCATATAAATTTGAATCTAGTGTTAAAATAGATGGAACATCTATAATATTTTTCTCTTTAAATACACCAACTATTTTATAATTTTTATTCCCTACTTTAAGTGTATCATTAATACTTAAAGTTTCAGTACTTGCAAAAACATTATCAATTATAATCTCATCTTTAGATACAGGATTTGTACCATTAATTAAAGTATAAGTATCAAGATAGTAATTTAAATTATCAATCATAATACTATCATTACGACTATTTAAATGACCAGGATAATATAAAGCAATAGGATTATAATAAAATGACATTGTATCTTTATCTACAACACCACTAATAGTGTAATCATATAGTTTATAACCTAATAAACTATTATAATCTTTTTTATTATAGCCTAAATTATTAATTAATACATCAGCTAATGCTTTACCAATAACAATTTCTTTCCCATAAGGTCTATTTCCTGTAATCAACACAAAATCATCTTGATATGGGAAAGACCAAATATCTAAATATTCATATGTTGAGAAAATAAAGTTTTCCTTAAATGAGAAATAATAATTACCGTAATTAAAAGGAATTACATTATTAACATATCCCTCATCATAGGCATCTAAATAAACTTCTTTTTCATTTTCAGGAGCTAAGGTATTTAAGTATGAAATCGGTGTTGTAACAACTTGTCCAACAACATCTCTTGTTACATCTGTATATACAATATGTGTAAATTTACCAAGATTAACAAAACAAACACCAATTAAAATACCTAAAATAATATTAAGAATTATTAAACCTACTTTAGATTTACCTTGATTTAATAGTTCTTTAAAACCATTTAAAAGATTAGTTTTAAAAAAATGTCTTTTTGTTTCTTTTTTAGGCTCTTTATACCATGAAGTATCAAAATCAAACTCTTCTAGCATTTTTTCGGGTTCTTTATAAGATCCATCAACAAGTTCAATACTAGATTCATCTAAATTAACAATCTTTTTACTAGATTTAATATAAATCGTATCATTTCTAACCGCAATAATCAAATCTGATTCAGTAGAAGATTCATCTACATATAATTCAAAATTTAACTTATTTGAAGATGTATTTTCATTCTTTAAATCACCTAAATAAATTTTACGATCAGTTTGCGTGTTTAATGTTCCATTATTAGTTACTAATCCATCAGAAAGAATTTGACCATCTTTAATTTGAATAATACGATCACTATAATATCTTGCTATAGAGATTTCATGTGTAACTAAAATAACAAGCTTAGTTTCACTTATTTTCTTTAAGATATTCATAATTTGAATCGTATTTTCACTATCAATATTTCCAGTTGGTTCATCTGCGATAATAACTTCGCTATTTTTTACAATACAACGAGCAATTGATACTCTTTGCATTTGACCACCAGATAAGTTTTTAACCTTCTTTTTACGATATTTATATAACCCTACACACTTTAACGCATATTCAATACGTTTATTTTGTTCAGCTGGATCTAATACATCAATTGCTTCTAATGCAACTCTTAAATTATCATAAACAGTAAAATGATTAATTAATAAATAATTTTGAAAAATATAACCAATCTTTTCATTTCTTAATTTATCAACTTCATCCATTTGATACTTATCAAATGATTTATCACCATAATAAATTGTTCCAGAATCAAACTTATCAAGCCCACCAATAATATTAAGAAGTGTAGTTTTACCACTACCTGATGCACCAAGAAGCGTAACAAATCCAGCTTTAGGAAATTCAAGTGTAACATTATTTACAACATGAATTTGATGACGTTCCCCTTTAAAATAATATTTATTAATATTCTCTAGTTTAATCATCATCTTCATCTCCTCTCACAGATTCACGAACTGTAAACATAAATACACGTTTATTAAATCTTTTAGACATTGATGTTGTAAAAATAATCATTACAAAGAAATATAAAATTACTGTTAATAATCCTATTTGACGCAAGAAAGTTAACGCATCAACCGCAAATATTAACCCATTAAATAATAGATAAGTAAATAATATAATACCATAACCTATTATAATCATTTCAACATTTACAATCTTAGCCATATCTTTTTTTGTAACACCAAGAGTTCTTAAAATCGCATAATCTTTAACTCTTGATCTATAAATTCTACTTAAAATTACATAACAAATAAAGAATATACCAATTAAATAAGCAGAAACAGACCCTACAGATATAATAATCAATAATTGTGTTAAAAATTGAGAAAGTGAACTATCATCAGTAAATTCACTTGGATATATTACCTTCAGATTATCGACATCTAAATTATTCATAATTTTCTTAACTCTAGATTTAGATGAATAAATACTCGCAAAATAAGGATCAAGATTACTAGGTCCATCCACAGACAATTCTAAATAAACCTTCTCACCACCATAAGTAATAACTTCACAATCATTCATTTTATACATATCAGCATATAAACTAATATTTGGATTTTGTTCATACATCTTTGATGGAATAATTAATCTAGGTGAACTATTACCATTAACAAGTGATAAGTAAATATCAGTTCTTTCACCATTTTGTTCTAAACTATAATTAGGAGTTACTTTATTTAAAACTTTTTGAAGTCTTTTACAACCACTTGCGAAAACTTCTGAAGTTTTGCTACTTTTATAACTACCAATACCAACAAGTTTAAATCTTTCATAACCACTTCCATTGTTTATTTCAAATACAATTTCAGAACCAATATTTTTAGTGTTAGTTTGAATTGTAAGCTTATTAGGTGAATTAAACAATAGAATAAACTCATTTTCTTTTTCAGGTAAAGTACCTGCAATTAACTTATAATCAGTAATATTATCAGCATAACAGAAATTAAGACTATTATTATTAAATTCATAATAATAACTAAGTTCAGTTGCAAAGTCATTAATCTCATAATTATATCCACTTAATAAATCATCATCAAATGAAGTACCATTTTTACCATATACAAATAATCTATTATCAAATGTATTATAAAAATAACTAGAAGATTCAGAATTTCTAATTGAAGAAGATAAATATTGTGCAATAAATAAAAAGCAAAATGAAATAATAAAATATATTAAACATACCAAAAAAGTCTTTTTAGGTGTTCTTAAGATATTAGTTAAGCCAAGTGACCAAATAACCTTTTTATTTAATGGTTGAAATGATAATTCCATTTCTTTATTTTCTTCGCAAGGTACTTGTTCAAAAGTAATATCTTCAACAATTTTACCATCAGCCATTTTTAAAAGACGTGTAGCAATTCCTTCTACTTCTGGATAATTATGGGTAACAATTAAAACAAGTTTATCTTTTGCAACTTCTTTAATTAACTTAATAATTTCTGAAGCTGTTTGGCTATCTAAATTACCAGTTGGTTCATCACAAGCAAGAATATCACAATCACCAGCTAGCGCTCTTGCAATAACACAACGTTGTTTCTCACCACCTGATAACTTACTTCCACGATGTTTTTCTCGTCCATCAAGTCCTACTTTTTTAATTAATAGCATTGCTTCAACTTTAGCATCTTCTTTAGATAAACCTTTTAATAAAAGAGGTATCATAACATTATCTAATACAGTATATGAATCTAAAATATTATAGTTTTGAAAAATAAAACCAACTTTATTTTTTCTAAAATCATCCATATCTGATATAGAAAAATATGATGTTTCATTTCCATAATAATATATTTCACCTTCATCAAAAGTATCAATCTTAGAAATTACATTTAATAATGTTGATTTACCACTACCAGATTCACCAGTAATCGCAATTATTTCATTACGATGTAATTTTAAATTAATATTACTAAGACCAATATTTGTTATACCATTACTCGTATAAAACTTACTGACTTCTTTTAATTCGAGCATATAAGCTCCTCCTTAAATTAAATTTCGATTAAGATTGGAACAATTATCGGACGATGTTTTGTAAATCTAAATATTAATTTTTGTGTTTCTTCTATAATACCTACTTTTACAGCATCTAAACTCCAAGTTTTCTTTTTAAAATAATTATTAATAAGTTTTTCAGCTAAACCTGTAATAATAGTTGACAATTCATCATAACTAAATGAATGTGTAAATCCTCTAGTTTTTACAGTTAACTCTCCACTTATTTGTCTTAAACGCATATCAATAACCCCATATATAAAGATTACCCCTTCTTCTGCAAGCAAAGTTCTTTCTTTAATTACATCGCTATCAACTACACCAATACTTGTACCATCAATAAATACATCCCCAGTTGAAATAATTTCATTTTCTGCTACAAGTACTCCATCTTCAAAAGTAACAATCTCACCATTATCTAAAAGTAATACTTTACTCTTATCAAAATTAGCACTTTTAGCAACTAAAAATTGATCATACATTTGACGATATTCACCCTTAATTGGAATAATATACTTAGGTTTTAACATTGTATAAAGTAATTTCAAATCTTCTGGTGATGCATGTTGACTACGAAGTATATCACGATCAAAAATAGTAAAGTTTATATCATATTCGCTTAAAATATTTATTGAATCATTAGCATGTTTTTCAATCCCAGGAGCAGGTGGACACATTAAAACAACTTTATCATCATTTTTAAATTTTAAATTAAATGCTTCATCAAGTGCCATTTTAACAAGTAAACTATATGGTTCATTTCTTGTACCTGCGATAATAAATACAACATTTTCTAACTCTTCTAGTTCTTCTTTAGTATAATCTTCTACATTTAAAAGATTATCACTTGGTATATTTAAATAATTATAACTAGTAGCTACTTTAAAAATACGTTCATTCTTTTTAGATAAAACACAAACTTTTCTACCACTTAATGCACTTAAATCAATAATCTTTTGAATACGAATTAAATCAGAAACATAAGCAGCAACAAAAATACGTTTTTTATTATGTAATAAAATATTATTATAGTGATGTTCTAAAAGGGTATCGTTAGTTATACGACCAGTAACACCAGAATTTACACTTTCAGAAAGAACCGCAAGTACTTTTTTCTTACCTAAATCAGTAATTTTATCAAAACTAGTTTGATACTTGTTATCATTTACAGAACTAAAATTAAAATCTGTACAATAAACAATACAACCATCTTTAGTATTAATAGAAATACCAATAGATTCAGGTAAACTATGCGTTGTATTAAAGAAACTTACCTCAACATCCCCAAAATTCATAACACGTGATGGATTAATACGATATAACTTATAATCTTTAATATTTAAATGATGTTCTGCAAGCATAGATTCAATAATACTAATTGTAAAATGAGTTGCATAAACTTTAGCGTGCAATTGTTTTAATAAATAAGGTATTGCTCCAACATTCTCGTCATGTCCATGAGAAATAAAAATACCTTGAATATTTTGTTTATTTTGAATTAAATAATCAATATTAGGAATAACTAAATCTACTCCATACATATCAATATCTGGATAACGCATCCCAGCATCTAAAATAAAGATTTTCTTATTAACTTCAACAACAGTTAAATTCTTTCCATTTTCCCCTAGTCCCCCTAGAGCCATAATTTTTATATTTGACATAAATAAATCCTTTCTTTATGTTAATTCCATTAATTTACATTTAGTATAACATAATTTATAATTATTTGCAAACATAAAAAATACTCTCATCTACATACAAAACAAATTATACAAACACTTTGTGACATAACATTTGAAAAAACTATCAAATTGTATTATACTATTTTTTTAGTGAGGTCTATATTATATGAAGAAAATATTAAAAACACTACCTGGAATTTGTTTAGGATTAGTATAAGAAAAAGGCACATCAAACGATGTGTCTTTTTTTAAAAGCAATTTTTATTTCTTTTTGCCATACAACCACTAGGATTCTTTTTACAACGATAACAAATCTCATTTTCTAAATATTCATCTTTAAAATAAAGAGTTATGTTATTTAAAGTAGTTTCCGCAATATTTTCTAATGCTTCCTTTGTTAAATATCCTTGATGAGAAGTCATAATCACATTAGGTAAAGAAATCAATAAAGATAAAATATCATCTTGAATAATTTCACTACTATTATCTTCAAAAAAAAGATTAGCTTCTTCTTCATAAACATCTAAACATGCCCCAAGAATTTTTTTGTCTTTTAATCCTTGTAGTAAAGCTTGTGAATCAACAAGTGCACCACGAGATGTATTAACAATTATTACACCTTGTTTCATTTTACTAATTGTATCTTTATTAATAATGTGTTTTGTTTCATTAGTTAATGGACAATGAAGAGAAATAATATCACTTTCTTTAACAAGTTCATCGACACTAACATATGAAACATCTAAATCATTTCTAGGAAATGGATCATATGCAAGCACATTCATACCAAATCCTTTACAAATATTAATAAATGCAACGCCAATTTTACCAGTTCCAATAACACCAACTGTTTTTCCAAATAAATCAAATCCCGTAAGACCTTGAATATTAAAATTAAACTCTCTTGTTCTTAAATATGCTTTATGAATCTTTCTATTTAACGAAAGTAAAAGTGCCATCGCATGTTCTGCAACTGCATATGGTGAATAAGCAGGAACTCTTACAATATGAACTTTTTTATAAGCCGCCTCAATATCTACATTATTAAATCCCGCACATCTAAGTGCAACTAAATGAATACCATATTCATCTAACTTATCTAATACTTTTTTAGATACATCATCGTTAACAAACGCACATACTGCGTCCATTCCTTTAGCTAAAATAACTGTATTAATATTTAATTTATCTTCAAAATAATGTATTTCATAATCTTTATTAACACTATTAAAAGTCATTATATCATATGTTTTAGCATCAAAAAAAGCAATTTTTTTCATTATATCACCTCATAAATAATATACCATATTTAAAATAAAATTTAACTAAATTAGCCCTTTGGTTTAAATATTAAAGAAACTATAAAAGCGCTAAAGACCGCAAAAGATAGTCCACTTGCTGACAAATCAAACACTCCAGTTAATAAACCTAAATATCCTTCATCAAGCGCAGAATCAACTGCAGCTTGTGTCATGCTATGGCCAAAATTAGAAATTGGTACCAAAGCTCCAGCTCCTGCAAATTCAATTAAATAATCATAAACATTAAAAGCTTCTAATATTGAACCAATCACAACAAACAATACCGTTACATGAAGTGGTAAAAACTTGAATTGATCCATTAATATTTGACCAATAAAACAAATAAATCCACCAATTAAAAAAGCATTAAGTATGTTCATTATTTCACTCTTTCTAATACTATTGCATGTGCAATAGATGGAATATTTTCTTGTTGTGCAACCATAACAGGGTTCATAAGTGCCCCTGTTGCGATAATAAGTACTTTTTTAAGCTTATTTTCATACATTTTTTTAAGGACATACCCTAAACTTACTAAACTTACACATCCACATCCACTTCCTCCTGCATGAACATGTTGTTTTTCTAAATCATATAGCATAAGGCCTGAATCATTATAATTATCTCCAAGTTTTATCCCATACGCTTCAGCCATCTTTTTAAAACAACTACTTCCATATGTAGATAAATCACCTGTTAATATTAGATCATATTCATCAGGTGTAACTGCAAAATCATGCAAATGATTTCTTAAAGTTTCGCAACAAGCAGGAGCCATTGCTCTACCTAAGTCTTGTGCATCAACAATATTACTCTCGACTACTCTACCAATTGTTGCCTTTGTAATTTGAATATAAGATGGAATAGATGAAAGCAGTGCCACTCCACATCCTGTTGCAGTAGATGTTATAGATGATGGTTTTTGTCCTCCATATTCAGTAGGATACCTAAACTGTCTTTCACTTGTAGCATTATGACTTGAAGCACTAGCTAATATATAATTTCCATAATTAGAATCAATAAATGTACTTGCAACAATTAAAGATTCTGTAAGAGTAGAACATGCAGCATACACTCCTAAATATGGGAATGCATAATTTTTAACTGTATAATTTGTACATGCAAGTTGATTATTTAAATCTCCTCCTACAAATAAATCTATACTATGTTCCGTAATTCCTTCTTTAGAAAGCGCAATTTTAATCGCGTCATTAAGCATCTTCTGCTCGCTTTTTTCCCAAGAATCACACCCTGCATATGAATCTTCATAATATTTATCAATATACTTACCCATTGGTCCATCGTGTTCTTTACTACCACATACAGTTCCTGATGATACTAAATACACATCACTAAATAAAATACTATTTCTACCTACTTTAATCATTTTATACCCTCACAAAATAAATAATAGATCCAATAATAAATGCTGAAATTATTGCAGTTGCAATAACAGCTCCTGCTAACTTAAACATATTTGTTAAAATACCAGTTATTATACCTTCACTTTTAGATTCTAGTGCTGAAGCTGTTAATGAATTTGCAAAACCGGTAATTGGAACAATTGTACCAGCACCTGCAACTTCACCTATTTTATCAAATACACCAAATCCAGTTAATATAGCGGTAATTAGAACTAAAACAAATGACATTAACATTTTAGAAGTATCTAAATCTATCTTAAAACCTTTATTAAATAACATTATTAAAAGTTCACCAAATGCACAAATAAGTCCTCCGATTATAAAAGCTTTAATTGAGTTTTTTATAATTGGTCTTTTTATTTGTTCATTATCTAGTATTTGATTATAAATTTTATTTTTCATTTCATTCTCCTTTTTTATTTTATTATTCCTATTAATGGTAAATTTATACAAAAAAAGCTTAAAGTAATTCTTTAAGCTCGTTCTTTAATCTTAAGTTTTAATTTCTTTATACTTCTTGAAACTGTAGATTGAGAAACATTAAGAAGTTTAGCGATCTCTGTTTGAGAAAATCTTCTAACTACATAATACTGATATAATAATTCTTCATCTTTATTAAGTTCTAAATCAATATATGCTTTATTATCAATAATAGAATCTCTTGTATCATCTTCTAAATACATCACCTGATCAACTCTACTCATTGCATCATAAAACGTTTCAATACTTATATTTAACTCTTTACAGATTTCTTCAGGAGTTAAGGTATTATTCAAATAAACAAAACTTCTAATTTTATTATAATCAACCCTTCCATATAAATTTAACTTTTTATATTCTCTATTTACTTCACCAATTATATACTTAAATGCATAAGTAGTAAGTTTTACATTATATTCTTCTTTATAATTTTTAATTGCTTTAAAAAGTCCTAATAAACCTGCTTGATACAAATCTTCCCTATCAAAACTTGATACTTTATATTTATTTACTATTTTCCTAATTATTCCTTCATATTGTTTTAATAAAACTTCAATTTCATCATTAGGAAGCATAATTTTTTATCATTGTAACTTTAGTTCCACTTCCCAAAACTGAATCAATTTGAAGTGAATCTGTAAATACTTCCATAATTGTAAACCCAAGTCCTGCACGTTCTTCATCAAATTTTGTAGAAAATAGTGGTTCTTTCGCAGCATCAATATTCTCTATTCCAACACCTTTATCCTCAACAATCATTTTAATACTAAAATCATCATAACTAAAATATAAACTAACCACACAACTTTCATCATTATTATAACCATGTACTATTGCGTTAGTTACCGCTTCTGATAATGCTGTCTTTAACTCATTAATAACCGACATTGGTAAATCAAGTTCTGCTAAAAAACCTATTAAAATTGCTCTTGATGTTTGTACATTAATTAGTTTAGATGGAAAACTAATATTTAACTCATTTTTCATGCAATCACCCCCAATATTTTATCTGCACTTACTTCATCATTTGCAACATTACATATTCTTTTAAGACCTGATATATTAAATACTTTTTTAATTGTATTGTTCATTGAACATATTACAATTGAACCACCCTTACGTTTAATTTCACCATATCTTCCAATAATAAAACCAATACCAGTACTATCCATAAAAGATAAATTCTCAAAATTAAATACTAAATTAACAATTGAATACTTTTTAATAATATTACAAACTTTCTTTTTTAATTCTTCAACATTAGATTGGTCTAATTCACCATCTAATCTAATCACCAAACGATTCTTTTTAATCGCCATTTGAACTGATAACCCCATTTTCTCCCTCCTATCAAGATACATAATATCAAATTTAATTATAAACTTCAATACCTTCATCATAATCTTACAAAATAATCCATTAAAAATTAATTAAATTAATTCAAAAAAATAATAAAAAACCTAAAACAAAAAAGAAACAAAAATAAATTTGTTTCTTTTTAATATTTATTGAATTATTTTAATCAACTATCTCCCAATGACCAGATTTAGTAGAACCTTTATGCACAATTAATCCACTGTTTCTCATTTTATCTAAATAATGTTTAATTTTTGTTGAACTTATATTTAATTTTTTTGCCATCCCATTTCTTGTAATTGTAGGTTCATTTTTAATTACTTCTAGAATCATTCTTTGAATACTTTCTTGGTCAATTTCTTGGTCAGTTTCTTGGTCAATTTCTTGGTCATCAAACTTATAATTCATATTTGGAAATGTTACTTTAAACATATTTAGTGTAGTCTTTATTACAGGTTTAACTTTATCGTTTTTGTATTCTTTAAATATTCTATCTAAACTTGAAGAATAATTTTCAACATACCCTAACTTATGAAGGAGTTGTACTAAATATTAATTTCTAAAACTTTGAACACCATTAAGTGCTTCTTCTAAAGTTAAGCCTCCATAAAAACCACCTGGTGATATTATTTCACACCTGTTATCAAAAAATTCTATTTTAATGTTTGATCTTCTATTATAATCTCTATGACAATAACAATTTAAAATTGCTTCTCTAGCTGCTTTATTATGATAAGAAACGAATTCTTTTCTCATTGGAGATCCATCTATTACAATTCTTGTTTCATTACACAAATCATAATATTCTAATGTTTTATCAATTTGTTTAATAATTGAACCTCCAAATTCTTTTTTTGATTTAAAGACAGCTCTATCTAATCCATGATATACACCAATTTTAGTTTCTACATCATATTGGTCACTAAAAATAAATGCTAAATTTGTAAATTTATTATCTCTTATAAAACCTGAAGTTACCATTTTAAATTCTTTAAATTCTAAATTTTTTTCTTCAAATTTTAGCTTTAAATAATTAAATGTTAAATCTTGAATACTTGAAATCATCTCTTCATAAAAAATATTATTAGATTCCATAATCATTCTAGTAATTTCTTTTTGAGATGCTTGGCTTTTATTTCTCCCATATCTAATATAAACACCTGATGATTTTGGTCCTTTTTCTTTTAAAAAATAAGGTTTATTATTCCCTGGTGTTATTGATATTTCAAGAACATCATCTTTATTATACTTAATACTAACAAATTCAGAACAATTTGGATAAATTGATTCATCTCTAATCCAATTAATAATTTTAGATTCATTTAAATCTTTTTCTTCTTGTGATAATTTTAAAATGTTTCCAAAATTATCTACACCTACATAAATTTTCCCACCTAAATAACTATTTAAAAATGCTATTACTTCAGTTTTCATATCATCATTTAAAATAGCTTTTAATTCTACTGTTTCACTTTCAATGTATTTCATTTTATATAGCCTTTCTTAAGAAATTTTCTAAAAAATAAAAAAGCATTTAATCAAATACAATAATTAGTAGTACGATTAAATGCTTTGAATATTACTATATAAAATGCTATATTTATGTTTTTTAGATACTATAATTTTATCATTATAATCACGAAAAAGCAATCATTATGTTTTTTAAAACAACGATATAAAAACTTTATACAAGATCTCTAAATAACTACTTTTCCTTAGTTCTTCTTCTAAATCTAATGAAACTTCATCAACTAATTTTCCATCAATATATGCTTTAATTAAACCAATATTTTCATATTCTTGATTTCTAATTTTATCACGATATAATGTTATTTCATAAGTCACTTCATTAAAGGATTCACCTTTATTTTTTAAGTAACACATTTTATTACTTGTAACTATATTATATTTACTAGGATTTACTAAAACATCAGATTCTGTTTCAATTATTTCATTTTTTTCTTTCAATGTTACTAGTTCATACGAATTAAATCCGTAATTTAAAACCTTCATTGCATCACTATTTCTAAGTGTTGGAGTTTCGGCTCCCATAACGACACATACAAGTCTCATTCCATTTTTTTCCATTGTAGTTGTAATACAATATCCAGCTTCACTTGTCCAACCAGTTTTTAGTCCATCTACTCCGTTATTTAATTTTAACATTTTATTAGTATTCACTAACCAAAATGGATTATTAGTATCTGTTCTAATATAACTTTCATACATAGATGAATATGGTATTACAATATCTTTATATTCTTTTAATAAATCACATGCAATAAGTGCCATATCATAACTTGTTGTATAGTGATTATCAGTAGGAAGACCTGTTGCATTAATAAAATTAGTATTTTTACAACCAAGTGTTTTAGCAATATGATTCATTTTATTTGCAAATAATTCTTCACTACCAGATACTCGTTCCGCAAGTACAACCGCCGCATCATTAGCAGATGCGATAACCATGCTTTTAAATAAATCTTCTACTTTCATTTGTTCATTAGGGGCAAGATATATTTGTGATCCTCCCATACTAGATGCATAATTACTAGTTGTTAAAATATCATCCATTGTAAATTCATTATTTTTCATAGCATCTAAAACTAACTTCATTGTCATTATTTTTGTCATTGAAGCAGGAGCACGTTTCTTATGTGCATTTAATTCATATAATACTTCTTTAGTTTCTACCTCCATTAAAACTATCGATTTAGCACTTCCTATTTCAAGTGGAATTAAATTAACTAAGTTATTACTTACATTAGCCTTAACAACTGGAATATTTACACATATTAACATTAAACCAACAATTAATAATTTTTTCATTTCTATCACCATTATTATTTATGATTAAATAATATTAAATATAACAAAAAAGTCTCTAAACCAAAATGATTTAAAGACATTAATTTTATATTATTTTTGTGGTAAAAGAAATTTTATCTTATGTTTTAATATTTCAATTGTAACTTTATTACGATGAATTGTTTCTCCATCAATACAAATAGTAAGAATTTTAGGAGATTCTATAGTAACCCTTGTTGCTTTTTTACAAAAAGCTATTCTTTTATATTTAGGATTGTCATAAATAAGACCTTTTTTATATTTTCCAATTAGGCTTGCAAAAGTAAGAATTGATACCTTTTTAATAACTATACAATCAACTAATCCATCATTGATGCTAGATTTAGGAGTACAATTATAACCTCCACCATAATAGGAAGCATTACCAAATGCCATGAGTAGTGATTTTCCATCGAAAAATTCTTCATTATCAATAGTTATTTTAACTTTATCACCTAATGGTTTTAAAAGATTTCGAATTATTGCATTATTATATGCTTTTTTTACATTATGATATTTAGCTCTAAGTTTAATTTGATCATAATTTACTCTTGCATCAAATCCAATGTTAGTAACATTTAAAGAATAAAATTCATCTACTTTTAACAAATCACATGGAATAATTTCACCATTGATTTGTTTTTCTAAATCCATAAAATCATATCCTGGAAATGATTTTAAAAAATCATTACAAGATCCAGTAGGAACAATTCCTAAAATTGCATTTGGATAATTTGCAACTCCAGTCACCACTTCATTCATCGTTCCATCCCCTCCACATGCGAAGATATAAATATCTTCGTTAGGATATTTAGTGCATATTTCTGCTACAAATCTTGTTGAATCACCGACACCAATAGTTTCATAAATATTAATATCATATTTATTTAGTGCTTTTAATTTGTTGTAGGCTTCTAAAAAAATTTTCCCTTTTTCACCATTACCTGCAGCAGGATTTAAGATGAAATAACATTTCATATTATCTTACAATAACACTAATTCCATCAGGAATAATAGTAACTTTTTTGTCGCTTCCTACAATTTCATCAGCTTTTGCAAGTGCTTCTTCAATTGTATAAGCATGCATGATATGCATATCTGTAATTATCTTAGGATCACAATGTTTAGATACAATTATTACATTTGCTTTACATAAAATTCTTCCTAAGATTTGAGCTTCCCATTGGTCAAACTCTGTGTTTTCAGGTGCAACATTATTAAGTGAATTATATGATTCTTCTGCACTATCAAAATCAGCAAGTAATTTATAGAAGAATTCACCACCAGTACCATCAGCACAAGATGAACAAATAATAATTACTCCACCTTTATTTACACAAGCTTCACCTGCAGTCATACCTTTTACTGTTTGATAAATGTTTTGATCTAGTGGATATCCACCATTTGTTGTAATAACAATATCAGACATAATAGGTTTAACTTCAGCAATTTCTTTAACAAGTTTGCAACCATGAGCATGAGCAAGTTCTAAGTTTCCTGCAAATGCTTTAATAACTTTCTTTTCAGAGTTAATAACTACATTTAAAATAAATTCTAGCTTAGCAGCTTTTGCAGCAAAAAGCATATCTTTATGAATAGGGTTTTCATCAATAGAACCAGCTCTTGCATTTTTACTTGCAATAAATCTTGCGTTATGATTCCATAAAACTGTCTTCTTAGACGCAATACCTGGAAGTACAGATTTTCTACCACCTGAAAAACCTGCAAAGAAATGAGGTTCAATAAATCCTTCACTTACAAGTAAATCGCATTCATCAACAAGTTTATTAACCCAAAGTTCACCACCAGAAGGTAGAATTCCTTTAAATGTCATATCGCTATCTTTATATGCATCATGAATAACAATGTTTTCTTCATCAACTATTTTTTGACCATATTTAGCAACTAATTCTTCATAAGTTGTAGGTCTGTGCATTCCTGTTGCAATTAATATAGTAATTTTTACATCAGGGTTATTTGCTCTAATATGTTTTAGTAAAATAGGCATTGTTACATGACTTGGAACAGGACGAGTGTGGTCACTTGAAATAATAACAATATGTTTTTTTCCAACTGCAAGATTTGATAATGATTCTGACCCTATTGGATTATTAAGAGCTTCTTCTACTAAACCTGATTCAGTGTTTGTAGGAACGTATTCTTCTACTTTAGATACAAGTACTCCTGCAACACGTTCATCAGCAATTTTAAAATCAATATGTTCTTTATAATATGGTAATTTAAAGTTAGCCATGTTTTTCTCCTTAAAATATTTTAAAAAATGTGCAATATTTCTATTGCACATCTAATTTATTAGTTTCTAGCAATACCTTGTTCGCGTGCAACTCTACCAACTTCTTTTGCAACAACATTACATACGCGTTTGTCAAATGGAGATGGGATGATGTATTCTGGATTTAATTCTTCATCAGTTACAAGTGAAGCAATAGCTTTTGCAGCAGCTAATTTCATTTCTTCAGTGATATTAGTAGCTCTTACATCAAGTGCTCCTCTAAAAATACCAGGGAATACTAAAACGTTATTAATTTGGTTAGGGAAGTCACTTCTACCTGTTGCAACAATTGTAGCACCACCAGCTTTAGCAACATCTGGCATAATTTCAGGTGTAGGGTTAGCCATAGCAAATACGATAGGATCTTTAGCCATTGTACCAACCATTTCAGCTGTAACTAAGTTTGGAGCAGAAACACCGATAAATACATCTTTACCTTTAATAATTTCAGTTAAAGGACCAGTTTGTTTATTTTTATTAGTGATTTCAGCCATTGCAGCTTGAGCAGGATTCATCCAATCTTGACCAGGACATAATGCTCCTTGACGATCTACAAGTACTGCATCACCAATACCATATTGAAGAAGTAATTTACAAATAGAAATACCAGCACTACCAGCACCATTGATAACTACTTTAATATCTTTAGCTTCTTTACCAACACATTTAAGTGCATTGATTAAACCAGCACAAACAACAATGGCAGTACCATGTTGGTCATCATGGAATACAGGAATATCTAATTCTTCTTTTAAACGTCTTTCAATTTCAAAACAACGAGGTGCTGAAATATCTTCTAGGTTAATACCACCAAAACATGGAGCAATTCTCTTAACTGTTTCAACGATTTCATCAACATCTTTTGTATCTAAACAAATAGGGAAAGCATCAACGTTTGCAAAGTTTTTAAATAGGATTGCTTTACCTTCCATAACTGGCATAGCAGCAAGCGGTCCAATATCACCAAGGCCTAATACTGCAGTACCATCAGATACAACAGCTACTAAGTTACCTTTTGATGTATATTTAAATACATTTACGGGATCTTTATGAATTTCACGACAAGGTTCTGCAACACCTGGACTATATGCAAGCGATAATTGATCTTTATTTTCTACTACAACTTTAGAATTAACTTCAATTTTACCTACTTTTTCTGCATGAAGTTCTAGACTTCTTTCATAAACTGTTTTTTCAGCCATTTTTATAATACCTCTTTTATTTTAATAACTACTCTTGAAGTTAGTATCATCTAACTTAACATCACCAAAATATTCTTTTGGATCCATACCTAAATAATTAGCCATATCAATCATTTCTCTTAATGTATTAACATTAACTGGAATACCTTGTTCTTTAACTCTTTCAATAGCTTCCATTTCTTTTTCACCATGAGTGTAAATTCTTTCAGCACCATCAGCTTTAGGACTTTCACGAAGTTCAGTTAAATATTGACTGAAGTGTGCTTTAATTGCTTCAGGATCACCAAAGAATGCAGGATTGATTGCCATAAAGCCATGACAAATACCTGAGAAACCATTTTGCATTGTATGAGCTGAAGTATAACCTTGTGATAAAATAGATGCGAATAATTCACAAAGCATACCATAACCATAACCTTTATGACCACCAAGTTGTTCAGTGTCACCACCTAGAGGAACAATACCGCCACCTTCGTGAGCTTTAATATTTCCTAATACTTCATTTGCACTATTAGATGATTCACCAAGTTTATTTACTGCCCAACCAGTTGGGATAGGTTTATCCATCTTATTATACATTTCTAACTTACCACGAGTAACAACTGTAGTAGATGCATCAAAGAAGAATGGATAAGGTTCAGCAGGAGCACTTACTGCAATAGGGTTAGAACCTAACATTGCTTTTTTACCAAATGTAGGAACCATAATTGCTTCAGAGTTAGTACAAGAAAAACCAATTAAACCTTGGTCCATAGCAAGTCTTGCATAATAACCAGCAATACCATAGTGGTTAGAATTTTTAACAGAAACAATACCAACACCAGCAGTCTTTGCTTTTTCAATAGCAAGTTGCATTGCTTTGTGTCCAATTAATTGCCCCATTCCTGAATGTCCATCAATAACTGCAGAAATTGGAGTTTCAAATACTACTTCTGGTTTTGCATCAACATGGATTAAACCACTTTCAATACCTTTATGGTAACGAACTAAACGTTGCATACCATGAGATTCAATACCAAAGTCATCAGACATAATTAAAACATCTGTAATAATTCTTGCTTCATCAAAAGTAAAACCAAACTTTTGGAAAGCATCCATACAGAATTTGTCTAATAATTCACGAGAATAATTAATATAAGCCATAATATATTTCACCTTTCATTTTTTTACATCCTTATTATAACAAATATTCTAAATTATGGCAAATCATTTATAATTTTTTTATAAAAAAGATAAAAATTAGACTCTTAAAAAAGAGTCTAATCTAGTTATTAATTACTTCAAATGCAACTTTATTATTTACTAAAATATCAAAATCTACAAACTCATCTAGTTCTTTTGCTTCAATCATAATCTTTTGTAAATTATCAAATGCTGTTTTAGTGAATTCTGGCGTTTTACACCAAGCATTAATACTTCTATATCTATTTACTACACTTGTTAAAGTTTCTATAGAAACATCAGTAAACTGTTTATGAATTACTTTTGCAACTTCTTCATCACTGTGAGTATCAACATATTGTTGACCTTTATAAATTGCAGTTGTAAACTTTTTAAGTGTTTCTTGATTTTTGTTAAAATAACTATTTAAACAAGAATAAGCTGTATAAGCAACTTCACCTGCATACTCTCCAACACTAGCAAGTAAATAGATTTCTCCACTTGCTTGCATTTCTGAAGCAGTTGGTTCAAATAAAGTTGTATAATCACCTTCACCATTTAAGAATGCGCCTGCCATTGCCGCAAAAGCAACATCAGTTCTAACATTTACATCGGCTTCAAAAGAATTTTTAGCAATCGTAAGTCCTGCTTGTTTTAGAACGTATTCTAGTGTCATTTCAGGAACTCCACCTGCACGACCGCCTAAAATAGATTTTCCTTTTAGCATTGATAAATCAAAATTATCAACCGGTTCTCTTCCAAAAATAAAACTTCCATCAGTTCTAGTAAGTTGTGCAAAGTTAACTAAATAATCGCTTGATTGATTTTTATATAAATAAATTGTAGGTTCAGGTCCTTGTAAACCAATTTCTACATCACCCGATAATAAAGATGCAGTGACTTTATCAGCACCATTTGCATTAATTAGTTCAACATCAAGCCCTACTTCTTCAAAATATCCTAGTTCTAGTGCTACATATTGTGGAGCATAGAACACGCTATGTGCAACTTCTGCAACCTTAACCTTCTCTAAATCATTTTCCTTACAACTATTAATAGATATTAACATCATAAAACAAAGCATTATCACACATATTTTTTTCAAATTCTTATTAATCATTTCCTATTTTCCTTCCATACTTTTTCAATAATATTGACGATTTCATACATAAGAAAAGAAAGAACACCTAATACTAATACTCCCATCATAACTACCCCCATTTTGAATACTTGAGAACCATACATTATTAAATATCCAATACCTTCTTTAGAAACTATAAATTCACCAACAATTACTCCTACCCAACTCATCCCGATATTTATTTTAAATAAATTGATTAAATTACCTATATTTGATGGAATTACAAGTTTAAATAATATTTGAATCTTTGTTGCGCCAAAGCTTTTCATCATTAAGATTTGCTCATTACTTACATTTTTAAAATATTGATATGCAGATAAAATAGTAAGTACAAGTGAAATAGATATTGCTACACAAACAATCCCATCAATACCTGTTCCAACCCATATAATAATAATTGGTGCAAGTGCTGTTTTTGGAAGTGCATTTAGAACTACTAAAAAAGGATCAAATATTTTTGCAACCAATTCATTCCACCATAATATCACCGCAATTATTAATCCAGATATTGTACCTATTATTAATCCTAATATTGTTTCATAAACAGAAACACCAATATGCCTAAAAATCTCATTATTTTGTAAATATAAATTAAAGATTTTAACAATATCACTAGGATAACTAAATAAAAAAGTATTAATTAATTTTAATCTTCCTAAAATTTCCCATAAAGAAAATATCAATATCAATAAAGTTATTTGTACAATAAAAACAGTTGTTTTTTGTTTTTTTATCATTTTGCTATACTTTAATTCTTTATTCACGCAATATCATTCCAAATCTTATCAAAATATTCTAAAAATAATGGATTAGTTCTTTTCTCAAGAGGTGATATATCACCAAAATTAATGATATATTCTTTTATTACTTTAGCTGGTCTTTTAGATAAAATAATAATACGGTCTGCTAGTGTTATAGCTTCTGCAATGTCGTGTGTTACTAAAATAGCCGTAAGTTTTTCATCTTTTATTGTTCTATAAACATCATTACTTACTTTAATTCTTGTTTGTGAATCAAGGGCAGAAAATGGTTCATCTAATAATAAAATATTTGGATTCGTCATTAATGTTCTGATTAACGCAACTCGTTGCCTCATCCCTCCTGATAGTTCTTTTGGAAGAGATGTTTTAAAATCAACTAAATCATATTTTTCTAATAACTTCATTGCTTTAATCTTATCAGTATTTTTTATTTTATCTTTTATTTCTAAACCAATAAATAAATTTTTATAAACAGTTTTCCAATCAAATAATAAATCATGTTGAAACATATAACCAATTTTACCATCTACACAAATATTTCCATTATCAATATCAACAAGTCCTGCAATTATATTTAGAATAGTTGATTTTCCTGTTCCACTTGGTCCAACAATCGCAACGATTTCTCCTTCTTTTACTTCTAATGATAAATTATCAATTACATCAAGTACTTGTTTTTGATTATAATAAGACTTTGAAATATTTTTTAAAACTACTCTATTCATCTAATTCCTTCTTTCATCGTCAATGTAATTATATGTTATAACTACACTTATTGACTGGGCAAAAAAAAGCCTCTTAATAAATTAAGAGACTAATATTCATTTTCAGGTTCTATATATTGATCAACATCATCAATAGCACCAATTTCTTCTTTTGTTTTATTGATTGCTCTAACAATTGCAATTTTATTAATAATTGAAATGATATAACTACAAATACTCATAATTATAAATGATAATGCAACAAGACATAATGTTAATAAGATTGCTGTTAAATTAATCACTTCATTACCAGATGCATCAGTGTATATCATGAGAACATTTTGTAAATCAAATTGTTCATGAAGTGTATTTGTTAAGTTTAACCAACCTATATATGGAAGTTTAAATACAGCTTGACTAGTTAAAAATAAACAACAAAATGCCATTGCAACAAATAATACAATTTTTTCCCAAGTAAATGGTTTACATGCAAGATATAGAATCATTAAACCAATAAATGTTGTAGTTACAACAACAATAGTTTTAGTTAAATCTACACCAAATGCACATTTATAATTTAATAAATATGTAACAATTACACCAAAAATAATGGCTACAACACCAGGAAGAGATTTTTGTAATACATTCCATAAGAAATTACCAGTTACACGTTTTTTATTAGGTTGAATAGTTAAGAAAACAGATGGTATACCTATAATAAATAATTCAATCATTAAAAGTTGTGTTGGATTTGTAAATGGGAATGATCCATCTCCTGAGAACTTTTTAAAAAATCCTGTAATAGTAAGAATTACTAAAGTTAAGATAAAGAAGGTTTTAACCAAGAAAAGCATTGCCATTTGTTGAACATTATTGATAGCACGACGACCTTCTTCTACTACTTTAGGCATTGAAGAAAAACTTGAATCAAGAAGTACAAGTTGTGCTACACTTCTTACTGCATCACTACCAGATGCCATTGCGATAGAACAATCTGCTTCTTTTAATGCTAAGATATCGTTAACACCATCACCAGTCATCGCAACAGTTTTCTTATTTGCCTTTAATGCTTTAACAATAATTTGTTTTTGATTAGGTTTAACACGACCAAATACAGTGTATTTTGTTGCAGCATCATATACTTCATCATCAGTTAATCCATCTAAGCTAATATAGTTTTCAGCACTAGCAATACCTACTCTTTTAGCTACCTCTGATACTGTAACAGGATTATCCCCAGAGATTACTTTAACTTCTACACCACTTTCCCTAAAATAACGAATTGTTTCACTTGCATCAGGTCTAATATGATCTTCAATAAGAATAAAAGCAATTGGTTTTGCACCGCGTGACACTTTACTATTTGATAAATCTTGCTTTGTAACAGCTAAGCACAGTACACGATAACCTTTATTAGCTTCAATATTAACCATTTCAGCATATTTTTCAAATCCTGATCTTAATACAAATTCAGGAGCGCCTATAATAAATGTTTCATCATCAAACATTGCACCACTAAATTTACGTTCTGATGAAAATGGAATAATTTTAGTAGCTTCTTTACTTGCATCAACTCCAAAATATTTTTCTAAAGCTTTTGCAGTAGAATTTGTTTCACATAAAGCTGCATTAATATTAGAGATTATTTGTTTTACATCATATTTACCATGCAATAAATCAATATAGTTTACAACATTCATTGATCCATCAGTAATTGTTCCAGTTTTATCCAAGCATAATACATCAACTCTTGCAAGCATTTCTACACAATAAATGTCTTGAACTAATGTTTGATGTTTTGAAAGTCTAATAACACCAAGCACAAGTGCTGCAGATGTCATCATAATAAGTCCAGATGGAATAAGTCCAAGTAGTGCAGTACAAGTTGTACTTACTGTATCATACCAACTAATATTAGGATTAGAAAATATTTTCTTAGTAAATCCTAAATAAATTTTATCGTATAAAAATTTACCAATACCACTTACAGAATCAGAATATTCTTGGAAATTATAATTTTGTAAAATCATTACAATACCACTAATAACTAAAAATACTGTAATTACTTTTATTAATCCTCTAACAGCAGTTAAAATTTGAGAATTAGGTTTTTTATATTGTTTAGCTTGTGCTGATAGTTTTTCAATTGCGTTTTCTTCCCCAACACGTTCAACTTTACAATGACATTTACCAGATACAATAAAACTACCTGAATATAGCATGTCCCCAACTTGTTTTCTTATTGGAACACTCTCACCAGTAAGTTGTGATTCATTTACTTCTACTTCACCTTCTACTAAAATACTATCGGTAGTAATTTCATTACCAGGTGATAAAATAACGATATCATCAACAACAACTTCACTAACATTAACATCAATTGTTTCTTTATTTCTAATAACTTTTACAGTTGGTGTTGAAATTAGTTGTAATTTACTGATTGTAATCTTAGATTTAATTTCTTGAACTGTACCAATCATAATATTTACTAAAACAATAATTATGAAAGTATAGTTTGTTATCTGAACTTTACCTGCATATTTTTGGGTAAAGAATAACAATAAGAAAATTACTAAATATATAAAATTAAATAAAGTACAAAAATTAGAAATAATGATAGATAAATATGATTTACCATTTTTCTTAATAATTTTATTTGAAAGACCTTGTTCTTGTCTTAATAATACTTGATCACTACTTAACCCCTCATTATAGGAAGGATTAAAGCGTTCAGGTTCAATTTTTATTTGTTGTTTTTTCTTCGCCATATGTCCTCCATTTAATATTTTTTTGTCTATTATTACTATATATATTTTATCATAATTGATTAATTTTATCAAGTAAAATAAGCATTTTTTCGTATGTCTTGAAAATACAAGAGAAATGTGATAAAATACCTTTGAAAGAGGTGTAAAATGAGTAAAAAAATTATCGGAATTAGTCCAAGATTTTGGTCTAATGAAACACAAGAATACGTAAGAGTAGGAGTACAATATACTAATCAACTACAAAGAAATGACCTAATTCCATTCATTATTGTTGATTCAGTTAACCTAGAAGATACTCTTAACCTATGTGATGCATTTTTAATTATAGGTGGTGATGACCTTAATCCTGAAACATATGGAGAAACTAATGAATTAGGACTTTCAAAAGATATTCATCCTGTTGCAGATAAAGTTGATAAAGCAATTATCGACCACGCAGTAAAATACAAAAAACCAATGCTAGGTATTTGTAGAGGAGTACAAGCAATTTGTGCATTTATGGGCGGAAAGTTAGTTCAAGATTTAAAATATGAACAAGTTAATCATCCACTTACAGAAGAACATAAACATTATATTGATAAAGTTAACAATATTGGTGTTGCTAAACTATTACCAGATCACTTTTTAATTAACTCTTGGCATCACCAAGCAGTAAAAATTGCCCCAGAAGGATTTGAAGTAATCTTTAAAAATGATGAAACTATTGAAGCAATTGAACATACAACATTACCTATTTTAGGAGTTCAATGGCATCCAGAACGATTCTATACAAAAGAATCAGAAATTATTTTTAACTACTTCTTTGATTTAATTAAATGAGCGAAAAAATAATTAAATCTATTCCCATTTATAAAGGTAAAATATTAGATTTACAAAGAAATTTAGTAAGCCTTCCTAATGATGAACTTGCTTTTCGCGAAATTGTTAAACATAAAGAAGGAGTTTGTATTATTCCTGTAATTAATGATGAAATCATTTTTGTATCACAATTTAGAAGTGGTGCAGAAAAAGTTTTATTAGAACTTCCTGCTGGAATTGTTGATGAAAATGAGACTTTACTTGATGCAGCACTGCGAGAATTACAAGAAGAAACAAAATATTCCTCAACGAATATTACCTACTTAGGAGGGTATTATTCATCCCCTGGTTTTACAAACGAGCTTGTTCATTTATATCTTGCAGAAGACTTATTTGAAAGTCCATTATCAGAAGATGAAGATGAATTTATTGAACTTTTTAGATATAATATTAAACAAATTAAACGTCTTCTTACTTCTAATAATATCATGGATATGAAAACTGCTTTAGCATTAATGATGTTTTTAAATACCAAAAATGACCAATCAAATTAATTTTGATTGGTTTTTTTATAAACCTAATATAGAATTTATACCAGTTTTAGTAGTAATAATTCCAATATTTAATACAATTGAACTAAGTAAAGTTACATTAAGTAGTTCATTAATTTCAATGTTTTCATCATCTTCTTTATTACTTTTTTTATCTTTTTTTGTATAATCTTTAAATAGTTTTTTATACAAATCAATAATAAAAAAAATTAAAAAAATGTCTCTTACAAGTGCTCTGACAAGTCCCATATTATCAAGTGTTGTTTGACCAGTAAGTCCTGCAATTACTTCATAAACAATTGTTATTATAATGACAGAAGCAAAACGATATAGTTTTGGTGGTAATAATACTGATAATATGCCATTAATTCCACCTGCAATAATAGATGCATAATAAAGTTGCCACGTACTTGTAACTTTAAATATTTCATTAAATTTTCTTTTTTCTAAAATATTAAAAATAATATTTGCAATATAAATCCCTGCAACTGCAACAATCATACCAACGAGTGCAGAAATATATACTTTTTTAATTTTGTTTTTCTTCTTCTTTTCACACTGCATACTTATGCTAGATACTTGATAAGGATCAAACAAAAGACCACCTCATATGTTATTTTATTATTAAAAATTTTAAATATTACACTTTAATAAATTGTTCTAAATCTACTACAAAAATACTTGCTCCACCTTCTTTTTGCGTTGTTGATATGTTATGAAACATCCCCATTTCTACATTATTTATAGAGTTTATTTTTACTTTTCTAGTCTTACAAATTGCTGCAACTTTCTTGATGACTTCATCTACTAATTCATCATTTATTTTAATTAAATATGTATAACTACCACTAGATATTACACCACCAATAGAAGCTATTTTAGTAAAGTAAACAGGAGTTTTTCTTAGATAATTTGTTACTTTAATAGAGTCATTTGGAGTGATATTTAAAATTATTAATTTCATAGTCTAATCCTTCCTTAAAATTATGTTTTTTTATTGTAAACGTTTTTAAAATATGTTAAAATAATACATTGAGGTGAAATAAATGGTGACTAAACAAAACTTTAAAAACATTTTTAAAAAATCTTTTATTTGTTCATTATCAATGTTAACAGTCCTATCCCTTTCTAATTGTTCAAAAGGGCCTGATAAGAATTACATTGATAATGCAATTGCAATTGTTTACCAAGATAATAAACCATATCTTATCAATGCTGAAAAAGAAACATACTCACTAGACTACTACGATGAAGTAGCTGAAATATTTAATGAGTATATTGCAGTAAAAAAAGATGGTAAATATGGTTTTATTAACAGAACTGGAAAACTTATCATTGAACCAATCTATGATAAAGTATACCCTATGTATGAAGAAAAAGCTGTCGTAATCAAGGAAGGAAAATACGAAATTATTGATAATTTTGGAAAATCTTTATATAACTTTACTGATAACATTATTTCAGAAAGCTATTTTTCAGAAAATAGTTTAATAATTAATAAAGATGATAAATATGGATATTTATTATATAATCCTGAAACTAAAACTTTTAATTGTTCTGAAATTATTTATGATTATGCAAAATCATTTAAAGATGGATACGCAGTAGTAGGTATTTATCCTGAAGAAATCATTTATAAGATTGATGATGAAGGTAATGTAACTGAAGAAATTGAAGAAATTAAATTATCTGAATCATTAAAATATAATTATGTAAATACTAATTTTGAACTTCTTTTTGATGAATATACATATGACTATGCAGATGATTTTTCTAATGGTTTTGCAATCGTAGGTAATTATGACAATATTTATGTACCAAGTGTTGGTCAAACTAATGCTTATATTCCTGGTGCAAATGAAGATAGTTTTACAAAAGAAAACACAATGGTTTATAAATATATAACTGCAGAAAAAACTTCTTTACATTTTGATCATGAATATGTGTTTAAGTACTTTGTTAATAATGGTACTAAAGAAGTTACAGAAGATATTCATTATACTGATGAAGTATATCTTCCTTTTGCTAAAAACTTCACTTCAGATATAACATTTGTTGCAAAATATCGTTATTCTAAAATTCAAACACCTTTAAAAGAGTATATGCTAGTTAGTACTACTGGTAAAATGGATTATACTCTAGCAATATTTGAAAAAACTAAATATAAATTTGGATATGATGCTGGTCATAAAAATGCTAATAATTATCAATGTCAATCTCCAGGTTTATTTAGTGTAGGTAATGTTGTAAAAATTAATGATACTTATGCATTTATTGCAGGTCAAACATTATCTTCTCCAAGTTGGACTGTATATTATCTTCAATACAGTTTCTACGACCAAGATTATTTATTTAAAGAAGTTACATGGGATGTAATTAAGGAAGTAGTAAATGAAGATGGCACAGTGTCAGAAATAGTACCTGAATGGGGACTTAAATATAAAGCTGACTATTTAAAAAATACAGCTTCTAATGTAACCTTAAAATATGCTATTGAAAACCCTTATGAAATGACTGAATTAAGCATTTCAGAATACTATAGTTCTGATTGTTTAATTAACAAAATTAGAATGAATAGATCTAATAAATATGGTCTTGTAAGATATGACACAGGAACTATTTATTATGAAAAATATGATGATTCTACGAACTTATTAACTGCATCATATGTTCTAGATCCAATATATGATAAAATTATTTACTAGGTGATAATATGATTAAGTTAATAGATATAAACAAATATTATAGTTCACAACAAGGTAAATTCCATGCATTAAAAAACATTAATATCACATTCCCTGACCAAGGTATGGTTTATATCGTTGGTAAAAGTGGAAGTGGTAAATCAACATTACTTAATGTTATAGGTGGAATTGACAAATACGATAGCGGTAAGTTAATTATTGAAAATAATGTTTTAAGTGATAATGAATTAAATTCAACAACAGATGTTATTGATACCGCAAAATTTACTCGTAGAGATTACAATAGTTATCGTAATACCTATATTGGATTTATATTCCAAGAATTTAATGTAATTAAAGGATTAACAGTATATCAAAATATTGCTTTATCTTTAGAACTTCAAAAAAAATCTGTTAAAGAAAATCATAAAAATATTTTAAATATTATTGAAAAAGTTGGTTTAAAAGGTAAAGAAAAACGAAGAATTAATGAATTATCTGGTGGTGAAAGACAAAGAGTTGCTATAGCAAGAGCTCTTATCAAAGATCCAAAAGTAATTATCGCAGATGAACCTACTGGTAACTTAGATAGTAAAAATAGAGATATTGTAATGAATATCTTAAAAGAATTATCTAAAGAAAAACTAGTTATTATTGTAACACACGATAAACATCTATCTAAAGTTTATGGTGATAGAGAAATTAAAATTAAAGATGGCGAAATAGTAAAAGATGAAATCATTCATCCCGAAAACGTTAAAAATGTTGTTCCAACAAAACATAAAATTAAACCTATTACTCCTAAAGCAATTGTATCACTAGATCTTGCTTGGAAAGGTTTTAAACTTAATAAAATAAGATTTATTTTTATAATAATCCTCTTCTCAATTAGTTTAATCTTTGCAGGTAGTGTTATAAATCTTTATTTAACAGATACTACAAAAGAATATGCTAATTTCCAACAAGAATATGATAATAATGTTATTTCAATAAGTGATAAGTATAATTATCATGATATCATATCTTCATCAGCTTTCTTTACAAGAGATTATGAACAAACAGCTAAATTATTTACATCTGATGAAGAAAACTCAATGATAACATATAAAAATATGAATATTAATATTCCAATTGATACAAATTTAAATGAGGAAGATACTTTAGATTCATTATTCTCTACATCAATTAATAATATTACTGTTTATGACGATAATAGTCACTTAGAAAGCGCCTTTACAATTCCTAAAGATTATAAATGGTCAGTTGTAGGGAGAAATGATTACAGTTGTTATATTACAGATTATTTAGCAGATAATTTAATCGCAACAAATTATTTTGGTGATGCGGTTCAAACAAGAGCTGATTTAAAAGGTAAAGGTCTTGTAGTCGATGGAATGAAAAATGATATCTTAATTGCAGGTATCATAACAACTAATTATTCAGATTTTATTCCTGAAGATTCATCAAAAAGTATTTCTTCATTAAGTTTAGCAGCATTTAAAGATAATCTTGCTGTGTATAATTCAATTTTTGTTAGCGCAGATAAATATAGTAAAATATTCTCAACTTCTAATTTAGAATATTATTATGATGATATGATTTATTATGATAATGACGTTGCAGAAAAATTTACAAATATGAAATATAGTGTAGTTACTAGTGAAACAGTATTCTATTCAGGAAATGCTCCAACAAAACCACAAAGAGGAGAAATTACTCAAGTAGCTGTTTCTAAGGGATTTATTGAAAAAGTTTTAAATAAAGATCCTGATAGTATAAATTATTGTAAATCATTTGGTACAACTAAGATTACTTATTCAGACCCATCACTTCCAAATGCTGAACAATATCCATATAACTACTACATTTGTGGTGTAAATCACATTCCAACACAAACAGAATTTAACATTACTGGTATTGTTGATAGTGATGAAATTATTGTTTATGCACCTGCACTTGATACTCAAGCAACCCTATATAATAACTGGATTAATATGAGTTTTATTGAAGGTGGTTTCTTAACAATTCTTATTAATGACGATGTAGAAGCTAATAGTTTAATATATAGAAATTTATTAGATAATGGTATTAGCATTAATAACCCTTCATTTGTAAAATTACAGCTTGTTGATGATTTTATTAATGATAATTTATTATTATTTGCTGCATTATTCTTTACATTCTGTTTATTTAGTACATTAATGATCTTTAATTTTATTATCATTAATATTAAAAATAGTACTAGAGATATTGGTATTTACATGTCACTTGGTATGAATGGCTTTAAAATATCATTAATTTATTTATTCCAAGTATTACTAATCAGTACAATTGCTATGATTATTGGTATTATAGGTTCTACAGTATTATTAAAAGTCATTGATGGATCTTTCACTGAACATGTCATTGTAGACTTTAAGATTCTTCATAACACAAATTTAGGTATTATAGGAATAGTTCTTCTTTCATACCTAACACCAATTATTGCTATTGCATCACCACTTTTTAGCTTAGCTAGAAAGAAACCAATCGATGTAATAAAAGTTTCGTAAGGAGGCCAGCATGATTATACTTAAAAATGTAAACAAATATTACGAAACTGGTGGAGAAAAAGTTCATGCAGTTAGAAATCTGAGTGTTACTTTCCCTAATACTGGGCTTGCATTTATATTAGGTCCATCTGGAAGTGGTAAATCTACATTACTTAATCTTCTTGGAGGACTTGATACACCAGATGAAGGTGAAATTTGGATTGAAGATCGCGAACTTTCAACATTTTCAAGAAAAGATAGAACAAACTACTTAAATAGTTATTTAGGTTTTGTTTTCCAAGAATATAATATTTTAAAAGACTTATCTTTAAAAGAAAATATTGTTCTACCACTTGAAATACAAGGGTACAAAAGAAAACAAATAAATCAAAAATTTGCTGAAATTTTAAACGATGTAGAACTTACGGGACTTGAAAAACGTAAAGTTAACCAATTATCTGGTGGCCAAAAACAAAGAATTGCCATAGCAAGAGCTTTAATTAAAGACCCTAAAATGATTATTGCAGATGAACCAACAGGTAATCTAGATTCTGAAACTAGTAGAAATATCTTTAATTTATTTAAAAAACTTTCACAAAAATGTTTAGTCATCATTGTTACTCATGATGAAGAATCAGCACTTGAATTTGCTGATATGATAGTAAGCATTTCCCCTGACGGAGATTCTCTTAAGGAGGTAAAACAAAATGGCTAAAAAAGTATTATTACCTGAAGAACAAGCTTTAGTTTCTCATTTAGAACTTAAAAAAGCAAAAGTTCCTCTAAAAACATGTTTTAAATTATCACTTAAAAACATGTGGAAGAAAAAATTCAGATATTTAGTAATGTTTTTAATTTGTTCCCTTTCACTTACCTTCTTCTCAGTCACAATTGAACTAAATGGTGAAAAATTACGTCAAAACGTTTATACAATGATTGAAAACGGGTATCGTTATACTGACATTTATGAACACGTTGAACTTTCTGAAAAAGAATTAAAAGAAAATGAATACAATAAATATGCATATACTACTCTACAAGGGAATTCATTAAAAACAATTAAAGAATCTGTAACTGATATTACAATTCATGAATATAAACCAGTAGAGATTAAATATGCTAACCTTAACCTAGAAATGTCAAACTATTTCTATACAGGTTATATTAACTCAATTATTCGTTTTGATGCAAGTAATAATTATGATTTAATCGCAGGAAGACTTCCTAAACCAAACACTAAAGAAATCTTAATTACAGATTATCTTGCGGCAGCATTTGATTACTTTGATATTTATCCATCAATTAATTCTATTTATGATTATTTAAATCAAAGAATTAACTTAACTCATAATGATAATTATATAATTGTAGGAATAATTAAAACTAATTATGATCAATGGACTCATTTTTCAACTGTTGAATCAGTTAAAACAGAAGATAAAGAGAATTATTCATATTTAAACGATTTTACATTTATGAATAGTGTTATCTTAAATGATGAATACTTTGAAATTGAAAAAATTAGCGATAATCCAAGTATGCTATTTATTAACAGTGATACAGATGAAAAAAATAATGTTGCAAATTGGACATTTAGTGTAAAAGATTCTACTGATTCCTCAAAAACAATTTATTATGGTTATAATGAACCAGATGAAGATCCAACGCTTGGATCATATGCTATTTCAAGTAATAATCTTAATATTTTGGCTGATGAAGGATGGCTTACACCATTTGGTCGCGCTCCTGAAAGTGATGATGAAATTGTTATTTCTTATAAATTAATATCTCATTTATTTGGTTATAATTGGACATATACAAAATATAGAGATTGGCATGATTATCGTAACCATCAAAGAATTTGGAATAATATTAAAGATAAAGAAATCACAATTACATTAACAGGAACAGATGAATATCCATATGATTATGAAAAAACATACAAAATTGTAGGTATTACTAATTCAACACAAAATGTTTCTTCTGTAAATGCTAATGCTGTGCAAGTTTCTGAAGCTGAATATCAAAATATTTACTATACTTATAATACTGATGAAGAAAAAATTCTAGTTGAATTACCAAATGACTCAGTTGAAGCATATAATCTATTTAATAGAACTCTTGAAGCAGGATATGTAATTGATGTTTGGGCATATCAACAAGATATTGATACATATATTGTTGACCCATTCCTAGATTTAGCATCTAAAGCTGGTTTATTTATATTTGCAATATTTACAATGGGTATGATGTGGACAATTATAAGTATTGAAATAGTTGATTCGAAAAAAGAAATTGGTATCTTAAGATCAATAGGTCTAAGTGGAGGAAAAGTAGCATTTATCTTCATCTTCCAAACATCAGTAATTATATTACTATCATATTTTGTAGGTGTATTTGGAGGATACAAAATAATACCTCTTCTCAATAACGGTATAACCGATGAATTTGGCAAAGTAACACTTTATCTATATTCATTTACATATCGTACGCCTCTATATTTAGCCCTATTAGTAATCTTAATGACAGCTATTTCAACAATTATTCCATTATTTAAGATTCTTTCACAAAAAATCATTGATGTTATCAATGAACGTGATAACTAAAAACAAAACAGATGAACAAAATTTGTTCATCTGTTTATTTTTTTATTAAGTATATTCCAGGTTTATTAAATTTAAATAATTCAACGTCTTCTTTTAATTCTTTTCTTCCATCAAAAATTAACGTACTACCTGGAGCAGATACTTTTTGTTCTAATGTATAATCATTTTTCATTATTAAACAATAATCAATATTATTAATATAATCATAATATCTTAATACTAACGATCCATCAAATTGTTCAATTTTAATATATTTTGCAATTTCATCTTTAGTATTAAATCTAAATATTGGATATTTATTTCTTACTTTAAGAACATTCTTTAATGTGTTTATAACTTCATTATATTTATCTACATTTTCCCAATGTACACCATTATATTCATCACCTATATTATATGAATTATGATGTAATTTTTTGCTTCTTCCAAATTCCATACCTAAGTGATAAAATGGAATACCTTGTGATAGTGCTATAACACTTACTGCAAGCGATAGTCTATCTATTAATTCATCATCTGTAATATTTGGATATAATTTAATAATTGTATCATATAATGTATAATTATCATGACATTCAATATAGTTAATTGAAAATCTAGGACTGTCCCATTTTTCTTCTTTTGCACAATAACCAGTTAGAGCTTGATAAAGTTCTAAGTTTGATGCTTTTTTACCAAGTATATAGCCACCTTCTGTACAATCAAAATTAGATTTCATCAAGTTTCTAAACGAATCATTAAAGAAACTAAATCCACGAAGTTGCCAGAAGTTTTCACATAACCCACCTAAATCATGTGGTAATTTCATTGGAATATTCCATCCTTCACCATACATAAGATTATTGCTATCAATGTCTAGTAATAAATCTTTTGCGGTATTAAGGGTATCTACATCAATTAAGTCCATTAAATCAAATCTAAATCCATCAATTTTAAATTCATTTTTAAAATATAGTAAGCAATCAATAATTAATCTTCTAATCATTAATTTAGTTGAATTTAAGTCATTACCACACCCTGATGAATTTGTTAAAAATCCATTATCTTGTGTATGATATGCATAACCAGGAACTAAGATAGAATATGGATATTTACAAACATCATAAACATGATTAAATACAACATCTAAAGTTACTCCCATATTTAATGAGTGTATTGTATCTATTAACTCTTTCAATTCATTTATTCCACCAAGTGGATTATAAAAGTCTTTTGTTAAATAATTTGATATTGAAAAATAATTAATTGGATTATAACCCCAGTTATAATCATTTTTTTCAATTTCATCTACACCACCAAAACCAAAAACAGGCATAATTTGTAAATGATTAAATCCAATGTTTTTTAAATATCCTAGTCCATATTCTTTATTAACAGTATCTGTTAAATCTTTAAATGTTCCACCACCCTTAAGCGATGTAATGTCACGAATACTTAATTCTTCGATTATTGGATCATCAAAATGGACATAATCATGTTTTAACTGATATGTTTTTTTTAAATCTACAACAATATTTGCAGTAAAATTAGGTGTGCTACTTATACCATATGGATCTAGCGTTTTCATAAATTCTTCATTTACTCTTACCATATAATAATACTTTGAACATAGAATATCTTGATTAATTTTTTTAACCCATACACCTTTGTTAGTATATTCCATATTATATTCAACTTCATCTAATACTAACTTTATTTCTTTTGCAACAGGGCTCCATACTTTAAAAATAGTTTCATTTTTTGAATAAAACACACCAAGTGAATCACTAGTTGAATTTTCTAAATCAAATCTTTTAGTTCTTGTAATTTTACCAAGATCTAAATGAAATGATAGTTTTTCATTATTTGAATCTACTGCAACAACAGTATAATCTAATTGTAAATTAATATAACCTAAAAAAGATGTATATAAATGTCTTTCATTGGAATATGTCTCGTCTTTAAATACACTTAAATATTCTTCTTCATTCTTACTAATTAATTTTAGTGTTACATAATTAAAACTTTTAGGTATTATTAATTTAATAAAATGATAATCTTCTAAATACGCACCAAATATTTTCATTATTTAAGTTCCTCATCATCAATTTTTCGATATTGTGAAGAGAATATTATTAATAAAGTTCCAATAACACTACAAAGTGTTGCAAAAATTGCAGCTATTAGCGCATTGCTTGTTGTAAAATATCCTTTATTATCATCATTATCGTTATTATTATCACCACTACTACTACCATTATTCTCATCAACTGTTGGTGGTGTTGGTGGTACAATTACCGAAGGATAAACTACATTTGGTAAATAGAATAAATTTTCATATGTTGTTTCGTTACAATCATAGATAAACTTAAATTTAAGTAAACCATATGTGTCTTTTGCAATTTTAAATGTTAATTTATATTCCCATAATTTGTCTTTTGATTCATCAATATCAGTAGTTAGTGGATCATCAATTGGTTCATTAATAATTTCAAATTCAACATCATATTCTAATTCTTCATCAGTTAAATCCCAATTAATATCAAAAATATCAACATAAACATAAGTATTAGGATTATACAAACAGATTAATAAGTTTTCCATTTTATTAGTTGAAATCCACTCAAAAGTTAATTCTCTTTCTTTTGCTAATGTTCCACCAGGATAATAATCAAACTTTATAATTGTAGTATCAATAACAATTTCATCTTGATTATTATCATTATTATTATCACTATTATTCTCTTCTGCTTGAACACTAAATGGTAATAAACATACCATTAAAAACATCATTAAAATACTAAATATAAACTTTTTCATTATTTATCACGTTCCTGATATTTTTGAAGTTTATTATTTAAATCACGATTTTCTAGTGTTCTCTTTATTATTATAACACCAAATAATAAAGTTAAACCAATTAAATTAATAATTAAAGAAAACAACCAGAAATTCTTATCAGTAGTAAAACAGTTAGTATAAAAACCAACAAAATATATAGAAATAGTAACAATTACATATATTAATACAGCTTGAACAATGAAATTTAATTTATCAAAATACAAAACCACAGTTAGTATTGCGGCAACAATACAAGCAGTAAAAAACAATACACCTAAATAATTAATCGGAAAAATATATTGTTTAAATACACCTAATGATATTATCGCATAACATCCAACGTATACCGCAAACAAGCTAAGTAAAAATGATATGAATCTTATTAAAATTAAATAACATCTTTTTACTAATTTCTTATTCATAACTATGTTCTCCTTTCATCATTAATTTATTTTTGAATTCATGAGCATATGCTCTAGAAATTATTTGTTTTTCTCCATTTATAAGAACTGCTAAAATACGACCATTAACAAGTGTAGATACTTTTTCTATAATATCAATATTAATAACAATTGTTCTTGATATTTGAATAAAGAATAACTTTCCAAATAAAACATTTATATCTTGAATTCGGTAATTAACCTCATATACTAAATCTTTTGTATATGCAAAAACTCTATTATCAACAGCCTCAAAATAATAAATATCTTTTAAATTTATAAATACTTTTTCACCATCTTTTTTTCCAACAATACTCATACCATAATTCTCTATATATTCAGAAATTGAAAGTATTTCTTGGTTAATTTTCTTACATTCTATGGTGACTAAATCTTCAAGTAAATCTGGATTCTCGATTATTTTAACCTTCATTTACTTCTCCTTTCTAAAACGATTTCGATATGTACATTTTTTACATAATTCAAAATATGGACTAATATCATTCCATCCTTTTAAAACATTTTTATATTCACTACTACATAATAAATCTCTAAAACTATTATTATAAATATTACCTATTGAAGTATTCCCTAAATAATCCAAACAACAAATAACTACATCACCATTAAGTAATATACCCATCTGTGATTTACCACCAAGACAACTACTTCTTACCTTATTATCATCCATATTAAGATTAGGCCATGCAAATTCATCAGCAATAGACATATTTACATATGGATAATCAAGTAAATGATACTTTTCAATAAATTCATTAAATTTATTATTTAAATTATTGATTTCATCATTTTCTTTATTATTCCAAATTCTTAAATGAATTGGTAATTTATGCTTTCTATTAACCACTAATTCATTTAAATAATAAAAATATTCTTCAATATCTTCAATCTTATTAATGCTTTGTAAACTTACATTTAATACATATAAAGAACTGTTAATAAGTTCTTTATAATGATTCTTAATTAAATGTCCATTTGTAGTAAGTGATACTTTTAAAGTTTTACTAGCATATTCAATAAAATCAAACACTTCTTTATGAAGTAGTGGTTCTCCTAAAATATGTAAATATATTCCATCAGTATAATCTTTTATTTGATCTATTATATATTTGAATTTATCAAAGCTTAAATATTCATGTTTATTTACACTACTTGATGGACAAAACTTACACTTTAAGTTACATGCTTTAGTTATTTCTACGTATATGTTCTTAAATTTTTTCATAAATATATTATACCACAAAAGCAATATTAATCATACAATTTTGATAAAAAGCCAGTTCTATTGAACTGACTTTTATTTAAATAAATTTAATATATCAATATTATTTTTTTCAATCGCAATATCAAGAGCAGTTTTATCATTATTATTCTTAATATCAATATTAGCTCCATTATCTAATAAATATTTAGCAACATTGTAGCAATTATTTTGAACTGCCCAAATTAAAGCAGTATTGCCATATGTTGAATCTATAATATCAATATTAACGTTTAACTCTTTTATCAAATACTCAACCATTAATTTATTATTATTTTTTGCAGCAATAAAAATTACATTTCCTAATCGAACATCTGTAATTGAAAGACCATTATTTAATAATAACATTGCTAATTGAAAATCTAATATTTCAGTACTTTCACTATAATCAACTACATTATATGTAAAGGCATAATCTAATGCAGAATAATTATTTTTTATAATAGTGACATCTGCTCCACTTTTTATCAAATATTCTGCAATTAACAACCTACTTTCATTATTTTGACTTAATGCAACCATTAAAGGAGTATGTTCATCCCATACATCAGTGTTATTGATATATGCTCCTGCTTCTACTAGTTTAACAACAAAGTCATATTTACCTTCTTTACATGCAAAATGTAAAGGTGGCATATTAACTCTATCATTATCTAAAACATATGGTCTAGAATCAAGATTTTTTCCTTGTTTAAGTAATTCTTCAAATAAATCATAATCATTATTTTCAATTGCATTAATCAACTGTTGTGAATAATTATAAGAACTTGTGCAAGATTCCAAAACAATAGTTCCACATAGCATAATTAAAGTAATTACAATCAAATAAATCCTATTAAATTTTCGTTTCATATTTTATATATTAATAAATATTAAATTATCAATAATATTTATTATTCTGCAATAATAGCTGTAACTGGAATTAAGAAGAATACTAACCAAACTTTCCACCATTCACCAGTTAAAATACCTAAAACTATATAAGCAACAATACTAAATATTACAGATATTGAAATCCATTTTGCTTTACCTTCTTGTGTATAAATTGAAAGTAATATTTCAACAAGAGGAATTGCAGTAAATACAACCCAACCTGGATGCCACATATTTTGATATAATCCTAAATAAAAGAATGCTGCAGTACAAAGAATTGGTGTAACTGCTGATATTTTTCTTGAAATTTTTGATCTTACATTTCTATTCACGTTAATTTCCACTCCATTTTCATCATAATATTTTTGACTCATAAATTTAATCTCCTTTTTAATTCACTGCTTTATAATTTATTGATCCAGTAATACTAGATCCACGTTTTAATTTTAATTTCCCACATACATTAATATCTCCACTAACTGTATCAAAGATAGCTTTTTCTGCTTCAATATATGATACATCAACATCCCCACTAACAGTATTTATACGAATTTCATTTGTTTTAATTCTTCCTACATTAAAATCTCCACTTACACTATTTAATAATACATCTTCTGCAATTATCTTATCAACATCAAAATCACCAGAAACTGTATAAAAGACAGTTTTAATAGTATTAATAGCACAAACTTCAACATCACATGAAACAGTTGAAATCTCAAATTTATCAAATTTAATATTATCACCAATTTCAATTAATATAGAACCACGACATTTTCTAAAAAAAGATTTGCCAAATTTATCTGTAATACTTAGTTTATTATCTTGATGTTGAATATTTAACTTATCAAGTAATTCTTCATCAATATTAATAACAATTCCTGGTTTACTACCTTTTTTAATAACTATATTACTTGCTAAAGCATCTTCTAATTTAAAAGTGTAAACATCAAAATATTCGCTTTTTTCTTCACCAACATATTTTTTTACAACGGATTCAACACTTCCCATCATTTTAATAGCTTCATCAGTTGTCATATCAGCCAGTGCAGCAAGTTCAAATCTTTTACGATATTTCTCTACAATTTCTTCATAATTACTTACACCAGCATTACTAAGTGCTAGTTCTAAAGATATTAAATATTCTTCTTTTGTCATCTTATACCTCCTTTAACATTTCTTCAGCTTCATCAAAAGTAATTTCACCATTTTTTAAAGCTTTATAAATATCCTCTTTTGAAGGTTTATCAACCAAAGTTTCATTAATCTTTTCAAATCCAAGTGCATTAATTAAATCATCTAAATTTTTCTTAACAGTAGGATATGAAATATTAAGTTCTTTTTCAATAAGTTTAATATTTCCACCATTTTTAATAAAAACAAATGCAAACTCTTGTTGAGAAACACTTAAATAATCAAACTTAGATAAATTAAAATTCCCATGAATACTTGTATCACATTTCTCACATGTAAGAACACTTACACTTAAGTTTTCTCCACATACTGGACAAGTACCAATTACTTTTTTATTCATATTTATCACCTCGATTAAAATTATACACTATTTAATTAATTATGTCAATTAATTTAATTAATTTTTTTAACACAAATATTAATTAAATTAATTTATTAATTAAAATTATCAATATTTACAAATTCATACTATAAATAAAAAAAGGCATTTAATCTAATAAACACCTTTTTTTAACCGTTTTCTTGCTAACGATAAACAACGTGTATAACTAAATACACACTATATTGTATGATAATTTAAATATTTTATACTTCATATAAAAATTTATAACAATCTAGCGCATACTTATCAGTCATAGACGCTATATAAAATACTATTAATCTTATATATTCAAAAAATAATTTAGTTAAATTTTCATCTTTATTTTCTAAATCAAAATCAACTTTTTTTAGTTCAGTAATGAATTCATCAAATTTTTTATAATCAATTTTATTTCCGTTTACGAAAGAAATACTTAATAAATTACAATATTTTTCTTTCGTATCATCATTAAACACTAACTTGTTTTTCAATTTATTAAGTTTTTTTATAAATTTAGTAAAATATTCTCCAGTAATTTGAAAACAATTATTATAATACGCTTTAAACAATTGGCGAATTACATATTTATTTTTTTCATCAATTTTTCTTAATTCATCAATATTAAATATACATTCTTTTATAAAGTATTCTAAAGTGTTATTCAACTTTACACCTTCAGAATCAAAAGTTATTACAATTCTATTAGACAATACTTCAATAAAATCATGATTAAATAAGTCATTTTTCATAATATTTTCTAAATTATAGATACTTTGTTTTACAATACTTTCAATCAAATTTGAACATATTCGATCTATATATTTTATACATCTTTCTTCTTCATAATCAGACAAGTCTATTTGCATAATTGAAATTTGTTTTTTCAAAATATTTATATTTTTCGCTCTAAAAGTATCTTCAAAATCAGAATATCGTTGTGCAACTTCATCAGCTATCGCCACAATTTGTCCTTCAATAGTTAACGGATTTTTAGATTCTTTAAATTTATAAAAAATTTTATCATACTCTATTCCACTAATTATATTAGAAACTCCATTATCTTGGTCTTTATTATAACTAAGTTTACTATGTTTTAAAACGCCATCTAATATTTCCCAAGGAATACCTTTACCGAATTCTTCAACTAACAACCTTAAGCTATTAATATTATGTTTAAAAAACAATTTTTTTCTATTAGTATTTTTACAAAGTAACCCACCTAAAAGATCATCATTCGAAACTATTTGTTGTAATGTTCTTTCACCAATATGTCCAAATGGGGTGTGACCAAAATCATGTGCTATAGCAATACATTCTACCAAATCAGTATTTATAATTTTTTCATTATAATTTTTAACAAATTCTTCATTAATTTTATTAGAAATCTTTACCGCAATCTCTCTAACTTCAGCAGTATGAATCATTCGATTTCTAAAATGATCACCTTTATCAGAACTAAATAACTGTGTTTTTCCATCTAATCTTCTATAATTTTTTGAACAAATTAATTTATATTTGTAATTTGCAAATAATTCTTTTTTCTTTCCATCATAAAATTCCCAATTCATAAACTCCCCTTTTCTAAAAAAAAATTGTTCAGCTAAGAACAATTAATTTTATGAATGTTTTCCGGCTCACATTCAACCTTCGTTCAGCTAAGAACTACATTATAAATGTATTAATAGTATATCATATTTATTTTATATGTCAAATCAAATGATTATAATAATTAAGAATCTATTGTTAATATTAAACAAAAACTTTATTCAAATTTGCTATATAAACTATTTTTTTAAATGGATGTATACAATAATCCATAATAGTCTATTCCTTTGTAAACATTTTCATTTTAAAAAAAGAGTAGCATTAGCCACTCTATTTCAAATTTTACTCATATTTTGCATATAATTTAATATTATAATTTGGCATTGGAATTGGAATATATTCTTCAGTTAGTTCTTTATCTATGAACCATCCAACAAATGTTTTACCTTCAATAATAGGAGCTTCAGGTAAAACAATTTCAGATCCTTTTTTTAGATAAACAGGTTCTAATTCTTTTCCTTCTTCTATAATAAAACGAACACGAAGTTTACGATAAATACCAAACTTAAATATTATAAAAATCCATGGAGATATTAAAATAACCAATAATAACACCATTACAATATACCAAGTCGCATTATAGATATCATTTGTATTTTCCGTAAGAAACATTAAATTATTTATCATTATTAAACATCTCACTTTCTTTTTCTAATTTACTAATAATAGTATCCCATTTTATTTTATCTTTACTTCTTTTTAAGTGTTTTGCAATATCAGATAAATTATTATATATAATAATTAAATCATTAAGTAAGCCTTCATTTGGCAACTTTTTATAAATATTTTTCATTTTCTTCATTGCAACAAGATAATATAAATAAGCAGTTTTATATTTATCTAAAGCTTTATAATAATCACCTTTAAATATATTTACTAAAATAAAATATTGTTCATCTTCATACACTTTAGAAATTCTTAATAATTTTAAAGCATATTTATATGCTTTTGGAATAAATCTTTCAAAAGATTGATAATCATTTATTTCTAAACAAACCCATAATAATTGAACATAAACTTCCATTATTTTATTTAAATTTTCAATTTTGTTTTTAGAACTATTATTTAATTCTTCTTCATAAAAATAAATTAACTTTTCATAATACATACATGAAGGTAAAATATCTTTTTTATTACAAGTAATAGTATATATTTTACTATAGTATTTAGCTATTTTCATATATAATTCTAATAATACATTCTTATCATCTATAGAATTAGTTATATGGAAAATTTCTTCAGCTTTCGCTATAGCAAGTTTTAATTCATTACAACTATTACTAAGCATCCCATCATTACAGTATTTATCTGCTTGTTCATTATATCCAATCATTTCAGTTCTTAAGATATTAACATCTTTACTCATATTTTTCACCTGCCATCTATATGTACTTTAAAAGCCACTTTTTTCATGTAATTCATGAATTTCTTTTGCTTTATCTTCATTATAATGATCTAATCCTTTAATTGATTGTATAGCAAGTTTTTTCTTTTTAAATATAGCTACACAAATTCTTTCAATATAAAAATATGGAAGTAATATAGGAATTTTCTTTAAAATATGATTACGAGCTTTCATATATTTAAAAGATGGAAATATAAGTCTTAACATGTATAAAAGTTTATTACTTTTAAAATTATTAGTACCATCTTTTCCAAGCAATATTTTTATAGATTGTTGATGAATTAGACTACCATGGGTACCACTTTCAAAGATATATTTACTCATATCTTCTTCTAATTCAGTAGTTTCTAATCCTTTAAACCATTTAACAGTCATATTTTTAAAGTTTTCAGCAAACTTTAAAAGATTTAATTTTTCAAATTCACCATTAATATATTCAAAATTTAAAACATTTTCATAATGTTTTAAATATATCCATTCATCAAAAACAAATCTGATACCTATTCCACCAACTGCATAATGTCTAGCAACATGAGCAACCATATGTACATAGAAATCTTCTAAACTCATTTCATACACTAAAGAACCAGCTTTAATAGGTTTAACTACATCCCAAATATTACTATAATAAGAAGCAATAGCTTCAAAATTGCCATCAACCATGATTCTATGCATTTCTACATTCATAAACGGAGGTTTATTATATTCATCATCTGTTCCACCACTCTTTTCACATTTATATCCTAAATCTTTTAGTACTTCTTTAACTAATTTTGATTTACTTGATTCAAACAAAATATCCAAATCACTCATTGTTCTAAGTTCAGGACTAGGATATAAATATTTTAAAACAGATCCCTTTAATGGCATACATTTAACCATATTTTCAGATAAAGTATCTAAAATAAGATTCTTTTCACTTTCTTGAACAGCTTCTATATAAACAGCATTTTTATATTGTTTACTTAAAAAAGATTCTTGTTCTTCAGTTAACTCTATATTATAATGTTTCAAAGAAACATATAATAAAGGAAGCATAGAATGGTTCTTACATAATTTAATTAAATAATTAATATCTAAATCATTTGTTTTATCAAATGATTCTTTTTTATTTATGTAATCTATAATAATTTGAATTTTTTGATAAAACATAATAACTCCTTTAAAATATTACTTTTTCCAAACTACTTTATTAACAATAGTAGTATATGATTGAATAATTCTTACAACTTTATCTGATACATTAGTATCTATATAATCAGGTACTGGAATACCTAAATCTTTGTTATCATTCATACTAACTGCAAGTTCTACTGTATTAATTAAAGTATCTCCTTCAAGTCCAGCGAGTACAAAGCATCCTTTATCAAGAGCTTCAGGACGTTCTGTTGAAGTTCTAATACATACAGTAGGGAAACTTTGGCCCTTGCTTAAATAATAACTTGATTCTTCTGGTAGTGTTCCTGAATCAGAAATAACTGCAAATGCATTCATTTGTAAGTTATTATAATCATGGAAACCAAGAGGTTCATGCATAATAACTCGTTTGTCTAATACAAATCCAGTTTTTTCCAATTTCTTTCTACTTCTTGGGTGACAAGAATAAAGAATAGGCATATCATATTTTTCTGCAAGTTTGTTTATACCGCTAAATAAACTAATAAAGTTAGCATCATTATCAATATTTTCTTCACGATGTGCAGAAAGCAGCATATAGCCTTTTTTATTTAGTCCTAATTTTTCTAAAATATTAGATGCAATAATTTTATCATAATTAGCTTCTAATACTTCAGCCATTGGACTTCCAGTTACAAATGTTCTTTCTTTAGCAACACTAGATGCATTTAAATACCTTCTTGCATGTTCAGAATAGCACATATTAACATCAGAAATAATATCAACAATTCTTCTGTTTGTTTCTTCAGGTAAGCATTCATCAAAACATCTATTACCTGCTTCCATATGGAAAATAGGAATATGAAGACGTTTAGCAGCGATAACTGATAAACAAGAATTAGTATCACCTAAAACAAGAACTGCATCAGGTTGTACTTCAACCATTAAATTATAACTTGAAGAAATAATATTTCCCATTGTATCGCCTAATGATCCACCTACAACGTTTAGGTAATAATTAGGTTCTCTTAATCCTAAATCTTCAAAAAAAACTTGATTTAGGCTATAATCATAGTTTTGACCTGTATGAACTAAAATATGGTCAAAATACTTATCACATTTTTTAATTACTTCTGATAATCTTATAATCTCAGGACGAGTTCCCACAATCGTCATTAATTTTAATTTACTCATGTTTTTCACCTACTTCTAAAAAATATGTATCTGGATGTTCTGGATCAAAACATTCATTACACCACATAAATGTTATAAGTTTTTCTGTTTTAGATAAATTTACGATTTCATGTGTATATCCAAGTGGAATATCTACAACTTGAATTTTGTCTCCAGTTACATAATATTCAATAATTTCATCACTATCAGGTTTTCTAAATCTAATTAAACCAATACCACTTACAACTACAAATTTTTCAACTTTTGAATAAGTATGATAATGGAATCCTTTAGTAATACCTGGTTCAGAAATATTTACTGAAAATTGTCCATGATAATCCGTTCTTAAAATTTCAGTAAATGATCCACGATGATCACAATTCATTTTCAAATCATAACTAAATTCATTTTTAGGTAAATAAGATGTAAAAGTTGAATATAATTTTTTAGAAAATAAACACTTAACATTAGGAATGCCAAGTTTATTTTCTGAATTGGCATTTCTTGCAGATTTAAAAGAATATAATAAATCAGCAATTTCACCTAAAGTCTTTTGATAAGTTACTGGAACTAACGCATACTCACCATCATAATGTTCCTCACCACTTAAAGCAAGAATTAATTCTTCAACGATATCACCAACGTATACTAGTGTAAGAATAGTATCACGACTATTAATAGAAATAGGTAAGTCATTAGCAATGTTATAACACATTGTAGTAACAAAACTATTATAATTCGGCCTACATCCCATACCAAAAACATTAGGGAAACGATATACTAATACTTTTGCACCAGTTTTTTTAGCATAAGAAAACATTAATTCTTCGCCCTTACGTTTAGATAAACCATAAGGATTATCTAGTGCAGCTTGAGTAGATGAAGAAATTATCACTGGGCACTTATTATTATTTTTCTTTAATGAATCAAGTAAAACATTAGTAAAGCCAAAATTTCCTTCCATGAATTCAGATTCATCTTTTGGACGATTAACACCAGCTAAGTGAAATACGAAATCACAGATTTTTGTATATTCATCTAATAAACTACTATCTGTGTTAATGTCGAATTCATAAACTGCTTCAATTTCTACACTTCTTGTTTTATCTTTTTTATCTTTTATATTATTTAAAGCTGTCACAAGGTTTTTACCAATAAAACCTAGTGCACCAGTAACTAAAACTTTCATATAATATACCTTTTAATATTTTCCACCAAATAGTGTTAATTTCTTTAATAATTCTTTCATTCCTTCTACACCTAAACGTTCAGTATTATGAGAATGATATTGTTCAATAGATTCTAAATCCTTATTACCTTTATTAGTAAAATTATCATAATTTAAATTACGATTATCAGCATGGATACGATAGAAACCAGGTAAACTTTCGGCTCTTAGCATTTCTTCAGTAGTAACAAGTACTTCATAAAGTTTTTCTCCATGACGTGTACCAATCACTTTATATCCAACATCACTACCCTTTAATTCAAGAACTGCTTTTGCAAGTGTTTCAATAGTTGCAGCTGGAGCTTTTTGAACAAATAAATCACCTTGTTCGCCATGTTCAAAAGCATATAATACTAGATCTACAGCATCATTTAATGTCATCATAAAACGTGTCATATCAGGATTTGTAATAGTTAAACTCTTACCTTCTTCTATTTGATCACAGAATAGCGGAATTACTGATCCACGAGAAGCCATAACATTACCATATCTTGTTAAACAAAATACTGGATCACCTTCAACCATTTGACGACTTCTAGCAATCACATTCTTTTCCATCATAGCTTTACTCATCCCCATTGCATTAATAGGATAAGCAGCTTTGTCAGTTGATAAGAAAATAGCTTTCTTAACTCCGCATGCAACACATGCATCAATAACATTATTTGATCCAATTACGTTAGTTTTAACAGCTTCCATAGGATAAAATTCACATGAAGGAACTTGTTTTAATGCAGCTGCATGAAATACATAATCAACACCTCTAAAGGCACCTACAATTGAATTGTAATCACGAACATCTCCAATATAAAATTTAATCTTTTCTACATATTCAGGATATTCAATTTGATATTTATGTCTCATATCATCTTGTTTTTTTTCATCACGTGAAACAATTCTAATTTCTTTAATATCAGATGTTAAAAATCTATTTAACACAGCATTACCAAAAGAACCTGTGCCACCAGTTATTAAAAGAATTTTATTATTAAATATTGACATGATTTCCTCCAATTATATTTTAATTCAACTGAATTAGAATATTTTTTTTAATTTTTTTCTCAATCCAAATTACTTCAAAAATACAAAATAAAAGTAATATAATAGAATTAAACAACATTACAATACTCCAATTAGAAGTAAATAAAGACATTATAAGTATTACAGGAATTTTTAAAATACTTCCAATTCCATAAAAAATAATTTGAATTTTTAAATCCGCAAGCGCATTTGCAATTGTTGTTACAACAACATTAAATATATAAATTCCACCATATAAAGCAAAAATTGTTGCAATATAATAATTCACTTTAATCGCTTCTTCTTGTAGCCATAAATTAATTGCAAACTGCGATAAAGGTACTAATAATAATTCTAAAACAAATGCCAACCCAGATAAAACATATAACACACGATTAGTATTTAAAATTTTATTATATTTTTTTTCATAAAAATCTTTTGTAACTTTAGACCAAAGGGGTGTTAATGCCAACATAAACAAAGAACCAATCATTGTAAATAATCTATAATATATACTATATTCTACTACATATGATGATCCAAAAATTTTTGTAATAATGATTTCATTAGTTGTTGTTAAAAACATAAAAAAAACTTGTGCCAAAAAAAACTTTGAGCCAAAGAATAGAATAGTTTTACCAGTTCTAAAATTGCAATTTTTAATTGAAGGTTTACATTGGTTCAATAGTTTACTGTTGAACAATATCAAGCTTGAAACTAACAACGGCACATTAATTGCAATTACATGAACAATTGTTAATGAAATTAAATTCCTTTCCATTTCTCCCCCATTAAATAAAAAAATATATATAATTGGGATTAAACTTGTTAATAATGATAAGATATTATTTAATGAAGATTTTTGAATAGCATAAATAATTGAATTAATAATTTTTAAAACAAAATTTAAACATACACCTAAAAATAATATCAAAACAGATTCCTTTAGCACTTCAGAAGATATCAAATTTGTGCTAACATTGAAAAAAGAATTTAAATCAAATATTGTTATAAATAAAACCCCAACAATTGATACAGGAAAAATTATAACAATCAAAGTTATATACGTTGAAGAAATAAATGATTTCGCTTTATCATATTGTTTTAGTGACAACGCTTCCGTCAAACGATTTCGCAGTCCATTTCCTAAACCAAAATCAAAAATAATAATCCAATTTATCACAGATAATATAGTATACCATAAACCTAACACTTCATCATCATTAAAATATTTGATGTATAAAGGCATTGAAAACAAAGAAATAATTAGAGATAACCCTTTCACCAAAAAAGATAAACCAATATTAAGAAATAAATTTCTTTCATCCCTATCCGAGAATATATGTTTTATTTTATTTATCATATAAATTACCCTCTATTTCGCCAGTTGCATACTTATTATTATTCAATGAAAAAAAGATTAACCATGAAAACAACATTTCTAAGTGTGGTTCTTTACTTAGTATACTAAATAAAACTGCTATAAAAATTATTTTTTGAAAAATAGTCAATCTTTTTTGTTTAACAATCCCTATAAAAAAACCACCTGATATCATCAATCCAAGTATTCCAAAAACAGCTAAAGAATATGTTAATGTTGAAATGTCTGCAAAAGGAATAACAGACAATTCATAAGAGGAAATTCCAACACCAAAAATAGGATTATCAAAAAACAATTTTAAATTTCCAACAAAAGCTTTCATTCTTGCAGAATTAATAAATTCATCTGATAATAACTTTGTTATATATTTATTATTTGCTAGTGAAGAATTCAAAATTATAACATCTAAGTTTAATATTACTAACAATAGCAGTATTAAAAAAAACATAGACACTATATTCATTATGACATTTTGTTTTTTATGTTTTACTTTAGAATAAAACATAAATAGTAACGTAATAAATCCTAATAAAAATCCTGCAGTTGAATTTGCTGTTAATAAACCAATATAAAAAACAACTAATTTTATTATATGATACTTTTTACTATTATAAATTAGCTCAAAAATAATAGCTAAAACTAAATAGGTTGCAAAAATACCAGGTTCCCAAAAAATAGCACAATTACGTTCTGGAATAACAGGCATGTAATTAAAAATTACACCTATAGCATACTCTTTATCATTAATATTAGAAAAACGAGGTAAAAAATTTAGTAAAGTAGTATTGTTTACTAAAAAAAATCCAATTAAAGAAATTACCGTTACTATAAACATAAAATTTACAAAAACACTTTTTATTTCTTTAAAAGAATAAGTAGTACCTAAATAAAAACTAATTATTAATACTGATATAAACCTTAAATAAAAATTTAAAAACAGTTCACCATTAAAGATCATTGTAATCAAAGTCATAAATAATAAACTTATAAAAATTAAATGTTTATACAATAAAACTTTGTAAAAACGAAATACTAAAAATATAGCACAAACAACACCAATTATTAACAAATAATTGGTAATACTGAAAATAGTTTGATATGCACTTCCACTAAAGAGATATATCACAATCACCCAAAAAGATGCAATAATTTTTTTTAAAGCATCCATTTCATTAAAACTATTTCTCAATTTTACTATCATTTCTTTTTACCTTTTTTTAAAAAAAATTGTTTAGTAGAAACACCATCAGGTATTCTAAAAATACTACGAACACCATTTAAAAACAAATTCCTAAGTCTTCTATTAAGTGGATATAATAAAATTTTTGAAATTTTATCTTCAAATTTTTTATCGATAAGTAATGTCTCAGGATGTATTAACGGAAATTCAACAGGATATGAATCCATACCACAAAATCTTTTTGTCATTATATCAGAAAAATCATTTCCTCCATGGATTGAATTTTCATCCACTCCAATATTCTTAATTTGATTATTGCAAGGACAGATACCAAATAAATTATTTGCTTTTATAGTAAAGTCCATTTGGTAGTCCCATGAAATCGGGTTTTGATCATTATTAATTCGTATATATTCAGATTTCCAACACTCTTTATATTGTTTATAAACTTTATAATTATAATAACTATAATCAATGTTTTTTTGAACGAACTCACTACTATAATTTTCTAATTTTCCATCGTAATACTTAAGAAATTTAGAACTCCATGAAGCCCATCCACAAGGTAACATGTGACGAGTAAAGACATAACTATGATTACTTTTTGAATTGTACTTACCTAAATAATTAGTACCACAAATCCAGAATATTCTAGTATCATCCTCATATTTCTCTAACATTTCTTTACAAAAGCGGAAAAACGATATTTCTGGTAAATTGTCATCTTCTAGAAAAATAGCCCATTTTTCTCTTTTTAAAACCCAAATAGCTCCTTCACCTATATTTTTATAAACACCTCTATTTTTTTCTGCATAGTTTTTTATAATTTCGCAAGGCCAGTCAATTGCAGATTCAACAGCCTTTCTACATTCATCAACTTGTTTTTTCTCAATTGCATTTCTACCACTATCAGCCATTAAGTAAATTTTATTAGGTTTAACACAGGAAATCCTCTTAATAATTTCAACTGCTTTTAACCTCTTAAACATGAATAAAACAACTGGAATATCAAACATTTCTATAACTCCTTATAAATCTATTATTCTAGATAATTGACAAACATTGTTTATCTATTCTAGAACAAGATATTTTCTAATTCTCCTAATTTTTTCTTGCTCAATACACATATTGTTATACTGATATTTACAAAAAATCGAGAATAATTGATTTTTTCATAATAATGATATGCTAAAAAGTTGCCCACAGATAAATAATTATATTATATATAATTAAAACATAAACAAACACATCAACGACGTTCAATTATGAACTCCTAATTGAAATATTCAAATTAAATTCGTTTTCACCAAATTTGTATATCATTTTTTTATATTTTTCCAACAAAAGCATTCTTATGAATACTTAAATTATTTATTCTTTTTTGTTAAAAATCGAAGAATTTTATTTGTTTGGTATATGTAATTTTTATTATTACAAACAAAACTCTTACCTTTTTGACCAATAAAAAATCTTTCTTGATCAGACATTCTACAAACATTCATAATTTCAGAAGCTAAACTTTTAACGCTACCATCCGGTACATAACGGAAAAACTCATCATATTCATCAGGAATGCCATCTAATTTATATGTAACTACAGGAACTCCGGCTCCTAAATACTCCATTAGTTTAGATGGAAAACTGTATTTTGTAAATTCTTCATTATTTTCTCTAGGATTAACTAAAACTGCAGCATTTTTTTGAAGATATAAAACCTTTTCGCGACACACTTCTCCCAAAAATATGATTTTATCATTTTTACTTGTTTTCAATTCTGCTGCTGCAGGTCCTGCACCACACACTACTAAATAAATATTTTCATCAACCAACGAAAATGCGTCTATAAGTTTTTTGATTCCAAATTTATAATTTAATGTTCCTGAATATAAAACATATTTTTTTTCTTTTAAATAGTCAAATTCTTTATACTCTTCAATAAAACATGATGAATATATTCCTTCTATTACAATATAATCAGGATTTTCACCAACCTTTTCTGCCATTTGTTCAGTTAAAAGTACAAATTTATCAATATACTTATACAGACTTACTGATTTATGTGTTATATAATCCGAATATATTTTTCTTAGACCGTGCAAATCAGAAGCAGTAATATATTGAGGAAGATCGGCAATAACACAACAAGTTTTTATCTTAGAATTTATTTTTTTAGCATACCGACATATCTTCAAAAAATTTATATCAGCAGTATATGAAATAATAATTTTTTCATTAATATTTTTTTCGCACACCCATTTTTTAACTTCTTTTTTTATAGAATGATAATTTACAATACGCTTTATATACCTTGTATTATTAAAACCTACATTAATATCTTCTGTTTCATATTTATTTGTATGATGAAAAACAAATCGCTTAATAATTCTATCTTCATATCCATTAGGATAGCTATCGATGGGTAAATAATTAATTATTTTAATAGTCCCACACTTGTTATCATCAAAACCATTAATTAGATTCCATTGAAAAGTATTAGCAGCTGCTTGATTATTAGTCTTTATTTTTTTTACAATTTCATTTTCGTATTCTTTAGGAAACAGTTTTGTTAAGAACATAATATCTAAATTCAAAATTTCACCTCCAAAAAATATTTTGTATAAATAACCTTTAAATTTTCTTAAACTTTATAATACCTTTCATCATTAATTTACAAATTTTCCAATAATTATATTTTTTAGAAACATTTCTTAGTTTAAAAGCGAAATAAGGTATAAGCAATCTTTTTATTTTAGGAAACGCATTGGCAATTAAAATGCCTTTATCAATAAAAAATTTATCATTATAACCTTTAAACCAGGAAGATTCTTCTTGTTTAACTTTAGCAATCACCACAGGTGAAGTGTACATTTTTAGTCCTTTACGAATAGCATCTCTAATAAATAAGGAATCTTCTCCTGAGGAATATTTAGCTCCTCCACCATATAAGGTAGAAAATGACAAGCAAGTTTTATCAACAGCGCTTTTTTTAATAGCTATGCGAGCAGCACCATATCTCATACAATTCCACCAGTGAACTCTTTTAAACTTATTCTTCTCTTTTCGTTCTGGAGTAAATCTATTCAAATATATAAGTTTAAATACTATTATGTCAGCTTTAGGACATTTTTCAAAAGCAGATTCAACAATTTTGTCGTACCCATCAACGTAGATCATATCTTGATCCGCACACATTAAATATTCTCCACTAGCATAAATTAGAGCTTTATTGCGGTTTTTACCAACGCCTCTGTCAGCACTAGATATTAATTCTACTTTATTTCCATTATTTTTAATAAATTCTTTATATGAATACTCATCACACTGATTTGCTAATATGGCATCAGTTTGTAAATTCATAGTTTCATACAAAGAATCATCTTTTTGATTCATACATGCAACTAAAACTTGTACTTTACTCATAATTTACACCTTTAAAGAACATATTTTTTTGGAAGTTTTGGCTCATTATCTATGTATTCTTTATAATCTTTTTCTACATCCCATACTGAAGCATGTTGTTCTCTTTTAATTTGTTCAATACTTGGAATTTCCATATAATTACCAAAACGTTCACTTAAAAATTCTTCTACTCCTACGGGAACATTTAAAAATACATTTTCAAACTTAACCCTTTTTGTAGAAATAAACCATTCTTTTTTATAGGTCCCTCTTTTATACTTTGCCTTGCCTAAATAATTACAATATAAATCAGTATCTATATTTCGATACTTATAAACTTGTTTTAACGCATATTTTACTAAAAAAAGTCTTGGAAAGCACTTCAATAATCTAAGTGCCATTTTTAATTTAAAACTATATCTAGATAAATCTTTAACTGATTGAGCTTTTGCAACAATATATTTAGACCAAATATATTGTTTTTTTCTTTTAAATTTATTATTAGGACAATTATGCAAAATAAAAATATCTAAATAAATATTATGCGAAATTTGATAATCAAGTAAACTATTTTCAATATATGTGGTATTTTTAGCACGGACTTTTCCTAATGTTACCATATTATCAAATTCTCCAAACGGTTCTAAAAAAAATCTACTTTTATCACCTTTTTCATTAAACAATTTTACAAACTTTTCGTAATTATCTGGAGTCATGAAAAAATCAAGATCATCATCCCAGGGAATAAACCCTTGATGTCTAACAGCACCTAATGCTGAACCTCCCATTAGACAATAATCAATATTATTTTCTAAGCAAAATTGGTCTACATACACAGCAATTTCAAGGATTTTTTCTTGTAATTTTTTAATCCCCCAATCATCAGGTGTATTTTCACGCATATATTTATACATATTGCATTATCCTCTTAGCTTTCTTATAATTTTTCTAATTTTAGAAGGTACCAACCAATAAATTTTACTTATTAAACCTTCTTTAAAATATTTATTAGCAATATATTCATATCCTTTTGTGGGTAAGTCTTTTATTATTGAATCTCTATTAATCGGTTTAACAGTGCTATGGGTTAAACAGTAATTAGAATCAATTCCATATTGTAAAGGAAATTCTTCATATATAGTAAAAGGTTTAATTTCATTAAAAATATCAAAACCTTTACAACTATTAGTTATAATCATAGATACACCTTCATCAACATTTCCCGGAAACCCATATTTCTCAACGCCCCAAAAATCAGCCAATGTTATATCGGAAGTTCTATTTAAAGTTGAATATTTACAATTATAACAGCTTTCTCTAAAAATTAAATACTTTTTAAATGCATTATAAAAAGTTGATTGTGTATAAATCCCATTTTTAACTAGAACTTTATTTCCTTTTTTTAACTTAAATGAATATCCATGAGCATGTTTATACTTATTATCTTTAATTCTAAAAGAAAAATTAAAAACACTTCCACCATATTTTTTTTCTAAAGTTTCAATATACATATCAAATACTTTTTGTGATGGCACACCATGACAAATGATATCAGCTAAAAGTAAATTTTCATGGTATTTATTAGGGACAATGTTTTTTAAAGCAGAAACTTGACAAGGTGTTCCACAGAAAAAAACTTTTTTCCCATTTTTTAGTAAATTAAGTATTTTATTATAAATACCATTTGTATTAGATTGAATATATTTAGACTTCAATAACGGAGGTAAATCCTCTTTTCTATTAATTAAGCGATGTTTTAAAGTATTATTTTCAAACGCCGCACCACACACATAATAACCTTTATCAATGCAGTAAGAAGCTAATAGTTCAAAAATGCCTCCTGAGGACCCAGCATTTCTTACATTTGCTTTCTTTGAATATGCTGCGTATAAATATTGAACACTAGTATTCTTATTTAAATTTTCAATTGGACAAACAGAATAACATTTACCACATTTTACACATTTATCATTTTCAATAGAAGTATAGGCAAAACCATCACTCCCAATGAAATCTGTTATGGCATTTGTTGGACAAACATCAACGCATGCAAAACATCCAGTACATTTATTTACTAAGTTTTCAATATTATTTATGGTTTTCATTATTTACCAACTTATCAGATATCATTGTTGAACTTATCCCATCAGTATGCGGCAAAAAAACAATGTCTACTCCTACTTCAGAAAATTCATCAATAATTTTATTATACATTTCACTGCCTTTCCAATCACTACCGTGGAATATAGCATTAAATTTTAATTTCTTATAAGCATCCATCTTATTCATTGATGTTTGCGGTACAACTTCATCAACATATTTTATTGCTGAAACTATTTCACATCTTTGTTCAAAAGGAATAATAGGTAATTTATTTTTATAGTTTTTAACCACTTCATCAGTCGAAACACCAACTATTAAATATTCACATTGTTCTTTAGCTTTTTTTAAGATATTAAGATGCCCGATATGAAACATATCAAAGACACCAGTTGTATATCCTATTTTATATTTTTTTGAATTCATTTTTATTCCTCGCAAATTTTTTAAAAACCCAACCTCTTAGTTTATTTGGTAATAAAACTTGCACAATTAATCTTTTTAATACATTAATTACATAGGTTGGTAATCCAATAATTTTATTTTTTAACATATACTTTTGTAGTTTTTTCTCGCTTTTGAAGTATTTAATACCTCCACGACGTTGATACATTTCTTTACCAACACGTACATTTACTAAAATTTCATCAATATTCATAAATGTTGCCCCATTTTGCAGCATTCTTATCCAAAGAAAATAATCTTCATCCCAATACCAATCAATATAACCACCTGATTGTAAATACATTGTTTTTCTAAGCATCACTGTTACTTGATTGAATGGACATCTTTTCTTTAAATATTGTTTAATGTCAGCATCACTTTGAGGTACTAAGCGATATCCAACAACATTATTAACATCATCAATAAACTCAGCTATATTTCCTCCAACAATATCAATATTATTTTCGAAACATTTTAATTGTTTTTCAAAACGTGTAGGAATGCTTATATCATCAGCATCCATTATAGCTATTAGTTCATTTGAGCACGCTTCAAATCCTGCACGACGAGCTTCACCATGTCCTCTATTTTCAGGAAAACGAATTATTTTAAATATTTTATTTGATGATAACTTTTCTGTTATCAAATATAATTCTTCAGTAAGAGGTCCGTCTACAACAATAACAATTTCAGATGGTTTAACTGTTTGATTTAAAACACTTTCAACAGCAATTTCAAACCATTCTGGATTATCTTTTCCATAAACACACATAGCAACAGAAAACTTAGTATTATCCATAATTATGCACCTAACATTTCCTTAGCTTTATTATTTTCATTTACATATGTATCATAGTCAATTGATCCTTTATTTAACAGCCACTCGCCATAATCCATATCACTTGATGTTCCTTCTCTTACTACATCACTTCTTTTTAAAACTTTACCAATTGTCTCAAATATAATTTTTATATCATTGAATAAAGTGATTCCACTATTTATATATTTTAAATCATATTCAAATTTTTGTTCCCAAGTAATATTATTTCTACCACTAACTTGTGCAAGGCCAGTAAGCCCTGGTCTCACATTATGTCTTTTTCTTTGTTCTTCATTCATAAAAACTAAATCACGAACAAGTTGTGGTCTAGGTCCAACTATCGCCATATCACCAACTAATATATTAAACAATTCAGGTAATTCATCTAATGAAGTTGATCTTAATAATTTTCCATACTTATTAAGTCTTAATTCATCTGGTAACAAATCACCATTTTTATCTTTTTTATTACTCATAGTTCTAAATTTTATAAGTTTAAAGATTTTTTCTTTTCCATATTTGTTTTTCTTACCAGGTCTAGATTGAACAAAAAATGGATTACCTTTCATTGCGATAGAGCCAATAATAATTAATACTAATAATATTGGAGATAAAATTATAATTGCAATTAATGATAGCAAAAAATCAAAAAACCTTTTAAAGAATTTAGAATACATCTTTTACTCCTCGTTTCTATTATTTAAAACAACTTTTAACAATTTCAATTATTTGTTCTTGTTCCTCAATTGTCATTTTATTGTCACTTGGTAAGCATAATCCTCTATTAAAGATATCTGCTCCCACATCAATTGATTTACCTTCAATATATGCATTTGTTTGTGCTCTTCCATTTCCTTCTCTTGTAATAAATGGATTCATTCTATACATAGGTTGAAGATGCATAGGTTTCCAAATAGGTCTACCTTCTGCGTTATATTTAGCTAATGTTTCTAATATTTCGCTTGGGCAAGACTTGCCAGGTTCAGAAACATAACATGTATCATTATCACTTCTTACATATTTACAAAGACTATCTTCGTTTATTAGTAGACATGATAACCAAAAGTTAGGTTCCATTGTTGTTTCATCATATGGATTCATTGAAACTGGTAAATCTTTAAAACCATTCTTATAGCGTTCATAAATAGCCTTTTTTTGTGAAATATGTTCTGCTAAATACGGAATTTGCCCACGAACAACACCAGCAATAACATTACTCATACGATAATTATATCCTACTTCCTCATGCTGATACCATGGGGCATTTTCTCTACTTTGTGTAGACCATTTTCTTGCTTTATTTGCAGCTTTAAGATCATCAGTTAAAAGCATACCTCCAGATGAACCAGTTATAATTTTATTGCCGTTAAAAGAAATAATATTATAATCACCAAAAGTACCAGTTTGTTTGCCTTTATATGTAGCACCCAAAGATTCAGCAGCATCTTCGATAATAACTGCACCATGTTTTTCACAAATATCTAATAATTCATCATACTTTGCAGGAGTACCATAAAGATTTACAACAATTACAACTTTTACATTTGGATAAAGTTCAAAAGCTTTTTCTAAAGAAATAGGATCCATATTCCATGTGTCATATTCAGTATCGATAAAAATAGGTATAGCTTTTTCGTACAAAACAGGATTAACTGTCGCTGCAAAAGTCATATCTGAACAGAAAACATAATCTCCTTCTTTAACACCAGCTAGCTTAACTGCAAGATGTAAAGCACTTGTCCCACTAGAAAGAGCAACAGCATATTTACATCCAAGTTTGTCAGCAATTTGATTTTCTATTACGTTAATATTTTCACCTATAGTAGACATCCAGTTTTTCTCATATGCTTCTTGAACATATTTAATTTCATCTCCATGCATAGTTGGAGTTGATAACCAAACTTTTTTATCGAACTTTTTCACGTTTATTTTCTCCTTTTATTTATTATCAATTTTATATGTTGAAACAAGCTGTTTTACTAATTTTTTCATTTCATTTGTTTCTTTATATGCTTCAACATATAAATTATCTAATACTACAAATAAATTTTCCTCATTAAAGTTTATAGGTTTTGCAATTGAAATTAGACCATTTTCAGTTTGTTTTAACCCTTCTTCTTTCATAAGTCTTTCTTCATATAATTTTTCACCAGGTCTTAATCCTGTAATTTTAATTTCCATATCAACATTAGGAGTGTACCCAGATAATTTAATTAGGTTTTCAGCTAAATCATATATTCTAACAGGTTCTCCCATATCTAAAACAAATATTTCTCCACCTTTTGCATAAGCTCCAGCTTGTAAAACTAAACTAACTGCTTCTGGGATTGTCATAAAATATCTAATAATATCCTTATGAGTAACTGTTACTGGACCACCTTCAGCAATTTGTTTTTTAAATAGTGGTATAACAGAACCGTTTGAGCCTAAAACATTACCAAATCTAACAGCTACAAATTCACAAGTTTGAGATTTTTTCCCAATTGCTTGAATAATCATTTCACAAATACGTTTTGATGCACCCATTATATTTGTTGGATTAACAGCTTTATCAGTGGAAATTTGAACAAAACGTTTTGTACCAAACTTATCAGCAGCGCGAGCAACATTTAGAGTACCAAAAACATTATTTTTAATTGCTTCATTTGGTGAAGTCTCCATTAAAGGAACATGTTTATGAGCAGCAGCATTAAACACAATTTCTGGAGAATATTTTTTAAAAACATCCTCAATTTTATTTTTATCTCTTATGCTAGCAATTAAAACTAATAAATCTAAATTTGGAATTGTTCTTTTTAATTCTTGTTCTATTTCATATGCATTATTTTCGTAAATATCTAAAATGATTAATTTTTTAGGATTATATTTTGCTATTTGTCTACATAATTCAGATCCAATTGAACCGCCACCACCAGTAACTAGAACAACTTTATTCATAATATAATCCATAATTTCATTTAAGTTAACAACAATTTGTTCTCTACCAAGTAAATCAGCAATTTCAACTTCTCTAACTTTAGAAATTGAAACTGTGCCATTCACTAATTCATAAATTCCAGGTAATACCTTTACTTTACATGCAGTTTCTTTACAAATATTAAGGATTCTAGCTTTATCTTTAGAATCAATAGATGGAACAGCTAATAAAATCTCAGTAACATCAAATTTATTTACATATTCTATAATTTGATTAGTATTTCCAACCACAGGAACGTTATATACATTTGAACCAATTTTATTTGGATTATCATCAATAACACATACTGGAATTTTATTAGTTTGTTGACTTTCAATCATTTCTCTAATGATTTTAGACCCTGCATCACCAGCACCTATAATCATAACTCTAATATTTTTATGTTTATAATTTTCTTTTTTATTTTTTAAATAAGCTAGTAATTTAGGAATAAATCTAACAAATCCAGTTCCTAATAGTAAAAACATACCATTAACGATGGAGAAACCATAAGTTAAAAAACTATAATTCGTTGCTATTCCAATAACAGTATTAATTAATGTAATTAAAAGAACTGAAATTGTTAAATTTAATAATTCAGTTATACCTACATATTGCCAAATTATTCTATATAATTTAAATACAGTATAAAAAGTCAATAAAAGTAAGCATTCTAAAGCAGCAAATAAAATAATATTTTGATTTTCAAAAACTAATTTACCTGTTAAATGTAACGAGAACAGTAAAGATAAAATTATAATTACTATATCCGCTACAATTAAACATATTTTTTTCATTTTCCTAAAAAGCTTCATAAATTCACCTTATAATTCAAATACTAATATTAATTTTTATACTACATAACATTCTTATTATACCATTTTTCATGTTTTTTTGCAAATTAAAAAATTGCATTTAGTCAAAAGAGGTAATTATTAGAAAAAAGGGCATTAAAGTAGTTGCTTTTATTAAACAAAAAATTCCTATTTAATGTGTGAAAATATGCAGACAAATGTCTGCATATTTTATTTTTTTCTAACTGTTGTAAGTTCTACAAATCCTGGTAATGTTTCGCACCATTGACAGAAGATTTTCCATTCTTCTAATTTGTGAGTTCTTCTTTGATAGTACATTGTTTTAAGTTGTTGATAGTTAGTTGTCATAGTAGCACCTAAGCAGAATCCACATGGAAGCGTTGCAACTAAAGTTCTCCATTTTGCTTTTTTAGATTCATCAAATTCAGGAAGTGCATTGTATTCTGCAACAAGTTCTTCTAATACTTTAATAACTCTATCATCAGTTTCATCTACACATTGTTTTCTAATATCAAATTTTAAAAGACAATGCATTGTTGATTGACTTGAAATAAAATCAAACCAATGATATCTTTGAGCTTGTTTCCACCAATAAAGTGGTGCTGTAACATCAAGTTGAACAAGTATTCCTTTTAAGAAATTATCATGTCCTGCACCTTGTTTAGTTGTACCTAGTCTTATTGCACGAGCAATATCTTTATCATCTATATCAGATGTCTCAATGACTGTACGCATTGGATTACCTGATGCTTTAATGGCTCTTTCATATCCATAAACTTGTGTATTTTCTATTTTAAATTTCATTATTTATTTCCTCTTCTATTGTTATAACAAATTAATAAATTTTCAAGCATTGCACATCTTGTAAGAAGTCCAACTCCACCAGGAACTGGTGTTTGAAGTTTTACATTTAAATTTGGTGCACAATCACCATGTAATTTTCCATCTACTCTGTTAATTCCTACATCAACTACAACTGCAGTTTCTTTTAATGGTTGGTCACATAAAAAATGTTTTCTTCCAACTGCAACAACTACTATATCAGCATGAGCTAAATAGAAATTCATATCTTCTTTAGTTGTTCTAGAATGTAATATTGTAACATTACAGTTAAGACCTAATAGTAATTGAGCTACTGGTTTACCTACAATATTACTTCTACCAATTACAACAGCATTTTTACCTTCAAAAACAACATTTTCACTCTTTAAGTAATCAATTATACCTTTAGGTGTACAAGCAATACACTTAGATAATGGATGAAATCCATCAACATCTTTAATAGGTGCTATAGTTTCTTTTACCTTAGTTTCATTAATATGTTTTGGAAGTGGCATTTGAACTAAAATACCATCCACATCATCATTATAATTATTCATCTTAATTACATTAAGAAGTTCTTCTTCTGTAATATTAAGAGCAAGTTTTAAATGAGTGCATTTTGCACCTATTAAAGATAAATCTTTGATTTTACCTTTTACATATGCATTAGAAGCTTCATCTTCATTAACTTGAATAATCAATAAATGTGGTTTTTCTTCTAAATTATTAATAGTTTCAGTTAAATAACTTTTTCTTAATTTAACATATTCTTTAATTTCCATAAAACATTTCTCCTATTTTATTCCATCAGGATTATTTTGTTGGAATCTCCACGCATCAATGGCCATATCATCAATTGTTTTAATAGTCTTAAATCCCATTTCATTATATGCTTTAGATGCATCTGCATAACAAGTGCCAATATCGCCTGCACGACGAGGGGTAATTTTATAAGCAATTTTTCGACCTGTTGCTTTTTCAAATGCTTTAACCATTTCTAAAACACTATATCCTTTACCTGCACCTAAATTATAAATAACCAAACCAGGACTAGTAGTTATTTTATCAATAGCGCATACATGACCTACTGCAAGATCTACTACATGAATATAGTCTCTAACGCCTGTTCCATCTATAGTATCATAATCATCACCAAATACTTTTAAATATGGTAATTTGCCAATTGCAACTTGTGTAATATATGGGCATAGATTATTTGGAATTCCATTTGGATCTTCCCCAATTAAACCAGTTGGATGTGCACCAACTGGATTAAAATATCTTAGTAATGCAATATTCCATGATTTATCAGAAAGACATAAATCTTTTAAAATATATTCAATAAATAATTTTGTTCTTCCATATGGATTAGTTGCAGATAGAGTTGCTTCCTCATTAATAGGCATAACACTTTGATATCCATATACAGTAGCAGATGATGAAAATATTAAATTTTTACAATTAAATTCTTTCATCACTTCAAGTAATGAAAGAGTACTTAAAATATTATTTTCATAATATTTTAATGGAATTTCCGTAGATTCACCTACAGCTTTAAGACCTGCAAAATGAATAACTGAATCAATTTTATGATTTTTAAAAACTTCTTTTAAATCATCCTTATTACAAACATCTATTTGGTAAAAAGTAACAACTTTATTTGTAATTCTTTTAATTCGATTTAAAACTTCATATTTAGAATTAGATAGATTATCAACGATAATTACATTATGATCTTTATTTAATAATTCTACAACTGTATGACTACCAATATACCCAGTACCACCAGTAACTAGTATATTCATAAATATGATTCCTCCTATTTATATTCTTCTAATATTTCAATTAATAACTTAGGATCATCTGTCATTATTGCGTCAACACCTTTTTCAATTAACATACGCATTTCATCTGCTTCATTAATTGTCCAATATTGTACTGCAATACCACGTTTATGAGCTCTTTTAATAATAGTTTTTCCTGTTAAATCTAATCCATATTCTTCAGTTGGAATTTGAAGACAAGAAAAATTATTATTATAAAATAAATTAACTTTCAAATATTGTGTAGCAATAAAACCAATTGCATCATTTAATGATGCACCACGATAAAGTGATGGATATTTTTCTTTAAAATAATCTCCAACTTCTTTATCAAAACTACTTGCTACAACCCTACCAATATAATTAGGATAAAAACTTAATGTTTTATATAAAGCATCAGCAGCTTGTTTTCCACGTTCACCTTCATCTTTAATTTCTATACAGAATAATTGATTTGGATAATAATCATGAAGTTCACTTAGTAAAATATCTAATGCAGTAATACTAAGACCATTATTATCTAAAATAACACTACGATTCTCTTCATTTAATCCTACAATATCACGATAAAGATAAATTCCATCTTTTTTGAAATTATATCCATAATTAAATTGTCTTAATTCTTCAATTGTATGATCTTTGATATAATATTCATCACTACTTCCTGTAATAACTTCTACATCAGTAGTTCTATTAATTGAATCATCATGATTTACAACTAAAATATTATCCTTAGTTAAATGCACATCAAACTCTAAAATATCAACATTTAAATCATATACACAATATCTAAATGCTTTCATTGTACTTTCAGGATAATCAACCCCTCCTCCACGATGAGCTGTAACCATCGGTAATCCATCCGTTAAAAAAGGATTATCGCTAACAACCTTTTTTGGTGGAATAATATTTATTACTATAAGAAAAATAATTACAAATGTAACTATTCCTAAAAATATTTTTGTTCTTTTTTTCATTTTATTCACCTACTTAACATATTTATTATATCATATTACATAAAAAAAATCATAAAAAAAGTAATTTAAACGAATCATCTTAATACTTATAATATTTTCTTATTATATTAATATTAATTTCTAAATATACAAAAAAGATAGTCTATTAAACTACCCCTATAAACTTTAATAATAATGTATTTTACACTTAATAACTTGAATATTTTATAAAATACAATTAATAGTGGAATGCCTATTAAGTGACAGTATATTATACTGCTTATTTT
>JAFQFT010000072.1 GCA_017398545.1 Bacilli bacterium | reverse complement strand
GATTTGTAAATGGTAAAATTACAACAAACACTAGGTAAGAAAAGTGTGGTTGGCGTTTCCACCAACCACGCAATATAAGAGTTATTTTTGATGTTTAATTTACTACGAAATACTATTTAAACAATAACGATATTCCTAATAACAAAATCGATGTAATTAATACTCCCATATCCACCAATTCAAGTTTCCCATAACTTGTATCATAATCAAAATTATCGGGCATAATACCTGTTATTTTCCAACATAAATTGAAGAATGTTCTTGGTATAATCCATGCAACTAAATGCATAGCAAATAAAATGAATGCAAGCACTACAAATAATAGACTACTATTTAAGAAATTTCTAATTAGTTTATTAATTGCAAAAATTAAAACTACTAAGAATATCATTGTTAATAATATTTTTAATATTTTTTTCATTAAAACCAGTCTCCTATATAATTTCCTACAAATTTTGTTACACCTCTACCTACACCCGTCATGATTGATTGTTTCAAATCATCAAACAAATTTTTAATTTTCATATGAGTTTATTAAATAAATTAAGACATCTATAGCAAGATCTACTTTTCTGAAATTAATTTCCCCTACGGTTGGATATTGATCTACCAAATATTGTTTTAATATTTCATATCCTAACCCTAAACCTATACCAAATTTAATACCATTAGTAAAGTCAATACCACCAACGGTTTCCGGGCCTAAATAGTCAAGGCTGTCGGTGAAATCAAACTGCAAAGTAATGGTGAATAATACCTATAATTGCAGTAATAAAGCTCGGTTTCAACATCGTAATAGTAACCCTTTCACCTGAACGGATTGTTGATTAAAAGTATTATATCACAAGGTTATTGATTTGTAAAGAGTAAAATTACAACAAACACTAGGTAAGAAAAGTGTGGTTGGCGTTTCACCAACCACACTTCGGTTTAATTGTAAAAATAATTTGCTAGTTATGTTTTTTCGATTACAATAAGCCCAATTTTAATTAAAATTTTCCTAAATCATCCCATTTTTTATTAATTAGAGTAAATGTAAATAAATTCATTAAATAGCCGCCAACTATAAATGCAATAATTATGCCATAACCATCTATAAAATTTGAAATATTAATAAATAAATTAATAAAGTTTAAAAATAAGTTTGATATTAAAATTGATAAAAAACCAAATAATGCACTACTAATAAAATATGTATGAAACTTTTTCTTATTAATCTCCTTTTTAATCATTTTAATGAACAGATAAAACAATAAAATTATCGTTCCAAAAATAGGTATTATGGCTAAATAATTCATCTTTTTATTCATTCAACTTTCCTCCAATCAATGAAACAATTTATACCAGTCAATGTTTAAAAATATTTCATATCCTAACCCTAAACCTACACCAAATTTAATACCATTAGTAAAGTCAATACCCCCAACTGTTTCAGGGTCTAAATAGTCAAGGCTATCTGGTGAAATCCAGCTGCAGAGCAACGGGGAATAATACATATAATTGCAGTAATAAAGCTCGGTTTCAACGTCATAGTAGTAACCCTTCCACCTGAACGGGTTGTTGATTAAAAGTATTATATCACAAGGTTGTTGAT
>JAFQFT010000071.1 GCA_017398545.1 Bacilli bacterium | reverse complement strand
TGGTGAAGTTAATGTTGTTTTTGGAGGAGATGGTTCTTTAGAAAATCCATATATTATTGAATAGTTAGATGTAAACAAAATTTAAAAAAGTGGAAATAAAAGGTTTTATAGTGTATACTATTTTAGTAAGCAAAGGAAGTGAAATATGATATATTCATCTATTTTTAATATATTAACAGATGTTCTAGATATTGCGATAGTTTGGTTTATGTTTTACCAAGTATTAAAGTATTCTAGAAATAATTTTAAGTTAACTCTTATTTTTAAGGGAGTATTAATAATTGTATTGTTAAAGATTTTTAGTGATTTACTTGATTTAATTACTGTAGGTACAATACTTGAGTATGTAATTTCTTGGGGACCTTTAGCATTGATTATTATTTTTCAACCAGAAATTCGTAATGTTCTTGAAAGTATTGGTAGAACTCAATTACTTGGAAGACATAAAATTCTTACTGTTGATGAACGTGAGAAATTAGTTTATGAAATTATTAATGCATGTGAATATTTAAAGAAAAATAGAATAGGTGCTTTAATGATTATTGAAAGGGATTATAGTTTAGGTCAATATATTGAACCTGCTACTAAGTTATATGCTGATATAACTAGTGAATTATTAATTTCATTATTTTTCCCTAATAATCCTTTACATGATGGTGGTGTGATTATTCAAGGAAATAAGATTACTTGTGCTGGAAGTGTATTTCCAGTAAGTACTAATCCATCTATTTCAAAAAGACTTGGTACTCGTCATAGAGCTGCACTTGGAATTAGTGAAACGAGTGATTGTATAGCTATAATTGTTAGTGAAGAAACTGGTAGAATATCTATTGCAATCAATAGTGAACTTAATTATAACTTATCTTTAGATGATGCTAGAATGTTATTATTAGAAGAATTACAACCTAAGAAAGAAACATTCTATGAAGCTGATGACATGGAAGAAAGTGAAGGTGAAGTTGATGAAAAAGATATTTAAGTTTATTAAAATGTTTTTTAGAACATTGTATAAATTAATTGATTTTGTTCTTATTACACCTTTATCAAGAACTGTATACTTTATTGGAGATAAATTAGGAAGTAAAAATGGTAATTTTGATAAATTCTTTAATAATCCAAATACATTAATTTTCATTTCTCTTATATGTGCGTTTGCTGCTTTTTTAGCAATAGATAGAAAAGTAATAACATTAGTAGGAAATGAAAGTGTTGTTTTAACTAAAGTTCCTGTTGTTGCTGAATATAATGAAGAAAGTTATGTTGTTGAAGGACTTCCTAAAACAGCTGATATAGTTTTAATGGGAAGAAAGAGTGATCTTTATTTAGCGGAACAATTACTTGATGAACATAAGTTAACGCTTGACTTAAATGATTTATCTGCTGGAACACATAAAGTTAATTTGAAATATAATAATCCAATTCAAACTTTAGATTATAAATTAGACCCTTCTAGAATAACACTTGTTGTTTATCCTAAGGTTAGTGAATCTAGAACTGTTACAGTTGATATATTAAATACTGATAAATTAAATCAAACTTTAGTAATTAGTTCTGTAACATTAGATAAGAGTGAAGTAATAATTAAATCTTATAAAGAAAAATTAGAAGATGTTGCTAGTGTTAAAGCATTAGTTGATGTAAATGCATTAAATACTAAAACTGCTGGAACTTATACACTTGAAAATGTTAAGTTAGTTGCATATGATGAAAATGGTACTGAAATTAGTGATGTTGAAATAGTACCTGAAACTGTTACAGCAACTGTTGTAGTTACATCTCCAAGTAAAGTTGTTCCAATTGAAATAGTACCTGTAGGTGAAGTTGCTAGTGGTAGTGCAATTAGTTCAATTACTTCTAATGTGACTAAAGTAACTTTATATGGTGAAGAGGCTATATTAGATGAAATAGATAAACTTGAAGTTGAAATTGATGTAAATGGTTTAAGTAAGGATAAGACATATCAAGAAACAATTGTTAAACCTGTTGGAGTAAGAAGTATGTCAGATACTGCTATTACTATTAAGATTAAGATGGAAAGTGAAACATCTAAAGAATTTGAAAATATACCTATTGAATTTGAAAATTTAGATACTTCTAAATATCGTGCGTTAGCTGGTAGTGCTGATGAAACTAAAGTTAATGTTGTAGTTAAGGGTGTATCTAATGTACTTAACAAACTTGATAAAGAAGATATTAAGGTTTATGTTGATTTAAGTAATCTTGAACCTGGAACTCATGAAGTACCTGTAATGGTTACTGGAAAAGATAATAAACTTAATTATTCTAGTAGAACAACTAAGATAAAAGTAATAATAACTAAGAAGTGATAAATTCACTTCTTTTTTATTTAATTTAGGGGTTTACAAACGTTTATTTTTGTTGTATAATGAGTTTCGTGAAGTGACCAAAGACAGTAAGTACACAAATAAATCTTACCGAGGAAACAATATAATGACGATTATAATAGTTTCCTTGTCATGAGGAAACTTTTTAATTATATGAAAGGAGACTGTATGGCAAGTAAAGAGATTCTTAAACAAAAAGAAGCTGTTGTAGCTGAAATCACTGAAAGACTTAATAATTCAAAAACATTCTTGTTATTAAATTATCAAGGACTTACAGTTTCTGAAATAGCTGAACTTAGAAGAAGTTTAAGAGAAGTTAATTCTGATGTAAAAGTTTATAAAAATACTCTTATGAATATTGCATTAAAGAATAAGAATATTGAATTAGATAATTACATGGAAGGACCTAATGCTTATTTATTCTCTGATTTAATTATTGAACCAATTAAAGTTGTTAGTAAGTTTGCTAAAGAACATCCAGCTTTAGAAATTAGAGTAGGATACATTGACAATGATTTAGTTGATACTAAAGTAATTGCTGAATATGCAACTATTCCAAGTATGGAAGGATTACTTACAATGTTTGCTGGTGGCTTAATTGAACACGTAAGAAATTTAAGTATAGGATTAAATTTATATGCTGAAAAGTTAGAAGAAGGAGGGAATAACTAATGGCAAAAATTGAAAACAAAGATATTATTGAAGCTTTAAAAGAAAAAACTATTCTTGAAGTTAAAGAATTAGTTGATATGATGAAAGAGGAATTTGGTGTTGATCCAAGTGCTGTAGCAGTTGCTGCTGCTCCAGTTGCTGAAGCTGAAGGTGCTAGTGATAGCGGTGTTAAAACAGTTGT
>JAFQFT010000007.1 GCA_017398545.1 Bacilli bacterium | reverse complement strand
GGTTTATAGATTTGACGTTCTTTTCTGATTTTAAGAATTTTCATCTCTTCAGGTGAAGTCGTATGTTTTTTCTTACATTCAGGACAAAGACGTCTAATTAAACGTTGCGAAATAACACCAACAAGTGCATCTGCAACAAAGAAAGGTTCTAATCCTAAGTCAACAAGTCTATTAACAGCACCACAAGCATCGTTAGTATGAAGAGTAGATAATACTAAGTGACCTGTAATTGCCATTCTCATGGCAATTTCCAAACTTTCACTTTATGTGAAAGTTTGGAAATTGAACGCAAAATATAGCTTGTCTCTAAAATTAAAAAAAGTCCCTAAAAAAAGTGTCAACATTCGATAAAAAGTCGTTTGAAAAAATGGAATTTAATATATATTACTTGAAATATTATTTTATTTAATGTATAATATTATCACTTAGGAGTTGATATTATGTTAAAAAGAAAAGTTGAACAAGTTTTATTAAATTGGAAGAATACACCAAATCATAGTCCTCTTATAATAAAAGGATGTAGACAGTGTGGTAAAACTTTCTCTGTGCGTAATTTTGCGAAGCAATATTACAAACATGAAGTATATTTGAATTTCTTTAAAAATCCTTCATATATTTCTATATTTGAAGGCTCATTAGAAATCGATAATTTGATTATTATGATGTCAGCATTATTAGGACCAGAAACTGTATTTGAACCAGGTGAAACTGTTATTATATTAGATGAAATTCAGGATTGTCCAGAAGCTAGAACAGCACTTAAGTTCTTTAAAGAGGATGGAAGATTTGATGTTATTGGAACTGGTTCTTTACTAGGTGTTAAAGGTTATGGTAAACAACCTAAATCTATCCCAGTAGGATCAGAAACCTTAATTGAAATGCATCCACTTGACTTTGAAGAATTTTTATGGGCTAATGGAATCACCCCATCAATTATTGATAAATTAAAGGAATACTTTAATAATCAAAAACCTGTTCCAGAAGCATTACATGATAAGATGCACCAATTACTTCTTCAATATACTGTAGTTGGTGGTATGCCAGAGGTTGTAAATACATTTGTTACAACAAAACAAATGAACAATGTTTTAGCTCTACAAAGAAATATTGTTTACTCATATATTGATGATATGATCAAATATGCTGATGATTCTGATAAACCATTAATTAGAGAGTGCTTTTTATCTATCCCTAAACAGTTGAGTAAAGAAAATAAAAAGTTTCAATATTCGATTGTTAAGAAGGGCGGAAAAGCTTCCAAGTTTAAAGGAAGCTTACAGTGGATTGAGGATGCAGGTATTATAACAAGATGTTATAATTTATCCATTCCTGAATTGCCACTTGATGGTAATTCAATTGACGAAATATTTAAAGTTTACATGCATGATACTGGATTATTTATTAGCATGCTGGAAGATGGTACACAATTTGATATCCTACAAGGTAATTTATTAGGATATAAAGGTGCAATCTTTGAAAACCTCATAGCTGATATTTTTGCAAAAATGGGAAGAAAACTTTATTATTTTCATAAAGATTCAGGACTTGAAATTGACTTTGTAACTAGATACAAAGGCGAAGTTGTATTAATCGAAGTTAAAGCAAAATCAGGAAATACTAAAAGTGCTAAAACAATTTTAGCTCATCCTGAAAAATACCATATTAACAAACTTATAAAAATTGGTAATTATAATATCGGTACAGCAGAAAATATGTTAATAATTCCACTTTATATGGCATTTTTATTAACAGATTACTAAAAAAACTAAATACTCACTACTTCTTTTATTGAGGTAGTGAGTATTTTTTTCAGCCAAGAATCACAGAATTACTCTGTGATTCTTGGCCTTAGCACTCTTTTATTAAAGATATAAATGACGAGTTTGTTAACATTATTACTGTTGAGGATCCTGTAGAGTATTCTATTGATGGTGTTAATCAAGTTCAGATTAATCCTAAAGCTAACCTTACTTTTGCTAAAGCTTTACGTAGTATTCTTAGACAAGACCCTAATGTCGTTATGAT
>JAFQFT010000070.1 GCA_017398545.1 Bacilli bacterium | reverse complement strand
GTTGATCAAATAGAGTTAGAAAACTCAACATTATTTAAGTTAGAAAATTATGATAAAGATGATATTATATGGTCTTCATCTGATAATAGTATTGCTAGTGTAGTAAATGGAATGGTTATTGCAGAAGGACTTGGTGAGGCAGTAATTTATGCAAAAGTTGGTAAACATACTTTTGAAAAGAAAATTACTGTTGTTAACCCTGTTGTTCAAATAATTATACATGGGAAGAATTATTTATATTTTAATGAAGAATATAAGTTTACTTATACTTTATCAGAAGTTTTAGAAGAAAAAGTAACCTGGTCATCAAGTGATTCAGATATTCTTGAAATAGATAATGATGGTAATGCATTTGCTAAACAAGAAGGAAGTGTTGATGTTACTGCCTCTATTTATGGTAATACTTCTACATTTACTGTAGTAGTAGTTCCTCCTACAATTGATATTACAATAATTGGTAAAAATCAATTAGTTATTGGGGAAGAATATACTTACACATGTAATTTATCAAAAGAAGTTGATGAGAAAGTTACTTGGTTATCAAGTGATTCTAATATTATTGAAATAGATGAATCTGGTAAAGTGGTTGCTAAAAACGTAGGTACTTGTGTTATTACTGCTTCTATTTATAATAATACATCAGATTTTTTTGTAACAGTTAATTATCCTAATATCGACATTAGTATTAGTGGTAGGAATACTTTAACTTTAGAAGAAGAATATATTTATACTTATACTTTATCAAATGAAGTAAATGAAAAGGTTAAGTGGACTTCAAGTGATTCTAGTATTTTAGAAATAGATGAAACTGGTAAAGCTGTTGCTAAAAATGTAGGTACTTGTATTATTACAGCATCTGTTTATAATAGTGAATCAACTTTAGAAGTTACTGTTTCATATCCAATAGTTGATTTAGTAATAACTGGTAAGAATTTGTTATATATAGATGAAGAATATTCATATGCTTGTGAATCTAGCACAGATGAAAAAGTAAAATGGACATCAAGTGATTCTAGTATTTTAGAAATTGATGATGATGGTAATGCAGTTGCTAAAAGTGAAGGTAATGTTACAATTACAGCATCAATTTATGATAGTATTGCAACATTTAACGTAGAAGTTATTAAATATACTTTTAATGGCAGTTTAGTTGGTCCTGATGAAGTAAAAGTGGGAAATGAAATAAAGTTGGAGAAAGAAAACTTTAATGATTTATATCCATATGCTTTAAAAGTAAGTGATGAAAGTATTGCAACTATTTCCCAAGATGGCACTCTAAAAGCAATTAAACGAGGTATTGTTACTATTTACGCTTGTTCTATTAATGGAGAAATGCATGAATTAAAGAAAGTTAAGATTTTGGAAAAAGATTTTATTATTGTTATAGAAGGACCAAATATTGTTAATAAAGGTGATAGATTTGTTGTAGAAGCAACTACAAATCCAGAAGATATTGATACTGAATTTACTTATTCATCAAGTGATTCAAGTATTATTTCTATAAATAGATTTGGTGTTGCAAATGCATTAAAAGGTGGCAAAGCTACAATTTATGTTTCGTCTGTTTATGATAAAAACGTTATATCGTCAATTGAAGTAGAAGTTAAAAGTGATGCTCCTGATAGTATAAGTATTAGTGGTAATAGTTTAATAGATGCAGGTAGTTATACAAATTTAAGTCTAAGTGTTGTTGGGGGTGTAAATAAAAATGTTAAATGGACTACATCAAATTCAGAAATTTTAACAGTTTATAAAGGAATTGTGCTAGGCCTTCAAAAAGGTACTGCAAAAGTTATTGCAACATCAGTTGTTGATAATAGTGTTTATGGTGAACTTGAAATAACTGTTAATGAAGTGAAAAAAGAAGAGTATACTCAAGAAGAAATTGATTATGTAAATAACATTATTAATAAAATGACATTATCACAAAAAGTTGGTCAAATGTTTGTTGTAGGATTCTCTGGAACATCTATGCCTTCAAGTCTTAGTTCAGCTATTGAAAATTATAATTTTGGTAATGTAATTTATATGGGTGCTAACTGCAATAATCCTGAAACGCTTGCGGAAATGTCAAATGATATTCAAAATAAGATGGTAAGCTCTAATTTAGTTCCTGCATTTATTTCTACTGACCAAGAAGGTGGTAGAGTTGCAAGACTTACAAATGGTGGAACACATTTCATTTCACAAATGGCTGTTTGTGCAACAGGTGATTATAATAACGGTTATTTACAAGGTGTTGCGGTTGCAAAAGAATTATTAAGTTATGGAATTAACATGGATTATGCACCAGTACTTGATGTTAACAACAATCCTGATAATCCTGTTATAGGAAATAGAAGTTATGCAGAAAATCCAGTATCTGTTGCATTATATGGTAATAATGTAATTAAAGGTTTTAAAGAAAATGGTCTTGTTGCTTGTCCAAAACACTTCCCTGGTCATGGTAATACATCAGTAGATTCACATTATGGGCTTCCTAAAATTACTTCAAGTTTAGAAGAACTATATCAAATAGAACTTGCACCATTTATTAGTTCTATCGCAAATGGGACTGATGCGATAATGACAACACATATTATATTCTCTGCTATTGATGAAGATTATCCTGCAACTTTATCTGAAAAAGTTTTACAAGGTTTACTTAGAAATACACTTGGTTATGAAGGATTAATTGTTACAGATGGTATGGGAATGGCAGCTATTGCCTCACATTATGGTACACCAGATGTATCAAGTGTACTTGCAGTAAAAGCTGGTGTAGATATTTTATTATATACAGGACTATCTGATCCTAAAACTGCACATACTGCAATTGTTAAAGCCGTAAATAATAATGAGATTACAATTGATAGAATAAATGAATCAGTAAGAAGAATTTTACTTACAAAACTTAAATATGGAATTATTGATAATTATTTAGTTACTGATATAGATAGAACAACTATGTTAGAAGAACATGCTGAACTAAATCTATCTTTTGCAAAAGAGTCTTTAACACTTGTAAAGGGTAGTTTTAATGGTCTTGATAAAAATAAAAAGACTTTAATAATTTCACCAACTACATCATATAGTTTAGGTAGTGGATTAGATAGTAATTCTCTTGCTAATTATGCAGCTAATTATTTAAAAAATAATGGTCACACAAATGTAACTTATAAGACCGTCTCTACAAATATAAGTTCATCAGATTCAACAAGTATCTTAACCTCAGTATCAAACTATGACCAAATAATTGTTGCATTTAGTAATGTTAAAACATCAAGTTATTCAAGAAGTGCACAATTTGTTAAAGATTTATGTTCAAAACATTCTAATGTAATTGTTATAGCACTTGATACCCCTTATGATATTTTATCTTATGGTAGTAGTGTTAAAAATTATGTTTGTGTATATGGCTATCAAAAAGCAACAGTAGAAGCAATCTCAATGTATCTAAATGGTGAATTTACCGCAACAGGTGTATCACCAGTAGAATTTAATTAGGATTATGTATAATGAGTAAAAGTTTTATTGAAGAATTTAAAAAAGAATTTAGTTTTTTAGAAGAATATGGTTTTGTTTTTTCTATAGATCCATGTAACCCAAATCGACCTTGCTATAAAAATAATTATGGTGAAATCATTTATTGGATTGATTCAAATTCTGGTATTGGATGGAATACTGAAATATATTATCAAATTAGTGGATGGAAATATAGTATTGATATCGAAGAAGAATATAGAAAAATTTTTAGGAAAAATACTTTTTTAAAAGATAAAATAAAGATTTTTAAAGAGTTATTTGAATTTTTAGTTAATTCAACAGGAATGTTTTATGAATTAAAAATAGATAAAAATATTTCTAATAATCTTAAATTTGAAGAAGTAACTGATTTAAATGTATTTAGAAATAATGAAAAACTTTTTAATCAAAGAAATAAAGCAATAATCAATATTAGTGGGATAATTATTTTAATTAGTTTATTCTTTTTTGGAATTATAGGCTACATTTGTTTTTATCAATGGTCTAAAAGTTATGAATTAATGAATATAGTTAACATTATTGTCTTAGTATGTATTATGATAAGTGAATTATTAATCTTAATTTTATTACGAAAGAATTTACACATTATTTCTAAACTTTCATTTATTATTTATGCCTTTATTCCACTGACATTATATTTCTTTTTTGAAAGAAGAATTGATTATAAAATAGAAATAGTCTTTTTGTGTTTAATGTTGATAAGTATGATTATTCATTTATTGATGTATTTTATTAAAAAAAATACGTTTTATCTTTTAAACGGGATTATTCCAGTAATATACCCGTTATTTGTTAATATTGCAAAAACATTTATACTAAATGAGTATTTATTCTTTAATGATGATAAATTAGCGATGTTTATTGTTGTTGGGCTGATTATAGGATTAATAATTGGTGGTTTTGTACTTCTTTTATCTAAAAAGAGAGAAACATTTAAAGAATCAATAGGGTTAGCAATCGGGATATTTACTTGTACATTTGTTGTTGTTGCATTTGTTCCATATTTTACAATTCAAAATATAAATTATGCATTTGATAATTCAATTCCTAATGTAGATGATTATGTAGTTTTAGATAAAGAAATAATAAGAGGACATGGAAGATACACTTCTACTAATTATTATCTAATAATTGAAATAAATGGTAATCAAGAACAATTAAATGTTAATAAGCGAATATATTTTGATTATGATGTTAATGATAAAATTGAATTAATTAAATATGATGGTTTTTTTGATAATCCATATTATGAATATGTAGAAGATTAATAGAGGTTAGGAAAATGGTAATTATTATTTCAGGTGCATCACATACAGGTAAAACTAATCTTGCACAAAAGCTTTTAGAAAAATACAAATATCCATATTTATCAATTGATCATTTAAAGATGGGGTTGATTAGAAGTGGTCATACAAGTCTTACTCCATATAGTAGTGATGAAGATTTAACTGCTTATTTATGGCCAATTGTATCAGAAATGATTAAGACAGCAATTGAGAATAAACAAAATTTAATTGTTGAAGGTTGCTATGTTCCATATGATTATAGAGATAGTTTTAATGAAGAATATTTAAAAAATATTAGATGTTTCTTTTTAATAATGTCTAAAGACTATATTGAAAACCATTTTAATGATATAATTAAATATGAAAATATAATTGAACAAAGACTAAATACTGATATAACAAAAGAAGATTTAATTGTTGAAAACGTAAATATTTTAAGAAAATGTATAGAACACAATATCGAATATATTTTGATAGATGATGAATATAATATAAATATAAAAATAGGTGATAACATTGTGTAAAATAGTAGCAATTATTTTAGGAAATCGTGTAAATGATGATGGAACAATTACAAAGATACAAGAAGAAAGATTAGAAATGGCTCTTGAAATTGAAAAAGAATTTAATCCAGATTACTTTATCTTAACAGGTGGAAGTCCAAATAAGAAAGCAGGCATTTCAGAAGCAGAAGGCATGTATAACTATTTAGTTGAAAAAGGTTTTAACAAAGATAAACTAATTAAAGAAGAAGATTCTTTAACAACTGTACAAAATGCCGAGTTTTCAGTGCCTATTGCGGCAAAATTAGGTGCTGATATAATTATTGTTTGTTCATCAGGATATCATTTTGCTGATCCACAGTATCATGCAATAGATGCTTTCTTAAATGAAACAAATAAATTAAATATAAGATTAATGATTTATACTAAATAAAAAAGTTAGAATTTTCTAACTTTTTTTGATAGAATCTTTACTCTTAAAGATTATTTCGATATAATATTTATAACTATTAAGGAGTTTTTTTTATGTCAAAATGGAAAAATATTATTATGCAAGCATTTGTTTGTATCCCTATATCTTTGTTACTATCTTATTGTTGGATAAGGGTAGTATATGAAATATTAAATAAGGATATGGTATTAATAATTTTGTTTTCTATACCGGTAATAATTTTATCTTTTTTTCTTTGTATAATTAGAGGACAAGGAGTAATGGTCGGTCAACGTCGTAATTACAATAAATATAGAAATATGTATTTTGTGAAAAATAATTGGATATATGATCACGAAAAATTTGCAAAACTTCAATTAGATGAGCAAACTGATCAAGAAGGAAGTGAATTAGCAAATGATGGTTATAATGGTTACTTTAGTTGGTGGACAGTTTTTACAATTTTACTTGCTCCAATATTAGTTTTTACTCAGACAATAGGCTTGATTTTTGCATTTATTGCTTCACCAAAAAATAATATTTATTCTTCATATACAAAATTAGAATATATTGATTATAGATTACCATTCCTACAAAAAGTATTACACTTTTTCTTTAACTTTGTGTTATGGTAATTTAATTAAGTTATTAAGGCTTTTAAAGTTGAAAGTCATGATAAATTAAACAAATGATAATAATATGTCATTAGCTTTTGAATTTAAGAGTTTAATTATTTCTTTTATTTAAAAAGTTTTCGACAACTATTTACAAATGATTAAATTTATGATATACTATGAGAGAAGCAGTTAGTTTCAATCGTATGAAACTCTTCTTCATTTCTGTTGAAAAGTCCCAGGTAAAATTATACGGTTTTTGGGACTTTTTCACACTTTATTTTCTCTTGTTCTTTATTATAGAACATAAGAATTTAAGCAAGATGCTTACCAACCGAATTAATTCGGTAATAAGTCTGATTAAATCAGACATTCTTAACCTCCTTATTTATAGGAGGTTTTTTATTTTGGTTAAAGCGCAAAAAATATCAACCTCCTTCTAACATATCCCTTTTACAAAACTATGTTTAGAAGAAGAGTGAATATCCCCTGGTTTATGTAATGCTATTACGATATCATAAAAACCGCTTCCATATACATAATTAGCAGAACTAGGAGAAATTGCTCTTTTTATTTCAAAAAAGTTTTCGACATATTTCTTTTTTGAATATGATGTAGTACTCTTTATTTTCTTATTTGTTTTATTTTATACTCAAATATGATATAATAAATATAGGAGAGTATTTTTTATGAGTAAAAAGGTAGAAAATATATTAAAAAAATCATTATATGTACATAAAGAAGTGTTTGATGATGAAAAGAATTCAGCACTTTATAGATGGAATAATAAAGAAGTATATGATAAAGTTTTATTATATAATGGAGATACTTTAGATAATGTTACTGCAAGTTCTTGTGTGGAATTATCTCTTTCTAATGAAGTATCTGATAGTAGTTTAAAATTAAGTTTATCAACAGATATTGAAAATGTAATTCCTCGTCCTTGGCCAAGTGTTAGGATTAAGTTAGGTGGAATGGATTTAACTAAATATAATAGAATTGCGTTTAATATTTATATAAAAAGTACTGGGTATCAAAATCATTATTTTCAATTTAGTATTGGAAATGTTGGAGCTATGGAACATCATTCACCAAGTTTAGATCCAAATAAGTGGAATTATTGTTTCTTTGAATTTGGAGATGTTGAAAGGGATAAATGTGAAGAAATTGTCATTGGTCCATGGCTTATGGGAACCCCACCTGAAGGGCTTCCATCTTATGAGATTTTTATTGATAGTGTTTATGCAGAACTTGTTGATGCTGATTATGTTGAAGGATGGGATTTAAGTAATCGCATTGCGTATAGTCATGCTGGGTATTTTAAAGATAGTAAAAAAATAGCTTTAACTGGTGAAAAAAATAGTGATAAATTTGAAATTTTGAAAGATAATAATATTGTTCTTTCTAAGGATGTTGAAAAAGTAGAAACTGAATTAGGTGCTTTTTATCAAATGGATTTTAGTGAAGTGGCTGATGAAGGGACATATGTTATTAAGTATGGTAAAGAAGTTACTGGTGAATTTTTAATTAGTGATAATTCTTATGATGAATCAATTTGGAAGAGTGTTAATTTCTTAAGATTACTTAGATGTGGGGAAGATATTGCGGGTGTTCATAGTGCGTGTCATTTAAATTGTCGTACAATGCATCCGGATGGGTCAAGCGTACCTAATTTTGGTGGTTGGCATGATGCAGGTGATGTTTCACAATTTGAAATTCCAACTGCTGAAATGGCTCATGCAATTATAGATTTAGCATTTGCTGTTAAAGATAAAGATTATTTGATGTATGAAAGATTGCTTGAAGAAGCAAGAGTTGGTGTTAATTGGTTGCTTAGAACTAGATTTGGCGATGGTATGAGAGCACTTGCTATAACATATTCAATTTGGCGTAAGAATGTTTTAAAACGTGATAATAAAACTGTTTATAGTAATGTTGCGGAAAATGGTCCATTTGAGAATTTCTGTGCTAGTGCAGCGCTTGCTAAAGCTTATCTTGCTTATAAGGATGAAGATAAAGTTTTTGCAGATTGGTGTTTAAGAGCAGCTAAAGAAGATTTTGAGTTTGCAAAAGAAGGATATGAAAAAGGTATTTATACTAAACGTTGGGGACCAAATATAGATTCTCAAGTATGTGGACATGGGATTATTGCAGCTTGTGAATTATATAAATGTAATAAAGATTCTTATTACATTGATGTTGCTGCAACGTATGCAAAAGTAGTTCTTGCTTGTCAACAAAGTACTGATCCAGACTGGGATATTCCTTTAAAAGGTTTCTTCTATGAAGATAAAGAACATAAATGGATGTTAACATACGAGCATCGTGGACACGAACAATCTCCTGTTCAAGGGCTAGCAATGTTATGTGAAATAGCAATTAATCATAAGGATTATAATAACTGGATCAATGGTTTAAAACTATATCGTGAGTATGTTTTAGATTCAATGAAATTAACTAAACCTTATGGATTAGTTCCTGGTCATGTTTATATATTAGATAAGTTAAATAGTGATAGATTTACTATTCCATCAAGTTATGGAACGATTCCTGAAGGTATGGAAATCTTAAGAAATCAAGCAAGAAGTGGGAAAAAGTTGGCTGACAATGTTTATTTAAGAATCTTCCCTGTTGCAGTACAAAGACGTGGATATCACGCTACATTACTTAGTAAAACTAAAGCAATAAGCATAATTGCAAAAATATTAAATGATAAAGAATTAAAACAAATTGCTATAAATCAGCTTGAATGGGTAATGGGAAAAAACCCTTTTGCATCAAGTACAATGTATGGATGTGGATATAATTACCATCCATTATATGTAGCATTTTCTCGTCAAATGGTTGGAGCACTTCCTGTTGGTATTATGACTAAAGGAGATAATGATGCACCATACTGGCCAGTAAGAGATCATGCAGTGTTTAAAGAAATATGGGGACATACTACTGGAAAGTACTTATGGGTACTTGCAGATTTGATTAAATAATTTTATAAAATGAGGTGAAGATTATGGATTTAAATAATTATACTTTATTATGTGACTTTTATGAATTAACTATGGCTAATGGTTATTTCCAAACGGATTTTAAAGATACAATAACTTATTTTGATTTATTCTATCGTAAGAATCCTGATAAAGGTGGTTTTGTTATTTGTGCAGGACTTGAAAGTGTTGTTGAATATATCGAGAATCTTCATTTCTTTGAGGATGTTATTGAATATTTAAGAAGTAAGGGTGTATTTTGTGAAGAGTTCTTAGAATATTTAAGAAACTTTAAATTTACTGGTGATATTTATGCCGTAAAAGAAGGTACACCAGTATTCCCTTATGAACCTATTATTACAGTTCGTGCTAAAGCAATGGAAGCACAACTTATTGAGACTTATCTTTTACTTGCTATAAATCATCAATCTTTAATAGCAACAAAAGCTTCTCGTATTGTAAGAGCTGCTGAGGGACGTCCTGTACTAGAATTTGGTAGTCGTAGAGCTCAAGGAACTGCTGCTGCAATACTTGGTGCAAGAAGTGCTTATATAGCAGGTGTTGCAGGTACTGCTTGTGCTATTGCAGAAGAACAATTTGGTGTTCCAGCACTTGGTACTATGGCTCATTCATGGGTACAAATGTTTGATACAGAATATGAAGCATTTGAAACTTATTGTAAACTTTATCCAAATAATGTTGTACTTCTTGTTGATACGTATGATGTATTAAAATCAGGTGTACCTAATGCTATTAAAGCAATTAAAGAAATTTTACTTCCAATGGGAATTAAAAAAGCAGGAATAAGAATTGATTCAGGTGATATTGCTTATTTATCTAAAAAAGCACATGATATGTTTGTTAAAGCAGGTCTACCTTGGGTTACTATATGTGTATCTAACGGACTAGATGAAAGATTAATTAGCGAACTTATTAATCAAGATGCTTGTGTAGATTCTTTTGGTGTTGGTGAAAGACTAATAACTGCAAGTAGTGATCCAGTATTTGGTGGAGTTTATAAACTTGTTGCTATAGAAGATAAAGATGGTAATATTATTCCTAAAATTAAAATTAGCGAAAATGAAGCTAAAATTACAAATCCACATTATAAGAAGATTTATCGTTTATTTGAACGAGATACTCATAAAGCAATAGCAGATGTAATGTGTGTACATGATGAAGTTATTGATGATAGTAAACCTTATGAAATATTTGATCAAAATTATACTTGGAAAAGAAAAGTTGTTGAAAACTTTTATGTAGAACCTCTTCAAATTCCTGTATTTATTAATGGTGAACTTGTATATGATTTACCAACTTTATCTGAAATTAGAAAACATTCTGCTAAAGAACTTGGTCGTCTTTGGGAAGAAGTTAAACGTTTTGATAATCCTCATACTTATTATTTTGATTTATCTCAAAAACTATGGGATATTAAACACGAAATGTTAAGAAAAGGAAGAAAGGGTTAATAGTGGAAGAAATTAGAATTGAAAATCCTAAAAAAGGTTTAGTAACAAGTATTATTTCTAGTATTTTAACAATAGCCTCAATATTTTGTTGTGTAATGTTTGGTATAATGGTAAAAGATCATTTTGAACTTCAAGCAACAGCAGAAGATTTTGAAGGACTTGCGTCAATTGGAATTATATTAGTTGGAATTATATTTATGTTGATTTCCTTAATTGCTGTTTTAGTTAGTTATGTCTTTAGTTTAATTACAATAATAAAAGGTAATAAAACTTTTAGATTAATTGGAATTATTCTATGTGTAGTTAACTTTTTAGTTATTATAGGAAATATTGTTATATTTATTATTTTAAAACAAGGTTAAAAAGGAGGAATTATTTCATGAATAAGTTATTAGCAACTGATTTAGATGGAACATTACTTAAAAATGATAAAACAGTTTCTGAATATACAATTAATAAAGTTCATGAAATGATTAATGAAGGCCACTATTTTGTTGTTTCAACAGGAAGACCTTATTTTAGAATAACAAAAATATTAAAAGCACTTGATATAATTAGCGATAAAATATACTGTATTTGTAATAATGGTGGTTTAATTATTTCTACTGATGGTAGTAATGTTTTATATGAAGAAAGCATGCCATATAATCATGCGGTAGAATTAATTGATTTAGCTATTAAATATGATGTTAATATGCTAGTTTATCAAAGAGATTATATTATTACAGATCATTTAGATGAGCATGTAACAGTATTAAATGGAGAACCACGTTTAAAAATTATTGATGGTGGAAAAGAAGCTTTAAAAAAGTTTCAAAATATTGTTAAAGTTGTATATAATGGAACACATGAAAAGTTATTAGAGTTTAAGAGTAAAGTACCAAGTGAAATTCTAAATAAATATAATTTTGTTTTTAGTGGTCTTGATTTCTTAGAAGTTAATAATAAAACCATTGATAAAGGTGTTGCGGTAAATAGACTTGCAGAAATATTAAATATTGATAAAGAATGTGTTTATGCAGTAGGTGATGAAGAAAATGATATTGCAATGATTAAAGCAGTTAAAAATGGTTGTTGTGTTTCTAATGCAAATCCTAAATTAAAATCTATTGCAAAATTTATTACTTTATCTAATGAAGAAGATGGAGTTGCAAGTTTAATAGATAAATTAATATTAAAACCTAAGATTATGGTTAGTGCATGTTTACTTGGAGATAATTGTAAATATAATGGTGGAAATAATTTAAAAAGAGATTTAGTTAATGATTTAAAAGAATATAATATAATTAAAATATGTCCAGAAGTTTTTGGTGGGTTAAGTACTCCAAGAATACCTGCTGAAATTGTAAATGGCAATGTTATTAATAAAGAAAATATAGATGTTACTAATAATTATAATTTAGGAGCAAGTATTGCTCTTGATATCGCAAAAAAACATAATATAAAAGTTGCGATACTTAAACAAAGAAGTCCTTCATGTGGTGTTGGTAAAATATATGATGGAACTTTTTCAAATACCATTATTGATGGATTTGGTATAACTGCTAAGTTATTTAAAGATAATGATATAAAGTTATATACTGAAGATAATTATCAAGAATTATTAAAGAAAAAGAGTTGATATTATGAGAAAATTTTGGAAATCAGTAGTTTTAAAAATAGTGCTTGCACTAATAATTAGTGTAACAGTAGTATTTGGTATTACTGTTGGAGGAATAAGATTACATCGATTAAATCTATCAGAACGTTATAATTTTGATTATTTAATGGGTGGTGCAAATAAAGTTATTTTATTTGTTGGTGATGGTATGGGTGATAACCATATTAAAGTAACAGAAGCATATTATGAACGTGAAATGTTTTTTACTAGTTTTAAAAAACAAGGACATATTTCTACTGCTTCACTTGATGTATTAAAATCAACTGATAGTGCGTCTGTCGCAACTGCTTTTGCAACAGGTAAAAAAGTACATAATAAAGAAATATCGACATTGAATACTAAAGAATTACCTAATATCACAGAATATCTTGAATCAATTGGAATAGGTGTTGGACTTGTTACAACTGATATTTTATATAGTCAAACTATTGCAGCATATTCATCACATACAACTAATGAAGAAAATGTTAGTGAAATTATAGTTGATCAAATTAGAAGTGATGTTGATTTGTTTTTAGGTAGTGGTAAATCTGCTTATAGTGCATATAAAGAAGTTATTCTAGGACATGGTTTTTCTTATTATAATAATCATTCAAAAATTGATATTACACAAAATAAAATATTTGGTGTATTTAATAGTGAAGAAGAAGAAAAGACTAACGAAACAATTCCTTCTTTAGATGTTTTAACTAAAACTGCAATTAAATTTATGGAAACTAATTATCCTGATGGTTATTTTTTAGTTATTGAATGTGGGCATATTGATAAAATGTGTCATAATGCTAATATTTTTGATATGATGAAGTATTTAGATAACTTTGATAAAGCAGTCAAAGATGCATATGAGTATTTAAAAGATGATAAAGGTGTATCAATTATTGTAACTGCTAATCATGAAACTGGTGGATTAGCATATAATGGAGAAACAAAAGATCAAATCAATAGTATGGATTTGATTACTTATGATGGACATACTTTAGTAGATGTTCCTTATTATATTTATTTTGGTAATGATCAAATTAATCAGTATTTCTTGCCAAAAGTAATTGATAATACAGATATTTATAAAATTTGTAAGGCATTGTTAAGCGATTAGGCTTATTCAAATGCCTTTTTTTCTTTTATAAATATAATAAATATGGAGGGATAAAATGAATTATATATTGTATGGATTTTTAGCTGGCATATTTACATGGATCTTAACAATTCTTGGATCTTTAATGGTATATAGTATAAATGTAAGAAAAAAATCATTGATTGCAGTATTTTTAGGATTTGGTGGAGGTGTAATGGTTGCTGCTAGCTTTTTTAGTTTATTACTTCCATCAATAGATTATTCTAATAGTTTAAATTATAAACCATGGTTAATATGTATTATAGGCTTTATAGTTGGAGTTGTAATAATTTTATTAATTGATTTAATACTTAGAAAAAAAGATACAATTGATGAAATAAACAAAAATAACACTTTAATGGTGCTTGCGGTAGTTATCCATAATATTCCAGAAGGTCTTGCGATTGGGGTTGCATTTGGATCATTATCAATTGGAATAGATAGCTCAAGTTTAATTTCTGCAATTATGTTATCAGTTGGAATAGGACTTCAAAACTTTCCAGAAGGTGCTGCTATAAGTATTCCACTAAGAAGTACAGGAATGAATAAACATAAAGCTTTTCTAATTGGAGCAATAAGTGCAGTTGTTGAACCTATTGCAGCTGTAATTGGTGTAATATTAGTTTCAGTTATTGAACTTGCTTTACCACTAGTACTAGTTATTGCAGCAGCTATTATGATATTTGTTGTTATAGATGAAATAATTTCACTTGGTCATGATTATCATAAGCGTTTAACAAGTATTGGGTTTATTATGGGATTTATAATTATGATGGTATTAGATCTTGCATTTGGATAAGAAAAAAGCTCCAGTAGGAGCTTATTTTTGTAAGTATAAATGGCAGAAGGGTTATAAAGTTTATTATAACCCCTCAAATGTAAATTATGCAGCAAGAGCACAATTAATAACACATGTAATAGGGTCAAAACATTGAACACAACAAATACAATTGATTCTAACTGTAACTGTATAAGTTGTACAAGTTAACTCATCATTAACAACAGATAAAAGTCTAAGTATAACAATATCACCTTTAACTTCTTCAACTCTGAAACGATTAGAAAATTCTGTAGTATTACCAATAGGAACTGTTAATGCTTCGTTACATAAGTATACTGCAATAGGTTTAGTATTAAATACAGGTGCGATTACACAAGTATTACAAGTACCAACTGCATTTGCAGCAATAGCATCACGTTGCATTTTATCAATTCTTCTTAGTAATTCAGCAATACTTCCATTATTATTAGTGTTAGAAGTTGTGTTAGCAATTTCAATACATGCCATTTATTTCACCTCACTTACACTATATAATATGAAAATATAAAAAAAGTGTCTAGGTTAAAGTTGTAATAGTTGAAAAAAAAGTAAAAATAGTATATACTATTATTAGTCTAAATAATGGAGGTATCATATGTTTTTAGAAATTCAACCACAATTATTTCCAATTCTTTTCCCATTATTATGTATCTTTGTACCAGTAATTATTTTATTATTTGTTGTACTTATTAAAAAGATTATTAAAGAAGTAAAAAGAAATCGTAAACTTCAAACTACAACTGGATTTGATTATGAAGTATTCTTTGGTGGAAGTGAAAATATTGAAAATATTGAAATTAAAATGTCTAGAGTAAATGTTACTGTAAAAGATATTGATAAAGTTGATTTTGACAAATTAAAAGAATTAAATATGGGTATATTAGTAGTAGGTAACGTTGTTAAATGTGCATCTGCTGAATTTGTATCTTTAGTAGAAAATAATTTGAATAAATAAAAGGCTCTTTAAATAAGTTTGGGGTTTTAAAAAATAACCTTTAAATAATGTTGGGGTTTTGATACCTATAATCTTGTTTGGGGTCAATAAAAGTGGTTCTACATAATAGAGCCACTTTTTATCACACAAAATATCTTT
>JAFQFT010000069.1 GCA_017398545.1 Bacilli bacterium | reverse complement strand
TATATTGATGATTTACTAGCCCTAAGAAACAAGGTAAGTTTATTTTTGCGCAAAAGACTATACGCGGAGTTTATTTTATAAAAGATATATCTATTCTTATTATTTAAGAATAGAATCTTTTGTAGAGTAAGCTCCCTTTTTATTTAATAGGGGGTGTTATGTGAAAAAATATTAGTAAAAATTTAAATTCAAAATTAGTTTTAGATAGAAAGGAAGGTAATTAAAAGTGAATAATAATTTTGAAATTAAAGTATTTAATAATGGAAGTGTAAGTGTAGAAGTTAATTTCGATAAAGAAAATAATACTGTGTGGTTAACACAAGGTGAGATGGCAATATTATTTGATGTAGATAGAACTAGAATAACTAGGCATATAAATAATATTTATAATGATGGTGAATTAGATGAATTCTCAACGAGTGCGGAAAACGCACTAGTTCATTTTGAGGGAAACAGAAAAATTTCTAGAAATGTAAAGATATATAATCTAGATATGATTATTTCTGTTGGATATAGAGTAAAATCTAAAGTTGGTATAGTTTTTAGAAAATGGGTTACAGGAATTTTAAATAAATATCTGGTTGAAGGCTATGCTGTTAATGAAAAAAGATTAGAGTTTTTGGAAAAACAAATTAATTTAATTTCTATTGCTTCTAGATTAGATGATAATGTTATTAGTGATGAGGGAAATAAAATATTACAAACAATTATTGATTATAATAAAGCTTTATCATTATTAGATGATTATGATCATCAATGTCTTAAAAGGCCAACTGGAACATTAGGATGTTATAAAATAACTTATGAAGAATGTAGAAAAATTATTGATTCAATGAAATTTGATTCTAGAATATTTGGTGTAGAAAAAGATGGAAGCTTTAACTCAAGTATAAATGCGATTTATCAATCTGCATTTGGCGAAGATGTATATAAGTCAACTGAAGAAAAAGGAGCTAATTTATTATATTTTATTGTTAAGAATCATTCATTTGTTGATGGAAATAAAAGAATTGCAGCAAGTATATTTTTATATTTTTTAGATAGAAACAATATTTTATATGTTAATGGAATAAAAAGATTATCAGATTCAGCACTTGTTGCGTTAACTATTTTAATTGCGGAAAGTAAACCAGAAGAAAAAGAAATTATTGTTGATTTAGTTATGAATTTTTTAACAATGTAATTATTTAGAATTAATCATTTAATATAGTAGAATTTAATAATAAGAAGTGGTATAATGGATTATATAAGAAGGTGTATTATGGTAAGATTAGCAACATTAGAAGATTTAGAGACGATAAAAGATATTTATGCTCATGCAAGAAGTTTTATGGCATCAACTGGTAATCCTAATCAGTGGGGAAGTAGTTATCCAAGTGAAGAGTTGTTACTTGAAGATATATCTAAAAATGAATTATATGTATGTTATGAACAAGAAGGGATTTATGCAGTCTTTGTGTTTTTTATGCATTTTGATGAAACATATAACTATATTAAAGGTGCATGGCTAAATAATGAGGATTACGGAGTAATACATCGTATTGCAAGTATGGGTTCTAAAAAGGGTATATTTAGTGAAGTATTATCATATGTAACTAATTTTGTTGATAATATTAGAATTGATACACATCGTGATAATTTAGTGATGCAAGGGGTTCTAAGTAAATATGGTTTTATTAAGTGTGGAACTATTTATTTAAAAAATGGAAGTGAAAGACTTGCATATCAGTTTATAAAAAATGGAGAATAGTATGAAAGAATTATATTATATTGATACACATGTTCATTTAAATGATGAAAAATTACTTGTTCATTTAAGTGAAGTTATAAGTGATGCTTTGAACAATAATGTTAAAAAGATGTTTGTTGTTGGTTGGGATTTGGAAAGTAGTAAACTTGCAATAGAACTTGCTCATAAGTATGAATTTTGTTATGCGATAATAGGTTTTCATCCTTGTAATATTAAAGGATATACTGATGTTGAATATAATTGGTTAGATGAACATTTAAGTGATAAAAAAGTAGTTGCACTTGGTGAGATTGGATATGATTTTCACTGGGATACGACAACTAAAGAAGAACAAGATGTAGCATTTATTAAACAACTAGATCTTGCGGTAAAGCATAAATTACCTGTATCAATACATTCTCGTGATGCTCATCAAATAACATTTGATGTTTTATCTGCGTATTGTGAAAAGTTAGTAGGTGGAGTTCTTCATTCTTATAGTGGGAGCACAGAACTTGCTAAAGAGTATGTAAAAAGAGGTTTTATTCTTGGTATTAGTGGACCACTTACATTTAAAAATGCTAAAGTTAATAAAGAAGTTGTAAAAGAAATTGATTTAAAATATTTAGTATCTGAAACTGATAGTCCATATCTTACACCACATCCTTATAGAGGGTTAGAAAATGGTCCTAAATATATTCCTCTTATTGTTAAAGAAATTGCTATATTAAAAGATGTTGATGAAAGTGTTGTTGAAGAACAAATTATTAATAATGTAAAACGTGTATTTGGTGTTTAAAATGAAAAAGTTTTTTTATGTATTAATAATGTTCATTGTATTAGTTCTTTGTTCTTGTAATAAAAAAACTACAGTTGTTAATAATGTTATTAATCAAACTGTAGATGTTGAAGATTCTATTACCGTAGAATCTTTAGAAGATGTTATTTGTAATACAATTAGTAATGTTGAACAAAGTGTTGTAGGGGTTAAAGCTTTTAATGATAAGTCTTTATTAAAGAAAGAGTCATTTGGTAGTGGAGTTGTAATAAGTAAAAATAATAATAAATATTATATTGTTACTAATCGTCACGTTGTAGTTTATCAAGATAAAGCATATGATAATATTGATATTTATTTAGGTAATATTGATGTTTATCTTGATGCAAGATTAATTTCTTATGATGAAAAAATAGATCTTGCTTTAATTGAAGTTGAAACTAATATTTTATTAAAAGTTTGTGAATTAGGTAGTGATGAAACGATAAAAAAGGGGAAGTTTTGTATTGCAATTGGAAGTCCTTATCAATTAGAAACTTATTATAATACTGTCATTGTTGGTAATATTAGTAATATAAATTGTATTATAACTGAATCTAATTATTTTTATAAAGAACTTACTAATGAATATATTCAAACTACTGCAACTTTAAATGTAGGGTGTAGTGGGGGAGGACTTTTTGATTTAAGTGGAAAGTTAATTGGTATCAATACTTGGAAATTGATTGATTCATCAGATAATATTGAAGGTATGAATTTTTCAATTAGTGTTGATAAAGTTAAGTCTTTATTTAGTAGTTATCTTCAGTAACATTAGGTACTAGTCTTAAATACCATGGAATATTAGATCTTCTAAAGTATAGGTCTTTAGTATACTCTGAAAAACTTCCGTAAAATCCTGTTATTGGATTTAATTTAACACTAATTACATCATCTGGTGTTTGATACCAGGTGGTGTTTTTATTTTTAAAGTATTCTTCTACAATATCGGCAAATAAGTATTTTGCAACTAACTTATCACTTCTTGAAGTAATTAATCTATTATCATCATATCCTGTCCAAATACTCACTAATAAGTCTTTATTGTAACCAATCATCCAGTTATCAGTATCTGTTGAACCTGATTTTGCCGCAAAAGTATTTGTTAGTCTACTTGATATTTGAATACCAGTAGGTCTTGTATTATAAATGATGTTTGTATCAAAGATGTTTGTCATTAATTCATTTAAAATATATACATCAGATTTTTCAGCACAAGTAATTGTTGATGTGGTATTTTCGTATAATACTTCACCTTCCATTGAAGTAATTCTTTTAATGACAAAGGGTTCTATTTTTTTACCTTCATTAGCAAGTATTTGATAACAACTACTCCATTCTAAGTTAGTCACTTCATATGTTCCTAATGCAAGACTTGGTATTTTTGGAACATTACTAAGTCCGAATGACTCAAGGTTGTTTTTTAATTTCTCCATCCCTAGAAATAAATGGGTTTTAACTGCATAGATGTTGTCACTTACTGATAGTGCATAAGCTAAACTGATTTCTGAATTTGGATATGAGTCGTTGTAGTTTTTTGGTGTATAAGTATTGTTTTTAATATAAAATGTTGTTTTTTCACTTGTAAAGGTAGTAGAAGAAGTAAAACCATTTTCAAGTGCAGTAAGGTATAAGAAAGGTTTTATAGTTGATGCAGGTTGACGTTTTGCGTAGATAGCTTTATTATAACTGTTTTCTTTGTAAGAAGTACCACCAATAATTGATAATATTTCACCAGTTGAAGGGTCCATTATAATAATACTTGTTTCTAAGTCATTATATATTCTATTTGTTATGAAGTTAGTTATTTGATTATTAAGGTTTAAATCAAGGGTGGTTTCGACTTTTAATCCTTTATGAGCATATTCTTTAATACCTGGAATTTCTTTTAATATAGTTAATACATAATCTTGAAAATATGGTGCTTGAGTTTCTTCTTTATTTTTATTTATTCCAATGAATGTTAATTCTTCACTTAATGCGTTAGTATATTCATTTGTTGTAATACTACCATCTTCTTGCATTTCGTTAAGGATTAGTTCACGTCTTAGTTTGTTATTTTCAGTATTCTTTATTGGTGAATAAATTGTAGGACCTTTTGGTATTGCTGCAAGACTTGCTGCTTCAAGAAGTGTAAGGTCTTTTGAATGTTTTCCGAAGTAATAAAGTGCTGCATCTTCAACACCGTATATACCATGGTCAAAATAAATTGAATTTAAATATCCTTCTAATATTTCTTCTTTTGAATATTTTGATTCTAGATTTAATGCAATCATCATTTCAGATAGTTTTCTTTTCCATGTTTTATCCATTGTTAGAAATAAGTTTCTAGCATATTGTTGAGTAATAGTTGATGCTCCTTGTTTTGCTTCACCATAAATTATATCAACCATTGCGGCTTTACATATTCTAATAAAGTCAAGCCCTGTATGAGTAAAGTAACGCTTATCTTCAATGCTAATAAAAGCATCTATTAAATATTCATTTATGTCTTCTAACTTTACATATGATTTCTTTTTACCATTACTATAACTTAAATATTGGTTATTATCTTTATCATATAAAATAATTGTTTCTATTTCAGGTATTGTGTAGTCAAGACTATTTGCAAGAATAATAAATCCAATTGTAATTGTAGAAAATATTACAATTGATATATATAAAGATATTCTAATTATTTTATTTATTTTATAAATTAATTTTTTCTTTTTCATAGTTGTATTCCTTTTATATTAGTTTTTATTAATTTTTTAAATTAATACATTACAAAAAAAGACAAAAAATAGATAATGAATTTAAAATTCATTATCTATTCATTATTTATAATATCATTTATTTTTTGTTCTAAATTATCTTCAGTAATATAGTAAATGTTTTCTAAAGTTGTTTGATGATAAAAATTTGTAATTGGTATATTGTTTTCAAATAATAATATGTTTTTATTATTATATGTTACGTTTAATTTATTGGTATAAATTAAATATTCAAATTCAATTATTTCATTTTTATATTTAAGATGGTGGTCATCAATAAATATAAAGTCTTCTGTTATAAATAAAGCATCTAGTTGATTGTTTATAGACACATTATGTGATGCTGCGATAATAAGATAATAATACATATATTTCACCTCTATATATAGTATATCATAATTTAAAAAGATTTGAAATTTAAAGGCATATTATTAAAAAAATATTTACCTTTTAGTTTTCTTGCAAAAAGTTAACGAATGTGGTATAATAAATTACTAGGAAGAATTTACAATTTAATTAAATTTAGAGGTAAATATGAAAATTAGATGTCAAAACTGTTATCGTGTTTTAGATCGTAATGAAGAATATTGTAAATCATGTGGTGAACATAGTGAACAAATGAAAAGAGCTATGGAAACTGGAAATTTTGGTGGAGGGCCACTTGATCGTTTTAAAATTGGAGCATTATTATTTTTAATTCTTGCTTTCTTTGGAAATGGAATTATTATGATTACACTTGCGGTAATTCAAAAAGATAGTAATACGGACCTTTATAAATATTCTTATGGTTTGTTAATTAGTTCTGTTGTTGCACTTGCTGCAATATTTATAGTTCATTATAAAGATTTAATTGATTTTTTCTGGAATGGTAATAAAGAACAATTTGGTAGATGTTTTTTATTAGGATTACTTGGTGTAATAATTGTATCTTTATTATCAATCTTAACTAATGCAACAAGAGTTATTCCGAATGTATATACAAATTATTTACAAAGTGGTTATGCAAGATTCTTTAGTGGTAAAGATTCAAATGCAACATTTATTTTAATATCACTTATTTGTGTTGTATTAGTAGAAGAAATTGTATTTAGACGTCTTTTGATTGATGCGATTGATGACCAAACAATGCTAGGTGATGTAATGGTCGTTATATTAGGCGGGTTAGTTAGTACTATTGCTGATTTTGCATGGTTAATGAGTGTTGAGACTATTATTACATCTTTAATAATTAATTTTATCATGACATGGATATATATGAATTCTAATCGTAGTTTAGGGTTGAATGTATTATTACGTGTTTTAATTATTGTAATTCAATTTTTAATATTTTTAGTATAAATAAAAGGAGTAGAAGATGAGTTTAACTGCAGGAATAGTTGGACTTCCTAATGTAGGTAAGTCGACTTTATTTAATGCCATTACTAAAGCAGGTGCTTATATGGCTAATTTTCCTTTCGCAACAATTGAACCTAATGTTGGTGTTGTTGAAGTAAGAGATGAAAGATTAGATAATATTGTAAAAATTGTAAATCCAAGAAGTGTTGTAAGAACAAGTTTCTCATTTACTGATATTGCGGGACTTGTAAAAGGGGCTTCAAAAGGTGAAGGGCTTGGGAACCAGTTTTTAAGTCATATTCGTGATGTTGATGCGATTTGTCAAGTTGTTAGATGTTTTGATGATTCTAATATTACACATGTGTCTGGTAAAGTAGATCCAGTTGATGATATTGAAATTGTTAATTTAGAACTTATTTTAGCTGATTTAGAAGTTGTAGAAAATCGTATTCCAAAGATTGAAAAGAAAGCTCAACATAAAGTAGAAAAAGAAGCTGTTATTGAATATAGTATTTTAACTAGACTACGTGATGCATTTATGAATAATATGCCCGCAAGAAGTGTAGAACTTACTGATGATGAAAAGTTCTTTATTAAGAATTATCAATTCTTAACTATGAAACCAATGCTATATGTATGTAATGTATCAGAAGATGAAATGGCTACTGGTAATGATTATGTAGAAAAAGTAAGAGCATATGCTAATAATGAAGGATCAAAAGTAGTTGTTATTTCTGCTAAGATAGAAGAAGAATTATCAGCACTAGATGATGAAGAACGTAGTATGTTTTTAGAAGATTTAGGAGTTAAAGAAAGTGGATTAGATAAGTTAATTAAAGAAGCTTATGAATTACTTGGTCTTAGAACTTTCTTTACTGCTGGAGAAAAAGAATGTCGTGCATGGACATTTAAAAATGATATGAAAGCTCCCCAATGTGCTGGTGTTATTCATACAGATTTTGAAAAAGGTTTTATTAAGGCTGAAACATATTCATATGATGATTTAATGAAATATGGAACGCCTTTAAAAGTAAAAGAAGCAGGTCGTGTGCGTCTTGAAGGAAAAGATTATGTTGTTCAAGATGGCGATATAATGTTATTTAGATTTAACGTATAATAAATAAAAAATGAAAGGAGTAGAAAAATGGAATTTCAAAGTAAAAAAGTTTTAGAACAATACCAATTAAATGATGAAAAAAGTTATAATTTCTTAATGCGTGGTGTTGAAATATTAAAGGTATTATTAAATCATAATTTTGATTCGTATATTATTGGAACATCCGTTAGAAATTTATATTTAGGTAAACAATTAGATACAATTGAAATTATTACTACTGCTACTCCTGTTCAAATTAAAAATATCTATCCGGCACTTGTAATTGAAAGAAGTGGATTTACATATCTAAAAGAACATGGAAAATTTATTATATTTACATTGTTTTCAGGTGATGAATCTACACTTTCTAAGAAACTTTCGCTAAAGCATTTTAATAAACAATTAACTATAGCGTTAATTAATAAATATTATACTGTTAATTCTCTTGCATTAACGCCTAATCTAGTTATAACAAATATTTTTGATGGAGTAAAAGATCTTGATTCAAAAACTATCAAAACTACAGCTAAACCAAAAGAGATTTTTACAAAAAATCCTATTTCAATGTTAGAAGCGTTAGTGTTAGTTTCAGAACATAATTTTAAGATTGATTCTAAATGTATGAAAGCACTTACTAAATATTGCACTTATTTAGAAGATATTAAGGAAGTAGATTTTATTAGAAAGTTTAGACAAATCTTAAGAGGTCCATATGCTAAACAAGCACTACAAGTAATTATTAAAAATAAATTATTTAGATATTTAAAAGTATATGATTTAATAACAAGAAGAATTAATACTCATTTTAGAGATTATAATTATATTGAACAAGCATGCATTTTATATTTAATTCTTGGTTCTATTCCAGATGCTTCGTTTATTTCATCTGATGATTTGAAAGTAATTACAGAAACTATGACAATTACTCAATTAATTATTAATGATAAAGTAACACCTATGATGGTATATAATATTGGTATTGAAAAGTTGCTTTCAGCTAATCGTATTGCGATTGCAAGTCGAGTTAAGTATTCAAGTCAAGAAAAGTTAATTAGAAAGTTATCGCGTGAGGCAGTAATTACTAGTTCTAGAGATTTACAATTTTCAGAATTAGAAATTATTGAACTTATGAATGGTGAAAGAAGTTTAAGAGTAAAAATCATAATGAATTTATTGTTAGAAAAGGTTATTAATGGTGAGATATATAACCATCATACAATTATTGCTAATGAAGCAAAAAAACTAATTCAAGATTTATCTGAAATTTTCGACTATAAAGAACCAGAAATTTTACCTGTTATTAATGATGAGTATATTGAAAAATTGTTGGCTAAATATAATAAAGAATATGAGTTTTTAATCAGAGTGTATTTAAGTGATGAAAAAGAGTTATATGAACTTTCTCCACTTGAAAGAGATGAGATTGAATCAAGTGCTAAACTTCATGCTAAAGAATTCTTATTAGAAACTTCACAATATAGACCGTTAGAAGAAAGAGGGCTAATTTAATGATTAAATTTGTTGATATTAAAATAGGTGATGATGTAACATTTTTTGCGCTAATAGAGAGTATGCAAAAAAGATTTACACCTAATAAAAGTGGATATTATGGAGCAACTCTATCTGATGGAGAAACATCTATAGATGCTAGGATTTGGGATTGTAGTTTAATTGAATCTAAAGATATTACAACTGGTAATGTATATCGTTTTACTGCTCATGTTAATGAATATGCAGGTAAGGCTCAATATGTTATTAAAAATATTGAAATAGTTGATTCATCAGAAATTGATGTTTCTAAGTTTTTTAAAACTGCACCACTTTCTAAAGAAGATTTAAATAAAGGGATTAAAACGTATCTTAAGAAAATTACTAATCCAGTTCTTTATAAACTTTGTGTTAATTTAATTTCTAAAGTAGCGCCTGAATATTTTGAATATCCAGCAGCAATGTCAATGCATCATAATTTCTTACATGGACTTGCATATCATACATATACAATGTTACAACTTGCAGAAAAGTTATTAGAACTATATCCTGGTATGAATGCTAATTTACTATATGCTGGTGTAATTTTACATGATATTGGTAAAACTAAGGAATTAAGTGGTAGTAAAGCTCCTGTTTATACTCAAGAAGGAAATCTTCTTGGACATATCGTAATTGGTCTTCAAATGGTTGCTGTTGCCGCAAGTGAAGAAGGTGTAGAAGAATCTGAAGAAGTTAATATGCTTGAACATATGATTGCTTCTCACCATGGTGAACTTGAATTTGGAAGTCCGAAAGAACCTGGTATTATGGAAGCATATGCATTACATTTAATAGATTTAATGGATTCTAAAATGGCTGCTATTTCACCTGAAGTATCTAAAACTAAAAAAGGACAAAGCACTTCACCAATTGGTAGTCTTGGTAGAAAACCATTATATGTACCAGAAATAGATTAAAAAAATAAGAGTTTTGTAATTATTACGAAACTCTTTTAAAATTAAGGAGAATAATATGGATAAGTTAAAGATTCATTTTTTAAATACAATTTGGAGTGACGCAATAATACTTGAGAAAAATAATCATTATGCTTTTATTGATACAGGTAGTAAGTTTTATTATCCGATGATACAGTCTTATTTAAATGAACATAATATACAAAAAATAGATTTTATTTTACTTACACATTTTCATAATGACCATTATGGTAATGTTGCGAATATAGTTCATGATTATAAAGTAGATAAACTTTATTTAAAACGTTATTATGGATTAGATGGTACTACTTCAAGTGGATATAGTTCTAATGATGAATATATTGAGAATGAATTTAAAAATTATTATGAAATTATAAATACTTGTAATATGAAATATACAAATATTATATTTATTGATGAACTAGGTGTTGATGAATTTGATATTGATTTTCATGGAACAATATTAGAGACTTATGATATTAAAAATAGACTTAATGATATATATAATAATAAGGAAAGTATTTATTATAAACAAAAGAAGTTTAATGAAAATTTTAATTGCTTAGGTGTTTTTATTGAAGAAAAAGGATTTAATATTTTTCTTGGAGCTGATGTTACTTGTTCTTCAACTGATATTATTGAACTTAAAGAATTATCATATAAAATGGTTAAAAGAATTTATGAGAAACATAATATTAATCATATTGAAATATATAAATCATGTCATCATGGTGGGGGTGGAACAAACACACCTAAATTGTGTAATTTATTAAAAGCTAAATACGTTGTTATTACAAATACATCTAAATGGTTAGATAGTTATGATACATTTGATAATTTAAAAACTGCAAATTGTGATGTAGAGATTCTTAAAACAGATTATTATAAATATATATTTGAAATAAGTGATAATATTTCTTATGAGAAAATTAAAGAAGATTCATTATTTATTACTCTTGGTAAAAAATAAAACTCCTAAGACTTTTGGTCTTAGGAGTTTGTTTTTATTCTGCGTCTAATTCTTCTAAAGCAGCTTCAACTAAATAAGTTAAATCAGCGTGAAGTTTAGTATTGTTTTCTGTGAATTTTACAGAACTTAATAATTCTTTTGCAGAAGTTAAGATTGATTTATTTACAACATCTGATCCAGCAACTCTAGTGATTGCAGGTGAATAGTATGTTGTAATTTGTGAACTACAGTTAATTGTAATGTCACGAACATCGCTATCTAATTGATATTGTTCATAGATGTATAGAGATGGTTTTTGTTGTTTAGTAGAAGTCTTATATTCATAAGCTGTTCTAGCTGTAGCTTTTGTTACAGCTAATTGGTAGAAACCATTGTCAGCATAGAATGAACCGTATTTATCAGCGAATGTATAAGGAGTAACGTTATATACTTTACTATTCTTAACATAACGATAAACTGGGTCTAAGTTTTGACCTGTAAGTGAAGTAGCTGTACCATCTTCATCATTGTAGTTAACGATGTCTGACCACATTCCTTTAACAACAGTTAAAATATTTTCATGAGCACTTGATGAGTTAGAATATGTTGAACCACTAATAATTTTAACTCTTAAGCCTTCTTGTTTGTATGAATACCAAACACTATATGAATCTTCTGATGCAAGTTCGAATTCACGAAGTACAATATTTAGGTATGTAGTCATTGATTCTTTGTGAGAGTAATCTTTTGCGTCATATAATTCTTTAGCTGCTTTCCAAACTAATGTAACTAATTGTTGAGCAGAAGTAGCTAATGCATCATCTTCAGCAAATTCATCAGCTGTACCATCAAAATCTTTATCATAGTATACATAAACACCACTTGCAGTAGCAGAGAATGTTTCAGCATAGATATCATCATAAGCTTCTAATACTGCTTGGTCAGCTGTAACATCTGTTAAGTATTTACCATCAGCAGTTGTTAGAACGAAGTGTCCATAGTAATCGTTTTTAGCATATACAACTGGTTTATTGTTTTCATCAACATTTGGAACACCTTCAATGTCTGCTTCTTCCCAAGCAAGTGTAATAGCTGGTAATACATTTTCATCAACTACTTTAACGCCAGTATCATGAGTTAGAGCCCATTTAGCTGATTTTAAGCCCCAAGTTTTAACACCTTCATCACCAGTTAATACAACAGCTTCAACATCACCAACTTCAGCCATATATAAAGCTTTAGTATAAAGTGCTAATACATCATCATATAATGTGCTGTTAAAGTCTACAATAATTGCAGCTTCTTCAGTAAGACCTAAATAATCTCTTAAGAAGTTTGTCCAACCATAAGATGATGGGTAACCATAAGTTTCAAAATCGCCATTTTCAAATGATTCTTTATATGACTCAAGATCTTCTTCAAAGTATTCATCATATTTTTCTTGATCTAAAACTTCACCAGTAATGTAGTTTACAACTTTATTGTGTTCGCTATTTAAAATAACATATTGTTGAACAAATAATAATGTAATAACTGCACCATAACGAGATGTTAATGCGTTAAACATTTCATCAACTGTTAATGAACCACCATTCCATTTAGCAATTTCAGTACTTGATGTATTTTCTGTTGCTTTAAATGCTTCGTAATCTGTAATATCTAATGTGCTAAATACTGTATCGTAAGCTGATTTGTATTCGATTTCTAAACCTTCAGCGAAGATTTCTAAACCAGCAGCTTGACGAAGTTCATACATAACACGATTAATATTGTTTTCATAAGCAGAAGAAGAAATAGCTAAGATATTATCAACTAAATAGCTGAATAATTTTTCTTTTAATGCGTCAGTGATTTCAACGATATTGTTGTCTGCATCTTTTTCTGCAATATAAGTTTCGTTATCTTCAACTTTAAATGTTTCATCAATGTCATAAACATATGCAGAATCAACTTCTTCAGCATACATTAAGAAGAAACGATCTGAATAAGATAGAGGACCTTCAGTATATTCACCATTTTCAAGGTTAACTGCTTTATTAGCAATTGCTGATGATGAAGAAGAACCTTGGATCTTTAATAAATCAGCATATGTATATTCAGTAGCACCTGTACATTCTTCTTTATAAGCTTTTTTGTACATAACTTTAAATGCTTCAACAACTTGTTCGTTTGTTAATGCTTGGTTGTCAGCGTTTTTCCAACCACCAAGTAATGAGTCAACGTTAATTCCAGCATTTTTCATAGTTTCAATTGCTTCTTTTTCACTTTCAAAAGTTACAATGATTAATTTATAAGTTTTGTGGAAATTAGAAGTAAAGTATGAAAGATAATCACTATCAGTGAAGTATGGTTCTTCATCTTCTTCAAGTTCAGCGTCAGCTTCTTTAATTTCTGCAGTTAAAACTTCTAATGTTTTTACATAACGTTTATAGTCTAAACGATAGTAGTTTTCATAATATAATGAACTAGTTTTATCATCAATATTTAAACCGTTAGAAATCATGTCAAGTTTGAATGATTTTTCAGCATCAGCTTTTTCTTCTTCAGTTAATTCTTCAACATCAACTGTTCCATAGATTAAGTTTTTCATTTGATCTTGAAAATCTTTTTCTTGATCATCTGTTAAAACTACATCTTTTAATAATTCTGCATCAATTGCGTTTTCTAATTCTTCAATACCATAACTTTGTAATAAGCGATTATAAATATCTTGGTTGCTAATCTTTAAGTTACCGATTTCAGCAAAAATTCCATTTGATGTATATAGAGGAACTGGATCTGGATATTTATATTTTGTATCGTCTTTACAACTTACAATTGCGAAGATAGAAAGAACAACTATTAAACAAGGGATAATTCTTTTAAATAATTTTTTCATTGTCTATTCCTCCTATTCAGCATCAGCTTTGTCACATTGAGCAAGTAATAATTCTAAGAATTCTTCGAATTTTGCTAAACCATTACTGTTTGCAAATGTGATATTATTCTTAACTTCAGTTAATTTAGCAATGTAACTTCTAGTTACAAGAGTTCCACCTTCAATTTCAGATTCAGCATTTGTATACCATTGATCAATCTTTTCTTGAACTTCTTCATCAAGTTTATAATCTTCAGTATATTCATCACCTAGTAAACCTTTTAATGCTTGTTCGTATTTAGCAAGTTTAGTTTCTAAGTATGCTTTTTCTGCTTCGTAAGTAGAGATGTTATAACCACTTTCCTTGTATGTTTCAATGTTTTCATCTACTGTAGCGATTTCTTCAACTACTGCATTATATAATGCTAATGCTCTATGAAGTTTTACTTCATCTTCGTTAGGTAATTCAACTTTTTCATCAGCACTTAAAACTGCAATCTTATGATAACCATAGTCAGTAGCGAATGCTTCACCACCAACGAATGGTACATCAAGTGCTTTACCAAGAAGACCTAATTCTTCAACTTGTTTCCACATTTTTTCACATTCATCTGCGAATGGTTCCATAATAGAAGAAGAAGAGTCGTAAGTGTTAGCAGTTTCAAATTTAACATTTAAGCCTTGTAATTTATATTTACCAAAGTAGTTGTAATCATAAATTGAAGTGTTGTTAGCTTTATTTGTTTGCCATTCTGTTTCATTATATTCATAAGCTGCTTCATTATAAAGAGTAACAAGAGAAGTCATTTGATCTGATAATGAAGTACCATTTGTTTGGTTAGCAACTTCATACATTAAGTCAGCTAATTCTTTTGCAAGAGCAATTTGTTCTTCAGTCCAGTTGTCTTTTTCTTTTAATAAGATTTCAGCAGAGTTTTCAGCAGAATCATTATTATCATAGTTAGTATCGATAGATACGATTAAGTTAATAACTGAAACACTATACCATTCATCATAAGCTTCTTTCATAGCTTCGTTAATCTTATCAAATGTAGCAAGAGTATCAATATATGCTTCTAATGCATCAGCATAGATAGATCCACCATATGTTGATGCTGTTAATAATTCTTGATCATTTTCAACTACAAAGTAGTCTTTAATAAATTTCTTCCAACCATATTCAGCTGGGAAGTTAGGAGTAAATCCATAGTAAGATAGATATGAATATGTGAAATAGTCACTTTCAAAGTTTTTACGAAGTGTTTGAATTTCAGAATTCATTAAGTTCTTATATGAAGTTTCATTAATGATTGTATCTGTATAAGGATTATAAATGCTATTTAATGTAGTATCAGTAATTAAAATATAGTTTTCAACTAATGATGCAACACTGCTTTCAGCATATTTCTTTTCTAAGTCTTCAAATAATTGTTGAGCTTTAATTTCTTGAACACTCTTCTTGTTGCCAGCTTCAGTTTGGAATGAAACTACAACATCTTTTTTGTTTTTCTTTGTTTTCTTATATTCGTTATAATCTGTAGATTTTAAAGTTGTTTCATAGAAATATTTATATTCATATTCATATAATGCTTCTAAATATGAATCAAAGAATTTAACATTGTGGTTATAACGTTTTTCATATAACATTTCGTTAATTGCGTTATCAGTTAATAATTCTTCAGTCATTTTAGCAACGATTTCATCATATAAAGCTTGGTCAGCAATAACATATTTACCATTGTCATCTTTTTTATTTTCGCCATCAGCAGTTTTTTCGAATAAATCAGATTGTTCGAAATCTTCTAATTTTAAGATTAAATAATAATAGTTACCAACTTTAACAGGTTCTACAGTATATGATTTGTAAGCTTCAGTTGGTTTAGTACTGATTGTTAAGTTTGTAGAATCTACTGATAAGTAGTTTGCAAGAGTTGCATTAATTTCTGTAGCTTCAGCTTCAGTCCAAGAGAACTTGAAGTTTTCATTATTTAATAATTCATCTTTTAATACATATGTATAGAATGGAGAAACTGTAACTTCATCAACAGTAATAATTGCATCTTCAGCTGATTCGTATTTGTCTGTTTCAGCATTCTTAGTACCTTTTAAAGTGATAGTAGCGCTACCTGAACTCTTTTCGTTTTTGAATTCTACTTCAAAGTTTAATTTGATATCTAATTCGCCATCATCAGTTGTTGTAAAGTCACCTTTAAGAATGTTTTCTTCAATTTTACCATATTTATCATTTGCAACAGACCAAGTAATTGTAGCTTCATCTTGTCCATCTACATATGCAAGTGTAGGTAATGTAACTTCTACACCATATTCGTTCTTTTCTAATTGTTTTTTTAATGCGATAATAACAGCTTGAACAGTATTAGCTTCTCTTAATACTTTTTCATAAGAATCTTCAGTAATTACATCATTACCTTCATTTAAGTAAGCATAAACTTCATTATACATTTTAAAGAATGCTTCACATACTTGTAAATAAGTAAGCATATCTGAATCTTCAACTTCTGCTTTTTCAAAGTAGTCATAAGTAGAACTTACCCAACCATCGTTAGAACCTAAAACTTTATCAGAAACATTGATACCATATTTTTCCATCATAGCAAGAGCAGATGCTTCTGATGTAAATGGAATAAATAAACCAGTTACTTTACCAGTGTAGTTTTCTTCGAAATATTTTTCAATACTTGAAGTTTCATTTTCTTCTTTAGTCATATCGAACATGTTTCCATCTTCTCTATTTTCTAAATATTTCTTTAAGTATTCTGCTTTAGCCCATTCTTCACGTGCATAAGATAATTTGTAGTAGTTTTTAACTACTTCCCATACTTTACTATTTTCATTAGCATAATCATTATCTTGTGCTTCTGTTTTTGTAAGTAAACCTGTGATTCTTAATGAATCGATAACTTCATCCCATTTTTCTTGTGCTTCTTCAGCATCAAGTTCAGACATATCTTCTACTTGGAAGACTTGTTCTTTAATGAATGAAACGAATTTTTCATCATTAACATCAACTTTTTCAACTTCATCTTTAAATAATTCACCATCTACTAGGTTAAGAATATCAGCTAAACCATATTGGTTTTTCATTAAAGTATAAAGTTTTTCGTTAGTTATAGTTAAATCACCATAACTAGCATAAACACCATCAGCGTTGTTAATTGCAGGTGTACGATCGTTAGCATTTTTAACTAATGATACTGTAACTGTAATTAATAAGATTAATAAAATCCCAACACCTACAGGTGCAATACGTTTTAATAATTTTAACATGTTTTTCTCCTTTTCTTTTAATATTCGTTGTCATTTTATAACATATATATTTTACCAAAAATGGCTAAAATATTCAACTAAAACTTACCCTTTTTAAGGGTGAAAATAGGTAAAAAATTCCACTTTTTATTTAATGTGAAATCTATGTGAAATTTATTTATGTAGGCATTTATAATTTATCTAATATAAAGTAGTTCATATTATATATTAGAATATCAGTATTTGATATAAGTCTTCAGGAAGGAGGATTTCTAATGAATCAAACACGTGGTGAATATGGTTATGCTTTTATCTTAGTATTATTTATTCTTCTTGTTATTATTGGCGCATGCTGGGCATTCTAATTAGTAAAATTATTTTTAGATAAACCTCTTATAAAAGAGGTTTTTTCTTATTTAGTAATAAATACTTCTTTAATATATAACTTGAAAATTTATTCATTTAATGGTATAATATTATATTAGTAAGGAGTATAAAATAGATGAAAGTAGTAGTGTTAGGTAGTGGTTCTAAAGGTAACTCTACATATGTTGAAACTAAAAATACAAAAGTATTAATAGATACTGGACTTAGTATGTTACAAGTAAAATCAAGACTTAAAAATCAAGGTATAGAGTTGAAGAAACTTAATGCGGTATTTATTACTCATGAACATACTGATCATATTAAAGAATTAGTTTCTATTCTTACTAAAACATCTGCTACTTTATATATTGAAGAAAATACTTTTATTGAAGCTAATAAAAGATTAAGAGGGAATTTAGTTAATTTTCCTAAAGTATTTATTAAACCTAATACTAAATATAATATTAATGATTTATCAGTTGTTCCTATGAAACTATCTCATGATACTGCCCATTGTATGGGGTATTTAATGAAACAATTAGATGTTGATTCTAATAATAGTTTTGCAAGCATCACTGATACTGGATATATTGATAAAAAATATTACAAAATTTTATCTTATATTAATACTATTTTGATAGAATCTAATCATGATCCTGAGATGCTTTTAAATAGTGGAAGACCTTGGATGTTAATTAATCGTATTTTAAGTAATCAAGGTCATATGTCTAATGAACAATGTATTAAGCATTTAAAAGATTTTATTAGTGATAATAATAAGAATATTATTTTAGGACATATAAGTGAAGAATGTAATGATTATGATTTAGCTTATAAGGAATGTAGTCAAGCGTTTGATAATAATCCACCATTTAATTTAAGTGTGGCTTATCAATATATTGAACATCCTGTAATATTGATTGGAGAAGAAAATGATTAAAATACTTTGTGTTGGTAAAATTAAAGAACGTTTTTTTACTGATGGAATAGCTGAATATGAAAAAAGGCTAAATGCTTTTACTAAATTTAGTATTGTCGAAGTTAAAGAAGTAAATACTTTTGATATTAATAAAAATATTCTTGAAGAAGGAAAAAATCTACTTAGTAAAATAACTGAAGATGAATTTGTTATAACTTTAGAAATTAACGGCAAGATGATTGATAGTGTGGAACTTGCTAAGTTAATAGAAGAAAAACTTACCTATGGATTTTCTAAGATTACTTTTGTAATTGGTGGATCAAATGGTTTAAGTGGGGATGTTATTAGAAGAAGTAATTATCATTTATCTTTTTCTAAATTTACTTTTCCACATCAGTTAATGCGTCTTATTTTAAGTGAACAAATATATCGTGCATTAACTATTTTAAATAATAAAGAATATCATAAATAAGGAGATAAATATGAATTTTATTTTAAATTTACTTGTCGTTATTGCGACAATCGGAGCTGCTTTAGTTTTCTTAGCTAATGTTATTATTAATTTAGTAAGAGCAATTAAAGTTAATAAATTAATGAAAGCTGATCCTGACTATGTTGAAGGTGAAGTTATTGAAATTATTCAGAGAAAAAATTTAGTATATGTTCGTGTTGAATATATTTCTAAAGTTAATATGTTAAAGTTTACAGAACTTTTCCAACTTACACAAAAGGAATTTAATGATCAATATTATGAAGGTCAGAAAGTTAAAGTATATTATCCTAAAATTAGTGGAACAGAAAAAGTTACTAATTTCCCTACTTATTTAGAAGGACAAAAGATGTCTATTCAACCAGGACAAGTATTTACTGATATATTATTGTTTGCAGGTGGTGCTTATATTGCGGGAATTGTTTTAGGTTCTGTAATTACTCCTTGTGATGTAACAGGTTTAATTGGTTTACAGTGGAATGGTCGTCCATTTATTGAACAAACTCGTTCACTTGATACAATTGTAGAAGGTGCTAAACCTTGTTTAACTGGTATTTATTTGATTATTATTGTGATGTTTTATTTAATGTTATTTACATATATTAAAGAAAGATTATTTGGTTTATCTGCAGAACATAAGACTGCTTATTTAAAAATTCGTGGTATTAAAGGAACTGCTGAAGTTAAGACATTTAAATTTGGTAAATCTAAAAACGCTCAAGGCACAAAAGAATCTCTTTTAGAAATTGAATTCTTTACTAATTCTGGTGAAAAGGTTAATTGTAGTTTAAACTCATACCTTTATACTGAAACTCAAGAACAATTTATTGACATTCTTTATGATGAATTAAATCCTAAGAATGTTGTATATTACGTAAATAATGGAAAATAAGTTTAAACTTGTTTCTAAATTTGCTCCTTATGGAGATCAACCAGAAGCTATAAGGAGGCTTACAGAGAATGTCTTGATGGGAGTGCCTGAACAAACACTACTTGGTGCAACAGGTACTGGTAAAACATTTACTATTGCAAATGTTATAAAAAATGTAAATAAACCTACACTTGTTCTTGCTCATAATAAAACATTAGCTGGACAACTTTATGCAGAGTTTAAAGCACTATTCCCTGAAAATAGAGTTGAATATTTTATTTCATATTATGATTATTATCAACCTGAAGCATATGTTCCCTCTAAAGATATGTATATTGAAAAAGATTCAAGTATTAATGATGAAATTGACCAAATGCGACATGCTGCTACTGCTTCTATTTTAGAACGCAAAGATGTTATAATAGTAGCTAGTGTATCTTGTATTTATGGTATTGGGGACCCTGAAGATTATAAAAACTCAATGTTGGTATTAAGAACTGGACAAAGAATTAAACGTAGTGATTTACTTGAAAAGTTAGTTTCAATGCAGTTTTTAAGAAACAATATTGAATTTGGCCGTGGTACATTTAGAGTAAAAGGTGATAATGTTGATATCTTACCGACAAGTGAAAAGACTGAAGCAATTAGAGTTACTTTTTTTGATGATGAAATAGAAAAAATTTGTGTGTTTGATACTGTTACAGGTAAAGTATTAAGAGTTTCAGAAGTGATTAGTATTTTCCCCGCTACACACTTTGTACTTAGTGATGATAAAAAAGATGAAGCAATTAGACGTATTGAAGAAGAATTACAAGAACGTGAAAAGTATTTTCATGATAATGGTAAGTTATTAGAAGAAGAACGTATTCACCAAAGAACTTGTTATGATATTGAAATGTTAAAAGAAGTTGGTAGTTGTAGTGGTATTGAAAACTATTCACGTCACTTATCTTTAAGAGATGCTGGTGAAACCCCATCTGTGTTAATTGACTTTTTTGGAAAAGATTATTTACTTGTTATTGATGAATCACACGCAACGATCCCACAAGTTAGAGGAATGTTTAATGGTGATAGAAGTCGTAAACAAACACTTGTTGATTATGGATTTAGATTACCTAGTGCTCTTGATAATAGACCACTTAATTTTGAAGAATTTCAGTCTAAAATTAATCAAGTAATTTATGTTTCTGCGACTCCAGGTGATTATGAATTAGACCGTAGTGCTGAGGTTATTGAACAAATTATTAGACCAACAGGTTTACTTGATCCACTTATTGAAGTTCGACCTACTAAAGGTCAAATAGACCAAATTATGTTTGATATTAAAGAACGTATTGCAAATGATGAAAGAGTTTTAATTACTACGCTTACTATTAAAATGAGTGAAGATTTAACTGCATATTTAAAAGAAGCAGGTATTAAAGTTGCATATTTACATTCAGAAATTAAAGCACTTGAAAGGTTAGAAATTATAAGAAAATTAAGAAAAGGTACATATGATGTATTAGTTGGAATTAATCTTTTAAGAGAAGGGTTGGATATTCCAGAGGTTAGTTTAATTTGTATATTAGATGCTGATAAAGAAGGTTTCTTAAGAAGTGCTAGATCTTTAATTCAAACGGCTGGACGTGCTGCAAGAAACGCTAATGGTAAGGTAATCTTCTATGCTGATCGCATTACAGATAGTATGCAAAAATGTATTGATGAAACGTCTCGTAGAAGAAGCATTCAAGAAGAATATAATAGAATTAATAACATAGTTCCAAAGACAATTATTAAAGAAATTGGTGAAGAATTAACAATTATAAATGATGTTAGCGCAAATGTTTACGATGAAATTACAGTTGAAGATTTTCGTAAATTAACAAAAATTGAACAAAAGAAACTAATTGAAAAATTAGAAAAAGAAATGAAAGAAGCTGCTAAAAACCTTGATTTTGAACAAGCTATGCAACTTCGAGATATTATATTTGAACTAAAAAGTAGGTGATTTTTATGAGTGCTATCAAAGATAAAAAAGATACTTTAGTTATTGTAGGATTATCTGGTGGAGTAGATTCTGCATCAAGTTGTATTAAATTGATTGAAGAAGGTTATCACGTTGAAGCAATGTATATGCGTAACTGGGATAGCGCTTTAAACAATGATTTACGTGGAAATCCTACTGTTATGGATGAAGTTTGTCCTCAAGAAAAAGACTATCAAGATGCAAAAAGTGTAGCTGAAAAACTTGGAATTAAACTTCATAGAATTGATTTTATTCAAGAATATTGGGACTCTGTATTTGAATATTTTCTTGCAGAATATAGAAAAAATCGTACTCCAAACCCTGATATTTTATGTAATAAAGAGATTAAATTTAAAGCATTTTTAAATAAAGCAGCCTCACTTGGTGCTGATTATATTGCTATGGGACACTATGCAAGAGTTATTCATGATGGTGATAAACACTATCTTTTAAGAGGTAAAGATGCAAATAAAGACCAAACTTACTTCCTTTCACAGCTTTCTAGCAAGCAAATTGCTAATGTATTATTTCCTATTGGAGAGATGGAAAAGAAAGAAGTTCGTGCTCTTGCAGCTAAATATGAACTAAGTGTAGCAACTAAAAAAGACTCAACAGGTGTATGTTTTATTGGTGAAAGAAACTTTAAAGAATTCCTAATGAACTATATTCCTGCTAATCCTGGTGATATTGTTAATACAAAAGGTGAAGTTGTAGGACGCCATGATGGTGTAATGTATTATACAATCGGTCAACGACATGGCCTTGGTATTGGTGGACCAGGTGAAGCTTGGTTTGTATGTGGAAAAGATGCATCTAAAAATCATTTAATTGTCGGTCAAGGTAGTGAAACTGAACTATTATTTGCTAATCGTGTTATTGTTCGTGGTGTAAATATTATTAATGAAAAGTTTACTGATGGACAAGAGATGACAGCAAAATTTAGATATCGTCAAGCTGATGTTAAAGTATGGGTAAAATGGATTGATGAAGATACTTTAGAAGTACATACATTTGAACCATCTAAAGCAATAACTCCAGGTCAAGCTTGTGTGTTCTATGATGGTGATTACTGTCTTGGTGGTGGAACAATTGATGAAGTTTACATGGATGATGTAAAAAGAAGATATTAAAATATAGAATATAAATTTAGAAAAGAGGTGACTTGTATGGATAAAATCGAAGGAATGATAGGACGTGTATTATTCCATAATAAAGATAATGGCTATACAGTCGCTTCTTTTTTAATTGATTTTAATAAAATACCAATTAGTGTAAAAAAAGCTAAAATAGTTGGTAATAAAACAACTATTGTTGGTGTATTTGATAGAATGCCTGTTGAAGATGAAGAATATGTTTTAGAAGGAGAATTTATTAAAGATCCTAAATTTGGTCTTCAATTTAAATTTAGTTCTTTTCAAAGAAAAGGATTTGAATCTCCTTATGGAATTATTAATTATTTATCAAGTGATTTATTTCCAGGAGTTGGATTAAAAGCTGCAACACAAGTTGTAGAAGCACTTGGTGTTGAAGCAATTGATAAAATAAAAAAAGATCCAACATGTTTAGATAAAATTGATATAACTTTAAAACAAAAGACAGTTATTAAAACAGGTATCTTAAATGATGATACTGTTCAAAAAGCAATTATATTTTTAATGAACCATGGTGTTACAATTGATATGGCAAATAAAATATGTAATGCTTTAGAAGGGTTAAATATTATTGATGTTGTAAGTGATAATCCATATATGTTAATTGATAAGGTTGATAGATTTGGATTTAAAAAAGCAGATGCTTTAGCATCAAGTTTAGGTATTCCTAAAACTGCAATATGTAGATTAAAAGCACTTCTTTGTTTTTGTCTAAAAGAAGTACTTTATTCATCAGGTAATAGTTATATTGCAAAAAGTGATTTATATGTAGTTATTAATAAATATACTGGCGAAGAAATTGAAAAAGATAAATATCAAGATGTTTTAAATATGTTATATAGTGAGAAAAAAGTATATATAGATGAAGCTAATAACATATATGATTATAATAATTATCTTGCGGAAGTTGACCTTGCAAAAGAAATTGCAAGTTTCTTAAAAGATGAACGAAGTGTATCTGGTATTAAAAAGTATGAACAAGATAAGATAGAAAAAATATTTACTAAAATAAAAAAAGAAAGTCATATTGAGTTTTCTATTGAACAAGAAGAAGCAATCAAAATGGCTTTTACAGAACCAATCGTAATCATTACAGGTGGTCCTGGGACTGGTAAAACAACTATTGTTCATGCTATATTAAAAATGTATTTAAGACTTAACGAAGATAATTCAACACTTGCAGAAGGGATAGCACTTCTTGCTCCTACAGGTCGTGCTGCTAAAAGATTAAAAGAATCTACGAATATGAATGCATCAACAATTCATAAGTTTTTAGGGTATCAAGGTGAAAATTACTTTGAATATAGTAAAACTAATAAAACTTCTGCAAGACTTATTATCGTTGATGAAGCTTCCATGATGGATTTACCTTTAGCATCACGTTTAATTACTTCAATGCATACAGATGCAAGACTTATTATTGTAGGTGATGTGGATCAGTTACCATCTGTTGGTCCTGGTCAAGTATTAAAAGATTTAATTGATTCTAAAGAAATTAAAACAGTTAGACTTACTAAGATACATCGTCAAGCAGAAGATTCAAGCATTATTAAACTTGCTCATAATGTAAATGAAGGTGTGTTACCTGAAAATCTTCTTGATAAACTAAGTGATCGTAACTTTATCGCAACTTCTTCTGAAGCGCTTCCATCAATGGTTGTTGATTTATATCAAAAAGCAATTCTAAAGGGTAAGTCTATTAAAGATACGCAAGTATTAATTCCAATGTATAAAGGTGAGGCAGGAATTAATGAGATTAATAATCGTATTCAAGAAGCTATTAATCCTCTTACAGAATTAGGAGAATTAAAACACTTAAATAGAGTATTTAGAATTAATGATAAAGTTATTCAACTAGTTAATAGAGCTGAAAAAGGGATTATGAATGGTGATATTGGGTATGTTGCAAGTTTTATTATTAAAAATGAAAAAATAGTTGGACTTGAAGTAAATTATGATTTAATGAGAGTTCCATATACTTTAGAAGAACTTGATGATTTAACGCTTGCATATGCAATAAGTATTCATAAATCACAAGGTTCTGAATTTGATTTAGTAATTATGCCATTTACTAATTCATATTATATAATGCTAAAACGTAAACTTATCTATACTGGTATTACGCGTGCTAAAAAGACACTTCTTTTAATCGGAGATCCTACTGCTATGCAGTATGGAATAAGAAGAATAGAAATAGAAAGAAGAACTATTTTAAAAGAAGAAATTAAAAAATATTTACATGCTACGTCAATAAAACAAGAGTTATCTAAATTAGATTCTCTTGAAGTATCACTAGATGATCTTGGTGTAATGGAGACATTTATTGATGAAGATGATTTTAACATCTAAAGCAATATTTTTTTAAAATTTGTTTTTAGGTGCTATACTATTAAAAAAATTACAGGAGGACTAATTATGAATAATAATTATATTGCAGAAAGATCTAAAGGAAAAATGAAAAGTGACATCTTAAAAATAGGTGCAATGGCTAAAGCTGATAAGGCAAGTGGTAACCATGTTATTGATGCTACAATAGGTGTATTTTTAAATGATGATAAATCAATAAATACTGTTCCTGCTGTAATTGAAGATTTAAACAATAATGTTACTAAAAATGTAGGATATGCACCAATTACAGGTTATCCAAAGTTTAAAGAAGGAATATTAAAGTGGTATTTAAAAGATCAATATGAACAAAGAATAAATGAATATTTTATTCCTTTTTGTGCAACATTAGGTGGTACAGGTGCATTATCAATTTCATTTAATGTCTTTTTAGATCCAGGTCAAACAGTACTTCTTCCTAGTATTATGTGGGGAAATTACAAACTTATTGCGAAAAAAGCTGGTTTAAAACATGATACTTATCAATTATTTAATAGTGAAGGTAATTTTAATATTACTAATCTTTGTTCTAAAATTGAAGAGTATAGTGCAACTCAACCTAATATTTTAATTGTATTAAATGATCCATGTCAAAATCCTACTGGATATAGTTTAAGTAATGAAGAACATTTAAAATTAATTAAAAAATTAAATGCTTTAAGTGAAAAGGTAAATATTACAGTAATTTATGATATTGCATACTTAGATTATGATGGTAATAATAGAGAACTTCATAAAATCTTTAATAATATTTTTAATAATGAAATTAAGTTCTTACCTGTTTTTGCAGCATCATGTTCTAAAGTATTTGGTATGTATGGATTTAGAGTTGGAGCATTCTTTATATTTGTAAAAGATGAAGAACTTGCAACCAATATTACTACTGCTGTTGAATCTCAAATTAGAGGTACTTATTCATCTCCAAATGGTCCTGCACTTTCATGTCTTGCAAATGCATTACTTGGTGATGAAGTAGATAAATTAAGTGATCAAATTTATAATAATACACTTACATTAAAGACAAGAACTACTTATTTTATTAATAAGTTAAATGAACTTGGTATTAAACATTTACCATATAAGAGTGGTTTCTTTGTTTGTTTACCTTGTAGTGATGCATATGATATTTGTGAAAAATTAAAAGAACAACATACTTATTTAATTCCTATTGCAGATGATATTGTAAGAATTGCTGTATGTAGTCTAAACTGTAATGAAATTGATGAGCTTGTTGGTGTTTTAAAAGAAGTAATGTAATTATAATAAATATAGGTGAATTTATGGAAAATAAAAATCGTTGGTTAAGGTTAGATAATGCAGGAAAAATATTTCCTTATGTATCTAAAAAGAACTTTGCTAATGTATTTAGGATAAGTTTCTATTTAAAAGAAACGATAAAACCCGATATTTTACAAAATGCTGTTGATGATTTAAAGTATCGTTTTCCTACTTTCTTTGTAAAAATGAGAACAGGAATATTTTGGTACTATTATGAAGTAAATGAAAGAAAATTTGAAGTAAAGAAAGAAACAGCATTTCTTTGTTCTTATAAGAATAAGAATAAAAATAATGGTTATTTACTAGATATTTTATATTATCAAAATAGAATTTCAATTGAAATGTTTCATGCGATAAGTGACGCAACAGGTGCTATAGAACTAGGTAAAGCAATCGTTTATCGTTATTTAGAGTTGTTAGGATATAAGTTGGAAGATGAATTCAATGAAGTAATTAAAATAGGCAGTGAACCGAAACTTAATGAATCAGTTGATTCTTTCTTTGAAAATTATAATGGTGAAAAGTTAAATCGCTTTAAGGCTCCTAAAGCTTATTTAATTAAAGGGACAAAGTTTTTTGCTCCTGGTAATGGACTAGTTGTAGGTAGAGTTAAAAGTGATGAACTTGTTAATCTTGCACATAAATATGATTGTACTGTTACACAGTTTATTAGCGCTGTAATGCTTAGATCTATATATTTATATATGAAGCGTCATCAAATTAAGAATACACTTCCATTAAGTATAGTTTTACCTGTAAATATGCGTAAATATTATAATTCTGAAACTTTAAGAAATTTTTCTTTATATATATATTTAATCCAACAGGTTAAACCAAATTTAGAATTAAATGATTTTATTGAATCAATTAAAAAGTGTTATGATGAACAACTTAATATTGATAGTCTTCAAGCAACTCTTAATGCTAATATGCAAATTGAATCTTCTTATGCATTAAAATTATGTCCATTATTTTTAAAAATGCTAGCTTGTAAGATTGGATATAATAAAGTTGCAGGTGGTTTGTCTACTATTTCTTTATCTAATATAGGTCTTATTAATGGTCCTAAATCTTTACTTAATCATATAGAAAATGCAGAGTTTATTGCTGCTGGTGCTAGTACTAGTCATAGTAGTTGTGTTATAAGTTGTGGTAATGTTACAAAGATATCAATTACAAGAGTTATTCAAGAATTAGATATCGAAAAAGAATTCTTTAGTTATTTAGCTTCTTTAGGTTTAGAAGTTTTTGTTAGTAGTAATCTTTGGGAGGAAAACTAATGTATTGTAAAAGTTGTAATGTTTATGTTGAAACACATACTTTAGTATGTCCTTTATGTAAGAAGAATTTAATTGAAGATAATACACAAGAAGTTGTAAATTATCCAAGTATTAAAAAAATTAGTAGTATTAGAAAATTAATAAGAAGAATTGTACTTGCGGTATGTTTATCAGCAATTATTATTTGTACAATGATTAATTTACTTACATTTAATGGTAGTTATTGGACTACAATTGTTGATGTGGGATGTCTTGCTGTTATATTAATGTTTCAATTTTCGATGCGTAAATGGGTAAGACTTGGTAAAACTTTATTTAGTGGAACACTTTGTATTATTATTTTATTAATAGCAATTGATATGTTTGCATATAAAGAAAAAGTAAGTAGTGCTAGTTGGAGTCTCAATTATACAATGCCTTTAATACTTGCGGGATCTTTAATTACATCAACAGTATTTTTATTCTTTGGAGATTTATTCTTTTCTGAATTTTATAATCATGCAATTACTTTATCAGTGTTAAATATTCTTACTCTTTTAAGAATAAATAAAACTGATGTTATTTGGCCTATTTTTGTTAGTGCTAGTTTAGGTATTGTTGTAATTATGATGATGTTATTTATTTTTAAAGAAAAATTATTTGAACAATTTAAAAGAAAATTTCATGCATAATAAAATTAAAATTTAAATAAATATAAAAGGGTAAGAACTCAAATATGAGTTTTTACCCTTTATTATATTAAAATATTGTTGAATAATAAATAATTGCTAAATTAGTATAATACGTTTATTTTATAAAACGAAATATTTAAAGTATGGATTTTTACAGAGTAATCGTTTAAATATAATATGAATATATAAAATATAAAATGTTGACAGATTAATTAAAATGTTATAAAATATTAGTAAATAATGACACGAGGAGATTAAGATTATGAAAAAAATATTTTTATTATTATGCATAGTTTTTATGTTTTTTATTACTTCATGTGATAATTTTGGATCTAGTGATAATATAGAGGTTCCTGAAGGTGCGATTAGATTAAATAAGAGTAATTTTGAAGAGTACTTTAAAGTAAGAGTTACTAGCGATAAGTCATGGTGGGATCATGGTGTTCTAGCAAATGCGTATGTTTCTGTTAGTCCTAAAGATCCTTATTATGAAGTTGTTGGAACTGTTGAAATTAAGGTAAATACTTATGTTTATAAAGAAAATAGTTCAGTTCCTTTATTTAGAATATTATCAGACAATGCTAAATTATATTTAAATAATGATGTAGTTAATGAATGTTATACCCTTACTTGTCAAGGTTATGATTATGAGATTAATAAAAGTTCTAATACTTTTGAAATTGTTAGTGTATCAGGGTATGTTATTATTGGAGAACAAGAACCTTCTGAATTAGAAAAAATAACAGAAGAACAAATTGCTAGTTCTGATAGTGTTAAAGATGAAATTAATTCATTAATTGATGAATGGAAAATTGTGTCTTCTACTGCAAAAAATTATCAATTTGATAAGAAAAAATCATTGAAGTTTACTTCTTATTATGGCGATTACAGAACTGAAACATCTGGTGGTTATAATAATTATATGGCTAAAGTAGATAAAGAAAATAAAGTATATTCACAAGGTACTGAAATTTATTATGCGAGTGAAGATAAAACTATACATCAAGAAAAGATTTTTAATGGTATGATTGAAACTAGTATTAATCATGGTAATATAGATTATTTGCTTTCAGATGCTACTTTTAATTTTGAAGGACTAATGGATTCTTCTTGTGTATTTATAAAAGAAAATGATAATACATATTATGGATATACAAATTTTAAAGATATGAAACAAAGTTATATTAAAGATTATATTTTAGAAAGATATAATTCAAATCGTATTAAAAGTAATTATGATGATATGATTGTTAAATATACATATCTTATTATGGATGATTCATTAGAAATAACAGTTGAACTAAAGTTTAAAGACTATCATTTCCATATTGATTTTTATGAAATAAATTATGTATATTCACAAAAGATTTCTAAGATAAATGAAATATCTGTAAAACCTTATTCAAGTTTAGAAAATGAATTTGTATTAAGTGAAAACCTTGATGGAGCACTTATTACAAAAGCTGGTTTAGTTGAGATTAACTGTTCAACTACAGAAATTAATTTTAAAACTTATAATGATGATTATGATGATATCGGTATTGAAAGACCTGATTATGAAAATTATCTACCTATTGAAATAACTGAAGCTGGTATTTATAAATTTGAAAATATTAAATATGGTATATATGATGCAAATGGAAATGTTTATCGTGAACCATATTTTGAAAAAGGTATATACTTTATTGAAATTAAATATGTACAATACGGTGCTAAAGATTGTACAATAAATGTTAGTGCATCTAAATTTAATGATTATGGTGATTTAAATAATCCTGCTGAAATTGTTAATAATAAATTTTCATGTTATTTAGAAGGCTATGCTGATATTCGAACTTATAAGTTTACACCTAATAAAACAGGTATTTATGAACTTACTCATCAAGAATATGTTGAAATAATTATTTATAATCAAAATAATCTTGAAAAAGAAATTTATTGTATGTATAATCAACAAACTTCATGTTATTTAGAAAGTGGTGTTAGTTATGTGATTTCGATTGAATTAATGAATGGTCTTGATGATTTAAATTATGAATGTGAAATTTCATATATTGGTGATGTATCAAGTAATCCAAATGTAACACTTGAATGGAATGAGTTTTTATTATTTGATGACTTGAGTTTAAATGCTGATATTTTAAAAACTGGAGAATATCAAGTTGAAATTGAAGTAATTAACGGAAATTATGCTGATTGGAAAACATTTTATAAAGAAGATGGAGAAAGTATAAGCTATGATGATATTTCTTATGATGAGAATGAAGTTTGTACATATACTTTAGTTAAGGGAAAATATAAACTTTCATTATCTAGTTATCAAAATCAATATCTTCACGCAAAGATTCGTTTAGTATTAGTGACACCTGCAGTAGAAGAAGAAAGTAGTGTTGAACCATCTTATACTGAATATATTACTATTTCAAGTTCTGTTTTACCTACTACATATTCAACATCAAAATTCTTCTTTGAAGTTAAAGAAGATTCATATATCCTTTTAACTTTAGATTCTGATTTTTGTCAAATTTATGATTTAGATGGAAATCGTATTTCAATTTCATCATATCCATATTATAATGATAAAGATTTTAATAATATAGAAACTAAAAAGTCATATTTATTAGAACCAGGAAATTATTATATTTTATTTCAAACTACTGTTTATTCATCTGATAACCCAATATATTCTGCTACTTTAAGATTATTAAAAGCATAAGTTTTAATTAAAGATACTATTATATGATAGTATCTTTAATTTTATGTTAAAAATAAAAACGTTTACATAAAAGTAATACATTTTAAAATTTGAAATAAAAACGTTTACATTGTTAAATTTAATGCATTAATAAAAATATAGTGATATACTATTTGCATATAAGTAAATGCGTTTAATCAGAAACGAGTAATATTATATTCTATTTTCAGAGAGTTAGTGGTTGGTGTGAACTAATATTAGAGATAGTATGAAAATCATTCTGAGAGTAGTGGTCTGAACATTTATATAATTTGTATAAATTATTAAGATACACCGGGTAGTTTCCGTTAGCAAACTGGTGATGTGATGGCATTATCAAGAAGTGGTATGAATAAGTTTTTTTCATCTTCTTGAAGAAGATGGAATTTTTTTTATTTATTAAACTGTAGAAAAGCATTCTTATATAAAACTAATATTTAAATTTGGAGGAAGAAATTTATGAAAAAATTATTTAGTTTATTAGTTGTTTTATTATTAGTGTGCTCAGTTGCTGGGTGTAAAGAAAAAGAAGCTGAAACTATTAAAATTGGTTCGTCGGGACCTTTAAGTGGTAGTGTTAGTATTTATGGTCTTGCAGTAAAAGAAGGGGTTGAACTTGCTATTGAAGAAATTAATGCTGCAGGTGGTGTTAATGTTGATGGCACTATGATGAAACTAGAACTTGTTGACTTCGTTAATGATGAAGCTGATGCAAAAAAAGCTGCTGCTGCTTTAACTAGTTTAATTTCTAAAGATGTTGACGTAGTTGTTGGTGCTGTAACTAGTGGTGCTACTGAAGGTTTAATTGCTGAAGCTGTTAAACATGGTGTTCCTGTTATCACTCCTACTGGTACTGCTGATAAACTTACAATTGGTGACAATGGTGATGAAAGAGATGTAAGATACAATGTATTCCGTGCTTGTTTCTATGATTCATACCAAGGTAAATTTATGGGTGAATATGCTGCTCAAGAAGGCGTTAAGAAAGCTTATGTTTTATATAATAATGATGAAGATTATTCTAAAGGTTTAAAAGATGCTTTTGTTACTGCTGCTACTGCTGGTAATGTTGAAGTTGTTACTGCTGCTTATTCTAAACAAGATAAAGACTTCAATGCATTCTGGGTTCCAATTCTTGAAGGTGGTTATGATTGCGTTTATGTTCCTGATTATTATGAAAATGTTTATAATATCTTAAAGACTGGTTATGCTAAAGGTTATACAGGCGTTTGCTATGGTGGCGATGGTTGGGATGGTGTTATTAAACAAGTTAAAGAAGGTGAAGATGCTTCATTCTTAGAAAATTGTTATTATACAAACCATTACTTTGGTGAATCTGAAAGTCCTGCTGTTAAGACATTTGTTGAAAAATACCAAGCTAAATATGGATCTATTCCTGTTTCATTTGCAGCATTAGGTTATGATGCAGTTTACATTGCAAAACAAGCTATTGAAGCTTGTGATTCACTTGAATATGATGCAGTTGTTGAAGCTTTAACTACTGGAACATTTAGTGGTTTAGTAACTTCAAGCACTCCATTTACATTTAATAATGGTAATCCTGAAAAGGCTGCTGTTGTTATTACATTCAAAGATGGAAAAGAAGTAGAAGCTGAATAATAATTAACGTGTAAGGGTAGCATAAAGTGCTACCCTTGATTATTTTTAAAAAATGTAGTATAATATTAATAATTTATTTATTTTGAAAGGAGCTCTTATGAATACACTATTAGAGGGACTTAAACAAGGCTTAGAATTAGGTAGTATATTTGCATTAATGGCGCTTGGTTATTCAATGGTTTATGGTATTGTAAAGATGATTAACTTTGCTCATTCAGAGTTTATTACTATTGGTGGATTCTTAGCATATTTTATAACAGAAAGTTTATTAACTTCAACACTTGGTAGTTCAGTTTGGAATTTACTTATTGCACTTGTTGCTGCAATTATTATATGTGTTATTGTAGCAATTATAACAGAACGATTTGCATATCGACCACTTCGTAAAAAAGGATCATCAAGAATTACAGCATTAATTACTGCAATTGGTGTTAGTTATATTTTTAGTGGTATCATGAATGCAATTGAACCTGAACAACTTCAATTTCATAAATTTGTAGATAAAAATACATCATTTTATATTGCAATAATTACTACTGCAGTTTTACTTGCAGCACTTACTTTCTTTGTTAAGAAGACTAAGATTGGGATTGCAATGAGAGCTGTATCGGAAAATGAACAAGCTGCAAAACTTATGGGTATTAACAATAACTTTATTATTTCACTAACATTTATGATTGGTTCTGCACTTGCAGCAATTGGTGTTGTAATTTATTTACTAGATGGTGAATGTTTTACATTTGAAATTGGATCAGTTACAATTGGTTTATATCCTTTTGTAGCTGCAGTAATTGGTGGGATTGGAAGCCTTCCAGGTGCTGTAATTGGTGGATTCTTAATTGGTATTATTAGAGCGATTACTCAAGTATATAGTAATATTGGTTTATCTTCTTGGGTAGATACAATTATTTATGGTATATTTGTTATTATTTTATTATTTAAACCATCTGGCCTTCTTGGTAAAGATGTTAGAGAGAAGGTGTAAGATATGATTTGGTTTAAAAGAATGAATAAAAGAAATTTAATTAGTACTGTTATTGGTGTATTAGTGTTAACATTGATTTCAGTATTTAGTACTAAATCATTTGAACTTCCTAAGATTTTAAATTTAATATTTATATATTCTATTGCTGCACTTGCACTTAATATTGTATGTGGGTGTTTAGGTGAATTTGTACTTGGACATGGTGGATTTATTCTTATAGGTTATACAACTGCAGTTCTTTTGATGCAACAACTTAGTAAATTATTTACTAAATCTATGGGTAAAGTATATTTTAAAGAAATGCTTGTTTATGTTGTAAGAGGCGGAGAACTTCACCCAATGGGTTATATATTTATAATCTTAACTGTTATTATAGCTGCATTAATTACAGCTGTAATAGGATTTGTAGTTGGTTTAATCGCACTTGGAAGACTTAAAGGTGATTATCTTGCAATTGTAACACTTGGTATTAGTTTAATATTTGTAAATATTTGTAAAAACTTTGATAAACTAGGTGGTGGTACTGGTATTAGTATTACTACTACAATATCTTCAACACCACTCTTAAATCTTGGTTTCTTAGTTGCATGTTTAATATTAATTTTGACCTTTATGGGTTCTAGATTTGGAAGAAATATCTTAGCTTGTCGTGATGATAATATTGCTGCTGAAGCATGTGGTGTTCCTGTAAATAAAACTAAAGTTATTGCCTTTACATTCTCATCTCTTCTTGCTGGTATTGGTGGAGCATTACTTGCATTTGTTCAACCGCAAGCTCCTACTGCATTTGGCCAAGATATGTCAATCTTATTCTTAATAATTATTGTTCTTGGAGGGCTTGGATCTTTAACTGGTTCTATTATTGCTGCAATCTTAATTGTTCTTTATGAAAACTGGTTCTGTGTTCAATCATGGGTTCCTGATTTCTTTGCAAATAATCCTAAAATTATTTATGGTATTATTTTAGTTCTTATTATGTTATTTAGATCAAGTGGTATTTTAGGTAAGAATGAATTTACTTGGAATTGGTTCTATAAGATGTTTAAGAAAGAAAAGAAAGTTGAAGTAAGTGAACTTAATGAATCTCCTATATTTTATAAATTTGCAAAATTATCAAAAATATTTGGTATAATTGCTCTTTGTTTATGTTATATTCCGTTAATTGGTGAATCTTTAGCCGTTGCTGGTATTGTTTTTGGATCAATTGGTAAAAAATCTTCTAATGAAACAGTGCGTAGAGTAGCTTCAAAAGGATTAACTTTATCAGTAATTAGTGTTATTATATCACACCTTGTTATTGATATTTTAGTAATAATTTTAATGCAATAAAAGGAGGATAATTATATATGGCAAATACAGTTTTAAAAGCTAATAATATAACTATCGTCTTTGGTGGTTTAAAAGCTGTTGATAATTTTAGTATTGAGATTAAAGAAGGTGAACTAGTTGGTTTAATTGGACCAAATGGTGCTGGTAAAACTACAGTGTTTAATATGTTAACTGGTGTATATGTACCAACAAGTGGAACCGTTGAGTTATGTGGAAAAGATGTTACAAAACTAAGTCCTCATAAAAGAGTAGAACTTGGTATTGCAAGAACATTCCAAAATATAAGACTTTTCAAAAGAATGAGTGTTTTAGAAAATGTTAAAGTTTGTTCTAATATTCATATGAATTATAGTATGTTTGATGGAATATTTAAAACTAAGAAATACTTTGAACAAGAAGATCGTGCTACAGAAGAAGCAATGGAAATCTTAAAGGTATTAGGCCTTGAAGAATATGTTAATGAAGAGGCTCAAAACCTACCTTATGGTAAACAAAGAAAACTTGAAATTGCAAGAGCACTTGCTTCTCGTCCTGCTGTTCTTTGTCTTGATGAACCTGCTGCTGGGATGAATCCTATTGAAACAGAAGAACTAATGGAAACAATTAAAATTGTTAGAGAAAAGTTTAATACAGCAATTTTATTAATTGAACATGATATGAAACTTGTAATGGGAATTTGTGAATGGATTAAAGTAATAAGCTTTGGTAAAGAAATTGCTACAGGTACTCCTGTTGAAATTAGAAATAACAAAGAAGTTATTACAGCTTATTTAGGAGAGTAATATTATGTTAGAAGTAAAAAACTTATCTGTAACTTATAATGGTAATATTAAAGCCTTAAAAGAAGTTAACATAAATGTTAATAAAGGGGAATTAGTAGTACTTATCGGTGCTAATGGGGCAGGTAAAACAACTTTATTAAAAGCACTTACGGGGCTTGTAAGAGTTGATTCAGGAAGTTTTGCAAATCTAGATTTAACTGGTCTTACTGATAAAAGAACATTAAATAGATTCTGTGGACAAAAAGACACTGATAAACTACTTGCAGCATTTGAAACAAGTGAAGCAGTATTTGATTTCTTACAAAGAGCTGAAATTGATCAATGTAATCCTGTTAAGGGAATTTCATTTGATAAATTAAAACGACTTCAAGCTAGATATCAAAAATATGCAACAGCAAACCTTTTAAGAGTTCCTGCTCATGAAGCAATTATGTATGGTGTTGCTCATGTTCCAGAAGGTCGTCAAGTATTCGCAAATCTTAATGTTCAAGAAAACCTTGAAATGGGGGCATATAGAAGACACAATGCAATTAAGATTAAACAAGATTTAAAAGAAGTATTTGAAAGATTCCCTCGCCTTGAAGAAAGAAGAAAACAAAAGGCTGGAACTTTATCTGGCGGTGAACAACAAATGCTTGCAATGGCAAGAGCAATGATGAGTAAACCTAAAATCTTACTTTTAGATGAACCATCAATGGGACTTTCTCCTATCTTTGTAAATGAAATCTTTGACATCATTAAGAGTCTTCATGAATCTGGAATTACTATTTTACTTGTTGAACAAAATGCAAAAGCTGCGTTATCTATTGCAGATAGAGCATATGTACTTGAAACTGGTAAAGTTGTTCTAGAAGGTAAAGCAAGTGATCTTTTAAATGATGAAAATGTTAAGAAAGCATACCTGGGTGCGTAAATATCTAAAATTAAAGTATTATAGAGTTTTTCTATAATACTTTTTTTATCTTTTTATTTGTAAATTTATATACTTCGTGATATGATGTATTGTGTAAGGAGGAGTATATATGGATATTCAACTGAAAAGAGGAATACTTGAAGTATGTGTTTTAAAAGCAATTAAAAAAGAAGATTCTTATGGTTATAAGATAATTAAAGATATGAAACCATATATTGAAATGAGTGAGTCTACGTTATATACAATTTTAAAACGCCTTGAACATCAAAAGATGTTGATTGTTAGAACTGAAGAATTTAATAGCCGATTAAGAAAATATTATCATATAACTTCTAAAGGATTGGAAAGATTAAATGAATTTGTAGAAGATTGGCGTGAATTAATGATTATATATCAATTTGTGACAAAGGAGGATGTAAGTAATGACTAAGAGTGAATTTATTAATAAGATTAAAAGTAAATTATCTAATTTTCCAGAAAATATAGTAGATGATCGCTTAAGTTTTTATACTGAAATGATTGACGATTATATTGATGAAGGTATGACTGAGGTTGAAGCTTGTGAAAAACTAGGAAGTATTGATGAAATAGTTGAGAGTATTGCTGGAGACATTCCACTAAAGGATATTGCTAAAAAGAAATTAGAAAAAAGAAGAAGATTAAGTGCTTTAGAAATTGTACTGTTAATTGTAGGCTTTCCTATTTGGTTTAGTTTAATAGCTGTAAGTGTTTCTGTTTTAATCACTTTATATGTAGCTCTTTGGAGTATTGTAATAAGCTTATGGAGCGTTGCTATATCATGTGGTGTAAGTTTTATAGGAAGTACCATTTTATTTATTATTAATTTGTGCAATGGTAATCAAAGTATAGGATTTTGCTATTTAGGGCTATCTTTTATTCTATTAGGCATATCTTGTTTATTTGTTTTATTATCTAAGTATTTAACAGTGATTATTGTAAAAGTACCTAAATTCTTTTTTAAATGGATTAAAAGTTTCTTTATAATTAAGGAGGATAAAAATGAAGAAAATAATTAATTTTATTATTATAGGTTCTATTGTTTTAGTATTTGCTGGAATGATTATTTTTGTTGTTGCATTAAGCACTAATAAAGAAGGAACTGGATTTTTTAATAATGGAACCATTGTAAGTAATACTTATAAAGTAGATGAAGATTTTAATAATATTATTATTGAAGAATCAGTTTGTGACATTAATATTATATATAAAGAAAGTGATTCAACAAGTGTTATTTCAAAAGAACTTTCAAATATACAACATATTATTGAAGTAGTTGATAATACATTAACAATTAAAGAAAATGATCAAAGAGCTTGGTACGAAAAGCTATTTAATTTTTATGATACTGAAATTACAATTTATCTAAATATAAATACAATAAATGATTTAACTATTAACACAAAAACTGGTGATGTAAATGTTGCTGAAAAGTTAACTTTTAATAATGTAATTATTAATGGTAGTACATCTGATATTGAGTTTGATGTAGATATAGTTGAAGATGTTAAAATAGAAATTAGTACTGGTGATATTGAAATAAACAATGTTTCTTGTAAAAATATGGATTTAAAGGTATCTACAGGTGATATTGAAATTGAAGATTTAAATTGTTTAAATGAACTAAAAATAAAAGTTTCAACTGGAGATGTAGAACTTAATAAAGTTAGTTGTATGGATTTTTATTCAACTGGAAGCACAGGCAGAATTACTTTAAATAATGTAATTGCATCTAATAAAATGAATATTAAAAGAGATACTGGTGATGTTAAGTTAAATAAATGTGACTCATTAGACATTGAAATTGAAACGTCAACTGGAAGTGTTAAAGGGACGCTTCTTTCAAATAAGATTTTTAATGTCGATACGGATACTGGTAGGAAAGATGTTCCTAATTCAGTAAGTGGTGGTAATTGCAAAATTACTACTGATACTGGTGATATAATAATAGATATCGTAACTAATTAATATGAATAATTATAACAAAGTGGTATAAGTATGATTAAATTATTAGTTTTTAATTTTGTTTTATTATTTTTAATAAGTGTTGGTATATTTTTATGTAAGAAGTTTATAAAAAAAGAAAGAAATAAAAATATAACTTTATTAATTTCTTCAATAGTAACAATTCTATTTCATTATAGTAGTTTTATTTATTTATGTTTTAAAGCTGGAGATACAGTAGGATATTTAAGACAAAATCCTAATCTAATGTTACCAATATATCCTTGTAATGTTGTAATGTGGGGTGGTTTAATATATGGATTAATAAAAAATAAAAATTCTAATGTTAGTTTATTCTTAGGTGATTATTTATTTTGGTTTGGAATCTTTTCTACACTAGTTGGAATGTTTGCGAATGTGGATTTCATTAATAATCCAACTTTAAAAGATTATGAAGTAACTAAAAGTATAGTAGCTCACGCAACTTTATTATTTAATATACTTTTAATTTATATCTTTGGATATATTAAAATTGATCTAACTAAAAATATGAAACATATTATTATTTCTGTTATATTTATGTTTCTAATTGGATTATATTGTAATAAAATTTTTGAAGTATTAGTAACTATAGATGAAGCTAAAAATGTTAATTCAATGTTTATTCTGACATCACCATTTTCATCAGTTCCATTTTTAAAATATCCATTTATTGCAGCAGTGGCATTGATATTGTATTTTATCTTATTTTGTATTTGTGAATTTTTTGTATATCCTAAAGGAAAAAGATGGTATAATAGAATTATAGAGAAACAAAATAAGTAAAATAATAGATTTAAAACCTTGAAGTGAATTTCAAGGTTTTTTTCTTGTTTTTAATATGCTTTTTATTTTAATATTTGATATAATATATACAAGTAGAAAGAGGTATAATATGATTCAAGTATCAAGTCTTGCTATGCAATTTGATGGCAAGTATTTATTTAAAGATGTTAATTTAAAATTTGTTAAAGGTAATTGTTATGGGATTATTGGTGCTAATGGTGCTGGTAAGAGTACATTCTTAAGACTTTTATCTAAAGATCTAGATCCTTCTTTTGGTGAGATTATTATTGAAAAGAATCTAAGAATGAGTGTTTTAAAACAAAATCAAAATGCTTATGATGATTTAACTGTTATTGAAACTGTTTTAAAAGGTCACTCTAGACTATATGATATTATGAAAGAAAAAGAAGTATTATATAGTAAAGAGAATCTTACTGATGCAGAAAACTATCATTTATGTGATTTAGAGATGGAGTTTGCTGATTTAGATGGTTGGAATGCTGAAAGTGATGCTGCAACACTTCTTAATAATTTAGGTATTAGTGATGAAGTTCATTATGAAGTAATGGAAAATCTTGATTCTAAGTTAAAAGTTAAGGTACTACTTGCACAAGCATTATTTGGTAATCCAGATATTTTAATCTTAGATGAACCGACAAATAACCTTGATTTAAAAACTTGTGAATGGTTAGAAGATTTCTTAAATGAGTTTGATAATATTGTTATTGTAGTTAGTCATGATAGACATTTTTTAAATAATGTTTGTACACATATTTGTGATGTTGATTTTGGAAAAATTAAAATTTATGGTGGTAACTATGATTTCTGGTATCAATCTAGTCAACTTGCACTTCAACAATTAAAAGATCAAAACAAGAAAGCTGAAGCAAAGAAGAAAGAATTAGAAACTTTTATTGCAAGATTCTCTGCTAATCTTTCTAAATCTCGTCAAGCAACCTCACGTAAGAAGTTATTAGAAAAGTTAAATATTGAAGAAATTGAACCATCAACAAGACGTTATCCATTTGTTGATTTTAAAATAAATAGAGAATGTGGTAATGATATTTTAATAGTTGAGAATTTAACTAAAAAACCTTTCTTTGAGAATTTATCATTTACAGTTGATAAGAATGATAAAATTGTTTTCTTAAGTGATAATACACTTGTTACTACAACTTTATTTGATGTTTTAATGGGAAAAACTGAAGCTGACTTTGGTACTATTAAATGGGGTGTAACTATTACAAGCGATTATATGCCTGTTGATAATAGTGAATACTTTAATAAATTGGGTATGAATATGTGTGACTGGATTCGTCAATATTCAGGTGATGAACAAACTGATACCTTTGTAAGAGGATGGCTTGGTAGAATGTTATTCTCTGGTGATGATGTGTTTAAAGAAGTGTCTGTTTTATCGGGTGGAGAAAAGGTAAGACTTATGCTTGCAAAATTAATGCTTTCTGGTGCAAATGTTATATTACTTGATGATCCAAGTAATCATTTAGACCTTGAAACTATTACATCGCTTAATAATGGTATGGTTAGATATAAAGGTAATCTTCTTTTTACATCTCATGACCATGAAATTATTTCTACTGTTGCAAATAGGGTGATTTCGTTTAAAAATGGTGAAGTTATTGATAGAAAGATGAGTTATGAAGAATATTTAGAAAGATTTGAAAGGGAAAGTAAATAATGAAAAGATTAATTAAATTATTATTTAGTTTAGTACTTGTTACTATTTTAAGTTTTACTGTAATTGTTAAAGCTAGTGTAGAAGATTTTTCTAGTTTAGATGTTGTAAAAACATCAAATGTTATGACTGATCAAGAACTTGATGCGGGTGTTAAACTTTATCAAGTTGGTACTACTGCATATAATGATGGAATAATTGAAGAGACAAGACTTAATGATTATGTTGTTTCTTGGCTTGATTATGGTGATAATCCATCTGTTAGAATTGTAAACTGGACTAGTGATTTTATTGAAGACTGGGGTGGTGGAAAAGCTACTGTACTTGCACAAAAATATGAAGAATCTCATCCAGGCTATTTAGTTGTAGGTGCCATTAATGGAGATTTCTTCCATATCACAGAAAATGATGAAGTAGTTAATCTTTCAATGCAAGAAGGTGAAATGCTTAAACCATACGTAATGGATGCTCTTGGAAGTGGTGTACTTGGTTGGACATATGATGGTAGAATTGTTTCTGGTATTCCAACAATTTCAGATAGTATGTATTTAGAAGTATTAGATGCTGATAAAAATAAATTAAATGAAACTACAATTTCAAGTGTAAATGGTGCTATTAGTGAAACAGGTATTACACTTTTAACTAAAGATATTGAAAAAAATGGTGAAATTGAATATGATTTTACTGGAATGACAGTTGTGGAATTAAATTATACGCTTCACAGATTTAGTTTAGATGGTAATCATAATAATGACCGTTTATTTGTTAAAGGAAATATTACTAAAATATCTAAAGATTTAGGAAGTGGTAGTGTTATTCCTGAAAGATGTGTATATTTAGTTGCAAAAGATGATTCACTAGATCATTTAAAAGTTGATGATTTTGTTCGTTGTCAATATCACTTAACTGGAAAGTGGGCTGATGTTTATAATACAACTGGTTATTATGATAAAATCCTAGAAAATGGAAAGTCAATGTTCTATCAATCATCTAGAAATGATTATTCACATCTTGCTGGAGATCTTTCGTATGTAAATTGTAAAAAGAATAGAACTGTTATCGGTATGAAAGAAGATGGTTCAACTGTTTTTATGACAATTGAATATCGAAAAGATGGTAATTATGGTGCTTCATATTATGAATGTGCAGAATATTTAAGAAGTATTGGATGTGTTGAAGGATGGTTACTTGATGGTGGTGGTTCTACTTCAATGGCACTACGTCAACCTAGTGGTGGATTTAAATTAATTGCAGGTGGTTCAGATGGCCAAGAACGTAGTAACGGTAACGCAATGTTATTAGTTGTAAAAGATCCAGGTATAACACCAGTTATGAAAAATGTTACAAGATTTTCAGCAACAATTGGTTTACAAGATAATGATAGTCCATTTAGAAAAGATGTATTTGATATTAAAATGGAATTAAATGGGGAAGTTTATGATTATAACGATGAACCATTAACATTTAATAACTTAGAAGAAGATACTGAATATACTATTACTATTCACTATAAAATGAATTTAGAAAATGGTAAAGTCTTCTCTGGAAAACTATATCGTACATTTGAAACTTTTGCGTTTACTGCTCCTAATGTTACATTTAGTGTTGCACAAAAATCTAATACTGAGTTAGTATTAGCTCATAAAATTAGAAAAGCAGATGGTGTAGAAATTAGTAATTTCGTAATTCATCAAGGAGATACTACTTATAATGTAAATCCTGGTGAATCAATCCATGTAACTAATCTAACTCCACTTAGCAATTATGAATTTTATGCAACATTTGATGCATATGATCCAGTAACTTCTAATATATATCATATAACTACTAAAACTTATGAATGTTCAACTTTAAAAGAAGCACGTCCAATCATTACATGTTTTAAATTAGTAAAACATGCAGGAACAGTACTTGAATTTGAATACGGTTATAGTGATCAAAGTGATAAAGTTGAATATGCTTATATTGAATTCTTTGGTTCTGAAAATATTGTTGAAGGAACAAACGGTATAAAACGTTTTGAAGGATTTGATTTAACACAAAGTTCTTATACATTTACATTTAGATTAAAAACTGCTAATGGTGAAATTGTTAGTGATAAAATAGTAATGGAAAAAATGTCTGAACTTCCACCAAGTGAAGAAATTCCTCATGAACATAACTTTATAGAAGGTAAGTGTGAATGTGGAGAAGTTGATCCAAACTATGTACCACCACATGTTCATAACTTTGTAGAAGGTAAGTGTGAATGTGGAGAAAAAGATCCAAATTATGTAGAACCTCATACTCATACATTTGTAGAAGGTAAATGCGAATGTGGAGAAATTGATCCAAATTATGAAGAACCTCACACTCATACATTTGTAGAAGGTAAGTGTGAATGTGGAGAAATTGATCCAAATTATACTCCTGAACCTACTAAGAAAAAATGTGGTAAGAAAAATGTTAATTTATTAGTAGAGATTATGTGTATTACGTCTTTATTTGTAATTTTATTAAAAAAACGTAAATAAAAAATTGGTCATCTTTAATGATGGCCTTTTTCATTTATTTAACAACTATAAATTTTGATTTTTGTGTAATAATAAAATTGTAACATGAATTGTGAGGTGATTAAAATGAAATCAAATATTGGTGCATATATCGCTGGTGGTATGAGTGTACTTGGAATTTGGCTTGTTTATGAAAATAAACAAAAAATTGAAACGATGATGAAAAACATTACAGCAAAAGCTGATCAGATGCTACAAGAAATGAAATGTTGCAATTGCAATGAAAAAGAACAAAATTGTTAATGTTCTTAAAAAAAGATAGTTTAATACTATCTTTTTTTTAAAATAAAAAGAGCAATTTTGAAAGTTTTTTTAATTATATAAGTGAGGAGGATAAATATAATGAAAAAATATTTAATGGTATTAATAATACTTTTATTTATGAGTTTAAACATTTCATGTAATGAAGAAAACTTTATTGTAAGTAATGCGCCTACTTATAATGAAACATCTAAGATGTTATTAATTGATTTAAAAGGTGCTATTAGACTTCCTAATGTTTATAGCGTAGAAGAAGGGACGATTCTTAATGAACTTATTAATTTAGCTGGTGGACTTGAAGCAAATGCTGATGTATCTAAAATTAATCTTGCTTTTGTTTTAAGTGAAAATCAAATGATTACAATACCTTATAAAATTGAAAATGAAAGTAATAATAATGATAGTAGTGGTTTAATTAATATTAACACAGCAAGTGTTAATGAACTTTGTACACTACCAGGAATTGGTACTTCTAAAGCAAACAACATTGTAAACTACAGGAATAGTAATGGATATTTTATTACAATTGAAGATATTAAAAAAGTAAGTGGTATTGGTGAAGAGTTATTTAATAAGATTAAAGCGTATATTTGCGTTTAAAAAGATTAAAAAGCAAGTTCATTATTTATTATTATATGTAATAACACTTATTTATTTAATAGTAAAAAATAGTTATTTTTTAATTATTATAATAATATTGTTACTAGTGTTATTTTCTATATATAATAGGACATTATTATATTATTCCTTATGTGT
>JAFQFT010000068.1 GCA_017398545.1 Bacilli bacterium | reverse complement strand
TTATATATATAATTAAATAATAAATAAATTTGATATTAGAAAGGTACAAAAATGAATAAGAAAATTGCTCTTGGGTGTATGAGATTAAATAAATTAACGATAGAAGAGGCCGATAAATTAATTATATGTGCTGTTGATAATGGGATTGAACTATTTGATCATGCAGATATTTATGGAGCTAGAAAATGTGAAGAAATATTTGGTGAAGTTTTAAAAAGAAATCCTAAGTTAAGAAATAAAATGATTATTCAAAGTAAATGTGGAATCTGTAGGGGATATTATGATTTATCTAAAGAACATATTATTAAACAAGTAAAAGAAAGTATAAGACTTCTTAATTGTGAGTATTTAGATATTTTGCTTCTTCATAGACCAGATTCTTTAGTTGATTATAATGAAGTAAATGAAGCTTTTAATTATTTATATGATAGTGGACTAGTTAAAAGTTTTGGTGTATCTAACATGAATGCTATACAAATAGAACTTTATAATAAATATTTAACTCATAAAATTGAACACAATCAAGTTCAATTTAGTGTAGTCCACTCACATATAGTAAGTGAAGGGATTTTTGTAAATATGAGTAAAGAAGAATCACATTCAAGAAGTGGTGGAATTATTGAATATTCAATGCTAAAAGATATTAACTTACAAGCTTGGTCTCCAATAATGGCTTCATGGGAAGATGGAACTTTTATAGATAATCCTAAATACGAAGTATTGAATAATAAATTAGAAGAATTAGCTAGTAAATATGGTGTAACTAAAAATGCTATAGCAATAAGTTTTATTTTACGTCATCCAGCTAATATAATTCCTATTGTTGGTACGACTAGTATTGAACATTTATTAGAAATGGTTAAAGCAAAAAATATTGAATTAACAAGACAAGAATGGTATAGTTTATATGTATCTAGTGGACATATATTACCATAAATAAATTAAATAGGAGTAGATTTATGACAATTAATGAATATCAAGAAAAAGCAATGACTTTTTTAAATAATAAATTATCAAAAAAAGATGTATTAATTAATGGTGTAATGGGACTTTGCGGAGAATCTGGTGAAGTAATTGATATCGTAAAAAAACATCATGCTCAAGGACATGAATTAGATAAAGAAAAAATTATTGAAGAACTTGGTGATGTATGTTGGTATATTGCGGAAATAGCAACAGTTCTTGATGTAAAATTAGAAGATATTTTAGTAGGCAATATTGAAAAACTTTCTAAAAGATATAAAAAAGGTTTTACTGTAGAAGAATCAATAAATAGAAAGAAATAGTAGTACATACTATTTCTTTTATATATTGATGGATTTTTTTTCCTAAAAGTTGTATAATATATAAGTAAAATATAAATAATAATATAAAAGGAGACAATATGAGTAATTTATGGTTATTTATTATTTTAGGTGTATGTTTACTTGCATTACTATTTGTTGTTTATAATTATATCGTAATTAAACGTATGCCTGAAGGAACTGATAGAATGGTTAAAATGTCTGCAATCATTCGTGAAGGTTCAAATGTATTTATTAAAAAAGAATTTACTACTATTGCAATTGTTATTGCAAGTTTAGCTGTATTATTTACTTTATTCATTGAAAAATTTAGTGGTATTACATATATTCTTGGTGCTACAATGTCAAGTATTGTATGTATTCTTGGTATGAAGAGTGCTACTTATGCAAATGTAAGAACTGCTAATAAAGCAAAAGAATCATTAAATGTTGGTGAAACTGTTAAAGTTGCATTAAAAGGTGGTTCAATTAGTGGTTTAAGTGTACAAGCACTAGGTTTACTTGGCCTTTTATTAATTGTATTAATCAGTGGTGTAGGTCCTCAACAAGATACAATTATTGCTGGGTTATTAAAACTTGACGGATTTGAAGGCAATGGTTTAATTCCTATTAAAGCCCTTCTTACTAATGCTGCTGTAATGAGAATTACTACTTATTCATTAGGATGTTCAACTGTTGCAATGTTCAATCGTGTTGCAGGTGGTAACTATACAAAAGCTGCTGATATTTCTGCAGATATCTTAGGTAAAATCCGTAATGATTTACCAGAAGATGACAGTCGTGTTCCTAATGTAATTGCAGACTTTATCGGTGATAATGTTAATGATATTGCAGGTAACTGTTCTGACCTATTAGAAAGTTTTGTTGCTACAATCTCTGCATCTATTGTACTTGCTGTTGCATTCTTAGGTAATACTGGACTTGCTAATATTACAAAAGAATTATTTACTGCAACTTATATGTATCCACTTGTAGTTGCTGGTGGTGGTTTACTTTCTTGTGTAATTGGTTTATTTATTGTTCAAGTTAGAAAAATGGGTGATAATCCTTCAAAAGAACTTAATCTTGCAACTTATATTTCTGCTGGTTTAACACTTGTTGTTGTAGGTGTTTTATCTTATGTTGCATTTGGTAATGCAGGTGGTGCTTTAAAAGAAGTTCTTGGATTTAAAGCTGGTTGGGCTACACCTTGGATTTGTTGTGTATTAGGTTTAATTAGTGGTGTTGCTATCGGTATGATTACTGAATATTACACATCTGCTGATTTTAAACCAACTAAGACTGTTGCTGAATATGCTGTTGAAGGTGAAGCGTTTGTAGTTACAAAAGGTGATGCTGTTGGTTCTAAATCAGTTATGCTTCCTGTTGCAATTATTGGTGTTGCACTAGTTATTGCTGCATCTATTGGTGGTACTTATGGTATTGCAATTTCTGCTCTTGGTATGCTTTCATTTGTAGGTACTACTGTATCTATTGATGCATTTGGTCCTATCGCTGATAATGCTGGTGGTCTTGCTGAATCATGCCACTTAGATCCAGAAGTTCGTAAGATTACAGATAAACTAGATTCAGTTGGTAATACAACTGCTGCTGTAGGTAAAGGTTTTGCTATCGGTTCAGCTGCATTTGCTACAGTTTCATTAATTTGTGCATATGTATCTAACTTAAATGTAGTTCCTAGAATTGATAGCTTCATGGTAATTGCTGGATGTATTATTGGTGGTGCATTAATTGAATTTTTCTGTGCGTTACTTACAGACAATACAATTGCTTCTGCAAAAGAACTTGCAGATGTTGGTGATAGACAATTATCTGATCCTGCAATTCTAGCTGGAGAAAAAGATCCAGATTATAATGAACTTGTTGCTCTTGCAACTAAAACAGCATTAAAGAGAATGCTAGTTCCTTCAGTTATTGCTCTTGCAGTTCCATTTGTTTGTGGTGCAATCCTAGGACCTGAATTTGTAATTGGTATTTTACTTGGTGCAACAGTTGTTGCAATTCCTCGTGCAATCTTTATGGGTAACTCAGGTGGTTCATTTGATAATGCTAAGAAATACATTGAATCAGGTGCTATTGAAGGTCATGGAAAAGGTTCTGCTGCACACAAAGCTGCTGTAACAGGTGATACTATTGGTGATACTAGAAAAGACGTTGTTGGTGTTGCTCTAGATATCTTTATTAAGATGATGTCTACAGTAGCTACTACATTATTTGTAGTAATTACAGCACTTTATTCATTAATTCAAAGTTTATTCTAAAATAATTGAACTCTCACATAAGTGAGAGTTTTTTTAAAAATAATAATATATAATTGACTTTTAAGATTTTTTATTTTATAATATTTATAAATTATAAAATAAGGAGCTTTTATGATTAATAAATATTTTTTCACAAGTCGTATGCTTTGTATCTCTTACTTCTTGTACAGCATTCCAATTTTAGGTATGGCTTATTTTACCTGTATTGCTGATACATTTCATTGGTGGCTTTTGCTAGAATTAATAAGTGGTGCAATGTTTTTATGGTTTTGGGCAATTTGGACAATTTCATATCAAATTCAAATTGATTTTAGAAAAAAAGAATTACATATTAAACATCCTACTTTTAATAAAAAGATTAAATTTGATAGAATAATATCAATTGATATTGTTGAAACAAGTAAAATTTCTTTTGATTTAGTTTTAACTACAAATGAATATTCGAAAAAAATTTCATATAAGTATTTTAATAGAAGAGGAAAATGGAATTATAAAGAAAATGTATGTTTATTAAAATCTGATTTTAATAGAATATTTGAGTAAAAAAATATCAAGAGTTTAACTCTTGATATTTTTATTTTTGTTCCATTTTTTCAGGTGCAGATACACCAATTAAAGATAATGCATCTTTTAATACAACTTGAACTGCTTTTAAAACAGTAAGTTTTTCTAATGTTTCATCAATGTTTTCTGTAATTACTTTTTCATCATTATAGAAACTATGAAGGTTTGATGCAAGTTGATTAATATAATGAGGAAGTTTATGAACTAAACGTTTAGTTGCTGCTTCTTCAATTACTGCAGGATATTTGATTAATGTTAAACATAAATCTTTAATTTTTGAAAGGTCTAAAGTTTTAAACTCTTTAACAGGTTCAAAACTATTACCTAAGTTGTTCCATTTTTCAAAGATACCACAGATTCTTGCGTGTGCATATTGTGCGTAGTATACTGGATTATCAGTTGATTTTTGTTTCATAAGACCCAAGTCTAAATCCATATGAGTTGAAAGTGCCTTTTCAACATAGAAGTATCTTAAAGCATCAGTTCCAACTTCATTAATTAAATCAATTAGTGTGATTGCTTTACCACTACGTTTACTCATTTTAACTTCTTCACCATTTTCAATTACCCTTACCATTTGAAGAATTTCAACGTCAATTAAGTTAGAGTCTCCACCAACCATTGATACAGCAGCATGGAGCCTATCAATGTAGCCATGATGGTCAGCTCCAAGTACATCAATAAGATGTGTATAACCACGTGATAATTTGTTTGCGTGGTATGCAATATCAGGAAGAAGGTAAGTATAACTTCCATCTGATTTAACGATTACTCTATCTTTTTCATCACGATAAGTTGAAGTTTTTAACCATAGTGCATCTTCGAAAGTATAAGTGTAACCTTTATCTTGTAGAAGTTTTAATGTATTTTCTACTGCACCTGATTCATATAGTGATGTTTCGGAGAACCATGTATCAAATTCAACGTTAAATGATTTTAAATCTTTCTTTAAATTGTTTAATAGTTTTTCTGTACCGAACTTTCTAAAGAGATTTAAATCAAATTTATCTAAATATTCATCATTATATTGCTTTTTGAATTCTTCCGCAACAGTTATAATTTCTTTACCATGATATCCATCTTCTGGAATGTTTAGAGGTCTACCAAATAATTCTTCATAACGTGCATAAACTGATTTAGCCATGTTAGTGATTTGGTTTCCTGCATCATTTACATAGTGTTCTCTATTTACTTTGTAACCAGCTTTTTTTAAGATATTTGCAAGACTTGCTCCATATGCAGCACCACGTCCATGTCCTACGTGTAAGTAACCAGTTGGGTTAGCTGATACATATTCTAAACAGATATGTTCATGTTCACCAATAGTTAAATTACCATAAGAAGAACCTTCTGATAATATTTGACTAACTATATTTGATAAATAGTTTAAATCAAGTGTTAGATTAATAAATCCAGGTGCAACAGCATCTATTTTAGATAGGTGAATTTTGTTGATATCAAGTTGTTCACAAATTTCTTTTGCTATAACAAGTGGTGCTTTTCTTGCTACTTTTGCAAGACGCATTGCAACGTTTGTTGCATAATCACCAAAACTTTTATCTTTTGGAGTTTCTAGAACGATTGAATCATGATTTGGAATTACTTGATTATCTAGATATCCTAGTTTTTCAATTGTTTCGTAAATTTCATTACGAATTGAAGACATTAATTTATTAAGCATAATTATACCTTCTATTTATTTAAATATTTTTTTAAATCATCAACTATATCAAGTTGTTCCCAAGGAAGAAGAACATCAGTTCTACCAAAGTGTCCATAAGCAGCAGTTTGTTTATAGATTGGTTGTCTTAGGTTAAGACTAGTAATGATTCCTTTAGGAGTAAGATCAAAGTTTTCTCTTACAATTTTGATAAGTTCAAATTCTGTATATTTAGAAGTACCAAATGTGTCAATGCAAATACTTGTAGGTTCTGCAACACCGATTGCGTAAGATAGTTGAATTTGAACTCTTTCGGCAAATCCTGCAGCAACTAAGTTTTTAGCTACATATCTTGCAGCATAACAAGCACTTCTATCTACTTTAGTTGGATCTTTTCCTGAAAAAGCTCCACCACCATGAGGTGCATATCCTCCATAAGTATCAACAATGATTTTTCTACCTGTAAGACCTGTATCACCTTTAGGACCACCAATTACAAATCTACCAGTTGGATTAACGAAAATACGAGTATTTTCATCCATAAGATTAGCATCAATTACTTTATTGATAACTTCTGTTATCATAAGGTCTCTTAAATATTCTTGTGATACTTCCTCATTGTGTTGTGTAGAAATTACAATTGTATCAATTCTAACAGGATTATTTTGTTCATCATATTCTACTGATACTTGAGTTTTACCATCAGGTCGTAGTTCATTATGTCCTTCTAGTTTTCTTAAATCAGCTAAACGTTTTGCAAGTTTATGTGCAAGCATAATTGGAAGAGGCATGTATTCAGGTGTTTCCTTACAAGCATAACCAAACATCATTCCTTGGTCACCAGCTCCATCTCCATCTTTAACACCCATTGCGATATCAGGTGATTGAGAGTCTAAGGAAACAAGTACAGCTAAGTTTTCAGCATCAAATCCAATTTTTCCACGATTGTAGCCGATGTTTGCTACAGTTTCACGCACGATTTTTTGCACGTCACAGTAACCAGTTGTTGTAATTTCACCCATTACCATAACCAATCCTGTAGTTGCGCATACTTCACATGCTACGTGAGCAGAAGGATCTTGTGCCAAAATATCATCTAAGATTGCATCAGAAATTTGGTCACACACTTTGTCAGGATGGCCTTCAGTAACAGATTCAGATGTAAAAATTCTTCGTTCTTTTACCATAATTGTTTTTCCCTTTCTTATTTTTAATATTTGTGGCTTTATATATTTTATCACATAAAGTGTATTTTTGCAAGTGAAGAAGATTATAAAAAGATTGTAAAAATATGAAAGAAAGTTTTAAAATATATTTGTTATTAAAAAATTAATTGTAAAATATGATAAAATTAAGTAAAATTCACTTGTGAAATATCTCTGATTTAATAACTTGTAATATTTTCTAAAATATGGTATAATAAGAAAGAATAAAATTTGATGATAAAAAAGAGGTGAGAACATGGCAGTAAAAGATCAAGTAGCAAAAGTTAGACAAACTTTAGAAGCTCATACTAATGTAAGAGTAGTTGCAGCAGTAAAATACTTTGATATTAATAAAACAAAAGAAATAGTAGAAGCTGGAATTACTGATATAGGTGAAAACAGAAAAGATTCTTTTTTAGAAAAGTATGAAGCTTTAAAAGATTACCCTATTACTTGGCATTATTTTGGAATTATTAAAATACCTCCAAAATTAAATAGTGCTTTCGTGGACTCAATCGATTATTTACATTCATTAGATAGTATAGATCTTGCTAATGCAATTAATAAAACTAGAAAAAGAAAAGATCCGCTTAAATGTTTTGTATATGTAAACATTGCAAGTAGTCCTAATAAAGCTGGTCTTGATGAATCAAAAGTTATTCCTTTTATTAAGAGTCTTGCAAAATATGAAAAAATAGAAGTTGTAGGATTAATGACAACTGGGAAAAATACATTTGATGAAGATTTAATTGCATCTTATTTTGATGCAATGGTTGAATTACAACAAGAAGTACAAGCACTTAATCTTCCTTATGCTCCATGTACTGAACTTTCAATGGGGATGAGTAATGATTATAAAATAGCAATTGAACATGGTGCTACATTTGTACGTCTTGGACAAATTTTATCTAAATAGGTGATTTAAAATGGCTGCAAAGAAAAAAATAAGTAAAAAAAATCTTGGTACTTCATTTGATCGTTTGTTAAGCTATAATCTAAAAGATGATGGAACAATTGATGATCAAATGATTGAACTCGCTGAAGCAATTCTTAGTGATTGTCCAGTATTATTAAATTTTGATACTGTAAAAGATGTTAATGTTTGTAATAGAGTTTTATCTTTCTTATCTGGTCTAAATTACGCTATTGCAGGTAGAGTTTATCAAATTGGTGCTGAATCTTATCTTATCGCATCAAGTGCTGCATTTGAAGATGGTAGTTTAGAAAAATGGGTTAAGGAATTTGGCCATTTCGATGATTAAAGATAAATTAGGTGATTATAAAAAAATCGTCTTACGTGGAGATATCGTATTAACTGATTTTTTAGATTTTGAAGAACAAAAAGAAATTTATGCTGTTAAAAGTCCGAATATTGATTTATATTTAGATGGTGGATATGAAGGTGCAGAAAGAAAAAGAGCATTAATTGGATATCTAGATAATTCTAAATTAAATTATGATATAGTCATATTACAAAGTTCTTATGATCATAAATTTGGTGAGATTACACATCGTAATGTGCTTGGTACTATTATGGCTTTTGGGATTAAGCGTAATACATTTGGTGATATAGTTGTAGAAAATAATTTAATTACAATATTTGCTAGTAGAGAAATCAGTGAATATTTAATTAATAATTTAACAATGATATCTCGTCAAAGAATGAACTGGAAAGTAATAAATGAATTTGTTCAAACAGAAAATAAAGAAGTTATTAAAACTATTAATGTTGCAAGTATGAGATTAGATGCTGTTGTTGCTAAATCAATAAATTCAGGTCGTAGTGAAGCAGTAGAACTAATAACATCAGGACTTGTGTTAATTAATCATAAAGAGTGTTTAAATATTACTCACACTGTAAAAGTTGGAG
>JAFQFT010000067.1 GCA_017398545.1 Bacilli bacterium | reverse complement strand
TTACTGCTATTTCGTTAATTTTAGGGATAAATGAATCATCAGTTAAAATTAATTATGAAGACCCTGAAGCTGGTTGTTTGGGTAAAGTTAATCCAATAAAGAAAATATCATCAATTAAAGCGAATGGTTATGACTTTCAATTAGCATTTAACAAAGAATATAACACATTAACAGATGATTTCGGTGTTTCGTTAGTTAAATGTTTAATTGGGTTATAATTCTCTCGAAAAATATAAAATTAATCTTTAAAAACGCATAATAAATGTTCATCAATAATCCCAGTAACTTTACCAACAATTGAACTCGTTATTTTTGCTGTCATTATTAAATCATCATCTAATTTATTTCCATCAAATAAAACTATATCTCCAACTGAATACTCACTAGAATCATTAACTCTAAAGTAAAAATCTCCATGAGTAGCAAAATCTATAGTATCCTGTTTAATTTCTACTTCTTGCTTTAATGTATCTCCAATGGTAATAATATCTCCTGTTTTATGAATTGCACAACAAATTCCTAAATATTGTCTATAAGAGCCAGATGTTTTTACACTTGTGATACAATCTATAGAAGTTAATGAACCCGATACATATTTTCCTTCAGATAAATGATAAACTAATCCTGTCGTAAATACCGGTGATCCAATTTGGAAATTTTCTATTGATTCATTAACCGGAGCATTATTTATTATTGTTGTGTTTATTTCAAAATGTGTCGCGTTACTCCATGCCATTAAAGTACTTCCATTTATGTAAATTCTAGCGTTATTGGTACTATTTGACGCTGATGCGAAAAAATCTATATATTGTCCAACATTCATAACTCCATCGGATCTAACATAAGGAATAAATGGATATCCACTAGTTACTCTTCCGATATTGTTTGAATTTAATTTATTTACCGTTAAATTTGAGCTAACTGTTCCTGATGCCGTTGTTAAATTTGTAGTTGTTAAATTCTTTGTTGATATCGTACTTCCTTCAATAATTGAATTAGTTTCATTTCCGTCAGTTGTTAAAGTAATTTTTCCTTTAGATATTATTGTTTTTGATAAATCATCTCCACTAGCATCTAATGCCGTAATTGAGCCCATTGTTTCGAAATCATTTGAAATTAAAGTTTTTCCATAAATTATATTGTTATTTGAATACAAAATCATTTCTCCATTTTGTTCTAAATTATTAGTATTATTTGTATTATTTGTAACGATACTAGCGGCTGTAATATTCGATCCATCATTAGGTTTTATATCAATTGATCCAGTTACACTTAAAGATTTAACATCAGCGTTAGCACACGAAAAATTATTACCTGTATATAATTGATTCAAAAATCCAGTTAATCGAACTGATTTATCTAAATATTCATCTCCATCATTTGCTACCGTACAATGAAAATCAATATATTTTCCAACTTCCATAACTCCATCAGATTTAACGATAGGAATAAATGGTCTTTCTGGTGAATTATTACCATTATCTCCAATATAACAATTATTGATTTTATTTAAGGTTATTTCATCGAATCCGTCGTGTGTATGAGTTGTCAGGCTATATTCGTCATGTATATGATTAATTGCAGCGTATTCGTTACTTAAATTATTTTCTATTTCATCTATTTTATCGTAAATATTTTGGTGTTCTGTATTAGCATTATCTTTAAAATCGTTATATGATTGGTCAAGTGTTTCAAAAGTTGATATATCTAATTTTCCATCTTGTAAAGCAGAAATATCTAAAGATTGTGATTCTAACAATGTGTTTATATCTGTGATTTGACTGTCTATGGCTGTTAAAGTTCCGTTATTTAAATTTTTGTTATTCTCTTCTATTTGTTCTGTTACGTATTCCTGTGTATAGCTTTTCATTGATTCAAACGAAACTTTAGTTTCTAAACTCGAATTTATAGTGTTAATACTTGTATTTAACGGCTCCGTTTCTGATAACACAAATGTTTTAGTTGCGTAATCATTTAATGCTAAATTTAATTCATTTTCATCGATATAAGTTTGTGTTAGTTCCATTACATTATTTTCATTTACTGGTATATTATCTTTCAATTCTTTAACATTTTCTAGAGTATATTTTCCTACAACATTAAC
>JAFQFT010000066.1 GCA_017398545.1 Bacilli bacterium | reverse complement strand
GAGTAATTAATATTTTGTTTAAATTTATTGCAATAATTATCTAAAAGCTTTATTAATTCATCAGAATCCAGTAAATCAGGATTTCCATTTCTTCTATAAATTATTAAACTATTTATGACCTTTTCAATAGACTTGTTACTATTAGCAAAAAATAATGTTTGAAAAGAACATTCTGGGAATTGATTAAATTCCTTCATATAATTCATCATACAAATAATTTTTAAACAAAATATCAAGCTTTTAACAGGGACTTTATCGAGTGTTTTAAGTCTCGCTATTTCTCTTTCTAATATTTTTACATATTGAATAATAAATTTATCAAAAACAAAATGCTCATTAGCATACTTCCTAATTTTATAAATAAAATCAGTTTCACCATACTCAATAGTTGAAAATAAAGCTTCACATGCTAGAACATTATGTTTTGAAACCATAGATAAAAATCTATCTATATCCCATCCCTGAATATCATATTCACCATCTAAAGGATAACTTAAGGTTTTTTCTTTTTCATCCAATCTTAAATAATCAAAGACATCTCTTGCATAAACAAATCTCAAATCATGATCACTATCTTCAACGTTATAATCCCAATTTCTACTACCAATATTAAACCCACCGAGAACTTTTACATTCTCGGCAGATTCTATTGTTTCAAATTTTTCTTTGTAAACCATCATTATTAACTAAGCCTTTTTTTTGAAGAATAGTTTTTTTCAAAAAATTCAAATTCTTCATTTGTTAAAGAATTAACTCTAATGAAAATCAATACATCATCAGCATCGTAATAGTATTCTACTCTACCATCTTCGAAATAAGATGCAGGTTCCAAATTATCACTCAAAATAATATCAAATTCATCTTTATTATAGTTTAATACAAATGATAATTTCTCTTCATCTTCACAGTAGAAACTAGGAAAATGTCTTTTTTCTAACTCATTATCTTTATAACTAGGTAAAAATAAGTTCTCATTCATAATACTTTCTACATAAACAGATTCAATAGATGAAATAATAGAAGTAAAAGGATCCATAGTAATTTCAAGATTACTATTATTATCACCTAAAACCAAAGTTGATGTAGAACCATCTGGAGCACCAGCATCAATTCTAAAAACATTATCATCGTTAACTATAAAATTGTTTTTCATATAATACTCTCCTCCTTTAAAATTTGCTTAATCCTATTATACACTTCTTCTCTAAAAATTTCATCTCTAATATAATAGGAAATTTCACCATCAGGATTACTCAAATAATTCCATATAGATTCAACATCTGTACTTATTGGTAAATTCTTTTTCTTTGCATCCTTCATTCTTTTAATAATACCAGCTGCTTGATGATTAAATAATGTTTGTAAAATATTTTCAGACCCATTATATACTTTATCAACAGCCATAGCATGAAATAATACTACATCAATATTTGTACCTAATGGTTGTCCTTTAAAATCAGCATCCTTAGGTAGTCTAACTAAAATTTCAATTATAAAACTAATTTCAGGATTCATAGAAGCTTGTATAGGTATAGGCATTCCCACACCATCAACATCTATTTTTTGTATTAAATTATCTCCACTAAAGTATTTTTCAACAGCATTTTTCATTAAAAGATCTTTTGCCTCTTTTAATTTAGCTTCTAAGTCTGTGTACGTTAATCCAACATCACTTAATTTAAATTCTCCTTTAGGATCTGATAAATCTTGTTGTTCTAGTATTTCTACAATTTCAGGATACAAATTGGTAGCTTTCAATAATTTGATAGCAGATAAAATACCTTCGTTATTACAAATATTAGATATTTCATTATAAAAAACTGAATATTTTTTAAGAAGAGTTGTTAAGTCATTCCCTAATTTAATCTTTTGCTCTTGTGATAGATTTAAATTGCCAAAAACTTTATCGAACGTTTTAGCTTTTGTTCCATTTTCAAAATAATCTTTTAAATCAATTGCAAAGTTAAATGGTACATGTAATTTAGTAATTATTTCATTATTAGCAACTTTACTAAATGCAAGAATAACTGCATCGGCTACTTCTTGACTATATCCCATGTCAACAAGTTTTTTATTTAAAGCTGATTTAAAATCAGAAGCTAAATATTTTTTTACAAACGTAGGAATTTCCACAAAATGTTTTAATGCCCCATCATATGCTAACTTAGGATCATTAGTATGAGCACCTTTTAATAAAACCGATTTTTCATTTATCGTAACTACAGGATTATCAGGATAATTACCAGCAACTAAATCTGATAATGTTAAACTTGTTTTCACATCTACAACCTTGGTTGTATCAATATCCGAACCTGTATCAATTCCTGAATCAGAACTTGAATCAGGAGATGAAGGAGGAAGCACATCATCCATTGTTAATCCTATTATACCATCAGGTATAGTGATTAATTTTTGATATGCTTCTCTTATCTCACACGCTATATCTTTTTGTACTTTAGTAGTAAAACTATTTCTAATAATCTCATAGAAGGTATGAGTCATTTCTCCTTTAACGGCATAAGATGTATCAGTATGGAATTGAAGTTCAAATACTGTTCCATCTGGAGCAATAAAGTTTGTATTAACACCTTTATAAGTATTTGAATGCCATGTATTTCTGAATACCTTCAATTGATATCCTTTTGCAATTAATCCTTGAATTGTTTGTTTTACTTGTTCAACATAATTTGCTTCATCACATACTAATGTATATCTAACACTATCAGCAATTTCATTAGCTGCAATACTTTCTAATGTTTTAACATTAGCTGTTTTTAAACTCATTAAGTGAACACTTAATATCTTTCTTGATAAACTTTCAATTGATTTTAAACTATGTTCAAGTCCAATAAGTTTTGAACCATTAACAGCAAATGATTTCATATGTTCTGTAATAGAACTTTCAATTGAAGATGCTTTTTCAAATAAAGATTTTGCAAGGTCATCAGCTTTAGCTTGAAGTTCTGGAGTAATAAGTTCAGCATTATTACTTGTTTGAGCACCAGCTTCATGTAAATTCATTCCAGATTCATTTGTTACATCTATTAATTCAGCTATTTTTTCAGCAATGAAAATGTCATTTTCTGTTATTGAATCAAATAATACACTTTCACTTGTTAATTTAATATTTGCTGGATTAATATTACCAAATCCATTTGAATCAATTAAGAATGTCAAGCCATCAGCTCTAACCGCATTGAACATAACTTCATTTCCATCTGCATCTAATCCTTTTAGTATTTCAACACTTACACCTTTAAGAGCAAGTTTATCCATAATTTCATAGAAGATTTCTGTAAACGCAGCATTTGTACCATTTCCAGTTACTAATGCATTTAAGTCTGGATTACCAACTTCAGCAAATGTATAATTTTTAACTAAATAATCATATACAAACTTAATAGTTTCAGTTTTAGTAAATTGACTATTAACTTTACTAACTACATCATTTACAGTACTAATAATCTTAATTAATTCGTCTTTTCCATATACATAATTACTCTTACCATAACTAATTTGAACATCATCATTTAATTTAGATAATAATTCTTCTGTTATATCAATATCTTCGTCAAATATAATTACAGCTTCTGATGATTTATTAATTGAAGCAATTATATCATCAGTGATTTCATTTACCTTCATTACATCAACAACACCATCTGAATCAAAGTCTACTGTTTCAACTTTTTTTGGTGTAAAATTTTGTGTGCTATTTGGATTACCAATATTATCCAGATATCTTTGAACATGTTCTACTGGAATACTTTGAATAATTTTTCTAGCATCATTTGTTCTAGTTATTAACTTAATATTTCCAGTAGCTAGATATTCTTTAAATCTCTTAATAGTTTCTTGATATCCAAATTTATTAACCATAGTAGTAAATGCACTATCTAAACTATTAACACATTGACTATACGTAATATTTAATAATGAGTCATCAATAATCAAGCCTTGTGAATTATCACTTATATGTACTACATTCGAATTTTTACCAAATAATTTACTTAAGAATCCTCCAGTATTATTAGTAGAACGAACTGCTGTAATTGCAGAATCAAATGATTGATTTGTCATAAGAGTTCTAAACCAAGCATTCTTAATATCATATATTGTATATCCTTGATCAAGGTAAGATCTAATAAAATCACTATCAAATCCAAATTCAAGTAAACGCTTGTTAACTTGACTTCTTGTCATTTTTGAATTAAATCCTAATTCATTTTCTAAATATTGATTGAACATATCCATTAATACTTTGGCTCTTTTTGAATGTTTATTAAAGAATTTAGTAGGATTTGTAATATATAAACTTACACTTTCAGCAAAATCTTCAACAAGAGCATTATCACCATAAGATGAAACGCTATTTCCATCAGCAGCTACGGCTTGTGCCCAATCTCCTTTAGCATCAGTAATATATCCTTTATATCCATATAATTGTTCAAAAATTTTAGAATCTAAACAATGTCCAAGTTCATGAGCTATTGTTTCCATTTGTGGTGTAATATTCCAAATATTTACTTGTCCAAATCCACCAGTTGCAGCTGAATAGAATCCACTATTTATATCATGATCATATTCACATGCCCAATATTCATCAAAAGGATTATTAGTATCGAATATATTCAATTCTTTAATTGATATTCTTAATACATAAGGCAATGAATCAATTAATTTTGTAATATGTTTTGCTCTATTTAATGCAGTAGATAAATTTGCTGGATTACCACAATATATATTAATGTTTATACCATTGTAACCAATTGTATGAATTCTATCTACACCTATATCATAAAGTTTTTGTTGTGCATTTCCATAATGACCAGTAACATCTTTAAGAATTTTTTCATCTGTCATATTTTCATAATATGATGGATTACTTTGTTTAAGCATTTTAATTGCTTCATTAAATTGATATGAACCCGGAACATTATTTTTAAATGTAGAAATAAGTTCTCTAGCAGATGATTTTGCTAGCTCTGCAATTTGTTTTACCGCAATAAAATGATTGTTAGGATCTGTACTATCTAATCCAAGTATATTACAACAATTTACAGCATCAAAACTAATATTACTTAAATATGTATATATAGAAGTACTTGTTGCTAAATCAAATCTAATACCAGCAGCAACATTTCCAGGTAAATTTCCAAGAAGTTTAATTTTTAAACCAACTGGAATATTTGAATTAAATAAATCACTTAGATATTGTGTATTATTTACAGCAAAACTATTAACAATCGAAATAGCATTTTGTAAACTTTCTTGAGAAATAATTTGTCTAATTATCTCTATACCATCTTGAGCAAAATTAGGATCTAGTTGATATTCAGTGAAATTATTTGATATAGCACCCAATAAATGATCCATATTATTAATTGATATTAAACTATTTTGATATCCCATTGAGTTAAATAGCTTAAGTGCCTTAGCTGTCATAAACTTATTACCTTGTTTTAAAATGATATTATTAACAACATAATTATAGAACTCAGCCTTAAAGCTTGGATCATTAGGATAACTAAATGCAACACCATTTTTAAATAAACTATAAGCAAATTGTGAATCAGTTGTATAAATTCCATTAAGTGAACTTAGTTTACCAAGTGAATCTAAATAATCTATTGCATCTAATTTAATATATAAACTTGTTTGTGGATTTGTTAAGAATGAATAATCACCAAGTTCTAACATAGTTCTAGCTGCAATAGCATTTGATATAGCTAAATCGGATACAATATATGTTTTATTTTGCATAACTAATTCAACAAAGAATTCTTTTTGTTTCATAGATGACATATATGTATTTAATACATTATTTACAGATTCAATACCATAAGTATTTCCAATATGTAAAATAGTTTTATAAATAACATCATTTTGAACATCATTATTTTGTAAGAATGAGAAATCACCTTTTTCAACCAATACTTCAGCAGCAGTCGTAAAATGAGAAGCCATTTTTACAACATTAGCATAATATCCATTATCTAATGCCTCTTTAAAGAATTTAGTTTGTTGAGCTTTTGTTAAATTTAAACTATTAATTCCAGCAATATCTCCACTATTTAAATAATTTAATGCAGATACAAGTGGATCAGTCATTGTTGTACTAGCAGTAACTGTTTGTGTAACAGTATCAAATGTATTACCCCCACTATTACATGGTGCTAAATTAATAACGATATTTCCAGAAGAACTCTTTTCAACACTTTCAACTCTGAAATATTGACCAGCATTAAGTAATAATTCACCTTCATTAGAACCATAATTTGAAAGACTCATAACATCGGCAAATGTAATTGATTCATCACATTTAATTTTAAAGTAAACAGAATTCGGATTATGATAACCATTTGATCTATCATCTATTGATGTACTAGTAAATGATTCAAAAACAAATTGTCCTCTTTGACTTCCATCAGGATATGTAGTAAGCGCTTTAAATATTTCATCCGCACTTTGATTAGCTGTAAAACCATATTTTTTAGACATAGAGCTAATACCTTGAACTCTATATAACAATAATCCTTCATTTCTAACTGGTTGTTGGAACTTAGAAATTGCTTGAATAAGTGTTTCAGCTGATTTTTGTTGATAAGACAAGTAAGCTTGGAATAATATCTCTGTATCAGTACCAGAAAAATCACTATAAGGATTTGTTCCAATTATTTGACTATAATAATGTAAAATTTCATTTCGATGCTTACTTACAAATTCATCTATTGAATTATAAATTGTTGGTGAAGAACCATAAGCTCCATAAAATACCAAACGTGTACTTGAGCTAGTAATTTGTCCTCTTAAAATTGCATTAACAGACATATAATTTCCAGGAGCTAATATTGTATCTCCAGTATAATTTCTAACAAGAGTTTTTTCATGTCCTGATAATGTTTTTATCCAATCAACGGTTGATTGAGAAAACGCAGCATTAAATGCATCCAAATTATTTGAATATGACAAGAAATCAACAGTCTTGGTTTGAACAGTAGTAGCAGTTACATTTCCAACATTTGTAACAATAGTTTGATTTGCATTAATTACTTGTGCATAATCTGCTGGATTTACCCCGTTTATTAAATCACTCATCCAACTTGCAAGTTTTTGAGGTGTTAATAAACTTTGCATTCCATTGTTTGCCATATAATTATATACTTGACTCATTAATTTTAAATCAATTGAAACTTCAGTTTGAGTTGCTTGTGAAAATGCACCTAAAGTATTAAATTTACCAGATTTAAGTAATGCTGGAAGTTCCACACTTAAGAATAAATTTCCAAATCCACTAGCAGCATCATTATAAACAAATTTAATATAATCAGTAACAGATGCATCAATTATAGCATTTGCATATATTTCTGACATATTAGCCCATAATGTTTCAAGACCTAAATTTCCAAATGAACTTTGACCATCATGCCAATTAGGGAAAATCATTTGTAACATATATAATGAATCTTCATTAAATGTTGAATTTTCAATAGTTATATAATTAGAAGCTAAAGTACTAGGATCAACCTTTGTCCATAATACAGGAGCAATACCATTTGCAACAGCATTCTTAATATTTTGTTTAACATATGGTTCAAGAATTTGTTTAAATTTATCCCAATTTTGAGAACCATACCCATCTTGAACAAAGTTTGGACCAAGTAATGCCTCTGTAAGAGCATCTATATCAGATTCGCTTATGTTAAGACCAATACCCATATACGAACTTGATAAGTTACTTAACTCTGTTCTTATTTCTGTAAATAACTCTGCTCTTAATGTACTATTATTTGCAATAACAGTTTCTAAAGCAGCATTTAATAAAGCTTTATTTCCATTAAACACATTGCTTCCAGTTAAGTTAAGTAAATCATACATTCCGAAATTTCCAGAAGACATAAATGATTCAATTACCTTAACAGTAGATTCAACTGATGTATCATGTTTAAATAATTCAGTTAATGCCTCATTTACATTACTATAATTAGCATTAAGTACTTTATCGACATGTGATGCTAATGCATCTTTAACAGTTGTCTTAACTGTTTCAGTAGCTTTATTAATTGATTCACCTAATTTAGTAAATTCTGAAACAAATTTGTCAATTACTTCTTTACTGAATGTTGTGGTTCCTTGATATAATCCAGTAATATAATCAGTTATTTGTTTTCCTAAATTTTCTAATTTAGTAGATAAATTTGTTTTTTCAGCAGTTGTAATATTTGACTTATTGAATAAGTTTTTAGTTAAATCTAATGCAGATTTAATATAATTACTTATATTTTCCGCAAAACTTGTTTTTACAACAGTAGAATTATTAAAGTCTTGTACAACATTTGTTTTTGATGAGAAAGCATTTTTAACACTTTCAATTAATGAATTAACATAATTTTTAACCTTTGTTTCAAATTCTGTTGTTTTTGTATCAACAGATTTAATAAATTCATCTAATTTACTTAGTGAATCTGAAATGTTAAACACATTACTTATACCTAAATCAACACCATCTAATTTAGAAAGCATACTTTGAGAATTAATAGATTCTTGTAAATTACTGAAGAAGTCTGTTAATGACTCAGTAATTTTAGTAAATACACTTACTGTTTCGATTTGTTCAAATTCAGCATCTAATACAGCATCTTCCATACTCTTAAGATCATTAGTTTTTGTATCAAAGAATGTTTTAAATGCATCAGATAATGTTTGTTTAAATACACTTAATTCTTCTTTTAGCGCTGCTATCTCTTTTGTATCAAATTGTGGTTTAGCAGATTTTAATTTTTCAACAATACCATTTAATTTATTTTGAATTGAATTAAATAAATTTATAAGAGCATTCTTAGTTTTAACTGGTAAAGATTTTAGATTTTCTAATGACTTACCAATATCTTTAAATGTTTTTGTTATATCACTGATAAATGTAGAATTTGAGAAGATTTCTGCAATATTGTTCTTTATTGTTTCTGATATTTTTATTTTTAGATTTTCTACATTTTCAACACTTACTTCTTGAGAACTCATTTCAGAAATTAATTCGTTAATAGAATTATTTATTTCATTTAATCTATCTACTATTTCTTGAGAAACACCTTCAATTTCAAGTGTTGTAGAAACATTAATTGATTCATTTATATTTAATGAAGTTTTTATTGCATTTATATTTGCTTCAATAGTATTTGCAATATATGTCTTAACGTCTTGAGAAACATCAACATTATTTTGTTGCATTGTTTCAAATATAGAGTCAAGATTCAAGTTATCAAAATTATTTATAACATTTTCAATTGCACTTCTTATTGTAGAATCAGAACTTTCATATAACTCTTTTAAATTACTAATTGTATCTTCTGTGATAGTACTATTAGCAAAATTATTAATTAATTGTTCAACAGTTGATATTTCAGCATTAAATCCAAAAATTCCTGAATTATCAAAAATAGGAGCAACTTTAATTGTTTTAGATACATTATCAAATAATATACCCATATCATTAATAGTTCTTGTTGTTGGAGAAGTAACTGAATCAAATACAAACATCTTAGTAAGAGATTCTATAACTTCTGTTCTATTAGAATAATCTATTCCAGCAACACTTGTATGAATATCTAACATAGTAATAATATCTGTAATACTATAATTTCCATTTTTAATATTACTAATAGCATTAGTATAATCACTAACTAAACCATTAAATCCTTGACTTAATTGTTCAAATATTGAATCAACATTTTCAATATTTATTGAATTAATATCTATACCACTAATTAGAGAACTAAATTCACCTGGTAAACCATTTAATAATTTACTCATTTCAATTAACTCTGTAATTGCAGATACTTTACCAGCAATATCAGTTGAATTATTATAAGTATTTGTTATATCTTTTAATAATCCTTCAATAGATGAAATTTCTATATTTAATGTTGTTAACAATTCTATACCAGAAATAAATTCAGAACCATTTGTAAAGTCTAACGATACAACTCCATTTTTACCATCTAAATTAGCTGTACTATATTGAGCAGCATCAATTCCTAATGCGTTAGCTAAATTAGAAGCTAATATTTCACCAATTGTTTCATATGTACCATCAACAGTTTGTTTAAATAACATGTATCCATCTTGTGTTTTAATCCAATTTTTAGGACTAAATCCAGATATATCTCTTGACGGAATTCTATCAACTTCAATTAGTCCAGTACTTTCAGCATAAGATAAATCAATTTGACCAGCTTCATTTTTAATAGACATTACATGTTCTATTGAACCAAGTTTGTCTAATAAATTATCAATAGGAATATCATCTGTTGTAGGTAAATTATCTAAACTATCTATTGTTTCTTCTGCAATGCTTAAGTTTGGATCAATTTGTACATCACCATCTGTAGCTATGGCAATATTACCATTCATATCATGTACTGTAACACCTTGATTCATAGAATTAATATGATTAACTATATTCTTAATTAATGCATCATATTCTGTTTTTAATTCCATTAAAGCACTTGTTTTAACTTCTGAGCTATGATTTGAAATTAAATCCTGAAGTTGAGTTTTGATACTATTGATTGAAGTAATAAATTCAAATTTCTTAGAATCAGCATCAGCAAATAATTGACTAATATTTTCACTTAAAGAACTAAATGCAGTTTCAAGATTAGAAATCATTGTTGCAGTAAATGTACTTGCAGCTCCACTTGAATTATTTGCTACGCTTTCTTCAAAGGATTCAAACACTTCTGCATCCATAGAATAATTAGCTTCTATAAAACTTCTAATTTCTCTACCTAATCTTGTAAGTTTATCTTTAAATACCTCAAAAGTAGTATTAGATAATTTAAAGTCATTTACTATTGTAGAAAAATCAACATCTAATCTAAATAAATTTAATATTTTAACAAAATTAGAATCTACCCCATCCAATAAATATAAATCATTTAATGTAGAGAAAGTATTATGAATATCAGCAATATAATTATTAATTATTTCAGATAATTTACTTAAAACACCAACCGTTTCAACAACTTCAAAATCAGCATCCATAACTGTTGAAGTGTCACCATATAATGCTTCAATTGAAGCATCGACATCACTTCTATGTGCTTTAATTTGTTCAACAAACATATCTTTAAGTTTTCTTAAATTATTACCAAATTCATTAAACTTTAATTTTATATTTCTTAATTTAGATGTATCAACCTCAGGTTTAAAGTTTTTAATATCATCTAATAATTCACCAAACATTTGCTTGATACTATTAAACTTTTCAACAATTTCAGCTTTTTGCTCAGGTGATAATTTTAATTTATTCGTTAAATTTTCTATACCTTCAAAAGTTTTAGAGAAATTAACTTTACCAATTAAACTATCAAAAGATAAGTGAATTCTATCAAATATTTCATTAAGTTTATTAGATAAAACAGTACTATTTGAATTAACTAAATTTAATCCTTTAACTAAGTTATTAAACTCAGCAACTAATTGAGCAGCAGTTACATCTTGAATAGATGTATTAACAAGTTTTTCATATTCAGTAACTACTCTATCTTGATCGAAATTACCTAATTCAAATTCAGCTATTTCATTATTCATTTGTTCTAAAAATTGTTTTAGTGGTGAATTATTATCTAAATTATATTCACCCATTATTTTTAGAATATCATTTTGAACTTTTTCTTGTTTTTTAATTTCATTTTCTACTTCTTCTTTTGTTGTTGGATCATTAGGATCTAAATTCTTTCCTTCAGAATCGAAATTATTTAATGCTTTATCACGTAAACCTGTTAAATTATTTTTAATTCCAGTAAGTAAATCACCTAATGAAGCATTTACTCCTAATCCTGCAACACCTACTGTAGAAACAAATGTAACTATGTCTCCCTTAGCAGCAATATTACCAGCAATACCACTATTTATAGTAACGTAAGTTGGATCCTTAACTTTAATTCCATCATCTTTTAATTTTTGAATTTC
>JAFQFT010000065.1 GCA_017398545.1 Bacilli bacterium | reverse complement strand
TAATTTTACTTGATTGTTTGTTAATTTTTCTACAGAACTCATTTTTAATATCTCCTTGTTTTTTTATCTTATATATTATATCGCATTTTACAAATAAAATCAAACAATTACTTAAAATCTTTTAAACCACTCAATTGTTTTATTAACAATCACTTGAAATTCAGTTTCTTTTAAGCCTAATTCTTTTTTTGCAAGTGTATTATCAAACGTTTTTTTATCATTCAATGTTTTAATTGCCATTTTAGTATAAACTGGTTTCTTTTTAGTAAGTTTATAATAAAGTGGTGAAAACCAAGTACCAAATATTGTTAACCAATAAGGTGAATAAACCATAATTGGTTTCTTTCCAAGACCTCTATAAATTGTTTTAAAGAACTCTTTAATAGTAACATCTACCCCAGTTACCAAATATACTAAACTTGGTGAATTAATACTTGCGTTATAAATAGCCAAACATACATCTTCAACATCAACAAAATTATAATTACCTCTTGTATAAAAACATAGTTTTTTATTTAAACAGCTCTTCACTACACTACCTTTAGAAGAAACTTTAAAATCTCTTGTGCCTAATACTGCTGATGGACAAATAATACATCCTTCTAATAATCCTTGCTTTAACGCTTTTAAAACATAATCACTAGCTATTCCTTTGGTAATGCCATAATATGTTGAAAGACCATCCAAATTAAACTCTTCAGGTTCAGATACTTTAATATTATAACCAGGTATCGCATCTGTTGAACTAAGGTAAATGAATTTCTTAACTTGTTTCTTAATACAAGTTTGAACTAAATTAATTGTAACATCAACATTTACTTTCATCATTTGATCAACTTGTTTTTCTGTAATATCAATGACACCTGCTGAATGAATAACAATTGTGTCTTTTTCAATGCTTGATTCAACAAAATCAAGATTTGATAAATCACCAACTAATTTTTGGCATTCAAAATCTTTAATCGATGGATCATTAATATTTCTAATTAAAATAGTAACATCATGACCTTTTTCTAATAATAGTTTTACTAAATTATTACCAATATGGCCAGTTGCGCCTGTAACAATGTATTTCATAAACACCTCTTGGTTTGACAAATTTCTGATATTTTAGTATAATGTACTAAGTGAGGTACATATGACTAACAAATTTGCAGAAAGACTAAGATTATTAATTAAAGACAACAAACTTAAATATAAAGATGTTGAAGCTAAAACGGGTATTAAAGCATACACTATTAGAAACTATGTAAATAAGATTTGTGAACCAGATATTAAATCTTTATTATTACTATCTGACTTATTTAATGTTTCAACTGATTATCTAGTTGGTTATAGTGATTCATTAATTCCTGAGCATTTAAATCAAGCTCTTCTTCGTTTTAAACAAGAGCTATTAGATGCAGCTGAGGACTTTAATTCTCAAATTGCTTTGATTTCTGCAAATCATAAACGTCGTTGTTAATTATATCATAAAAACAAATATTTTACAAAAAAAGAGTCATTTAACGAAATGACTCTTTTATTTTTACTTATATTTACTTACTTTTTGCCATTTAGCATTAGCAAGCAATGTATCTTTATCGATATTCGATTTAACTAAATAAATGTGTTTAGTTCCACGTGATACTAATTGATTAGATACTAATTTACCGAATTTTTCAAAATATTCTGGTACTAGTGTAAAATCAAATGGTGCACATGAGAAAATATCTGCATAAATCTTATTTTGTTTGTAGTCATAATGTAAAGAAATATGACTTTGAGCAATTACAATAATCCCTGATAGGTAATTAGGATCACTCATACTACTT
>JAFQFT010000064.1 GCA_017398545.1 Bacilli bacterium | reverse complement strand
GACTGACATAGGATTTTACACTCTTTTTTTATTTTTCTTAAGATATAAAAATTAATTATCTAAATTCTTGATTTCTTCTTAACTAATTATATCATATTTTTAATAAATTGTCTATATAATATAGTTATTTTACTAACATTGATTTAATATTTATTTAAAATTAAATAAAGTACCATTGTCAAATTGCAACACCTTATGACAAGGAGAATATGATATACTTCATCTGAAGAGTTTTTAAAGTTAATTAAGGGGATATGTCTCTTCTCGTTTTAAATGAGGAGGTGATATATATGGATTTTTTTCAATTTATTAATCACTCTCCGAATAATTTATGAGGAGAAAAAATGGTTTTAATTATTATAGAACTAATGTTAGTATCAACAAAATTGGTAATAGCAATAATTAATCTTATTATTTTAATAAAGAAAAATAAGAAATAAAAAGAAAAAAGTCCCCACCACTAATTAAAAACGGGACTTTTTTCGCAACAAAACGAGAAGAGTTCTCTTTAAAAACTCTTTGTCACATACATTATACCACATTATTCTATGTTTGTAAATAGAAAAATATTAATTATTGTTAGAACGTTTATTTAATACATATTTTTTGCAAAATCATGAAATTTATTATATAATATATAAAAAGGTGATAACTATGATTCTATGTTTTGATATTGGCAATACAAATATTGTTTTAGGTATTGTTGAAAATAAAAAGATAATTAATACATATCGTTTTGTAACAAATGCATCTTTAACTGAAGATGAATACTTTCATAAACTACAACCTATTGTTAAAAATTTGCAAATTGAAGGTGTAGTAATATCTAGCGTTGTACCTTCATTAGATTTAATATTTGTTCAAATGATCAAAAAATATTTTAATCTTAATCCTATGATTATAGGTCCTGGCATTAAGAGTGGGTTAAAACTTCGTATTGAAGCACCTAAGACACTTGGTTCAGATTTACTTTGTGATGCAGTTGGTGCTGTTAATAAATTTGGTGGTCCTGTAATTATTGTTGACTTAGGTACTGCTACTAAGTTTATTGTTGTAAATGATAAAGAAGAATATTTAGGTGGTGCAATTGCACCTGGAATGAATGGTTCACTTAATTCATTAATTCAAAATGCAGCAAAATTATCTCATACAGCACTTGCAAAACCTGATAATGTAATTGGTAATGATACAACTACTTGTATTCAAAGTGGGATGATTTATGGAACTGCTTCTATGATCGATGGAATGGTTAATAAAACTATAGAAGAACTAAATTTACCTAATGTAAAAGTAGTTTTAACAGGTGGGTTGGCACCTTTAATTAAGGATGTTCTTACAATTAAGTACATTCATGAACCATTTATTTTAATTGAGGGATTAATTTATTTATATTATAAAAATACAAAATAAGTACAAATTATTAATATTAATCATATAATATAATGGTGATTAATAATGAATAATAAAAATATGCCTACAATGTTTATTGATACTGTAAGTACAAAAATTAAAGATACTTCTTCACAATCTATTTATGATTCACGTTATAAAGAAAAAAGCACTAAATGGAAAGTTACTAAAACTAAAAGTGTTATTGATAAAAAAATAGATGGTATCTTAAATTTAGTAAAAAAAGGTAATATTATTAATGTATACTTAGAACTAACAGATACTTATATTGAAGGTATAATTAAAGAAAGAAAAGAAAACAAATTAATTATTATTATATATAATAAGGAAGAGCTTATTGATATTGATAGTATTAAAGATGTTATTATTTTAAATGATTAAAAGATATCGTAAAGATATCTTTTTTAAGGTAAAAATATATTTTATATAATAAGGAAAAAAGTATGAAGCGTTTATTAATTATTATGTTATGTTTACTTTCTGTTTGTATAACAGGTTGTAAGTCTAAAGAAAAAGAAAAAGTTAATTTAGAAGATATATATGGAAAATATTATTATAAGGAATGTATTTATTTAAGTGAGCAAAATATATTTAATAAAGAATCACTTGATGATACTTATAAAGATGTTGCAAGATATTCATTAAAAGAAAATAGTTTTGCATTTTATCAAAGTGAATCTTTAACACCTACTATTTCATTGAAAAATATTAATTATAAAGAAGTTGAACTAGATTATAAAATAAGCATTAAAGAGCCAAAAGAAATATTAAAGGATTGTTCAACAAGATTTGATATTTTTAGGGAAGATGTTTCTCAAGGCTATTCTTTTGCTTTTGATGGTGATAAAGTATACTTTATTGAGTTTAGATCGTATGGTGATAATAATTATACTGTATGGAATATTTTCTTGTTAGAAAAAAGAGATTAAATTAAAAGAAAAATATATTAAAAAGTGGTATAATATATATATAATAAATATAAAAATATACAATAAATATAAAAATATAAAATAAAAGAGGTAATTAAGATGAATGTTTTAGAACAATTAGCAGAACTTATATTTCCTGATGTAACAGAAACTGTTGCTGATTTAGAAAAAAGATACCCAGCAAGGGATTTACCAGAAGGTGCTATTGTTGCAAGATTTGCGCCAAGTCCAACAGGTTTTTTACATACTGGTAGTTTATTTACATCATTAATTGGTTATCGTTTTGCAAAACAAACAGGTGGTGTTTTCTATTTTAGATTAGAAGATACTGATACAAAAAGAGAAGTAAAAGGTAGTGACTTAGATTTAATTAATCAACTTGCTGCATTTGGTGTAGTATTTGATGAAGGCTTCTGTGGTGAAGGAAATCCAGAAAAAGGTGCTTATGGGCCATATCGTCAAAGTGACCGTGAAATGATTTATCGTACTGTAATCAAAGAAATGGTTAAGAAAAATCTTGCATATCCTTGTTTTTGCACAAGTGAAGAATTATCATCATTAAGACAATATCAAGAAGCAAATAAACTTAATCCTGGCTATTATGCTGAACATGCAAAATGTTCTCATCTTACTCCAGAAGAAGCAATTGAAAAAATTAAAAATGGTGAAAAGTATGTAATGCGTTTTAGATCAAGTGGTTGCTATACTAATAGAGTTAAAGTACATGATGAAATTCGTGGTGATTTAGAATTTGCAGAAAATGATCAACATATCGTAATTTTAAAGAGTGATGGTCTTCCAACATATCACTTTGCCCACCTTTGTGATGATCACTTTATGCATTCAACTCATATTACGCGTGGTGAAGAATGGTTAGCAAGCCTTCCTACACATTTAGAATTATTTAAATCTATGGGTTGGGAACATCCTAAGTATGCTCATTTACCAGTAATTATGAAACTTGATAATGGTAATAAGAGAAAACTTTCAAAGAGAAAAGATGAAGAAGCTGCTACATCTTATTTCTTACAAGAAGGTTATCCTGTAGAAGGTTTCTTAGAATACCTTATTACTATTGCTAACTCTAATTTTGAAGAATGGCGTCTTCAAAATATGAATGCTAATATCTTTGATTTCAAATTATCATTTGATAAGATGACTTTAGATGGTGCTTTATTTGACCTTGCAAAAGTTAAGAATATTTGTAAAGAACGTCTTGCTCGTCTTACAAAAGATGAATTTACTCTTCGTGCAAAAGCTTACGCAAAACAATATGATGCAAATCTTTTAGAATTAATTGAAAAAGACGAAGAGTATTTCAAATCAATTATAAATATTGAAAGAGAAAGAGAAAATCCAAGAAAAGACTATGAAACATTTGGTCAAGTATATCCATTAATCAAATTCTTCTATAGTGATTTATACGATGAATTATTAAACGAAAACCCTCTTCCATTTAATGAAAATCTAAATAAAGAAGATATTATTCAAGTATTAAATGCTTATAATGCTAATAAAGGATTAGAACTTTCAGAAGAAGAATGGTTTAATAATTTAAAACAAATCACTGTTGAATGTGGATTCTGCGACAATATGAAAGTTTATAAGAAGAATAGAGAAGCTTATAAAGGTAGTATTGCAGATGTATCTGAAATTTTAAGAGTTACTGTCTCAACAAGAAAGAATACTCCTAATCCATATTGGGTATTAAAGATTTTAGGAGAAGCTGAAGTAACAAGAAGAATTAATAAAGTAATTGAAAAATTAGAAGCTTAGTTTTAAGCTTCTTTTTTAAAAAATTGTTATTGCAAGCATCACTTGACAAATTTCCAAACATGCTTGGTTGATAAATAACAAAAGTATTGTATAATGATAGTGTAATATTAATAGAGGTGATTGTATGACATTAGGAGAACAAATATTAAAATTTAGAAAACAAAAAGGATTATCACAAGAAGAACTTGCAAATAGACTTAATGTTTCTAGACAAAGTATAAGTTTATGGGAAACAAATCAAACAGTACCACAAATTGATTATTTAATAGAACTTAGTAGAATATTTAATGTTACATTAGATGAACTTTGTGGTAATGATGTGAAACAAGAAAATAATGATATAGTGGATCAAAAAGAAACTGAAGAAATAGATGTTCCACTGGCTACTACGCATTTTGAATATGATGAAGATAAAATAAAAAAATTAATAAAAATACTAGATAAGAAGCGTCATACTCATTTTGCAATATGGTTAAATTGTATAATTATCGGATTGCTTGTACTTTTTGTAGATGATTTCGAAACAGTATTAGGTGTGTTTTTAGCAGTTAATATTCTTTTGTTTATTTATTTTAAAATATTAAATAAAAAAAGTATGAGAATTCTAATAAATGAAAAAAGAGTTATTGATATAAAGTTTTATAATGATTATTTTATTTCAAAATTAAAAACTAGAAACCTAGATATAGAAACTAAACTAAAGTATATAGATATTGATAAATTACATATTGATGATCAATTAGTAGTAATAGTTTATTCAAATAATAGTAAATATGTTGTTTTTGAACAAAATATGTTGATTGAAAATAAAGAGTTGATTCTTACGCAATTAAAAGATCAATCAAAATGTTGTAATCAGAAAACATCTACAGTAAATAATAATTTAAAACTTAAAGTAATTTCTATTATATTATTTATAGCATCTTTTGCAGCGTTAGTTCCAGCAGAAATAATTATGGCTCTAATGTCAGAGTCTAGTAAATATTCTTTTGCACAACTGACTTTTGTATTAAATATGTGGATATTCTTTATTTTTGCTATTATACCAGCAAGTTCATTAACATTTGGAATTATATTTAAGAATAAGGTTAAGTGCAAAAAAAATATAATATCTGGTATTATAATGACTATAATTTTAGGATTGTACGGATGTTTTAGCATTATTTTTAGACCTTTTTTTAGTTTTAATGAAAACTATTTAAATGATGTAGCAATAGAGACAAACTTAAATTTTCCAAGTGAGTTTTTAATTGTAACAGATACTATAAAAGGTAGCAAAGAAACTTATGTTAAATTTGAAAATGAAAATGAAGTGATAGAATTTGAAAAAGAAGTTATGAATTTAAATATATGGGATGAAATTTCAAATCTACCATCAAATCTAGATTTAACAATATTAGTTACAATTCAATCATATGATTATTATTATATTCATACAATAGATAAACATGAAGCTAATAATAGTTTTATTGACAGAAATATAGAACAAATTATATTAGCATATGATATTGAAAATGATGTTTTAGTAGTATATGAAATTAAAGCAGTAAATGAAAATTAATGTTTGTAAAAAGGATTTTTATTAAATTTGAAACATTTGAAATTATGTAAATAGAGTGACAAATAGAGTGACAAATAGAGTGACAAATAGAGTGACAAATAACCTTAAAAATAATAAATAACGAGTGAGTTTTAATAAAACTCACTCGTTATTACTTTATAATTATTTCCTATTTGATTACTTTACTTACATAGTTTCCAAGTTCCAATCCAACTGGAAGACCTCCACAAATTCTTTGCCAGTATGTAAGTAAATAGAAGTTTTTTAGATTCTTTAATTTTATTGGAATATCTTTTAAATTAGATTTTTTTGTAAATGTAAATCCCATATATGATCCAATATAAGAATTGTAATATTCTGTATAAGTATAAGGTGTCCAAGTATCTAAAATACTAATAGTTGATTCTACTTGAGGATAATGTTTAATTAACGTTTCTTTTATTCTCTCTGCAATTTCATTTTTTAGTATTTTATATTCTTCTGGACTTTTTTTATTTAAATTTTCCCAAAAATGATAATCATCTTCATTTTGAATAACAAATGCTTGTATAATGGTATCTGATTTATTAGGATATAGATAGCTATAATCTTTAATCATTAATCTTGTAATATAAGTTGTGCCAATTCGTATTGGTTCTATTTCAAATATTGTAGATTCGTTGAATGGATTATGTTTTTTCTTTAATTTAAATGCTGAATGATAACTTGAATAAATAGGATTAATATCACGTTTTTCTAATTTTTCTTTTAAAACATTTGGTATATATTTTTCATCTAGTAGATTATTAAATAAATGATTTGGACATGCAGTAAAAATATAATGATCTGCAGTTACAACATCTACATTATTAATTGTAATTGACTCTACTTTATTATTAGATATTTTAATGTCTGTAAGCTCACTTTTATAGTGAATGAATCCGCCAAGTTCTATATATTTATTTAAGATATTAGTTGCAAAAGCTTTTGAACCTTTAGAGTAAACTTTACCATTACCACTTGCAAAAGTTGCATAAGCATAAATTAATGCTAAACTACAATATTCTTTAGGTAAAAAGTCAATCATTAATTTTTTTAATAAAGGATGTTTAAATCTTTTACTTAAGTCTTCAAGAGATAAATGGCGATATTTAAAATAAGATTTTAAATAATAAATTGGTTTATTGAATATATTACTAGAAATGCTCATTTCTTGATTAAGCTTAATAAAGTTTTTAACTGTATTTACAAATGAATCTATTTCTTTTTTGTCTTCAACAGATAGCGTTAACATATCTGTTCTAAGCCTTTCTAAATCTTTATGTAAACAAATTTCTTCATCATTATATATTGATTTATAAAAGTAATCACCTTGATAAAGATTAGATGTTTCATCTATTGCACCAATTGTTTTCCAAAGTTTAAAGGTTTTGGTGTGTTGGTTTGTACCTGTTAACCAATGCATACAGTTATCAATATAATAACCATCTCTTACCCAACCAGTACAACATCCTCCCACAAAGTCATTCTTTTCATAAATAGTAACTTCATAACCTTTTTTTAATAAAAATATTCCACTTGATAGCCCAGTAATTCCTGCACCTATTATAATAATTTTTTTCATAATAATACGTCCCCTATATTATTATTGTCAAATATTTATATTTTATACAATAATTACATGTTGACATAATACTTGAAAAAATGACAAGAATTTAGTAAAATATGTATGTAAAATAATTATTATGAGGAAAGAGAAGGAGTAAAAAATGGGAAGGGTAAAACTACGAACGATTAAAGATTTTCGTAACGGGAATAAAGATGCATTTGAAGACATATTTTATACGTATAGAGATATTTTGTATTACTATTCGTATTTTTTTGTAAAAGATTATGATGATGCTAATGATTGTGTACAAGAGATTTTTATGAAAGTTTTAAGTAATATTGACTCATTTAATGAATTAAAATCTCCATTTGATGCTTGGATAATTATTACTGCAAAATCAGTTATCTATAATTTTATTAGAACAAAGACAAGACACTTTAACAAAATAGTTCTAGATGATGATTTTGTATTATCTGTTGCAGAGACAAAAGATTGTACATTAGATCGTACGTTAGAAGATACACTATGTGATTTAGAAGCATTAATGGGAAGAGAAATGTACGTTATTTATATTTTAAGAACAGGTTATAATATAACATTTGAAAATATAGCTAAAATGACCGAATTATCAAGAGAAACAACAAGAAGAATGTATTATAGAAGTCTAGAAATCGTTGATGAATATTTAGGAGGTGAATAAGATGATTAAGAATAAAAAACATAAAGAATTAATAAGACAAATAAAAGAAATGAAAAAATGTACAGTAACTCCACAAGATATTTATTCAAATACTGATTTTTTTAATGAAAATCATCATCCAAAGAAAACACCATATAAGTTAGCATTTATAATGTCACTAATAGTTGTATTTATATCAATAACTTGTATATCTATCTTAGGAGTACAAAATTATAAACTAGCAACAAAAGAACCAGAAATAGTTTATATAGAAAAAGTATTTAATGTTATAGATGACACAAATGGAATGCCAATTGAGGAAAAGAATTTTATTAAAGAAGATTTAGACTATTTTAATAGTAGTCCAATTTGTATGTACTCTCAAGATAGAACTACAATATTTTATATTTATTATGGCTACACTATAAATGATGCTGGGTTTCATACGCATTACTACTATTATGCTTTTCAGTTAGATTTAGAGTTTAAAAGAAGTATAAACCTTATAATAAATGATAATAATATATCTATTTCTTATAGCAATCGTTATGGTTTATTAACTGTAATTGATGAAGAAAAAACTGATAATTTAATCGTTGAATTTACTGTAAAATCCGAAAATAAAACTAGAAAATATATGCTAAATGCGTCAAATTATTAAAAAAGAGAAATTTTTTTAAGAAATTTCTCTTTTTTTGAGCGAAAACATACCCCCAGCGGTGTATTATTTATGTATGGAGATTTTTTTTATTAAAGAAGGAGGAAGCATGAAAAGAATTTTTATAACATTTAATATCTTTATTTTAATATTTGGAATAGTAGCTATTTCAACAAATAATGATTTTATAAATAAAGTGATTTATGAATTTATTGAAGATTACAAGAAGTTATCTGTAGATTCTGAGGGGGAAACTATTTTAACGGACGAAATAATTGTTCAAATTAAATTAGATGTAGATGATTTTAGTGAAATTACAAATATAGATATTAGTAATCAAGATGAATATCGTAAAGCAGCAAAAGAGTATTATTCGACATTAAATCAAGAATATTTATCAACTTTAAATCTAACTAATTTTAAGTCTGTATACATTTCTAAATACTCTCCATACATTGAGTACACTTATCAATCTGATAAATATTACAATTATAAAAACTCTATAGCATATACAATTAATGGGAATGAATATGTTGAAACAGCTTATGTTAAAGAAAATGTGGTAAATCAAATTGGGCATTTAAGGGATTCACTATATTGTTCAGGCGCGTATGAACATTATTTTGATCCTTTATATACTGGTGATGGTATAAAAATTGGTATATTAGAACCAGGACTTGTAGATGGTTCTTTCTCATGTTTCAGGGAGGGTCAAGTTACGACGTTTATACAAGGAGAACCATTAGAAGCAATACATGACCATTCTACACATATGGCTGCATATATCGCAGGGAGCGAGGGGATAGCGCCAGATGCAGAGATATACAGTTCATATATTTGGGGGACTCCGAGTGAGGAGCTAGATTGGTTTATAGATAATGGTGTACAACTTGTTAATATGAGTTATGGGGATGCAAATCCAACAGGAGTTTATGCATCTGATTCAGCTTACTGTGATTATATAGTAAATACATACTATATTACTTTAGTAGCTGCAGTGGGGAATACTGGTAATACAAATGGATATGTTTCAAATCCTGCACTTGGATATAATGTAATAGGTGTAGGCGCATGTACTGAAGAATATTATAGGGAAATGTATTCTTCATATACTGTGGTAAGTGGACCGCCAAAACCACTAATTATGGCAGAAGGGACTGGGGTATCTCTTTTTGATATTAATATTTATAATAGTGGGACAAGTGTTTCATGTGCAATTGTTACGGGGTTAATTGCACTGTTAATGGAGGAATATCCTTTATTACAAATAAGTCCAGATCAAACAATGGCTCAAATGATAGCTACTTCATATCAATTACCAAACGCTATCTTAATGAATAATGGGTTAAATAATAGTACTGGTGGGGGTGTATTTAGATATGATAAGTTTTCGGAAGGGTTATCGGATTATAATTTTATAGAAAATCCAGCGGGGTTGGCTGGTAATATTATTCATAGTGAGTCAATAGAATTAACGGAAGGGTCATTATTTAAAATATCACTTGCATGGTTAGCTTATGCAAATGGTAATGTTGAAAGAACAAAATTTACTAATTATGATTTATATCTGGAAGATCCAAATGGTGATTTTGTTGCGTCAGCAGTTTCAACTAATGGGAATATTGAGATGTTTACATATACTGTTCCTGAAGATGGAACATATTATATTAGAATAAGACAAATAGGACCGGTTAAAAATTCATTCGAAAGAATGTTTGTGGCATGGGGTGAAATGCCAGATTATATAGAACCAAGGGGTTAATGGTTACAAATCACTAGCGAAGTACTCAATTTTTAGAAAATGACTTAAAATTTTACTCTAATAATTTTTATAATTATTAGAGTTTTTTTTTATTTTGTGGTAAAATAAACATAAGTATTCAAGTAATATGATAATAAAAAAATACTCATTTAAAAAATATAGTAAAATGAGCGTAAAAAGGATTGTCACCCAATATTTGCAATTTAGATGACTAATATATTGATATTTAGTTATTTTTGTGTTAAAATTTAAGTGCTAGATGAAAGCACAGCCTGTTTTATTCATGTAATAAATAATGCGGATTAGTTTATTACTACAGGCAATTAGCGCAGCAAGTTTTGGTAGACCTTGTTGCGTTTTCTTTTTATAGAAAGTTTTTATACTTGAATCAATATTTTTAGCTTTAGTCATTTGTTGTACAATTAGATAAATTAAAGTTCTTAAGTGCTTATTACCTTTTTTAGTTATTTTCTTATGAAGACCTAAATCATCTCCTGATTGATAGATTTTAGGATCGTTACCGACAAAACTAATAATAGCTTTATAAGAATTGAATCTATTTATATCACCAATTTCAGCAACAAATCTAGAAGCAAGATTTTCTTTGACACAAGGAATAGTTAAAAGAAGATCATAAAGACTTGTATTTTTAGCTAAAGTTATTAATTTATCTAAAGTGTCGTTTAGTTGAATTTCATATAATTCAATTTGAGAAATATAAAACTGCATATTAGAAACAAGAGGTTGATTTACTGAACAACCAGAAACTAAATCTTTACAATAATCAAGAAGTTTTGAAGCCATAGATAAAGAATATTTAGAATGTATTTTTCCTAAATATTTAATTAATTTTTCTTCTATTTCTTCAACTGTCTTATTGACTACTAATTCTGGATGAGGAAACTCTTTTAAGAAACCTAGTGATTCATTAGAATAAACATGTTTAAAAGCACCATTAGGGTTAGAATCAGTTATTTTATAGTTAGGATAAATAACAGCAAGATGCTCTCTAAAGTTTACCTTTAATTCTTGTTGACGTAATTTGATATTTTCATAGAATCTATTTAATTGTTTCATTGATTCATACTCATCAGATTCAATATCAAATTTACCTAATGATTCATTTTTGATATCATAGAACATTCTGGCAAGACTTAAACAATCACGTTTATCAGTTTTAACGCTTCTAATATCATTTTGACGAGATTTAGCAGCACGAAGTGGTGCAACAATGTGATATGGAATATCATTTTGTCGCAAAAACTTTTCTAAAGTTTTATGATAGATTCCAGTGTATTCAAAAATAACAAGAGGTATCATATTAGTTTTAGACTTAATTATAGATATTAATTCTATAATTTTATTAAAGCTTTGTTTTGAATGTTTCATTACTTTAGGTTGAGTAATGTTGTCAGGTTTACGATTTTTATTATTATAGCCAATAAAACCTTGAATATGGCTTTTGCCTTGAGATACATCGATTGTGATACAGGGATTATAATTCATAATATACGCTCCTTTCATAAATCCTGTAAATATTTGGTTGATCTTCCGTTAAATGCTTTCTAATTCGCTTTATTCGTGAGCAGTGCTGGATCAATTAAATGGTTAAAAGTCCTAAAAACATATAAGCAGGTTAATAAAAGCAAGGAAGGGGCATGGATTTTACCGCAGGTTCACTTATTAAGAAATAAGGTCCGAATGTAAAGTAACATACCCACAACCGATTACAACTAGATTACGTTTATCTAGAAGCAATAAAATATTAAATGAAGCCGATATAACTTCAATAAAAGTATATCATAAATAAAAAATTCGTGATTTATCTAAACTATTCATTTAATATTTCAGTTTAGATTATACACGAATAATAATAAGAAATTTATGGAGGTTTTTATGAAAGTTACTTTTATTACAGGAGCTGCTAATGGACTTGGTAAAGAATTTGCGGTATTATATGGAAAAGATGGAAATAATTTATTATTAGTAGATATTGATGATGTTGCGTTAAATGATGTTAAAGAAGAATTAAGTAAGATGTATCCTAATATTGTTATAGATACTTGTATTGCTGATCTTGCAAAAGAAGAAGAGTTAAAAAAAGTCTATAAGTATACTATTGATAAAGGATATTTTGTTAATAATGTCGTTAATGCTGCTGGATTTGGTGACAGATGTGATTTTAAAGATATGGATATTGATAAGCAACTTAAGATGACTTATGTTGATTGTAATGCAGTATTATACTTTACTAAGGTATTTGTAGATGAAATGTTAAAACAAAATGAAGGGCATATTATTAATGTTGCATCTATTGCTGCATTTATGCCTGCACCTTATATGTGTACATATCATGCATGTAAATCTTATGTATTACTTTTAGGTGAAGCAATTTCTTATGAAATTAGAAAAACTAACGTTAAGCTACTAACTTTATGCCCTGGTCCATTCTTATCTAAGTTTGTTGAGCTTGCACATAACGATTATACATTTAAAAAGATTAAACCTGTTACAGCAGCTATGGTTGCTGAATTTGGATATAAAAAATCATTAAAAGGCAAGAGTCTTGCAATTGTAGGATTTAAGAATAGATTAACTATTTTTGCAACTCGTTTTGCACCTAGAAAGTTTGTAACTAAGACAAGTGCAAAAACAATGAAAAAAGGCGACTAATATGAAGAAATTACTTTTATTATTTGTATTATTGATTTTGATTTCATTATCTTCTTGTAGTATTAATCATATTGAAGATACAAATGGAGAAGAAGATTATAGCTTGTGTCATTTTAAAAAAGAAGATGTTTTTACATATAAAAGTGTTATTAAAGTAGGAAGTTCTACTAAAAGTTATAATGATAAGTTTTCTGTTTCTTGTAAAAAACTATCAGGTAATTATTTAATTAAAGAAATTGATAGTGATAATAATCATTATAGCTTTACTATTGATTATAAACTTTATAGTGGTAATGCTTATTTTGTCTTGATTAAAGGTGATAAAATTGTACAAGAAATAATACCTAATAAAATCACTACAATTTATACTGATGGTGGATATGAAAAAATACAACTTCGTTTATTAGGAGAATCTTGTGAATTTGAAATGGATATAATATATGGAATTAGTAATTAGATAAACCATAATGTTGTGCATAATAAGTAATTTGAAGATTAAAGATGACATAATTTATATACCACTATATATGGTTATTTGATTATAATATGAAAGTTAAAAATCCTACATACTAAATTTAGTATGTAGGATAATTTTATTAGTTTGTATAGTTATCGAAATAACCTTGAATTAGAATAATAGGAGTTCCTTTGTCCCCACTACCTGAAGTTAGGTCACATAAAGAACCTATAAGGTCAGTTAGTTGTCTAGGAGTTGTTCCTTGTGATGCCATTGAACCAACAAGGTTAGCATCTTTTTGTTTAATTGATTCTGAGATTGCTTTTTTAAGTTCTTCACCGCTTAGGTCTGCAAAGTCGTTATCAGCTAAGTATTTTAATTTTAATTCATTTGGTTGTCCAACTAGACCACTAGTGTAGAATGGTGCAACAACTGGATCAGCAAGTTCCCAAATTTTACCAACAGGGTCTTTAAATGCTCCATCACCATAAACTAGTACTTCAATACTTTTACCAGTTTTTTCTTTTAATTGTCTTTGAATTTCTTCAACGATTACTTGTCCATCTCTTGGGAATAGTTTGATTTTGTCTTCTGTTGCTTTATTACTACCAAGTAAACCATAGTCTTTGTTATATCCACTACCATTAACAGGTTCTGTTAAGATGTCATCTAATCCATATACAAGGTTAGCACCTTTAGCTTTTAAAAGGCGTTTACTACGAGCTCTAGAGTGAATATCACAACATAGAACATTATTTGTATAGTTAAGAATTGTTCTTACATCGTTTGCGAAGATAATTTCACATTCACAACCTTCTTGTTCAACAAGTTCTTTATAGTATGCTACATAGTCAACACCAGTGAAATGATGTTTTTGATAGCCAAACAATTCACGATATTTTTCTTCAGTTAGAACATCTGACCAAGGGTTAATGTTATGCTCATCTAATTGATCTAGTGATACTAAATGATTTCCTACTTCATCTGATGGGTAACTAAGCATTAATACAATTTTCTTAGCTCCACGAGCAATCCCTTTTAAACAAATAGAGAATCTATTTCTACTTAAAATTGGGAATACTACACCGAATGTTCCATCAGGGAATTTTGTTTTGATATCTGTTGCAATGTTATCTACTGTTGCATAGTTTCCTTGTGCACGTGCAACAACTGCTTCTGTAACTCCTACTACGTCTTTGTCTCTTAAACTAAAACCTTCTGAAATACTTGCGTTAATCACACTTTCAACGACGATTTTACAAATATCATCTTTTTCTCTAATAATTGGTGCTCTAACACCTCTTGATACTGTTCCTACTAATCTTTCCATTTTTTATACCTCTTAAATTTACTTATAAAATAAGCCATACCTATTATACTACATTTTGGATATTTTGTTTAAAAATTAACAATATTTTTTTAAAAGTTTTAATCTTTAAATAATTGAAATAGTTTTTTAAAATTGATATACTTATAGTATGAGGTAAAAGTTTATGAATAATACATTAATTAATGAATTTTTAGTTGAAGCATTAACTAAACAATATGGAGAAGAATTAAAAGAAGAAGTTATTGAAGGATATAAGTGTTTTAGATTTACAACTGTTAGAATCAATACTTTAAAAACTAATAAAGAAGAAGTAATTGAAGAGTTTAATAAATTAGGTATTTTATATGAAGAAAATCATTTATTTGTTGATGCGCTAATTATTAAAAACAAAAACAGTAAAGAAATGCTTGATTTAAATTTATGTAAAGAGGGTAAAATATATTTACAAAGTTTATCCTCACAACTTCCTGCACTTTTATTAAATCCAAAAGAATCATGTGATATTTTAGATATGTGTGCATCTCCTGGTAGTAAAACGACTTATATTGCGCAACTTGTTAATAATAATTCATTTATTACTGCTTGTGAGATTGATAAGATTAGAATGGAAAGATTAAAGTCTAATGTTTCTAAACTAGGTGCAACATGTGTTAATTTTATGTGTGTAGATTCTAGAAAATTAGATGATTATTTTAGATTTGATCAAATATTACTTGATGCTCCATGTAGTGGAAGTGGTACTTTATCTATTTATGATAAAAGTATGAGTAAGTTTTCTAAAGCACTTGTATTTAATTCAAGTAAGTTGCAATTTGAATTATTAAAAAAGGCTTTAACAATTTTAAAACCTGGTTGTGAGATGATTTATTCTACTTGTTCTATTTTAGATATTGAAAATGAAGAAGTTGTAAATAAAATATTAAAACTTAATAATTGTGTAGTTGTACCATTTAGTGATGAAGTAAAAAAATATTTACCACTATTACCTACTAAGATTGATGGAACTTTATGTATTAAACCTAATGAATATTTTGAAGGATTTTATGTTGCTAAAATAAAAAAGATTAATAAATAGTTGATATTTTATTTGTATAATACTTCTAATAAAGGAGAAAAATGATGCTTTTTAAGAAATTATTACGAGCTATTACATCTAGATACTTTATATCTTTATTATTTATTATAGTAGAGTTAGTTTCAATATTTTACTTACAAAGATATTTAAATGATTATTTACTAGTATTTTATATTGTATCTTATGTTATAAGTGTACTTACATTATTATTTATTATAAATTCTAAAACTATTCCAGAAACTAAATTACCTTGGATGTTAATAATATTAGTATTTCAACCGTTTGGTGCATTATTATATATTATTCTTGGTAGAAGATTAATTACAATAAAAGAAAAAAAGTTTCTTGCTAAGCTTAACAAAGATAAATCTAATTTATTTAATGTTGATAAAAGTGTTTTAGACTCTTTGAAAAGTATTGATTTAGAAGCATATCAAAAAGCATATGCTTTATCAAATGATTCATTGAATTCTTTATGCGATAAAACTACTAGTAAATATTATAGATGTGGTGAAGAGTTTTTTGATGAGTTTTTAAATGAATTAAAAAATGCAAAGAAATATATTTTCATGGAATATTTTATTGTAGAAGATGGATATATGTGGAGTGAAATATTAAATGTTTTAAAAAGTAAAGTTGTTGAGGGAGTAGAAGTAAGATTTTTATATGATGATATTGGTTGTTTGTTAACACTTCCTGTTAATTACTTTAAACGTTTAAGATCCTATGGTATTAAAGCAAATTGTTTTGCTAAATTTAATGGTCGTGCTAATTCTAGTCATAATAATAGAAGTCATAGAAAAATTACTATTATTGATGGAGATATAGCTTATACTGGTGGAATTAATTTAGCAGATGAATATATTAATAAAAATCATCGTTTAGGTTATTGGAAAGATAGTGTAATAGAACTTCGTGGAAAAGGTGTTAATGAAATTCTTAAAATATTTTTATTTGATTGGGATTTAAATGATGGTAGTATAAGTAATTTAGATGATTATATTAATAAAAATCATGAAATTAAAAGTGATGGATTTTATTTACCATTTGGAACTGGTCCAAGACCTATTTATATAGCTGATATTGCGGAAAATACATATCTTAATTTAATAAATCAAGCTAAAGATTATGTTTATATCACTACTCCATATTTAATAATTGATAGTGAACTTAGTAATGCTTTAATAAATGCTAGTAAACGTGGTGTAAATGTTGTAATCATAACACCACATATTCCTGATAAGAAAATTGTATATGCACTTACTAAGAATTCATATATTCCTTTAATTAAAGCAGGAATTAAAGTTTATGAGTTTACACCAGGTTTTATGCATGCTAAAAATTTTATTTGTGATGATGTATATGCAGTATGTGGCACAATTAATTTTGATTATCGTAGTTTTATTCATCATTATGAAAATGCTATATGGATGTATAAAACAAGTTGTATTAAAGATATGAAAGAAGATTTTGAAGATACGATTAAAGAATGTTCTATTCAAAATGAAAAAACATCTTATCAAAAAGCTATTGTTAGATTGTTTGTAGGGTTATTAAAAGTATTTTCACCATTTTTCTAAAATAAAAACCTCTAATTGTGAAGATTAGAGGTTATATTTTTATATTAAAATGATTACTACAAACTGGACATTTAACCGTATGAGAACCTTTTACTTTTCTTAATTTTAAGATTTTCTTACAATTAGGACATTTTTTGTATACATGTGTTTTTCGATCTCTAATTTTATGAAAGAATCTTAAAAATGGTCTTTTAATAGATGAAGTTATCTTTAAATAGATTTCGTTTTCTTTTTGTCTTTTATATAACTTTTTAGATAACATACGATAAAAATATATGATAAGTATAATAGATGAAACGATTAATACAATATAGTGTTTTACAAATAAATAAACTATAAAAGATATAAAATATAAAAAGAAAATAAAGCGATTTAATTTATCTACTCCGTTTCTACCATAGAAAAATCTTTGAACTTTGTCTTGAAATTTACCCATATTAACTCCTTTCTTATGGTGTTGGCACAACTTTTGTTATACATGAAAAAAACATCGTTAATAAAAATCCAATAACATTTATAATGATATAAAATTTAATTAAAGAAAAAATTAGTCTTCCAAATGTAAATGGACGTTTATATACATTGCGTCTTCTTTGATAATAAGAAGATGCCATTTTTTCTTTTATTTGTTTATAGGTCATGTTATTAGGTTCCATATTACAAGCTATATCAATATGATACTCTGCTGTATCTATATCACCTAAATTATAATTTATAATTGAGCTATAATAATACCATTTGCTAGTTGTTTTGGGGATTTGTTCTAACATCATACGTGCAATAAAATATTGTCTTGTATGGATATATCGTTCAATTGTTTGAAAATCGATATTACTATTTGTATATGTATTATATGTGTAACTTGAATTATAACTATTTTGATCTTGATAAGATGTTCCTTGCTCACGCATCTTTTTGATTGTGTCATATGCGTAATTTATTTCTTTCATTTTAGCTTCTGCTAACTCTTTATCAGGATTAATATCGGGATGGTATTTTTTAGCAAGTTTTCTATATGCTTCTTTAATTTCGTCATCTGTTGCGTTTGGTGATACACCAAGAACTGTATATGGATTGCTCATAAGCCTACCTCCTTTGTATATTATAATATATATTAATAGTTTTAACTAATTATTAACTTTAAAAGTTTGCAATAAGTTCAAAGATAGTTTATAATATTATTATAAAATAAATAAGTAAAATATTAGTTTGGAGGATTATCATGTTTAAAATAATAGTTATTGATGATGATGTAAATTTAAATTTTCTTATTGCAAAAGTACTTACTAAAAATGGGTATCAAGTATATCAATGTTATAATGCAGATAGTGCATATGATGTACTGTTTAAAAATTATATTGATTTAATTATTACAGATATTATGATGCCAGGAGTTGATGGGTATAAATTCACAGAATCATTAAGAAGAGAAAAAATTAACATTCCTATTTTAATGATTACTGCAAAAGAAGAATTTAAAGATAAAGTTAGAGGGTTTAATGTTGGAGCTGATGATTATTTGGTTAAACCAATAAACCTTGAAGAGTTAGTATTGCGTGTTGGAGCAATATTAAGACGTGCTAAAATAAATAATGAAAAGAAAGTAACGATAGGTTCAACTGTATTAGATTATAATACATTTACTGTTTCAACTAATGGTGAAGTAATTGAACTTCCACAAAAAGAATTTAATATTTTGTTTAAGTTATTTTCATATCCTAATCAAATATTTACAAGAACTCAACTTATGAATGAGTTTTGGGGTATGTTATCTGAATCTGATGAAAGAACTATTGATGTTCATATTAATAGACTAAGAGATAAATTTAAAGAAAATCCTGACTTTGAAATTGTAACAGTTAGAGGACTTGGTTATAAGGTAGTTAAGAAAAATGAGTAATAAAAAAACAAAATTATCAGGTAAACTTAGACTTAGATTTGCTTATTTATTTTTTAATGTTCTATTAATTGCAAATATTTTAACAGCTTTAGTTTTTTATGCTCTAACATTTTTCAAAATTATTTTATTTCCAGGAAAACTTGGAACATTTGGATATATTATTGCGATGCTTATAACTAGTTTAATCATTGGGACTTTCTTTGGTTATTTTATAACTGAAAGATATTTTAGACCTCTTAAACAGTTATCTGATGCATCTAAAAAAATAGCAGAGGGTGATTTTTCTGTAAATATAGATGAACTTGAATATAAAGATGATGAAACTGAATTGAATAATTTAATTAAGAACTTTAATATTATGGCAGAAAGACTTTCGAAAATTGAAACACTTAGGAGTGATTTTATCGCAAATGTCTCTCACGAGTTTAAAACTCCTCTTGCAACTATTCAAGGTTATGTAACACTTTTAGAAGATGATAAACTTACTAATGAAGAAAGAAAGCATTATTTAGGTATCATTTTTGATGCTACAAAGAAACTTACTAATTTGTCTTCAAATATATTAAAAATTACAAAATTAGAAAATCAAGAAGTGGAAATAAATAAAACTGAATATAATCTAAGTGAACAACTTCGAGAAGTAATTATTTTACTACAAGCATCTTGGGAAAAGAAAGACATTGAATTTAATTTAGATTTACCGGATTGTATGATTATTAGTGATGAAGAATTACTTCAACAAGTATGGATGAATGTTATTTCAAATGCAATTAAATTTTCTTATGAGAATGGTAAAATTGATATAAATTTAGTATCTCATTCTAATTATATTGTTGTTACTATTAAAGATTATGGATGTGGAATGGATGAAGAAACTCTTAGTCATGTTTTTGATAAGTTTTATCAAGGTGATAAATCTCATTCAAAAGAAGGTAATGGGCTAGGACTATCACTTGTTAAAAGAATTTTAGATATTTGTCTTTGTGAAATAAAAGTTGAGAGTAAGTTAAATGAAGGTACAACCATAACAATTAATTTACCAATTTATTTCAGTTAATCAAAAATGGTAAAAAAAATTTAATATTGTGCTATAATAAAAAAAGAATTAGAAACTTTAGTTTCTAATTCTTAATTCTATCATGAAGTTTGAAATTTAGTTTATGAAGATGAATTTGTTTTTTTATATATAAGTATAGAAATCTTTTATGATAGATAATTTTAGGGAAGAATTTAAAGAGAATTTCAAACTTCTAATTTCTACACTAATATTATAAAATAGAAATATAAACTAAATTTAAACATTAAAAAATATTTTAAAAGAAGGTATAGTATGAAAACTGATATTATAAACAATTTAAATAATTTAAGAAAATTGATGAAAGAAAATAAAATAGATGCATATATTGTACCTACTAATGATTTTCATGGCTCTGAGTATGTTGGAGATTATTTTAAAGTAAGAAGTTTTATAAGTGGATTTACTGGTAGTGCAGGAACTGTTGTTGTAACCCTTGATGAAGCAGGGCTATGGACTGATGGTAGATATTTCTTACAAGCAGAAGATGAATTAGACGGTACTACAATTGATTTATATAAATCATTAGAACCAAGTGTACCTACAATATTTGAATTTTTAGATAAAAAGTTAGATAAGGATTGTACAATTGGATTTGATGGAAAATTAGTTTCAATTGATTTTGTAGAACAATTAAAAGCATCTTTAAGTAGTAAAAATATTAACATTTTCTATCAACACGATTTGATTGATCAAATTTGGGATAATCGCCCTAGCATTTCTAAAGAAAAAGCATTTGAATTATCACTTGAATATACAGGAATTTCTAGAGTAGATAAATTTAATAAAATTAAAGAACATTTAGTTTCATTAAAAGCAGATTTATTATTACTAACTTCACTTGATGATATTGCCTGGTTATTTAACTTAAGAGGAAATGACGTTGCATGTAATCCTGTATTATTAAGTTATGCTGTTGTTGGAAAAGATTATATTAAACTTTATGTTAATGATGGGGTTTTAGATAAAGAATTAATTAAAAAGTTAAATAATGATGGAGTAATAGTATTGCCTTATAATGATATCTATAATGATGTTAAATTATTTAATAATGATGTTGTTGTATATCAAAAGAATAAAGTTAATTATGCCTTAGTCTCTTTAATTAATGCTAAAAAAGTTATAAATGAAGTAAACTATACGACTATTTTAAAAGCTGAAAAAAATGATATTGAAGTTAAAAACGCATATACTGCTCATTTAAAAGATGGTGTTGCGGTTACAAAGTTTATTTACTGGTTGAAAAGTAATGTTGGTAAGATTTATATTGATGAAATTACTGCTTCAGAAAAGTTAGAAGAATTTAGAAAAGAACAAGAGAGTTTTATGGGTATAAGTTTTGAAACTATTTGTGGTTATAAAGAACATGGTGCAATAATTCATTATTCTGCAACACCATTATCTAAAATAGAAGTTTTACCAAAATCGTTCTTACTAGTTGATTCAGGTGGTCAATATTTAGAAGGTACAACAGATATTACAAGAACTATATCACTTGGTGAGTTAAATGATAAAGAAAAACTTTATTATACACTTGTATTAAAAGGACATTTAGATTTATCTAATGCAATATTTAGAAATGGAACAACAGGTGCACAACTTGATATTCTTGCAAGAAAACATTTATATGCTCATGGATTAAATTATAATCATGGAACAGGACATGGTGTAGGAAGTTTCTTAAATGTTCATGAAGGACCACAAAATATTAGTCCAACACCAAGAGCTAGTTATCCATTTAAAGAAGGTATGATTACATCTAATGAACCAGGTATTTATTTACCAGGTGAATTTGGTATTAGAATTGAAAATCTAGTTGTATGTAAGAAATATATAGAAAATGACTTTGGTAAGTTCTTATGTTTTGATGATTTAACACTTGTTCCATATGATATTGAAGCTATTGATAAAACTATTTTATCAGATGAAGATATCGCAAATATTCATGCATATCATGAAAGAGTATTTGAAGCGTTAAAAGATTATTTAACTATAGATGAAAAAAATTGGCTTTATAATATTAAAGAGGCAATTTAATGGTAAGTTTAAGTTTTCCAATCGAGTTATTAGTTTCAATTCTTAATACATATTTAAGAAGTAAATATCAAAATATAACTGATTTATGTGAATATGAAAATTTAGATATAGATGAGTTAAATCAAAAATTAATAGATAATTCATATGAATATAATGAAGAAACTAATCAAATAAGATATAAAAATTAGGATTCTACTTTTTGTAGAGTCCTTTTTTTACATTCTACTTTAAAGATTTTGTAAAGGAGAGTAAAAATCTTTAGAGTAGGTTGACTTTTATTAATGTAAATAATATACTTTTTAGTGTGATTATTTTATGAAGGAGAAAAAAAGATGAAAGATTTAAATAATTTACCATTTATTATTAGTACTGATTCAGGATGTGATTTATCACTAGATGTATGTAAAGAAATAGGTGTTGTACCACTATTTATGAATTATATTGATTCAGAAATTGTAATTAAAGATACAATGGAACAAACTGATATTGTAAAGTTTTATAAAAAAATGGAAGAAGAAGGAAAAACTTTTAAAACATCAGCAGTTAATATTCAAGAAGCTTATGATTTTTTAAAGGAATTAATTAAATATAATAAACCAATTATGCACATTAGTTTAGGTAGTGGGATATCTGGAACATATAATAATTTTGTCGCTGCAAAAGAAATGATTGATGAAAAGTATCCTGGTAATGAAATATATATTATTGATTCTACATGTGCTTCTTTAGGATATGGAATGTTAGTACTAGAAGCATCTAAACTGCGTGATGAAGGAAAGAATATAAAAGATGTTGTAGATTATATTGAAAATGTAAAAAGAGGGATTAATCCATATTTTACAACTAATACTTTAACTTATCTTGCGAGAGGTGGTAGAGTTACTAAAATAGCATCTATTTTTGGTAATGTATTAAGTATTAAACCTATTCTTAGACTTGATTATGATGGACATTTACTTGTTCATACAAAAGGGCATGGTAAATCTAATACTTATAAGAAAATGATTGAATCAATAAAAGAACAAGTAATAAATCCAGAAGAACAAACTTTATATATTTCTCATTCTAACGCAATAGAAACTGCAGTTGAATTTGGAGAAATTTTGAAAAAAGAATTGGGATTTAAAGATATTTATTATTCCTATATTGGATCTATAATTGGTTCTCATACAGGGCCTGGATTAATAGCAGTATTTTTCCATGGAAAGAATAGATTTTAGGTTTTAAACAAGTCAAGTAATTTATTTTTAAATAAAAAAATAGTCTGATTTTTTAAGTCAGACTATTATTTAATTTTTGATTTCTTTTGATAATCAACCATGATAAACCATAATATTACAAGAATTTGGAATACAGCTCCAATAATATAAATCAAAGAATTGTTCTTTAGATGATTTAAATATAATATAATTTGTAGAGTAATAACTACACCCCATACGATACCTGATACACTTATACATCTAAGGACATTTTTATACCACAGGCATGCAAAGACCGTTAATACTATAAAAAATGTTGGTATTGCGATAATAAATACTAGCCAATTATCATATGATGAAGTTGCAGGGATTAGCATTAATGTTACAAATGTTAGGGTTGCAATAAACCATACAAGTATAGTTGATAAAAGTGTTATAAATAAATGATTTGTTTTCTTTAATTTTTTAGGCTTAATAATTTCTTGTTTTTCATACACTAAATCATTAATAGTTATTCCATATAGATTTGCAATTTTTTCTAAAGTGTATAAATCTGGTAAACTTTCTCCCCTTTCCCACTTTGAAATTGCCTTATCAGAATAACTTAATTTTTCAGCTAAATCAAGTTGTGTTAAATTATTAATTTTACGGTAGTTAGTTAAATTCTTTGCTACCAATGTTTTAAATTGTTCTTCATTAATCATAGTTATATTATACAAAAAAATAAGTAAAAAAACAATTTTATTGATATAAAAAATTAGAGCGAATTAATGTATAGTTAACATAAAATATGGTATAATATTATAAATTAGTTTTAAAACTAACTATTTTTCGAGGTATTATATGAATAAAGAAAAAATACCATATGGTGCAAGTCTTAACCATATGAATAAAACTTTTAAATGTGCATTTAAAGAAGAAGCAGCAAGGCATAATATAAATGCAACATATGCCAATATAGTTATGACACTTTCTTGGCATCCAGAAGGTCTTCCACAAAATGATATTGCAGAAAGAAATCATTTGGCTGCTCCAACTGTTAGTTTAACACTTAAACAGATGGAGTCTTTGGGTTACATTACAAGACAACCAAGTGATAATGATAACCGTAAAACAATTGTTGTTTTAACTGAGTTAGGTTATGAACTTGATGAAAAGATTAAAGAATGTTTTAGAATTGTTGAATCTAGAATGATAAAAAATATTAGTAAAGAAGATTTAGCACATTTTGAAAGAGTATTAGAGATGATGAAAAGTAATTTACAGGAAGGAGAATAAAAATAATGTTTAAATTATTACGTTATTTAAAGAAATATTGGTGGGCTGCAATTTTAGCTCCAATATTTATGATTATAGAAGTATCGATGGATATGATGTTAACTGGTCAAATGCAACAAATGATTGACTATGGTATTCCATCTAAAGATTTAGATAAGATTCTTACAATAGGATTTACAATGATTGCAATTGTATTTATTGGTGTTGTAGGAGGATTTTTAAGTGGAGTATTTGCAAATATTGCAAGTTGTAAGTTTGCAAATGATTTAAGACAAGATGTATTTAAGAAAATAATGCATTTATCGTATGATCAAACAGATGATTTTTCTACTGGTTCACTTGTTACAAGAGTTACTAATGATATTACACAAATGCAAAACTTTGTTGCACAAATGATTAGAATGTTTGTTAGATCATTTGGGATGTTTGCACTAGGGATTGTATTTACTTTAACAATTAATATTAAATTTGCAATTGTACTAGCTGTTGCTCTTCCACTAGAAATTCTTGCAATGATTTTATTTATGAGAAAAGCATTCCCTCAATTTAGTATTATTCAAACAAAACTTGATAAAGTAAATACAGTTGTTCATGAGAATGTTTCAGGTGCAAGAGTTGTAAAAGCATTTTCTAAAGAAGATTATGAAGATGCAAGATTTAAAAGAGTTAATGGTGATTATGCTGATACATTATTATATGTAAATAAATTATTAGCATTATTAATGCCTATATTTATGATTATTGTATATTTTGCACAAATTGCAATTTATTCTATTGGTGGTAATTCAATTTTAGGTGGATATAATAATGGAACTGAACCTGAAATATTGCTTGGTCAAACTTCTCAAGCTATTACTTATATTGTTATGATTTGTTTTTCTTTGATGCAATTTGGTATGATTTTCTCAAATGTAGCACGTGCTCAAGCATCTGCTAAACGTATTAATGAAGTGCTTGATTGTCCACTAGAAATTGTTGATGGTGATTTGAGTATTGATACTTTAACAGAAAGTGGTACAGTTGAATTTAAGAATGTTTCATTCCAATATCCTAATACTAATGGTAATGTACTTGAAAATATCAGTTTTAAGATTAATAAAGGTGAAACAATTGCTATTGTAGGAGCAACTGGTAGTGGTAAAACAACACTTGTAAATTTAATTACTAGATTCTATGATGTTACTGGTGGTGAAGTATTAGTTGATAATGTAAATGTAAAAGAATATAAACAAGTTGATTTAAGAAATAAAATCGCGATAGCACTTCAAAAATCAGAATTGTTTGCAGGGACTATTGCAGAAAATATTGCTTGGGGTAAACCAGGTGCAACAATTGAAGAAATTCGCCTTGCAGCTGATATTGCACAAGCTAGTGAATTTATTTTGAGTAAAGAACAAGGCTTTGATGAATATGTAGAAGAAAAAGGTACATCTTTATCAGGTGGTCAAAAACAAAGATTATCTATTGCAAGAGCAATTGTTAAAAAACCTGAAATTTTAATCTTTGATGATGCATCAAGTGCACTTGACTTAGTAACTGAAGCTAACCTTTATAAAGCAATGCGTAAACATATTAGTGATACTACTAAGATTGTTGTTGCACAACGTGTTGCAACTGCTAAGAATGCTGATAAGATTATAGTTCTTGATGGTGGTGAAATTGTAGATTTTGATACTCATGCAAATCTACTAAAGAATTGTGAAGTATATCAAGATATTTATAATTCACAATTAAAGAGAGAAGGTGACGAATAATGGCTAGAAGACAATTTGATGATAAACGCCTTCGTGAAATGCAAATGAAACAAGGAAATGGTAAAGGGCCAGGTAGTAGATTTGGTGGTTTAAAAGAAAAACCTAAAGATCTAAAAGCTACTATTAAACAATTATTAAATTATATTTCATTTTCTAAAGGCTTATTAATTGCGTTAATCTTTGTAGTAATATTAACAACTGCTTGTACTCTTTCAACAAATATATTTATCGAAAAAATTATTGCATCACTTGGTGAATATGATGTAGATAATAATATTTGGGAGAAAACTCCTAATCCACAAAATTTCTTACTATTTGTTGTTTTACTTGCAAGTGTTTATATTTTATATTGTGTATTCTCATATATTTCTAGTATTTTAAGTGCTTACTTAGTTACAGGAATGACTAGAAAAATGCGTAATGATTTATTTGCAAGAATTGTTAAATTCCCAATTAAATATACTGATACTCATCCTCACGGGGATATTATGTCAAGAATGACTAATGATATTGATAATATCTCAATGGCAGTATCTAGTTCTATTACATCGCTTGTATCTGGTATTTTAACAATTATTGGTTGCTTATGTATTATGATAGTATATTCTCCACTTCTTACAGCAGTTGCAATGATTACTTTAGTATTATCTATTTCTTTTACTGCTTTAATGTCTAAATTTATGAGACCTTTATTTGTTAAACAATCAAGAATATTAGGTATGTTAAATGCACAAACTGAAGAAATGGTTACAGGGTGTAAAACTGTTATTGCATATAATCATCAAAGTATTGCAGAAGAAGAGTTTAATGATTATTCAAATGAACTATGTCATACAGCAATTAAAGCTCAAATTTGGGGTGGTTCAATGGGACCAATTATGAACTTTGTTGGTAACTTTGGATATTTCTTAATTTGTATTTTTGGTGCTTTATTTGTAACTAAGGGAATTGGTAATGGTTTATTTGGTGAAGCATTAAGTGTTTCAGTTGTTATTTCATTTTTAACGCTTAATAAACAATTTACTAGACCAATTAATGAAATTGCTCATTTATATTCTTCAATCCTTACTGCAATGGCAGGTGCAGAACGTGTATTTACAATGATGAATGAAGAAGTTGAAGATTTTACTGGTACTGTTGAATTTGACTCAACTAAAACTACAGGATATATTGATTTCAGACACGTAGGATTCTCATATGTTCCTGGTAAACCTGTATTAAAAGATTTTAATATTGATATGTATAGTGGGCATAAAATAGCACTAGTTGGTGCAACAGGTAGTGGTAAGACAACAATTGTTAATCTATTACTAAGATTCTATGATATTGATTCTGGACAAATCTTAATTGATGGTAAAGATATTAAAGATATGTCTAAAAAAGATTTAAGAGATTGTATTTCAATTGTTTTACAAGATGCAGTATTATTTGGTGATACTGTTGAAAATAATGTAAAATATGGTAAAACTGACGCAACACAAGAAGAATTTGAAGAAGCACTAAAAATGGCAAATTGTTATAAGTTTGTACAAAGACTTCCACAAAAAGAAAAGACTATTCTTTCAGAAGGTGCTACAAATATTTCTCAAGGCCAACGTCAATTATTAACGATTGCTCGTGCAATCTTAGCTAATCCGAAAATCTTAATTTTAGATGAAGCTACATCTTCTGTTGATACAAGAACTGAAAAGAAGATTCAAGATGCATTATTAAAATTAATGGAAAATAGAACTTCTATTATAATTGCTCATCGTCTTTCGACTATTCAAGATGCTGATTTAATATTAGTATTAGATCAAGGTGTTATTGTTGAAATGGGTAATCACGAAGAACTATTACAAAAACAAGGTGTATATAATAGACTATATCAAACTCAATTTGCAGGACTTGATACTTAAAAAATTAGAGTAGACATTTTTTAGTGAAATGTCTACTTTTCTTTATTTTATTGTAAAAATAGTTATAAAAATAATAAATTTGGTATAATAAAACTAATATGGAGTAAATATATGAGTAGTATTATCAAGAAAAAAATAAGATTTAGTGAAGATTTAATTAAATTATTAGATAAAAAGTTTTACTCATTTGATGTAGAAACTACAGGTTTAAACCCTATTAGTGATAGAATAATTGAAATTGGATGTTGTGAATTTATAAATTTCAAACCTGTAAAAGCGTTCTCTACTTTAGTTAATGCAGGAAAAAGTGTTCCACATCATGTTACTAAAATTAATAATATTACAAATGAAATGTTAAGTAGTGCACCATTAGAAGATGAGGTATATTACTATTTTTGTTCATTTATTAAAGATGTTTTAGAAGGAAATGCTGTAATAGTTGCGCATAACGCAAGTTTTGATATGAACTTTTTATCAAATACTTTAGAACGTCTTAGATTTAGTGGGACACTATATTATTTAGATACATTAGAGTTATCAAGATACTATTTAAAACTATCTAATCATAAACAAATTACTGTTGCAGAGTATTTAAATATCCCAATTGGCAATGCTCATAGAGCAGGTGATGATGCGTTAGTATGTGGTAAAATACTTGTAAAAATAGTAAATATGATAAAAAATATGTAAATTATTATCAAAAAATATAATTTTACTTTATTTTTTAATATTTTTTGTGTATAATATATAATAGAATTAAGAAAGAGAAAAGAATTTATGAAGAAAGAAAAAGCATTTGAACTTCACAAAAAGATTAACGGACCAAAATGGTATTTAAGACCTATTGAAATGGTTGGTGCTTGGCTATTCGCTGGACCATTTGGAACAAAAACAAAAATTAAAAAAATTAATTGTGAAGGTTTAAAAGGACCATACATTTTATTATCTAATCACGCAAGTTTTGTTGACTTTGCTAATGTAATTAAGTCAGGTCCTACTCAAAAATATTGTTGGGTTACTTCAATTGAAGAATTTAATGGTCGTGAATGGTTAATGCGTGGTGTAGGATGTATTCCTAAACGTAAGTTTACAAAAGATACAATTCTTATTAGAAATTGTTACAAAGCTCTACATACTTTAAAATGTAATGTAGTTATTTATCCTGAGGCTAGATTTGCTCTTGCTGGTGTAAATGAAGATATTGGTAAAGCACTTGGTAAATTTGCAAAAGTATGTAAAGTTCCAGTTGTAGTAATGAATCAAAAGGGAACATTTTTACGTTCACCACAATGGTGTAAGCATCCTTATCGTAAAATCCAATGTGAAGTTGATTATATTCAAGTTGTAACAAAAGAAGAAGTATTAACTTTATCTGCTGAAGAAATTCAAGAAAGAATTGAAGATGCATTTATTTGGGATGATTATAAGTGGCAATATGATAACAAAATAAAAATCACAGACAAAGATCGTGCAACTAATATTCATAAGATTCTTTATAAATGCCCTTGTTGTAATAGTGAACAAAAGACTATTAGTTATGACCACTATGTAGAATGTACTGAATGTGGTGCTAAATGGGATATGGATGAATATTCTAGAATGAATCTTACAAATGAGGATAAAACATGGGATTCTAATCTTTCCCATGTACCTAACTGGTATAAATGGCAACGTGATGTAGTTGATGAAGAAGTAATGAATGGAACTTATGTATTTAAAGATAAAGTACGTATTGAAAGACTTGTTAATTCGAAAAAAGGATTTGTAAGAATTGGTGAAGGTATTATGCGTCAAGATGAAAAAGGTATCTTAATAACAGGTACTTTAGATGATGGAAATCCTTTTGAAGTATTTAAACCTGCTAATACTACTGCTTCACTTCACATAGAATATGATTATAAAAAACGTGGTGATGCAATAGACATTGCAACAGAAACTGATACATATTTTGTATTTCCACTAACTAATCCTAATGTGCTTACAAAGTTACATTTCGCAACAGAAGCAATCTTTAGAAAAGCTACTGAAAAAGAAACTGAATAAAAATAGCTTTAGTAGGAATACTAAGGCTTTTATTAATAAATAATAATAAGGATGGTATTATGAAAGATTTTAGTGTAAAAATTAACAATATAATTAATGATATTACAATTTATGAAATTGATAATATAAAAAAATGTGCTAGAATAATATTTGATGTTATGAATAATAGTGGTGTGGTACATATTTTTGCAACAGGACATTCACATATGTTTGCAGAAGAATTATTTTATCGTGCAGGTGGACTAGTACAAGTTAATCCAATTTTAGAACCATTTTTAATGCAACATGAAGGTTCTATTAGAAGTACTAAATTTGAACGTCTTACAGGAATAGCAGAAATTATTTTTAATAGTCTAGATTTAAGAAGTGGCGAACCATTTATTATAGTATCTAATAGTGGTATTAATAGTGTACCTGTAGAAATGGCTTATCTTGCAAAAGAAAAGGGGCATCCAGTTGTTTGTGTAACTAGTATGACACAAAGTAGTAAGTCAAATCCAAGAAACAAATATGATAAACACTTATATGAAGTATGTGATATTGTAATTGATAACCATACACCATATGGAGATGGTGTTATTGAAAAAGAATATGGTAAGATAGGTGCATCATCTTCAATTGCATGTTCTTTTATAGCACAAAGTATTGTGATTGAAATTGTTAATTTATATGAAGAAAAAGGACTAGTTCCACCAATTTATATTAGTGCAAATACACCAGGTGGTGATGAGCATAATAAAGAACTTTATGAAAAGTATAAAGCAAGAATTAAAAGTTTATATTAGGAGATGGTTATATGACTAAGAAAATATTAAAAAGCTATGCTGAACTTGTTGCTAAAGTAGGAGCAAATGTTCAAAAAAATCAAGAAGTAATTATTAATGCAAGTGTTGATCAAGTTGAATTTGTATCACTTGTAGTTGAAGAATGTTATAAATGTGGTGCAAAAAGTGTAACTGTTGATTGGGCTACACCTCCATCAATTTTAAAAAATATTGTAAAATATGAAACAGTAGAAACTTTAGCAGAAGTTCCTAATTGGAAAATTGAAAAGATTAAACATCAAATAAATACTCTTCCTGCTCGTATTCATATTATGAGTAGTGCACCAGATGCAATGAAAGGGATTGATCAAGCTAAACTTGCAAAATCACGTATGATGTCTTATCCAATTATTAAACCTTTACAAGATGAACTTAATAATAAATATCAATGGACAATTGTAGCAGTACCAAGTGTTGAATGGGCTAAAAAAGTATTCCCAGAGCTTCCTAAAAAAGCAGCTGTTGATTCATTATGGGAAGCAATTCTTACTACTGCAAGAGTAACTAGCGATCCTATTAAAGCATGGGAAAGCCACAATAAGAACTTACTTGATAGATGTAATTATTTAAATAGTTTAAACATTGATTATTTAGAATATAAATCAAGTAATGGAACTGATTTTAGAGTTGGTCTAATGGATGAATCAATTTGGTGTGGTGGTGGAGAAACTACAATTGGTGGAGTATACTTTAATCCTAACATGCCTACAGAAGAATGTTTTACATCTCCTAAAAAAGGAGTTGCTGAAGGTAAAGTTGTATCAACAAAACCACTATCTTATAATGGTGAATTAATTGAAAACTTCTATTTTGTATTTAAAGAAGGTAAAGTTGTTGAATGTCATGCAGAGCACGGTGAAGAACTTCTTAAACAAATGATTTCAATGGATGAAGGTGCTTCATATCTTGGTGAATGTGCGCTTGTACCATTTGAATCTCCAGTAAATCAAACAGGTATTTTATTCTATAATACTTTATTTGATGAAAATGCTGTATGTCACTTTGCGATTGGTAGAGGATTTACTGATTGTATTAAAGATTTTACCAAATATTCAAATAAAGAAATGGAAGAAATGGGACTTAATCAATCAATGATTCATGTAGATTTTATGATTGGTTCTAGTGATTTATCTATTGATGCATATACAAAAGATGGTAAAAAAATATCAATCTTTAAAGATGGTACATGGAATTTTTAATAGTTTTATTTTCAAAAACTTGGAAAATTGCTAAAAAAGCATATAATACACCTTGGAAAACTGCTAAAAATATATTAAAAATATCTTGGAAAATTGTAATTTTAGTGTCTTAATGATAAAGGTTATAATTTTGTCGAATTTAATTTACTTAAACAACCTAAAATTATAGAAATTTTAGAAAGCTCTTTAAGTATTGAAGATTTAATTTTAAAACTTTCTTTATATAGTGATTAAAAAATAATTCCTTTTATTATCCAATTTATATGTTAATGTTTCTTTTAAATGATGATTTTGAAATCAAAATTCCTAGTTTTAGAAGTTTGTCATTTTAAGAAGACTTCGAAAATAAAAATAATATTTAAAAATATTTTAAATTTTTGTCACAATACTAATATGTTCTTTGTTTTATAGGTGAAAGGAAGGTACAACCTATGAAACAAAGAATTTTTAGTTTATTGACAATTATTTTTACAATCGCACTTACATGCTTAGTATTAACTTCATGTATGTCTTCTAATAATAAAAATGATGCAGGAGGATGGTATCCAAATTATGCTCCTGGTTATGATTATACTGAAGACGATAATGGTGATAATGATTTTATGTTTGGTGAATCATATAATCAAATTAACGAAAATCCATTCTATAATACAAGTTATGAAAGTAGTAGTTATTTCAGTATGGATTCATTTACAGCATCTTACGCTAATTTAAGAAGATATATTGAAAACAATCAAGCATTAAATGGAAATGTTATTAAGACAGATGAGCTTATTAATTATTTTAATTATGACTTAGAAACTCCAGAAGATGGTGAAACTTTTAAAGTAACTTCTGAAATGAGTGTAGCTCCATGGAATGATGCTCATCATGTAATTACAATTGGTGTTGCTACAGAAGAAGCAGAATATATTGAGTCAGTTGGAAATAATGTTGTATTTTTGATTGATTCATCAGGTTCAATGTCTTCATCTAATAAATTACCTTTATTAAAAGAAGCATTCTTATTATTGTTAGAAAAACTTAATCCAAATGATCGAATTTCTATTGTAACTTATGCATCAGGTGTAAGTGTTAAAGCTGATGGTATGTATGCTGATGAAAAATTACAATTATCTAAAATCATTGATCGTTTAACTGCAAGTGGTGGAACAAATGGTTCTGGTGGTATTCAAAAAGCATATGAACTTGCTGAAAAATATTTTGTTCCAGGTGGTATTAATAGAGTAGTTCTTGCAACAGATGGTGATTTTAATATTGGTATTTCTAGTAATGAAGAGTTAAAGGCGTTTATTCAAGAAAAAGCATCATCAGGTGTTTACTTATCAGTACTTGGATTTGGTATGGGTAATTATCAAGATTCTAAAGTTGAAACACTAGCTAAATATGGTAATGGTTTATATGCATATGTTGATAACTTACAAGAAGCTAAGAAAGTACTTGTTGATGATTTTAATAAAACAATGATTACTGTTGCAAAAGATGTTAAAAATAAAGTAACATTTAATCCTGCACTTGTTGAAAGTTATCGTTTAATTGGTTATGAAAATAAAACTATTTCACAAGAAGATTTTGAAAATGAAGAATCTGATGCTGGTGAACTTGGTAGTGGACATCAAACACTTGTAACTTATGAAGTAGTATTAAAACCTAATATGTATAGTTCAATTCAAGAGGTATTTAATCTTCAAATTAATTATAAAGATCCTACATCTAATGAATCTAAAACTTTTGTTTATTCTGCAAGTGATGCTGATTTAAATAATAAAGAAGTATCTGAAGATCATAAATTTGCACTTTGTTTAGTTGAGTTTTCATTAATTTTAAGAAATTCCGTATATCGTGGTACTGCAAGTTATGAGAATTTATTAAATAGATTATCTCAATTAGATTCTGCTAAAACAGATGAATTAAGACATGAATTTGTTACTTTAGCAGAAACTGCATTTGAAAGAAAATTAGTTGCTCATCCTGCATATGAAAATAACCCTTTAGATGGTGTTATTGTTAAAATTTATACTTCATTTGGTTGTATTAATGCAAGATATGAATATGGTAGTGAAATTAATTATACAACTGTAATGCTAAATTTATTTGGTAAAGTTCCTGCAAATAAAGAGTTTAGAGTATGTACTGATAGCGCTATGACTTTAGAACTTACTCCAAGACAAGTTACTTATGATATGGAAATTTATGTTGTAGACGTTAAATAAAAGCTTAAGGAGTATTATCGATGAAAAAAAATTTATACTTAACTGTTTGCTTACTTAGTGTGTTAGTATTATTTAGTTGTTCTAAATCTAACATAAAAACATATTCTGGTACTCCTATTTTATCTTTAGAATATGAAAGTGTTGATTATATGGGTGGTTCAACACGAAAATATGTTTTTGATTTTGAAAAAAATGAACTTTATTTAGAATCAGAAATACCTTCTTTTGATGAAGAGTTTATAGATAATTTTGTAACTGATATTAAAAAACTAAAAACTTTCACTGAAGAAGAAGAGATAACTTTAATTAATAAGCTATATACATATGGTTTGTTTAAAATTAAAGATAACTATAAAGCACCTGCTGGAATAATGGATGGTGGAGGATGGAATTTAACAGTTGAGTATAGTGATGGTAGTAAAAAAGTATCAAAAGGATCTAATAATAGTCCTAAAAAAGTTTTTAAAAATTGTGCTACAGCATTTTATGATATTTGTGGTGATGGTATTGTAGCATATGTTTCAAGAGAATATTATTTACCACCAAATGTTAGTTATTCTTTTAAAACGGATAATATGCTATATGGATCAGATTCTTTAGTAAAAATAGTAAATTATAAATGGAATAATTTTGAATCATTATATAATAGTATTTATGAAATTAATGAAAATTCTGAATTTGAGTATGAATTTTATCCTAATGTTAATTGTAAATTAGTACTAGATACATTTAATTACAATAATACATATTCATATAAAAAGTTTAAAAAGTGTATTGTTACATCTTATGATTATAATAAAGATTTAACCAATAAAAAAGTATTATATGATGATGGATGGTTTAAACAAATATCTATAGATATTGAATATAATAAAATTTATGTAATAAGACTAGAGTTTAAAAATGGAGATTATGTAGAATATACATTTAATTCTTTAATAAAATAATTATTTTCCCTTATCTATTAATGATAAGGGATTTTTTTTGTAAAAACATGATATAAATTAAAATAATATGTTATACTAATGATATATAATAATGGAGGACTAATAATATGAATATGACATGGAATCTTGAAATTATGTATAAAGGATATGATGATCCTAAATATATAAAAGATAATGAAAGAGTATTAGAATTAATTAAAGAATTAAATGATTCAGTAAAAGAACTAAATAAAGAAAATGCAGTTAATTGTATTGAAAAAAATATGAAGTTAGAAGAAGAATTTAATAAAGTAATAATGGAATTATTTAGTTATTCATCACTTCGTGCAGCTACTAATGTTAATGATTATGAAGCGCTTGGTGAAATGGGAAAACTTCAAATGGTATTACAAGAAACTGTTGAAGCAAATGTTCAATTTACTAAGTTTTTAAAAGACTTAGATTTAGATGAACTTTCAAAACAAAGTGAAGTGATTAAAACTTATTTATTTATTTTAAAGAATTATCAAGAAGAAGCATTACATATGCTTTCTGATAAAGAAGAAGTTCTTGCAAGCAAATTAAGACTTGTTGGTTCAAACTCTTGGAGTGATTTGCAAGGTCAACTTACTGCAAACCTAAGTATTAAAGTAGAAGGTTTCGAAGAAAATATGCCTTTATCTGCAGTAAGAAATCTCGCGTATGATCATAGTGAAAAGGTTAGAAAAGCTGCATATGAAGCAGAACTTGGAGCATATAAACAAATCGAAGATAGTGTAGCAATGGCACTTAATAATATTAAGCGTGAAGTTAATATTATGATGCCTCTACGTGGATATGAAGATGCGCTTGATAAAACACTTAAACAATCACGTATGAGTAAAGCTACTTTAGATGCAATGATTACTGCAATTAAAGAAGAAGCTCCTAAATTTAGAGAGTATTTTAAACTTAAAGCGAAAGCTTTAGGTCATAAAAATGGACTTCCTTTCTATGATTTATTTGCACCAATGGGTAGTATGCATAAGACATATAGTATAGAAGAAGCTAAAGATTTAGTACTTGATGTTTATGGATCATTTTCAAAATCTTTATATGAATTAGGGAAAGAAGCATTTGAAAATAGATGGATTGATGTATTACCTAAAGAAGGTAAAAGTGGTGGAGCTTTTTGTGCTGGACTTGATAATCATAATGAAAGTCGTGTACTTACTAACTTTACAGGTAGTTTAAGTGATGTTCAAACTCTTGCACATGAACTTGGTCATGCATATCATGGAAGAGTAGTTTTAGATAATGCACCACTAAATCGTGATTATCCTATGCCACTTGCAGAAACTGCATCAATCATGTGTCAAACTTTAATGGCTAAGAAGATGATTAATGATATTACTGATCCTAATGAATTATTAACTGTTGTAGAAGAATCACTTCAAGAAGATTCACAATGTGTAATTGATATTTTATCAAGATTCTTATTTGAATCTAAAGTGCTAGCTGAACCTATTGCTCGCCCTTTATCAGCATCTGATATGTGCGAGTTTATGTTAGAAGCACAAGATGAAAGCTACGGAGATGGACTAGACTCTGAATATAAACATGCTTATATGTGGTTATGTAAGAGTCATTACTATAGTGCAGGACTTAATTTCTATAACTGGCCATATGCATTTGGTTTATTATTTGGAAAAGGTTTATATAAACAATATCTAAAAGATAAAGAAACATTTGTTAAAAATTATGATCAAATGTTAAGAAATACAGGTTTTATGTCGGTTGAAGATGTTGCTTTATCTATGAATATTGATGTAACTAAAAAAGATTTCTGGATTGAAAGTTTAAAATTCATTGAAGAAGATATTGATTTATTTGAAAAATTATTAAAAGAAACTAAGGCAATCTAATATGACATATCATGAAAAGGTCTTATTAGTTTACATATGTTATTTATTATTCTTTTCATTAATAACGTTTATTTTATTCTTAATTGATAAAAAGTTTGCAACAATAGAAGGGCATAAGCGTATAAAAGAAAAAACTTTATTATTCTTTTGTTCAATTGGTGGTGGAATAGGTGGTTATTTTGGAAGAATACTAGGTCATCATAAAACAAAGAAAATTTATTTTTCTTTAATCATAAATCTTACATTGTTATTACAATTAATGATTTTAGGTGCTATGATAACTTTAATAATTGTTAATAAATAAAATTTAGGTGAAAAATATGGATAATAATAATTCTTTAGAAAAATCTCATTCTAAATGGTCGAATTTTAAACTTACATGTTTATGTATTTTAGTTACATTATCAATTTCATCATTATGGATTTTGGTTAGCTTTAAACATTATTTTAGATTTACTAGTTTAGTAATAGTTGGATTTCTTAGTATGACAACATTAATCTTATCGATTATTTTATTAACAAAATTTAAAAGATAAAAAAATTATGTAATTTCAACACATATTTTAAAATTATGATATAATAAGTGTATAAATATTAAATATTTATAAATATAAGAAAAGAGGTAATTTAAAATGGCAAAAAGTAGTATGAACATGATTAGCTTAATGAATTATGCATGGGATCAAAGAGGAAAAGTAACTGCTGAAGTTTATCAAGATCAATGTAGAAATTTACTTTCTCATGCTTATGCAGATTTAACTAACATGTATAATGATTATTGTGCACGTCAAGGTGTAAAGAATGAAGATTTAATTTTCTATACATTCCAAGAAATTTTTGTATTCATTATGTTAAGTGATGGTGATTTCTTACAAGGTGAATATGATGCTTACTGCAAATATTGTAAATATGCTGGATTCCAAGCATTATCAGTAGCTGATTGTAGAGCATTATATGGTCGTACTTCAGTTGAAAAAATTGCTCAAGATATTAGTTTCTTATCACAACTTCGTGAAACTATTGAACCTTCTAAATATGAAGCAATGGTTCTTGCATTCTGTTATTTATGCTTACATGGCGATAAAGCTATGGATGAAAATGAATACTATATTTTAAGATGTTTCTTTGAACCTGGATATGACTATGCTCCAAGTTCATGGCAACAATTTAAAGACGAATGGTAAAATAGAATTAAACTGTTATGGCTTTTCATAACAGTTTTTTTTCTTTTGGTTGGAAAACGTTTGCAAATATATATAAAATATGATATACTAAAAATGTTAAAAAAAGGAGAAAATAATAAATGAAAAAATTTACTAAATTTTTATTTGTTCTTTTACTTGGTGCTATTTCTTTATTTGCATCTTGTAAAAAAGAAATTAATGAAGTAACTTTTACAAATGTTCCTACTACAATGTATGTTGATGATGCATTTACAGTAGAATATTCAAAGCAAGAAAAAGTAACAGTTGAATTTACAAGTAGTAATACAAGTGTTGCAACAGTTGCTGGTGAAAAAGTTACTGCAGTTGCTGTTGGTGAATTTACATTAACTGCTACATTTACATTAGGTAAAAATACAAAAGAATATACATTTGATATTACTGTTAAACAAAGTACTTTTGCTGTAACTTATGAAAATGATGGTAGTTATGCAGACAAAACTAATGTTACAACATATTCAGTTAAATCTCTACCTGTTGCTTTAGTTAATCCAACAAAAGATGGTTATACTTTTGCAGGTTGGTATTTAAACGATGTAAAAGTAACTGAAATTCCTGCTGGTACAACTGGTGATATTAAATTAGTTGCTAAATGGGCTGAAGTTAGTTATAACATTAATTATCAATTAGATGGTGGTGTAAATGCTGAAGCTAATCCTGCTACTTATACAGTTTTAGATGAAGTTACATTAGCTGAACCTACTAAAGAAGGTTATAATTTCTTAGGTTGGTATTTAGATAATGAATTAGTAACTAAAATTGCATTAGGTACAACTGGTGATGTTGAGCTTGTAGCTAAATGGGAAGTTGTTAATTATAGCATTATTTATAATCTTGATGGTGGTATAAATGCTGAAGCTAATCCAAGTGTATTTACAATTAATGATGAAGTAGTATTAGCTGCTCCTACAAAGGCTGGTTATAATTTCTTAGGTTGGTACTTAGATGATGCATGTACTGTAAGTTTAGAAAAAATTGAAAATGGTACTACTAATAATGTAGAAGTATATGCTAAATGGGAACTTGCAAATTATAATATTACTTATAATTTAGATGGTGGTTCTAATGATGGATCAAATCCTGCTACATTTACAGTTGAAGATGAAGTAGTATTAGCTGCTCCTACAAAATCTGGATATGATTTCTTAGGTTGGTATTTAGATGATGCATATACTGTAAGTTTAGAAAAAATTGAAAAAGGTACAATTGGTGATGTAACAGTTTATGCTAAATGGGAAAAAACTAAGGTTACAAAAACTATTAAATATCAATTAGATGGTGGTGTTAATCCTACTGATGCACCTACATCATATGTTGTTGGTGAAGGTTGTAAGCTTCCTGTTCCAACTAAAGAAGGTTATAATTTCTTAGGTTGGACAACTTCTAAAACATCTACAAATTATATAACTGAAATTTCTAAAACATATTCATATAATGCTGTTTTATATGCACATTGGGAAAAGATTAAAGTTTATAGTGAAATTGAATATGTATTAGATGGTGGTGAATTAATAGCTACTGGAGATATTACTAAATATGTTGAAGGTGAAGAATTTGTTTTACCTGTTCCTACACAAGATGGATTTACGTTCCTAGGTTGGAGCTTAAAAGAAGGTTCTACAGAATTTATTAAAGTTATCCCTGCAACTTCTACTGGTAAAGTAACAGTTTATGCAAACTGGGAAGAATATCAAGAACCAGTTGTTGGTGAACCATTTACAGTTAATTATGAACTAAATGGTGGTGAATGGTCATGGACTACTGGTACAGTTTCTGATGCTGCTAAAGGTATTGATGCTGTTTCTAATTTACCAGAAATCTTTATGGCTGACTTCTATACTTACTTACTTGAAAATAATCTACTTTCTTCTAGTAAAGTTTCATCGAAAATTCATGTAAGTACTTGGGCTGCATTTAGTGCAAATAATGGTGACCCAGTAGCATTATATAATACTACTTCTACAGTAAAAACTGGTGCTGCTGATGGTTATAGTGAATTATTCTTTGATAGTGTTAATGGTTATGAAGCTGTTGGTGGTTTCTTAGGTACTAGTCCTTATAAAGAAAAATATGCTAATGTTACTAAACATATGATTCAAATGACTTTATATAGATATCCTTCTGTTCCAGTTACTGATAAAACATTTAAAGCTGGTGCTGGTTTCGTTCTAGATGGTTATTTCTATGGTACTCAAGGTTTACTTGCAACTTCTAAAGCTAATTATGCAGAATTTAATGCATTACGTGCTGTAATTCCTACTCCAACTGTTAGTTATGAAGGTAGTACACCTACTGAAAATAGCTATTTAGTTACTGAAGGTATTGGTGGTACTGAATTAAAATTAGTTGCTCCTGTTAAAGAAGGACATATGTTCTTAGGTTGGTATGATAATCCTTCATTTGAAGGTGAAACTGTAACAAGTGTTAAATTTGGTTGTAACTTATATGCTTATTGGTATGATTTAAATGCTGCAGCTCCTACATTTGATATTGATTATGTATTAAATGGTGGTGGTCTTCCTGAAGATGCTCCTTTAGTATATGCTCAATTTGAAGGTGTAACATTACCTAAACCTACTAAGAAAGGTTATACATTTGTTGGTTGGTCAACTGATGAAGAAGGCTTAGAAACTATTACTAAGATTCCTGCAACTGCTCGCGGTAAATTTACTGTTTATGCAAACTTCGTTGAAGGTGAAGAAGAAATTTATAAGATTACATATGTTTATGATGAAGGATATCTTACTACAAAAACTCCTAGTTCATTAAATGAAGCTATAGAATATGTATTTACTTCATATTATAATTGGTTAAAACCAAGTGAAGATTATGAAACATTCAAAACTAATGTAATTAACCAATGGAAAGGTAAACAATCACAAGGAAATTATAAATTCTATAAACAAGGTGGTCAAGATACTATTGATGCAGAATATTTCTGTAATGCACCTGAAAACTTTGATGATTGGAATGCATGGTTTACAGTATTTGATGCACAAGTAACTGCTGCTAATGGTGCACAAAATGCTTGGAATTCATATGTTGGTATTTTAAGACTTGGTCAATGGTTAAGTAATTCATCTCCAACAACATGGAAAGATTCAATGAATCAAGCATTAATCGCTGCTACAAAAATTAGAATTCCACTTGTAACTGAATACAAAGTTGGTACTGAAGTTGAACTTACAAACTTAGAACTTTATGATGGTAGAGAATTCCTTGGTTGGTATGATGATGCTGGTAATAAAGTAGAAAAAATTGCTGCTGGTACTAAAGGTAATATTAAATTAACTGCTAAATGGACTGAAGCTGTTCCAGTTGAATCATTTACAGTTACTAATCCAGTTGAAAAACTATTAAAACTTTCTACTCATCAATTAACTTATGTTATTGGACCAGATAACGCAACATTTAAAAAAGTAACATTTGCATCTTCAAATGAAGAAATATTAACAGTTTCTGATAAAGGCTTAATTGAAGCTCATAATACTGGTACTGCTAAAGTATTAATTACAGTTCATGGTAATACTGCATTAAATATGGAACTTGAAATTGAAGTTTATGTTGATCCATACGTTGATGGTGAATTTGAAGATAATTCATATGTTGTTAAAGAAGAATCAATTCAATTATCTGCTACAGTTAATGGTATTAGCAATGCTAAAGTAGCATGGAAATCAAATACTCCTGCAATTGCTTCTGTTGATGCAAGTGGTGCTGTAACTGGTATTAAAGAAGGTGTTGCTGAAATCGTAGCTTATGTAGAAGGTAATGAAAAAGTAGCATTTACATTCTATGTAACAGTATTAGATGCTGAAGCAAGTGGTATCTTAAAATTATTATTAGAAAGTAATAATTCTGAAATCTTTACTAGAAAAAATCTTGGTATTGGTGCTGGTACTCCTGCTTACTATTATGATGTAGTGGGAAGTGTATCTAACTTATTATTTGAAGATTATGTAGTACATAAAGATTATTATTTAGAAAATCCATCTAAGACAACTGCTTATTCAACTGGCGGTGTTCAATTTGTTACACTACACTATGCTGCTGATATGCCTCAAGGTGGAAATGCTTATAAGACTGGTGGTAAAAACTTAGCATCTTATAATCAAACTGCTGATGGTGCTTCATGGCATTATAGTGTTGGTATGGATGGTGTTTGGGCTTGTCAAAATACAAACAAAGGCGCATGGCATGCAGGTTCATCTAAAGCATTATCTTGGTATGCAACAGGTGTTAAAGTTTCACAAGTTGGTACTGATGTTTATACTCCTCATGTAACACTAGGAAGTGATGGATACTTCTATATTAAAGGTGTTAAAACTAAAGTTCAAAATACTGCTGGAAATTACAAATTAAATAAATTAGGTCTTGCAGTTAAACTTGAAGGTGATGAATGGTATATTGGTGGTTGCTATTATAACTCTACATATAAATGGATTTCTTCACAAGGTGGTAATAATAACTCAATTGGTATTGAAACATCTGTAAGAGAAAAATCTGACCTTTGGTTAACATGGCAATATTCTGCACAACTTTGTGCTAGTTTATTAATTGAATTCAACTTACCAATTCAACGTTTAGTAGGACACCATTTCTTCTCAGGTAAAGACTGTCCTCAACCAATGTTAGAAAATGAGATCGAAATTTGGTGGTTATTTATTGAAATGACTGAAAGACAAATGGATCTATTTAAAAACTATAGTAATTATGAATTGTCAATTACTTCAAATAGTTCTCTTCTTGAATCTAATGGTAGAGTTAAGAACTTACCTAACTATCCTGAATGTGTAACTTATACTGTTACTTATACTACAGGTTCTACAAGTAAGACTATTACATTATCTTCTATTTTACCTGGTAATTTAGAATAGTATAATATTAAGGCTCTTTAAATAAGTTTGGGGTTTTAAAAAATAACCTTTAAATAATGTTGGGGTTTTGATACCTATAATCTTGTTTGGGGTCAATAAAAGTGGTTCTACATAATAGAGCCACTTTTTATCACACAAAATATCTTTTTT
>JAFQFT010000063.1 GCA_017398545.1 Bacilli bacterium | reverse complement strand
TTTAATTGAGACTCAAAACCGATAGTATCATCTTCTTCTTCGAAATTTTCACAAGTTTCAATTTCATTTTCAGCATACCAATTTTTGATAATATCAACAAATTTATTAGCTAAGTCATTGAATAGATCACTATTTGTTTCATCAGAATGTTCAAAATAATTAACAACAATTGTTTCAATCAATTGTTTGAATTGTTTGTTAGTCTTTAACTTTTTCATGAATTTTTCATCAGCAAGTAACTCATCAACTTTATCTTCTCCAAATAATGTTCCTACTGCAGGACGTACAACCCAATTATCCCATGCGTATTTAACACATTGGAGATAGCATCTTGGTTTCTTTCCATCAGCAGAATATAAATTATAACGTTCAACAATTGTTTTATAAAATGGTGCAATGTAATTAGCGCTAAATGCTTGATAAGCTGATTTGCTCTTTGGCTTAATCTTTTGGAATTTAGCATTTTCATATTTTTGCATTAGTGCTAATTTATCCTCATCTGCTGTGTATGATTCAACATTCATCGCATTTCCATCGTAAACTGGATGATAATAAACATCTGAAATATAATCTTTATAGTTTCTATAATCTGCTCTAACTTCTGGATCTGCTTCATGAAATAGTTTTCTATATGGATAGGTTGATGGTTTTAATGTATATCCATTAACTATTACTAAATTGCCTCTTGCATCTTTAACTAATACATCTGAAATACCATCATTATCAACATCCTCCTCTACTGCTGTCCAATTTTCTTTATTATTCTTAGCAATCCATTCCTGTGCACCTCTAACGCTTTGAGTCTTTGCTATTTGTTTAATATCTTTCTTATGATTAGCAGTGCCAACAATATTTAACAATGATCTCATTGCTGGCTGATTCATATTTGAAACACCTTTTTGCTTTTTCTTTTTAGTAGCAACGTATGTTCTTAAATCCTCTGCTGTTGGTACATTACCATATTTATCTCCATATTTTGATCTAAGAGCATCAAAATCTCTTAACATTAACATTTCTCGTTTAGTTTGAGGTTCAACTTCTTCCATTTATTAATCAATAAAAAAGATAAAAATATATGTTTAAATTAAGGTTAATTTTCAACGGATTCATCATATTCATCATATTCATCTGATTCATCATAAAATATATCCATTTCAACTATAACACCTATTGAAAACATTAACTCTAAGAATTTAGGATAAGGGATTTTACCTTCCATTAAATCTCCATATACTCTTTTAACAAATGATAGATCATTATCCCTAATATAGGTATTAACTCTAGACTTTATATTATCAAAAACTTTGGAACTTGAATTGCAGCTCATATTTTAATGAAATTAAAAAGTCAAAATAATATATTAAAATAGTGTTAATTTTAAAATGAACTATCATATGAACTCATCAGAGCTATCAGATGTTGATGAATTAGCTTGCAATATCTCCTTTCTTTCTTTTATTAAATCATCTAGTTTATCCTGATTGAATGATTTTACAAATTCTAGTTTGCTTTTATAATAGTAACTTTCTCTATATTCTATCTTTTTACCATCAACAATGATTCGTTTAACTTTGGATGTCTTTATATATCTGAAAATGTTAATTGGAACTTTAATGTATTTAATTTCTGGTAAAATATCCCTTAATTGATTGAACGTAATGGATTCTTTAGTACCATCTGATAAAGTTAATCCTAATGTTAATGGTGCTACATTAATTTTCTTTTCATCATAAAAATCATCATATGATTCAACAAAATAGATAGCAACTGTTTTGATTGGTTTGTCTAAAGTATCGATTAATTTATTAATTGAAATATATGACATATTTTAATGGAATAAAAAAGCTAAATTTATATGTTATAAATAACATTAATTTATCATTGATGATATCATTAATGATTTCATTGATGAAATCATTTACGTTATCATTTACGTTATCATCAATGATAAAAATAAAACTGCCTAATAATTAAAATATTGATCAGTTAATCCCTCTTTAAGTTCTACTTTA
>JAFQFT010000062.1 GCA_017398545.1 Bacilli bacterium | reverse complement strand
TGGTTGAGAACCTGTTTCATAACCCATAGTTATTGCAGAATTAATCCAAGTTTGAGCATTACCTGTTGGCATCTTTTTACCAGATACTTGTAATGCACGACCATAACTAAACCAAGTACATTGACCTTTAAATCCAGATGTCGTTAAAGTATTTTTTGAATTAAAATGCTCAGTATTTAAATCTAAAGGAACATCCGTCTTTCCATAAGTAGGCGTTCTTGTTTTAAAATCATTGCCTAAGAACTCAGCAAAAAAATCAGATTGATATAACATTTCAATCATATCCAATTGATCATTAGAAAAAAAAGTATCAGTTCCTTCTGATACCTTTTTTGTTTTATTAAATTCAGATATGTATGAATAATTACCCTTACACCAATCCATATAATCTTCATACATACTATTAGTGATGACTAATACTTTGATAGTTGATTCTACTGTATTACCTTCATCATCAGTTTCTTCTACTTTCTGTTCTAATACTTCGTGCTTTTCTAACAATCCTTCTGATTTAAATTTTTGAATTAAATCTTTTTCAGTTTGATCAAATTCTAACTCAGCACCAGTACCTTGCATAATTGATAATGGTATTCTCCAATCTATACGACCATAACTACCATCTACTGCAAATACTATACCATCTGGATTTTCTTCTAAAAAATCATCTACTTTTTTATCATACTCTTCCTGAATACTATCAAGATATTCTTTATATGAATTTAAAGAAGATTCAGACATAGTAGAACCAAATATAGAACATACAGCAATTATTATAATAAGAATAAGAGCAAGAGGAATAATAAACTCTGCTGTTGCAGCTAGAAGAGATATTAACATCTTTATTAATTTCATAACTACCGTTTTGGCAACTTGTAATAATTTTTTACCAAGAGTTTGACTAATTTTTTTACCTGCTTTACTAGCAGCTTTCTTCGTACTCTTTCTAAGTTTATCAGTTGTCTTAGTTTTTATTTTACGAGTAATTTTTTCATTAATATAATCTGTACCACTACCATCTTCACTCATTGCTTTATTTAATTCTCTTGAAGTTCTTACAATTGTTCTACCTGCTTTAGATACCTTTTCACCACTCTTACTTACAGCAGTAGCAACTTTAGATACTTTCCCTTGATTATCATTAAACTTAAAAACTTTTTGATTTGTTTTTTCTACTACTGTTTTTAATTTACTTTTCTTAGGAGTACCTTTGTCCGACTTCACTCCTTCAGTATTAGTTTCTTTATTTTCTAAATTATTAGATTCAGTATCATTAACATTAGTTTTCAACTTGCTAGTAGAGTTATTCTCTTGCTGAATTGTTGAATCTTGATTATTTTCACTTTCTGGTGCGTTTTTAGAAGTTTTTAATCTTGATTCAACTTCTTTATCGTTGAAGTTTAAATCTTCTTCTATGGGCTTATTTTCAATGAAATCTGAGGTGTTTTTTGCAATCCTATCTATTGTTTCAAATGTATGACTAGATGCTTCTGATGATAATGTTGATAATCTATCAATTGACCTTTTAACATCTCTTTCAGTATTATCTTTCATAACTATCTTGCCTGTACTTGACTATCAGTATTATTAACTTGATAGATTAAATAATCCTTAGGTACTTTATTAGTAAAAGGTATAACATCAGAACCGAATACTACTAACCCTTGCCCAGTTGGTGCATCTCCTTGAACATACATTGATTCTTCATCACTAATATTAAAGATATTACAAATAGATGGTAAATCTAAAGGTTTCTGTTTCAATATTAATGCAAACTCTGAATTAGATAAAATATCCTTTCCAGATTCCGATCTTAATAAGTGAGATATTTGTTGTGAAATTACCGTATTTAACGCATTTAATTTTCTTCCAGTTTTATAGAAATTAGCAACATATTGAGCAGAATATGGATTTGCAAGTAGAATATGAAATTCATCTATAAAAATCCATGTATATTTACCTAACTCTTTATTCTTTGCTAGTCTATTCTGGATATGGTCTAATACAACTAAATACCCTGTTGTCTGTAATGATGCTGATAATTGACTAATATCAAATGATACTAATCTATTTTGAATATCTATATTGGTCTTCTTAGAAAACAAATCCATAGAACCTTTAACATATCTTTCTATAATTAATGCTAAATCCTTTGCTTCTTCTTCTGGTTGTTTTAAAAGCATATTATAAAAATCAGGTAATGTAGGTAATAAACTATCATCAGTAAAATTACTTTTTTCATAGTCTTCAAAAATGATTTTAGTACAACGATCTATAATAGTTTTTTGCCCTCCAGATAAAGCATTAGCACCTACTATACTTTCTAAGAAAGCAATAATATATTCTACTTTGCTTTTTACTGGTTCGCTTTTACCATTTTCAGTATAACCATAATTCAATGATAAGTCAAACGGATTTATATGAGTATTTGAATTAGTTGATATAAATATCTTTTGTCCTCCAAACACTTTTAATAATTCACCATATTCATTTTGTGGTTCTATGATGCAAATATCATCTTCTGGATAACGTATTAATATTTGTTCTATAATAGTTTTAACATTAAACGATTTACCAGCACCAGATGTCGCTAATACGCATCCATTACCATTAATTAGTTTTTTTCTATCACAAAATATAGCATTTTTACTAACAAGATTAACTCCATAAAATAGTGATTTATCATGATTAAAATCTTTACTATTAAATGGTACATTTACTGCTGTTGCTTCACTAGTTAAAGTTCTTTGAAATTGCAAACTATTATGACCTAAAGGAAGAATATTTTGTACTCCCTCTAATTGTTGCCATAATACTGGTTTCATTTCTATTAACATTTCTGCTGCAACTTCCTGAACTCTAACTGTTTGGTCTTCTAACTCTTCAAAGCTATTAGCAGTTATACATACTAAAAAATTGTTTTGAAATATCTTTTGATTATTCTTTTGTAAATCATATTGTAATTGTTCTGCATTAGATATTTTAGTTTCCAACTTTTTATCCTTAACATATTCATAATCCAGATTACTTTTACCAGCTCTTTTTATCTTTTCAAGACGTTCAGTTTCCATTGCTGATAAACTTTTATCCACAACCTTAATCATCTTAGCAGAATTGGTAGGATTAATATTTAATGTGGTAATTATATTAATGTCTTCCATTGTAGTAATCCTGTTATAAAATCTAGGAGTTAAACTTTTAGGTAATTTAGATACATACAAAACTCTAAGAAACTTCTTATCATCTATTTCAATAAGATCAGATTCACGCATCATAATTTTTTTTGGAGCAATTACATCAAATATAGTTAAATTATTTTCTTTAGCATACTCTATTATATTATCAATATTTTTATCTTCTACTGATTGTATATTAAAAAAATTATATATAAATTTTAATCTTTCTTTAACTGGTATTAAATTAACTTTTGATTTTAATTCCTTAAACTTCTGTTCAGTCTTTAAAAAGATATTTAAAAATAATGCGTTTGCTTCTATAAAGTTTTTTGCTTTTAAAGATATTACTATAAATCTTTTTGTTTGTAATGTGTCTTCATTTGTACCAAGTGAATTAGTTATAAGAGTATTTAATTCATCAGCAATTTGAATTTGCCGTTCATCCTTCAAATGTTCTTTTTCAAATATAAATCTTTCTTTATATTTTTCTGTTTTAATAGGAGTACCTGCATTAATAACCTGTATATGAGTATCTTCTCTAAAAGAATGTAAATACTCTAACCATTTAAAGAAAATATTTTCTGCTTCCTCATCATTAGCTTTAGCAAATGATACATCAGAATATTCAATACAAATAGAATAAGTATCGTCGTCAATTCTAAATATACCTGTTCTTTCATCTACTTCCTTAAACATATAAGAAATTATTTCTTGATTAGTTTTAGGAATAAATGTTGTAGGTAAAATATTACTTTTCTTTTTCTTCGTATGATTCTTTTTCAATACCTTCTTTGCTTTTTTCATTTATCACACTATTATCCTTTCCAACAACTTGTTTAGCGAGTTTTAATAGCACTTGTGCTTCTTCCTGACTTAACGAAAAATTGCTGGTAGTATTCTCTAACGTATTAATACCAAATTTCTTCTTAGCACGTGCTAGTTCTCTTTGTTTACTACGTTCCTTCTTCAATTCCTTCAATCTTAATTTTTCTTGTTTTTTATTTTTTTTAATTTCCTTCTTATCCACTTTTGTATGTGGTTTTTTAGTTTTCTTTTTCTTATTTTTTTCTTCTAATAACTCTGCTTCTGTTTTATATAAAATAGGTTTTGCAAAGTTAATATAATTACGTTTCCAGTAAAATATTATACGTTCAGCGTTTAATCCTTGAATAGGTATGAATCCAAAAAAGCCAATTGGTATAGCTACAATAATAACTATCCATCCAGTAAGATCACTACCTATTTTTGGTGTTAAAAATAAATATAATGGTACAGTAGTTATAATAATAAGAATTCCAAATAACCATTGTCTTAAAGTGAAGTTATAAAATTTTTCTTTATAATCCTTTATTTCATCATGTATTCTAGGTTCTATCCTATCCATTATGCACCTACCCACCTTTCTGCCATTGTACTAGTCATAGAAATCATTGCCATTAAAAATCCATTTAAAAACATTATCGCTACCATAGAACTGATTGAACCTGCATCAGTTAATGTAGATAATGCAAGTGAATATATTGCCGTTGCTACCACTATCATTGACGCTTCAATTCCAAGAGCAATAGTAGACATTATGAATCTTTTGCAAACACTTTGTCCATCTTCCCAAGTACCTATTGCAATAGGTATAGGAGAAAATGCAAAACTTAAAATTAATTTTCCTATACGCAAGAAAACTTGAACTAATACTCCAATTAAAGTACCCATAAATGGTATATAAAGAATTAATATAATAATTCCCATAAATCCTCTTTCAACAATATTACCTGCATTTCTAACTAAATCTCCCATTTGAACAGCAAGATCTGGTATAGATGATGAAGATGCTAATGAACTCGTGACTTGAGTAAGAATGTTATTTGAGATGCTCATTATAGATGAAAGTAATTCAAATGAATTTTCTATTAACATTTTAAAGATAAGAAAACGGATGAAAGTGAATACCATCCGTTCCCAACTAAACCTTTCATAATCCATAACTTTTTTAGTCACATCTAATAAAAAGAATAATGTTAATAAACTTAATCCTATTGGTACAATAATTGAATGGATATTAGATGCTAATGACCATATAGTGGTTTTTGTGACTGAATTCCAATTACATAAATTACGGATTGTTCCAACAAAATCACTAATGTCAATTTTAAAACCTAATATTTTAAAGGATATTTGAAAAATTTTTTCAATTAATCCTGCCATCTATTAGCCCTCCTCTTATAATCCAAATAAACCTTTTGACTGACTAATAGCTATAACCATGAAACCTGCCATCATAGTCATTAAACCTCTACTTTTACCTTCAGCGTCATCACGTTGCCATCCTAAAGCAAACATAACAGCTCCAATTAACGCAACAACTCCACCAATCTTTAATAGCCAATCACAAACAAATGTGATAAAGCCATCTATACTACTTGTATTACTACCTTGTGCATAAACACTATTCATACTTAAAATAAATCCACAAAAAACTACATTAAATAAACTAACTACTTTTTTACATAACTGCTTAATACTAACTGCCAAATTCTTTTTCTTCATATTATTTCTCCTTTTCTTTCTTATTTTGTTTACACTAGTAAACACTTAATATAAAAAAAATTTAACAACTTAAACAACATAAAAAAATATAATTATAAATTATTCAATAATTCATCTGTTAAACTTTTAGAAGAAAGCAAAATTGCATCATCATTAAATTTACGTTCTTCATATTTAGTTAAATCTCTTGCCTTAAATTCTGGTTTTACTTTGACAAATCCTAATCCTAATTCTCTAAACATCTGTTGCTTCTTTCTTGTTTCTTTACTTACACCCCTTTCCATTGAATGATCATACCTATTTTTGATAGTTTCTTTTTCATTCCAACTTTCAAATAACTCATTATATCTTGGATGTTTTGTTAAATCATACAACTTAGAATAAAACGGTCGCATACCAGCAACTAATAAAATCCCATATCCACTTTCCATTCTTGCAAGTTCATCTACAAATGCTAACTCACGTCCAACTATATCCCAGTTATAGGATGAAGAACCTTGCCTTGAATAAGTACGACCTGATGATTTTTTATACCAACTTTTCTTTCCTAGCATTGAACTCATATATTCTAAAGTTTCCTTACTTCGTGAGCCCAAAAATAACACATAGTCCGAACAATCTAATGCCGTTTCCCAATTATCTTTGTATACTTTTTTCAACTGCGACAGCGATTGAAGACAAGTTGTTATTCCACAGTTAAGACCACGAACATAAGCAAGATTTTCTAAATAACGTGGTATTACACCTAACTGTGCCCATTCATCACAATATATCTGAACAGGAGTTGATAGTGAACCATTATTCTTACTAGCATTTGCATCTATTATAGAAAATATCTGTGTATATAAAATACTAGCTATAAAATTAAATGTTGAATCATTTGGACTATTAATAATGAAATATGCTATTTTCCCTTCATCACCTTTTCCACCTATTCTATTTAATTCCATAGTATCATCAACAGTCATAGATTCTATTTCAGAAATATTGAAAGGTGCTAAACGTGCAGATGCAGTCATGATAATTGTACTCATCATTTTAGGAGAGGATGCAGACACTTTAAAATGTTTCCATTGTTTAACTCCTATATTTTCTGGATCTTTTTCTGCCCACGCATCAAACATCCTACTTAATGTTGAATTACCTTCCTTATCAGGTTCTGCTAATCTAATTAACTTTAATACAGTTTTAAAGTTCTTTTCTTTATCATCATAATTAAAAATTATATAATAAATTATTGCCTGTAAGAAAACCATCTCTGCTTTTTCCCAAAATGGATCACCTGTATTAGATTCAATAGTTTCTGATTTTGTGTTTAACATAATAGTATTAATTAATGTCATTACGTCATCTTCAGCAATCCATTCTTGAGTTTCTTTACTATTATCAATTGTTTTATTAATTTTCTTTATATACATAAGTGGATTGAAATGGTCAGACTTTGACTTATCAACTAAATTTAAAACACGAATATCATAGCCCAAATTAACTAAAGACATTCCACAATCTCTAACGAGCTCACCTTTAGGATCTGTGACAACAAATGTTTCTCCATTTGCATTTAATAAATTAACTTTAAAATAATAGCGTGATTTCCCACTTCCAGGACGACCAATCAAAATTAGGTGTCTATTCCTTTTAGATATTCTCATATTTTTAGCAAACATTTCTGTTGCTGTAAATATTTGATTTTTTTCTAATTCTTTTTCACAATAAGGTTTTATTGCCTTTGAATCTTCCCACTCTGCACTACCATAGGTATTTTCTTGTAAATTCTTTTTATTTTGATTCATAATTGTCTGAACAATTAACCAAGCAAAAACACCTACAAATAATGAAGTAGAAATAGTCTTCATATTTAATATT
>JAFQFT010000061.1 GCA_017398545.1 Bacilli bacterium | reverse complement strand
GCGTCTCGCTTGTAGCGGATGAAAAGACTCTGTGCGAAAGATTATCAATGGATGTAGAAAGAGGTATTCGCTCTGAAGATGTAATTGAGAGAAGCATAGCAAGAATACCGATGTATCAAGCACTCAATACCATTAAAATTGATACAAACGCAAAGGATGTGGCTGTGATTGCCAATGAGATTAAGCAGTTGTAATACTGACAAATTCCAATTTATCGTTTAGAAATAGGGGTATGCAAAAATATCCTAATGGTATGCAAATTTCAGGTAGGGGTATGCAATTGTATTAAAATTGTGTAACGTTGCCATTTAGATTATTAATCTTGATACAATTTAATGTATCGAGATTTTTTATTTTTTAAGTAGTATCTAATAATATTTTATGTTATACTAAATATAGAAATAATATGATATATAATAAGGAAGTATTAAATGATTATGAAAAATAAATATGTTTTAAATATAAAAGGTCATGTTGAAAATAATAATAGTTATTATGAAGAGTATAATAGTAATTATTCAATAAATTCTGAATTATTATTAGAAGAATCTAATGCTATATGTAAACTAGGATATAAAATAAAAATTCATAAAGTTTGTGATGGATACATTGAATTAATGATTAATGAACAAGAAGTTTTTGAATTAAGACCAAATGAGACAAAGTATCTTATATCTAAAGATATAACAACTGGTCGTAATGAAAACTTTAAAATTGATAAAGAATTATTATATGTAGAATTAAAAGAAATTGATGTTAGTAAAATTAGACATGTTCTTGATTATAAAGACTATGGACAACAAATAGATAAAAATATTAATAAGATAAAAGCGATAATTTCCAATAAAGAAATGTATTTTGATATTTATAATGAATTAAAGATATTTTTATTTAAATTAACTGATGAAAAATATGTAAAAAGAATTATAAATTCTCATAATATTGATTTAATAAATGAATATAATAACTTAAAAAATTATAAGGATATTATAAAAGAAACTATTGATAATATTGATAATTTTAAAAAAGAAAATATAAAAGTTATTGATGGAATTATTAAGAATCAAATAATAACTGAAAGGGATTATCAAGTAATAATAAATTATCTTTATCAACTTTCAGATAGTAATTATTCATATGATCATATTCCTTTTGATAGATTAGAAGAATTTTTAGACATAGTATGTGGATATAATAAAATAGAATCGGATAACTATTATACATTGTTACATTATTATTTAACTAAGATAGTTACTCATCACCGATATTATTTTAAACATGCTTATTTAGCACATCGTGTTTCTTTTAATATACGATATGAGAATTTAAAAGGTTTTAGTAATCAAGATCTTTATGATATGATGATAACAGCAGGTGATTTTCTTTTAATGCAGTATAATAGAAAGGATGCTATGGAGTGTTACCTTGTAGCAAGCGAAATAGCTTTAAAAGAAAATGATTTAAAAGAGTCTGCATATGCATTGCAAAAATATTATAAAATAAATAGTCAATTTCCTGAAAACTTAAAAGAAAAAGTTGATGTTGAAAAGATAAAAGAAGTATATAAAGAATATGCAGAAATTGTTCTTTCAGGTGTAAATCATAAAGGCTTAAAAGTGGATGAAATAGAATTTACAGATGCTTTTGTAAATGGATATAAATATGTAATGATTGCTGTAGAAGAAGAAATTGATATTGTTGGAGATTTACACATACCATATCAAAGATGGAATTTAATGGAAAAATACTATTTAGAAAAATATAATATTGTTTGGAAAAATCCTAAATTAATGAATCCAAGAGTAATGTTTGATTAGGAGGAAGAAATTATGAATAAAAATGCTGATTATGCGATTGCGTTAAAGGTCCGAAAACTAAAACATAATGAAAAAATAGATGAATCATGTAGTAAGTTTTATGGTTCCCCAACGCTACCTAAAGAATTACTTAATAATTATCCTGATGATTGTGTATTTTTTCTTCAAATAAATTGTGAAGATTTAAAAGATTTAGATCCTGATAATAGACTTCCTCATGAGGGCTATTTATATTTCTTCATAGATGCAGAAATGTACCCTAGTGATGACTTATATATTTTTGTTGATTATACACCTTTAAAACCAACCCATATAATTGACGATTTTAACGAGAATTCACCAATTAATGAAGGATTAAATGAACCTTATATAATAACATTTGAGAAAGTTTCTGCAAATTATGAGGGAACTAAATTATTGGGATATCCTAGTAATTTTGTTGATGAATATGATGATAAACCTGGTTTATTATTGCAGTATGATCCTCTTGATTTTGATGTTCCGTTTCTTGCAACATGTGATGGATATGCTTTTGTATTTTTTGGTAGAACAAAAGATAAAAAGTTTTTAGGTGTTACTTTTGAGGTTGTCAGTTCATAGAAATTAAAATATTCTAAAAAAGGAAAGGGATAAAGTTTATGAAAATACAATACTTGTTAATGATTTTTATATTATTTTTATTTATTGTAGGTTGTGATTATCAATATGATGATTCTATAAATGAACCTATTTTAGAATCAATTATAATTTCAAAAGAACCAGATAAAACAACTTATTTTATTAATGAAGATATCGATTTATTAGGATTAGTTGTAGAAGCAACTTATAGTGATAATTCTAAGAAAATTATTGATGATTATAAAGTAGAATATCCTAGTATTAATATTGGAATTAATAAGGTTATAATTAAATATGAAAATTTAGAAACTAGTTTTGATATATTAGTTAAAGATATTACTATTACTTCGTTAAATATTATAAAAGGAGCAAGTAAAACTAGTTATTATATAGATGAAGATATCGATTTATCAGGATTAGTTGTCGAAGCAACTTATAGTGATAATTCAAAGAAAATTATTGATGAATATATAGTAGAATATCCAAGTATTAATATTGGAATAAGTGAAGTTATAATTAAATATGAAAATTTAGAAACTAGTTTTTTTGTTAGTTTTGAAGATTATGAAAGAATTGAAATTGATTATATAGTTAATTATTCAAATTATTCAATCATGAATATCGATTTTACTAATTTTGATTTAAGATTTGCAGGTGCAAAATATGGTGTTAGACGAGATAAAGATATGATGATTGTCTATGATGAAGATAATTTTATAGAAACAAATATTTATGGATATGAAATATCGGTTGATGAGTATGGAGAAGTTAAAGAAGTAGGTGTTAATGTTTCATTAGTAAAAAACGGGTTTGTTGTTTCAGGCCATGGTACAAGTTCTAAATTGTTAAAAGATGTAAGTGTTGGTGATATTTGTGTTTATATTGATGAAACTGTATATATTTATAAAAATAAAGATATTGATAGAAGAAGTAAAGTGTATTTAAAGTTAATTGATTTAATAAATGAAATAAATATTATTACTGATAACAAACTATATAATGTTTACGCAATGGAATTAAATGCTATTATTAAACAGTTTAATGTAATTTATGATGAAACAGATGAAACGATAAATATTTTATATAATTTGTTATGTGATATTAGTGATAACTTATTTGTTTCATTATATGATAATAATCACAGCTATAATTATGTTGAACTTAATTATGATTTAATGGATAAAACTTATGAAGATCCTAGTAATTTTATTAATTTCATTGATTATACTGAAAAGTTATATTATGGTGGTTTTAGAAATCAAGATACAATAGTATTTTATAATGCTGATAATTATCGCGTGCGCAATTCTTATGGATATGAGATTGCGGTTGATAAAAATAATATTATTATTGATAAAAAGATTTTAGTAGATTTACCAGAAGGTGGATATATTTTAAGTGGTCATGGTACTGGTGCAGAGTTTATAAAAAATAATTTAAATATAGGTAATAAGGTTGAAATTACTGATTCTTGTATTAAGTTTTATAAAGACTTAGGATCTAATGAGTATAATGATTTAATTAGTAAACGTAATGAGTTAGTATCAAAGATCAATGAACATTGTATAAATGCTATTCCACATGATTATAAATATATTTATAAATTAATGAATTATATTGATGGTACGCTTTCTACAAATAATTTGATTATTAAAAGTTGTTATGATGTTAGTAATGTATCAAAGTGTATAAAAAAAGTAGAAGAGTGCTTGGGTATAGTATATAGTCAATTAATTGATCATAAGGTTTTAGAAACAAGAGGAATGTGGTACTATCCTTTTTCATATCCTACTGCATATGATGATACAACTTTAGAAGGTGTTATTAATACACTAGATATGTTTAAAGAAATGGGATTTAATGAGATTGTTATTATTCCGTTTAGTGGTAAATATTGTTTGTTTGAATCTGAATATTTTTATTTTTATGAACCATTAAATGATTACTCTTATGGTGAATATGGAAATGATTATTTAACTTGTTTTATTACTGAAGCACATAAAAGAGGAATAACTGTTAATGCTTTTACACAAACATTTAGATGTTATGAAGAAGGTTCTAAGGTATTTGATGAGTCACATTATCAACTTCAATATGATGGAACATTATCAATGGGGCAAATCTATTATTATGATATTTGTAATGATTATGTACAAGAAAATTTAATAAATTTGTATATTGAATTAGTTACACTTTATGATTTTGATAAAGTTGAATACGATATTATTAGATATTCAGTATCTAATTTAAGTAGTTTTAATGATGTTGAAGTAATTTTAGATAATGCAGGTATAAATGATCCAGGATATACAGAATACTCTATGAATAAATTTATGGAGATGTATAACTTAGAAGGTGACTTAAAAGTTTTAATTAAAGAGTCACTTGATGTAAGATTAAAGTGGATGGAATTTAAAGAAAATGAGTTAACAAAATTTATTACTAACGCTACAACTGCAATGAAGCAAATAAAACCTAATTTAGTCATTAGTGCTGCAGTTTTAAATGAATATGAAAAAGTTAAAATAAATTATTTACAAGATGCTAAAAAATGGTTAGAACTTGGAATTGTTGATATAATTGAACCTATGGTTTATAGTGATGATTATTTATTTGTTGTTGATAAAATTGATTACTATAATAATGAATTTAGTGAATATGATGTTAGAATTGGATTATCATATGGTTTAACTGTTAATGAACTCATGATGCAATTAGAAGCTTCAAGTGGAAATGGGTATATTTTATTTCATGCAAGAGATTATTTAAATAGTAATTATTATAATATTATAAAATCAAGTTTCCATTTTGAATATGTTTCAGAGATTTTATCAAGTGAAGATAAAAAATCAGCTATTATAACCGATTTAATTGATAAAATTGAAAATTATTATGAAGTAAAAAATAAAACGAATTATACTAATCTTATAAATAGTTTTACTAACTATGATTATAATAAAATAATTAATGAGTTATCTAAAGTACTTGATGAAGGTATGAAAAATTATATTTATGAAATAATTTTACAAATTGAAAGTATTAATTAAATTATCTATTTAAGTATAAATACTTTACATTTTATTAAAAATTTGGTATAATGTTTCATAATCATAATATTAGAATAATAATTATGATTAAAGAAGGAGATTTATGGAATCAAATGATGACGCGGACGCGGACGCTGATAGTATTTTACTGCAAATTATAATAATTGCTGTATTAACAATTATTAATGCTTTCTTTGCAATGTCTGAAATGGCAGTAATATCCGCAAATAAGACAAAGATTGATATCTTAGCAAAAGATGGAAATAAGAAAGCAAAATTAGTACAAAAGTTAAATGATAATCAAACTAACTTTTTATCAACTATTCAAGTAGGTATTACACTTGCAGGATTCTTCTCATCTGCTACAGCTGCAGGAAGTATTGCTGTTTTATTAAGTGATTGGTTAATTACTTTAAATGTTCCTTATGCTGAGGGAATTGCAGTAGTTGTAATAACTTTAATTTTATCGTTTTTAACTTTGATTTTTGGTGAATTATTACCAAAGAAGATTGCACTTGCTTTTCCTGAAAAAATTTCTTTAAATGTGGCTAGAATTATTAATTTTGTTAGAATATTAACAACACCAATTGTAAAAGTTTTGTCTGGAACTTGTAATCTAATTGTTAAATTAATAGGAATTAATAAATATTTAGTAGAAGAAAAGATTTCAGAAGAAGAAATTATTTCTGTAGTAGAAGAAAGTGTTGAAGACGGTACGCTTGATGTTGAAAAACAAAAAATGATTGAAAGTGTATTAAAATTCAATGATCTTACTGCAACAGATATTATGACACCACGTATTAAAGTATTTATGATTGACATTGAAGAACCTTTAAATGAATACTTAAATGATATTTTTGAACAAAAGTTTACTCGTATTCCTGTTTATAAAGAAACTAGAGATAATATCATTGGTTGGATTCATGTTCGTGATTTAATGCAAGAAATCATTGAAAAAGGTGTTGAAAACGTTAAAATTGATAAAGTAATGCGTAAAGCATTATATGTTAGAGACATGATGAAAATTAATAAATTATTCCAAGTAATGAAAGATACAAAAAATCAAATAGCTATTTTATTAGATGAATTTGGTGGGGTATCTGGTATAGCTACAATGGAAGATATTGTAGAAGAAGTTGTTGGAAATATTTATGATGAATATGATGATGAAAAGAATTTTATAAGACTAAATGATAATCAATATCTTGTTAATGGTGATACACCAGTTCAGGAAGTTAATAGAGACTTAGACCTTGAATTTGATGAAGAAAATAGTAACTATGATACTATTGGTGGATTAATTCTTGCAACACTTGATTCATTCCCTAAAGGTGGAGAAGTTTTAGAATTTGATAATGTTGAACTATCTGTTCAAAAGGTTAAAAATCAAAAAATTGAAACTATTAAAATCACAATTAATGAAAAAGTTATTGAAGATTTAGAAGAAATAGAATAATAACTTTAATTTTACAATAAGCCACCTTATAAGTGGTTTATTGTTTTTATTTAATATAGGAAATTATCAATTATTTAATTATAAACTATGCTTTTTCTTGAAAAATTAGTAAGATAAATCATTTGAGTTTTTTAACAAAAATTGATATAATATTATAGAAAAAAATAAAGAAGATTGGAGATTAATATGTTAACACAAGAAGAAAAAGTATTAAAAGTATTACAACAAATTCCTTTTGTTGCTGCATCATATCGTAAAATTGTTGATGCATTAAAAGATGTTTTACCTGCTGAAGAAGTTTACATGGCACTTGGTACTTTAGTTGGTGAAGGTAAAATCACTATGGCTATGAACTCAAAAGGTGATCCTGAATATTCAATTAAGTGGAATCCACAAGTTGATGAAGAAAGAAAATTAATTACAAGAGAATTTAATAAACGTTTTGACGAAAAAACTATTTTCTTTCCACGTTATGAAGGATATGTTGCTAATCTTGAAGACAACTTCTTTGGTGAAGAATATAATGAATTATTAGATGCATACAAAGAATTAAATCTTGAATATGTTAAATGGCATCGTAATGCTAAAACTGGGGTTGTTTATCCTCCTAAAATGCATTCTTTAAGTTCTGCCGGTGTTTTAGCTTATAATGTTCTTGCTGGTTTAGAACTTGATCCATCTCAAGTTGAATATGGTGTAGAATTTGAAGTCATTGCTGCTGAACCTATGCGTGATCGTCCTGAAGAAATTAGTGCTCCAAAAGCTGAATTTAACGCAATTGTTAATTATGCTGATGCAATTGATTTTGTACAAGCTGATTTCTTAGAACATTTCTATCAACCATTCCGTCAAAGCATGTGGGCTTATCAATTTGGTACTCGCTATTTATTTGATAATGAAGAAGCAATTGAACTATGGAAATCATTCTCTAGAAAAGCAAACTATGTTTACTTTAATGGTTATGATGTATTAAAATCATTAGTTGCTATTTACAGTGATGTTCTTGCTAATCCTGAAGCATATCAAGGTAAGAAAGTTACATTATTGAATATTAACTGGAATGTTTCAAAAGAATCAACATTTACTGCATTAGCTGGTTTCCAAGCATCTTATGATGAAGAAGCTAAACGTGCTGAAGAACAATTTAATGAATTTTTAGCTAAACTTCCATTACCAGAAGGTACAACATTAAATTATCAATATTTAACAGTTGAAGAAGTTGCAGAAAACTTATCTGATGCTGCTAAAGAATACGTTAAAAATCGTTACGTTGGATTCTAATAAAAAATATGAGACTTTATTATTTAAAGTCTCTTTTTTTTATAAATTATATGGTATACTGATACTAGGAAAAGGTGATAATATGAAAAAAGTTTTATTTGTTTTTATATTTTTATTAATGTTTTATATATCTTCATGTAATGAAAGTAGTATTAGAATTATTAATATGGAAGAAAAAAATGGCGAATATTTCTTAACTGTTGATAAAACAACAGATTCAATCTTACTTACTGATTATGTTGAGTCAAATGATACCTACAAAGTTGAAACTATTCCAAATAATTTAAAAATTACTTCTACATCAGTTTTTCTTGAAGATGGTGAAAATATTATTATAATTAAACAAGATGATAAAGAGTTTACTTTACATTTTTTTAAAGAGTATGATGTAACTATTGAACTAGTTGATGAAAATAATAAACAGTTATACCAATTTGAAACACTTGTTAACTCTTCACTTAACTATGAGGAATTAAAATCAAATATTACTGTTCCTGAAGGATATGAGTGGGATGGAAGTGTAATTTATAATGGTGAAGAAAAAAATGTTAATGAAATTACTGCTTCATTATCAATTAAATTAACTGTTATATTTAAGCCAATAATTTACCAAATTACTATAAATGATAATTTAGGTTTAAATAATGAATATACACTAGATGTAGAAACTGGTCAATTACTTGAATTTAATATTCCTAATGTTGATGGATATAAATTTTTAGGTGTTTACGTAAATGATATTTTAATAGAAGAAGGTTCTATGTATTCACCATATATGGGAACAAACTTTACTATTTGTTATGAACCTAATGTTTATAAAATAACATACTTATATAATAATGAAGAAAAAGTAATTGATATTTTATACGGTAGTCAGATTGAAGAATTTATTCCAAGTATAGTAGGGTATAAATTTATTAATTGGCAATTAAATGGTGAAGAATTTGAAGTAAATATTTATAAGTATTTAAGTGATATCACGCTTACTGCAAATCTTGAACCAAATGTTTATAAAATAACATACTTATATAATAATGAAGAAAAAGTAGTAGATATTTTATATGGTAGTAATATTGAAAAATTTATTCCTTCTTTAAAAGGGCATACTTTTGTTTGTTGGGAATTAGAAGAAAAAGAATTTATTGATACAGTATATAATTATGTAAATGATATTACTTTAAATGGTATCTTTAAACCAAATGTATATAAAATTACATATCAAAATATAGATACACCGTATTCTGATAAAGTTTCTTATGGTAGTGAATTTGTTTTACCAATTCCAACTAAAGAAGGATGTGCTTTTGAGGGATGGTATTTAGGTGATACTAAGATTGAAAATGGAAAATATAATTATGATTATGATATTAATTTAACTGCAAAATGGAAAGAACTTGGTGTAACATTAAATTTAGAAACTTTTGGTGGAGTTGTTGATAATGAATGTTCTGTAGGAAATGATGGTAAGATTATTTTACCTACACCTGTAAAAGAAGATTTTACTTTTATAGGATGGTATTATGATGTTAATTATCAAAATGAAGTAACATCTATTTTAAGTAGTGAATATAATAATGAAGTTTTATATGCAAAATATTATCATAATGATGATTATTATGTTGATAGTTTTGTTATATCTAAATATAATCAACATATTTCTACATATGATGTATTAACGATGTTTGATTCATCACAATCTGGATTTGCTAGTAAATATTGGCATAAAATAGGTGTTTCTTTTAGTGGTAATGATTATTATGTAAGTGGTATTGCTATAAATGGTGCATCTCTAAGTAGTCTTAATAGCTATGATTTTGTTATTCTAGCATATTCAGCTTATGACTTATATAGTCAATTCGAATCAATGGATATTGAAATTGGTACAAAAGTTCTATTTAGTGGAGATCCTGTTATGCTTGAGGAAAATGATGTTAATTTATTAGTAAGCTTTATTAATTGTGATAAATCTGAATATTATGATGAAATTTCTGATTATTTGTCTTCTGTTTATAGTAAATATAACGAAATACAACAAAATATTACATTATTAAACAATTATAATAATATTCCTATCACTTGGAAATCATCGCATAATGATGTAATTTCTTCTACAGGTATATTTAGAAAACCTGTCTCTAATGTTTCTGTAACACTAACAGCTTATGTTAATAATGAAAAAATATATGAATTTACTGTTACTGCAAAAGGCGATGGTAAGAGTAATGCTCTTGCAACAGGTTATATTTATACACCATATAATACAATAACACAAAATGCAATGAATGTTTTAGATATAATTTACTGTGCATTCTTAGATATTGATGCTAATGGTAATTTTACTAATGAGTCTAGAATGACAAGTAATATTAATAATTATATAAAACCACTTGCAGAAAATTCTGGAACTAAGATTGTAATTTCTGTTAATCAAAGTGCAAGTGGTGCATTTGCGAGCGTTGCTGCAAGTCCAACATTAAGAGAAAAACTTGCTACAAATATTTTAAACTTTGTGGAAAAATTAGAAATTGATGGTATAGACATTGACTGGGAAACTCCAACATCAAGTGAGGCAACAACATTTACTTTACTTATGGAAGCAATTTATAATAAGATGAAAGCTAAAAATCCTGAATATTTAGTTACAGCTGCAATTGGAGGAGGTAAATGGCAACCACCTAAGTATGACTTAACTAATTCTAAAGCTTATTTAGATTATGTTAATTTAATGACATATTCAATGGCTACAGGTAACGGTTATTATCAAAATGCTTTATATAAATCAACAAAAGGAGCAACTCTAACTAGTTGTACAATTGTTGAAAGTGTTGATATTTTTAATGGCTATGGAATTGAAAATGCTAAAATTTTAGTTGGTATTCCATTCTACTTAACTGTTCAAACAGAAAGTGGTGGACCAGGATCAAAAACTGGATCTGGTAAATCTAAATGGTATAATCTACTTGATACTACATATGCATTATCTGATACAATGAAAGAATATTTTGATGAGGAATGTGGTGTTCCATATCGATATGATTCTGTTAATAAGATTTTTATTTCTTATGAAAATGAAAAGAGTATCAAACGTAAGTGTGAATATATTAACGCCAATGGTCTTGCAGGAATAATGTACTGGCAATATGGACAAGATGTTGATGATTACTTGAGTAATGCTATTGGAAAATACATTAATGGAGAATAAATATTATGAAAAAATTTAGAGATTTAATAGTTGACAAAATTGAAGAAGCTAGTGTTTTACTTATTGGACTTCCATATGATAAGGGTTGTTCAGTAGGGACAGGCGCAAAGTTTGCACCTGATAATTTACGTAAACTTTCATATCATTTGCCGCCATATTCAATGAATGGTAAATCACTTGATAAGATTAAAATATTTGATTTTGGAAATATTGAATCATGTAAGAATTATCACGATGTAGTTTATAAAAAGTTATCTAGTATTTATTCTTATAATAAGTTTTTGTTATTTATAGGTGGTGACCATTCTGTATCTATTCCAACACAAAAATTATTCTTAGAATACTGTAAAGCTAATAAACTTGAACCAGTAATTATTCACTTAGATGCTCATCCTGATATTTGTGATTATTATGATGATTCATATTATTCTCATGCTTGTACAATTAAACGAGCAATAGATAATGGATGCAAAACGGAAAATATAAATTTAATTGGCATTAGAGGTTATGAGAAACAAGAAGTAGAATATTTAAATGTTCATAAAGAAATAAAAGTTTTTAACGCAAGTTTTATCAATGAAAATGGTTTTGATAATATTTTAGAATATTTAATAAATAAATATAATAACCCTAACTATTTAATATATTTATCATATGATATTGATATAAATGATCCTTCGTTTGCTCCAGGTACAGGTACACCTGAGGCATTTGGTATAAATAGTTATGATTTAATTTGTTTTATTAAAAAACTATTTAGTAATTTAAATATTGGTGCTATGGATTTAGTGGAAATATCACCAAAATTAGATAATAATAATATTACATCTTGGCTTGGACTTAAATCATTATATGAAATATTTGAAATTTTAAGTGAGGTAAAAAATAAATGAAACATACAATGTTAGATTGTTATGGTGCAAATGAACATCAATTAGATAATATGAAATTAATTAGTCAATTGATGACTGAAGTAGTATATGCCTTGGAATTAAATCCAATTTGTCCTGTTAGTATTATTCCTTATTATTATGGAAAAGTAAAAGAAGATATTGGAATTAGTGCTTACATTTTATTAAAAGGAGGACATATTACTATTCATACATTCCCTATTAGAGAATGTTACTTTGTTGATTGTTATTCTGTTGATGATTTTGATGAGAAAAAATTATATAATTTCTTTAAAGAAGAATTACCATTTATTGAGAAAAAATCAAAATTTAATACTACAATGCGATTAAGTGGTTGTTTTAACACTTTAAAATACAATCCATCAATTGATTTTGGTCCACATTTAATGGCTGAAATTGATTGTAATTTAGATATTAATATGGATACATTATTTGAATTTTTAGAAAAAACATCATTTGATATTAATATGGATCCTATAACAAGAGCTGCTGTAATGAAAAGTTCGGTTGTTAATCCTAAGTATTTATCTGGAATTATTGTCATTGCACAAAGTCATATTGCATTACATTATGAGTATTCAACTAAGAAAGTATTTTTTGATATTTTCTCTTGTATGCCTTTTGATTATAATATTGTGAATGAAGTTATTAATTCAATGGGAAATGTTTTATCAAATGAATTAATTCCTAGAGGAACAAAACATATTTACAAAGTAAAATCTGAAGTTGAAAAAGATGAATTATTAGCTAATACTAAATGGCAAAAAATTGTATCTGAAAAGTAGGAATTATTTGTGTAGAAAAAAAGATGAACTGATAGTTCATCTTTTTTAATTTTCATCTATCGCATCTTTTGAACCAATTGGTTTATCTGTACCTACTTCTAGTTCATCATGATTTTGTTTAATAGAAGAAATGTTTTCAATTTTAATTTGTTTTGAAGTAAGTAGAAGTAAATAGTAAATTATTTTATCAACATCAATATCTGCTACTTCTAATACATATGATACATCGCTATTAAAACTTTTATGAATAATATTATAATTTATTAAAAAGTTATCAATAGTTTCAATATAATTAAAATTAAATGTTATTTTTAGTCTTATTGTTTCATTCATTGTTATGTTATTCCTTTACTTACTAAATTATACAAAAAAAATCTTTAAAAGTCCACAAATTAAACAAGTATATTGAAAAAAAACAAAGTTTATAGTATAATAATTATAGAATAAAATATGAGGTAATTTTTTATGAAGATTTTTTATTTAGATTGTGGTGGAAGAACTAGATTTACTAGTAAACTTATTAATCATTTATTAAAACATGATTATGATATTATCTTTTTAGCTGATGCTATTGATATTGTTGATGATATTAAAAAGAGTTTAAGTGATTATCATTTATATAAAACTCATTATCAATACGGTATTAATATTTTATCAAAAGAGGAAGTTAAAATTACTGATTTTTCACTTAAATCTAATCACAAAGAAGTTGATAAGAAATATACTATGGATAAATATAAAGAAAGACTTATTTCGGTTGAGTATTTAGATAAAAAATTTATTGTAGTAAAAGCACCTAAAAGAAAACCATATAAGCAAATCTTTATTGTTAATTTAATTAAGCTTGCAAAAACATTAAATCCTGATTTGATTATAGGTAATTTTAGCACTGGTTATCTTGAAGATGCATTGGATGATAATAGTTTTAAATTCACAACAGGATATATTGCTTTTGCATCCTTTGAAAATGCTGGATATACTGATCCTTTAAAAGGAAAAAACGAATATACATATGAGTCAGAACGTGGAGATAGAGAACGAATTGATCATGTATTTACTTGTGTTGATTTAGATGAAGCTAAATATATTGATATGCTTTATTATGGATATGACCATAAAGCAATTAAAGTAAAATTATAAGGAAGGAAGAGTTATAATGCGTGTATTAATGCCTTCACCAGAACTTAAGTTTTTTGGTTTTAGAGAATGTGATATTAACAATTTACAAAATATTTTATCATCAGATTTATTAAATGATTTTATAGAGTTAGAAACAATTGAAGGTCAGTTGTTTGATTTTGGTAGTTTTGTTGCTTATATCATTTCAAATAGTGAATTTAGAAAAGCTTTTATAGAATCATGTTATTTGAAACTTGAGGATTATCCTAATTGTATTTTAAATAATATGCCATTATTACCAAGTGAATTTAGTTTTAAACTTAATTTATTCTTATTATTAATTGATTCTTTATATAAAAACAATAATATTGATCCTTTATATTTACAATTTTTAGAAATGGATAAAAGAGCATATCGTAAAACAAATACTTTAGTTGATGCTTTTTTTGAAATGTGTAGATTAAATTTATTTACTTTAATAAGTGTATTTAATATATTTGCGGAAAGTAATTTATTAGAACGTTCTGGATGGGTAGGAACTTTTGTTCCTACAAATCATAAAGAAAGTATTGCAGAACATATGTATGTGATGTATACAATGGCTAATATCTATTTACCTAGTAAATTAGATGAACCTGGATATGATAAACAACAAATTCTTACAATGATTATGATTCATGATTTAGCTGAGACTTTAACTGGTGATATTCCTCATCCTAATAAAACAGATATGGATGAATTAAAAGAAGATTTAATTGCTAAGGCATTATGGTGTAATTTACTTTATAATTCTTCTCCTATTGCAAAAGATGTTTATGAAGCATGGAATGCTTGGAGTTTAGATTTAGATATTAATGCTCATATTGCTCATGATTTTGATGCAATCCAATTAAATTATCAGTTTTTTACATATGCTTGTAAATATCCTGAAACATATACAGATGAAAATATCTTAAGTTGGACAAGACGTAGACCTAAGACTGAAATAGGTAAAGAAATATATAAAAAGGTTATTTTAGATAATCCTAAATTTATAAATAGAATTAATGTTATTAAATAAAGAAAGAATTATTGAAATGGTAAAAGTTTTATTTGTATGTCATGGAAATATTTGTAGAAGTCCAATGGCCGAATTTATAATGAAAGATAAAGTAAAAAAGTTATCTATGGAAAGTTTATTTCATATTGATAGTAGGGCAACATCTACTGAAGAAATTGGAAATAATATTTATCCTAAAGCTTTAAGAACACTTAATAATCATGGTATTTTAGGAGCAAAACATTCTGCAGAACAAATTACTATTGAAGACTATAATTATTTTGATTATATTTTTGTAATGGATCAAGCTAATATTAGAATGTTAAAATATGTTTTACCAAACTGTAATCTATCTAAAGTTTCATTAATTGGTGAATTTATTGAAAAAGATCTATGGATAGAAGATCCTTGGTATACAGATAATTTTGAACTAGTATTTAAACAATTAGATAAAGCAATTGATATTTTTATAAATAAATTAATTCAAAAGGAGATAAAATGAAAAAAATAATACCTATAATTTTTATAATATGTGTTGCTTGTTTTATAACAAGTTGTAAAAAAACTTATACAGTAACTTTTATGGATGGTGATGCTGTATTAAAGACTGAAGAAGTAAAAAAAGGCGATAGTGCCTTAGGTCTAATTCCTGAAAAAGAAGGTTATACTTTTACAGGTTGGGATAAAGAGTTTGATAATGTTACAAGTGATTTAACAGTTAATGCAGAGTTTTCTATTAATACATACACTGTAACATTTAAAGATGGTGATACAGTATTAAAAACTGAAACTGTTAATTATGGTTCTTCTGCAATTGGTTTAACACCTGAAAAAGAGGGTTATTCATTTACTGGTTGGGACAAAGAGTTTGATAATGTAAAAAGCGATTTAACAGTTAATGCAGAGTTTTCACTTAATACATACACTGTAACATTTTTTGATGGTGATACAGTATTAAAAATAGAAACAGTTAATCATGGAGAAAGTGCTGTAGGATTAACTCCGGAAAAAGAGGGTTATTCTTTTGTTGGTTGGGATAAAGAATTTGATAATGTAACAAGTAATTTAGATGTTTATGCACAGTATGATGTTATTACATTTAATGTAACAATTTATGATGATGGTGATATTTTTACATCTGAATTAGTAAATTATGGTAATACTTTACAAAATATAAATCTTTCAAAAGAAGGATCTGAATTTTGTGGATTATATACTGATTATACTTTTACAAATGAGTATGATGAAAATGAAAAGATTTATGATGATTTAGTTTTATATGCGAAGTTTTTAGAAAAATTCAATCTTACTTTAATTGTTGAAGGCGAAGAAATAAATATTATTGTATTAGAAAATACAACCATTAATGATTTAGAAGTAAAAGAACTTCCTGAGAAAAAATTTGTAGGTTGGTACTTTGATGAGGAATTAAAACAATTTGCATCTATAAAAACAGTAATTAATTCTAACATGACTCTTTATGCGAAATATATTGCTAAAGTATATACAGTAACTTTTGAAACAAATGGTGGAAATACAATTAAAAGTATCCAATTTAGTTCTGGGACACTACCTACTGAACCTATTTATAATCCAAGTAAATTAGGATATGAATTTACACATTGGAGTCTAGATGAAGAAGGTAAAGAAGAATATAATTTTACAGAAATTATTAAGAGTGATTTTACACTTTATGCTAATTATGTTGAATCAAATTATGAAGGTTTACTTGATAGTATTGTACCAGATGTAATAACTGAAGATATTGAATTACCTATTAGACGTGATTATTTTGAATATAATTGGGAAATTAGTGATTCTACATTACTTAGTTATAGTGGTATTTGTAATCCTGATGTTGTAGATAGAGAGATTTTTGTAACTTTAACAATAAATGTAATGGGAAGTGAAGAAAGTATAATGTTTGAAAAAAATACTACTATTAAAAAATACGAACTAAAAGAACTTGTTACTGGTGATATTGTAATGGGCTATACTTCATCATGGTACTATAGTGGATATAGTGAAGAAGTTTTAAATACTGTTGATATTTTATATATTAGTTTTGCGTATGTAAAAGAAGACGGTACATTAAATATTAATGATATAAAAACACTATTACGTGAAACTGTTGCTGCTGGTCATAAAAATGGTGTTAGAGTTTGCTTGAGTATTCAAGGTTATGGTGAAGATACTAAGAACTTTAGTGATTGTGCTGCTGATTCTACTTTAAGAGTAAAACTTGCAAAATCTATGGTTGATTTAGTAGTGGAATACAAATTAGATGGAATTGATATTGACTGGGAATATCCAGGATCTTATAGCGGTAGAAGTTTAGCACAAGATAGAACAAATTATACACTGTTAATTAAAGAAATTAGAAATCAATTAGATGAAATAAACCCTAATCATTTATTAACAGCTGCAATTCCAGCTGGTCCTTGGGGACATGAGCGTTATGAACTTGATAAATTAGTGGAATATTTTGATTACATCAATATGATGAGTTACGATTTACAAAGCTCATCAGCAGGAACTCATCATGCGGCTTTATATCCATCAAATGCAACAATGACAGGATGTTCAGTATCTGAAACAGTTGAAGTTTGGCAAAGTAAAGGCGTACCACTAGAAAAGATGTGTCTAGGTATTGCTTTTTATGGTAAAGATATTAAAACAAGAACAACTAATAAAGATGGTCTTGGACAAAGTGCAATTACTGGTGGATCATATAAAAATAGTGCATTTACTAAAGCTTGTACTAATTACATTGCGTTAATAGGAACTACAGTTAATTATAACTTTGATTCAACTGCATGTGCACCTTATATGTTTAATACAGAAAAAAGAATGTTCTATTCATATGAAAATGAATTATCAATCATTTATAAATGTGAATATGCTAAAACAACCGGGTTAGGTGGAGTAATGATTTGGGAAATCGGTGAAGATACTACAAATACTCTAATAACTGCTGTTGCACAAGGAATGGGACGTAAACTTGCCGATAAACCATATATTGTTGGTGGTAATGAAACATTTAAAGTTGGTGAAGAAATAGATATTAAAGCTATTAAAGAAGCAAGTGATACATTATTAAGTGAAAACTTAATTTATACACTTAGTGATAATACTGTTGCAACTCTAAATGGAACTAAAGTTATATTTACTAATACTGGTACAGTTACAATTACTGCTTCTAATAAAGAAACAGGCTATATCTACGGAACATTAACAATAAACATTGAATAGTTTAAAAAGTAATCCTATATTTGGGATTACTTTTTCTCATAATGAATATATATTATAAAGTTATTTAAATTTAATTAATTATACTTTTTAATTACTATACATTCTTTTTTGATATATAACTTGACAAAAATATATATTTATAATATAATTTTTTAAAAAGGTAGAAGGTAACTTTTCTACAAGTCACGAAGCAGTAGAAGAAGAGAATTGGAATGTAGTAGGAGATTAAACTATGATTTATTTGAAAAGAATTATCAAAAATAATAGCTTTTTTTATTCTTTTTTTTGTTTAATTCTTTTATTTGTTATTTGTGCATCGCTAATTTTAATAAATTTCTCTAAAAACATTATTGAAGAGAACAATAAACAAAATGAAAATTCTCGTACTTTTTTAGTTAGTACTGATAAAGTTGATATTGAAAGAAAATTAGAATTGTTAGTAAATGATAATATTTCTTCAATATATTGTCTAATTGAAAATAATAATGACTTAATTTTAGCTTATTATAAAGGGATAAAGTATAATAAAAAAGCCGTATGCTATGGCAAGTGGTTTAGTGATTATGATTTAAAAGATGGCACAAATAAAATAATATTACCAAATTATCCTTATTTTGAATCAAATCAAGATATAGACTTAAGTAAATATGAAATTGGTGATAGTTATTATATCGGTAGTAAAGAGTATCTTGTTATTGGAATAGGAATATTAACTGAACCTTTTTTCCAAATACCATATAATTCAATTACTGATGATATGAAGATATCATATGTAGGTGTTATTTATAATTCTGTAAATTCAAATGAGGAAATTGAACATAATAAAGAGTTATTAGAATCTTTATTCAATGGTAAAGTTATTCAAGCTCCAGAAGAAGTTTCAAAAATGAATTTTTTTGAGGTACATTTAAAAGAGATTTTTTTTATTAGTTTAATCTCTTTATTAATTTTATCTGTATTAGTTTATTTATATAATTACATTTTAAATACTAGAAAAAATGAATTTATTGTTAAAAGGGTTTATGATAAGAGTATTTTAAAAGTAGTATTTAGTTTATTATTGGAATTAGTACTTTTGGTAACAGTAAGTTATTTTATTGGGCTTGGTATATACTTTGTTTTTGTAAGAATTATGTCTAAATGGAATATGAGTAATTTACTATATTTATTTGATTATGTTAATGTGTATTTAATATATTTGTTTATAATAAGCATTTTGTTTGTTCCAATAATATTAAAGTTTAAAAATAAGTCAATAACTGAGTTATTGAAAGATAGTGGTGAATAAGATGGTATATTTAAATTTAGGTTACAAATTATTTAGAAGAAAATTATTTTTAAATATCGTATTAATTATTCAATTAGCTGTTATACTTTTTATTATTAATTATGGGTTAGGAATATATAATAATTATGTCAAAGCCAATAAATATTTAGATAATTTTGATCAAACTTTTTTATATTATACACTTCGTGATGGATATAATTTTAGTGATGAATTGTTTGGAAATAACGAAGTTATTAATGAACCATTATATAGTAGAATTGAAACTGGCAACTGTTATATATTTAATTATGGTATTCATACTTCAACATATTTGAAAAATCAGTTAATTAGTGGTAGATGGATTGAAGAAAATAGTCAAATAATTGAATGTGTTGTTAGTAGTGATGGACAATATGATGTAGGAGATTCTTTTTTAAAAAAAATTGAACATATTGAATATAAATTTATAGTAGTTGGAAAAATAAAATCACAAATTGAAATTATTGATCCATCTAGAAAATCATACGAAATGAAATCTAATATGCTGTTTTATGAAGAAAATTTCTCAAATAGAACAGTGATTATTTGCTCTACTAATAAAATTATAAGTAAAACATATGGAAATGGTTTTTTGTTTTTTGATAATTTAGATTCTAATATGATTGATGAATTTAGAAATTGTGCAAAAATATTTACAATAGATGATTTAAAACAAAATACATTAAATGAATTTAAATCACAAGTTACAGCATATCTACCATTAATAATTTGTTTTACTATAATTATGATAATATCTTTAATATTAACATCCGTTATAAATGTTTTGAATAATCGTAAAATTTTAGAAATATATAATTTATATGGTTTAGATAGTTTAAAAACAATTAAATTATTATTAGCATATTTCTTATGGTTAATTCTTGGGATAATTATTACTATAAATATTATTTTTATGATATCGTTAATATTATTTGATGTGAGTAATGTATGTCTTAAATTAAATAATGTTTTATTATCAGTTTCATTTCTTTTATGTGTAATTTTTAGTTCAATCGGATTTGCGGTAATATTAATTAATAGAACTCATAGAAGGAGTATATAATGATAGAATTACGTAACATTAATAAAATATATACTACTAATAATAGAGAAAAATTTGCAGTTAAGGATATTTCTATTAAAATTGATAAAGGAGAGTTTGTTGGAATTATTGGTCCTAGTGGGGCTGGAAAGTCTACACTATTACATATATTAAGTTGTGTTGATTCACCAACAACAGGAGTTTATTTGTTTAATGAAAATATAGTTGATTTTAAAAAACAAAAAGAATTATCACAATTAAGAAATTCAACATTTGGTATCTGTTTACAAAATTTAAATTTAATTGAATCATATACAGTCTTTGAAAATGTTTTATTACCATTACATTTTTCAAAACGCAAAGATAAAAAAACAAAATATGAAGCTGTGATTAATGCATTAGAATTTTCAAATATATTATTTGAAAAAGATAGTTTTGTAAAAAAATTATCAAGTGGTGAAAAGCAAAGAGTAGGGATTGCTAGAGCAATTGTTAATAATCCTGAAGTTATATTTTTAGATGAACCAACATCTTCACTTGATAATCAAACAAAAATGGGGATTTTAATGTTATTGAAAGAATTAAATGAAATTGGTAAAACTATTGTTGTTGCAACACATGATGTAGATGTTATTAATTATTGTACTAGAATTATAAAACTTGATAAAGGTGAAATTATTAATTAAAAAATATAATCTAAAAATTTAAGTAATCCTATATTTGGGATTACTTTTTCTTATAATAACGCAATTTCTTCTTAATTTATAATATTTTTTGATATAATATAAGAAGAAATGAGGTTAAAATGATGAAAAAAATATTATTGTGTTTTGCAGTTTTCATTATGTTATTTTTTAGTTCATGTGACAATAATGTTAATAATCATGAACATTCATATGTAGATGGAGTTTGTTCATGCGGAGAAAAAGATCCTAATTATCATGAACATGCTTTTATAGATGGTAAATGTTCATGTGGAGAAATAGATCCTGATTATCATTTTCATAGTTATGAAAATGGTAAATGTGAGTGTGGAGAAAAAGATCCTAATCATACACATGAGTTTATAGAAGGTAAGTGTGTTTGTGGTGAAACTGATCCTAATTATCACGTACATAATTATATTGATGGAGTTTGTTCTTGTGGTGAGATTGATCCAAATAAAATTGTTAAATATACGATTAAATTTGATCCATTATTTAGTGATTCTACAATTATCGTTTATGTAAATGAAGGGGAGTTAGTTGAAGCATTAATTCCAGATTTAATAGATGGATATAATTTTATTGGTTGGACAAAGTCTTTTGGTAGTGATGAATTATTCGACTTTAATACACCTATTTATAGTAGTATGATTTTATATGCTGTGTGGGAAGAAAATATTATTATTGAAGATAAAGATTATTCAGGTATTATTGATGAATATGTACCTGATGTTGTTACTACTTCATTAGAATTACCTACTAGATATGATGATTTAAGATTAATTTGGAGTACTTCTAATCAATATACACTTAATAATTATGGAAATTTAATTAAACCTAGAATTGAAGAAACATTAACTGTTTATTTATCTGTATATGATCAAGGTGAATTATTTGATTATGAAAAAGAAGTTACTATTCCTGAGATTGAATTTGAACCACTTCCTAGTAGTAATTTAGTATTTGGATATTATTCAACTTGGAATTTCTTTGGGTATACTGATAAAATGCTTGAAACTTGTGATGTTGTTAATTTATGTTTTGGTTATGTTACTACTGATTTTAAGATTGATACAGCAAGTATTTTATCTGTTATTAACCAAGTTCTAAGTGTAAGAGAAAAAGGTGTTAGAGTTGTTTTATCTATTCAAGGATATAGTGAAGCTGGTACTAATTTTAGTAGAGCAGCTGCAACAGAAGAAGGTAGAATTACTTTAGCTGAATCAATGCTAAGAGTTGTCGAAAAATTTCATCTAGATGGAATTGATATTGACTGGGAATATCCAGGCTTTAATACAGGTACTAGTGTATCTGTAGATAAAGCAAACTATACTTTATTATGTAAACAAATTACAGAAACATTTAAAAAGGCTAATCCAGATTATTTAGTAACTGCTGCTATTCCTGGTGGTGGTAATGGACCTTATCGATTTGATTTAGGGAATGTTTCTAAATATTTAGATTTTATTCATATTATGACATATGATATGCAGAATAGTTCACTTGGAACTCACCATACTGCTTTATATGATTCTTCAGCAACACTTTCTGGTTGTACTGTTGCTTCATCTGTTCAAACATATAAAAGTTATGGTGTTCCTGCATCTAAAATTGTAATAGGACTTGCTTTTTATGGTAAGAGAACTAGTTGTACAGGACTTAATAATAGAGCTAGTGGTGGTTATAAATCAATAACATATGATTTAATTGTAAGGGATTATTTATCTAGATTAAATAGTGATGTAATATATGGTTTTGATGAAACAGCATATGCACCATATTTAATAGATAAAACAAATGGATATTTCATTACTTATGATGATGAAAGATCTATTACTGCAAAATGTAATTATGCAGTAAATAATAATTTAGGTGGAGTAATGATATGGGAAATTGGTCAAGATACTTCTGATACATTACTTTCTGCTGTATATGATAGTATTAAAAAATAAATTGAAAAGAGGAATAAGATGAAATTAAAATATTTTTGGATTTTTATAATTTGTTTGTGTACTATAATTTCAACTGGTTGTAAAAATAAATGTAATAATCACGAACATGAATTTGTAGAAGGAAAATGTGTTTGTGGAGAAACTGATCCTGATTATGTACCACATGTTCATTCATTTGTAGAAGGAAGCTGTGTTTGTGGTGAAGTTGATCCAAATTATGTAGCACATGAACATGTGTTTGTAAAAGGTACTTGTGAATGTGGTGAAACAGATCCAAACTATGTACATGTTCATGAATTTATAAAAGGAAAGTGTGAATGCGGAGAAGTTGATCCAAACTATGTACACGTACATGAATTTGTTGATGGTAAATGTGAATGTGGTTTTGAAGAAGAAAGTGAACTTGATAAACTATTAAAGGATGAAGAAGGTGCAACTGAATTTAGAGTATATTTTAACTATATGGATGGTAGTGAATATGTAATGGTTACTGTAAATCTAAATAAAGTTGTTGTAAGACCTAATAAACCATCTCGTGAAGGATTTAAATTCCTTGGTTGGGCTACTGATGAAAATGGAACTAATTTATATAACTTTAGTACTCCTGTAACTAAGTCTATTATGTTATATGCAGTATGGGAAGAAGTTCCTTTTGTTGACTATACTTACTTATTAGATGAAATCGTTCCTAATGTTGTTAGTGAAGATTTTGAACTTTATAAACGCAATCCTTATGATGATAATATTCATTTAGCTTGGGTTTCATCTGACCCACAAACAATTTCTTCAACTGGTATTGTAATTCCAGGAGATGTTACTGAAATTGTTACTTTAACGATGGAAGTAATTAATGATGGTTATTCAACTTTCTTTAGTAAAGAAGTTGAAGTTGAACCAGTAACATTTAATGAACTTCGTCCTCAAAGAGCTATATTTGGTTATTATGCTTCTTATAACTTTAATGGATATACTGAAGATCAATTAAGATGTAATGTTATTAATTTAAGCTTTGCGTATGTAACAAGTGATTTTAGACTTGATATGCACTCTTTAAGTGATCAAATATTATATGGGGCTTTAGCTGCAAGAAAACAAGGTGTTAGAGTTGTTTTATCTATTCAAGGATATGGTGATGAAAGTAAGAACTTTAGAACTGCTGCTTCAACTCCTGAAAATAGAGCAATCTTTATTGAAAATATTGTTGAAGTAGTAGATAAATATCATTTTAATGGTGTTGATTTAGACTGGGAATATCCAGGTTGGTTTGCTGGTGATAAAAAAGATGCTGATGCAGAAATCTATACAGCATTATGTCAAGAATTAAATGCAGCATTAAAAGAAAAGAATCCAGATTATTTACTTACTGCAGCAATTCCTGGTGGTGCTGAAGGATTTAAACGTTATAATTTAGCAGAATGCTCAAAACATTTAGATTTTATTCATCTAATGACATATGACTTAGAAGCATCTTCTAAAGTATATCATCATACAGCTTTATATGCTAATTTAGGAAAAGGTACTGCAACTAATGCTGCAGTTCATGAAACAGTTGAAATATTTAAATTAAAAGGTGTACCTGCAGAAAAACTTGTTGTTGGTATCGCATTCTATGGTAAATATACTACTCCTACAACTTCTACAAATGGTGGTTTAGGAAGTGATTCTAAAAATAATAAATATACAACACTTACTTACGCAAGAATTAAGTCAATGTTCTTAAGCAAAGTTGGTGATACTGTTACTGAATATTGGGATAGTGTATGTTATGCTCCATACTTATATGATTCCGCATATAATTATTTCATTACTTATGAAAATGCTCAGTCAATAAATGAAAAAGCTAAATATATGCGTAAGAATGGTCTTGCTGGTGTTATGATTTGGGAACTAGGTGAAGACTCAAGTGATGGAGAATTAATGGCTGCTGTTATTAGTAGTATGAGATAAAAAATATGCTCTAAAGATTAGTGTTATCTTTAGAGCATGTTTTAAAAGGAGAAAATATGAATAAATATTTAAATGAATATAATGAATTTATTAAACAGTTTAATACAGTGGGAACTAATGTTTTATTTCATAAACATGATGGATACACTGAAATTGTATCAACTGGTTATGCAGATTTAGAAAATAAAATACCTAGTCATAAAGATTCAATATATCGTATTGCGTCAATTTCTAAAGTTATTGTTGCAATAGGACTATTAAAACTTTATGAACAGGGATTAATTGATTTAGATGAAGATATTTCTAAATACCTTGGATTTAAGGTAAGAAATCCAAAATTTCCAGATGTTTTAATTACTTTACGTATGGTACTTACACAAACATCATCAATAATTGATAATGGTATCTTTGAAAATGGAATATATAAAGGGTATGATGGATCTAACTGTACTGATGATTATATTCCATTACAAGAATTATTAACGCCAAATTCTAAACATTTTTATAAGGGATATAGTGATTATTTACCTGGAACAAATTTTATTTATTCTAATCTTGGATGTGGTATATTAGCATGTGTATGTGAAAAAATTACTAATAGATATTTTCCAGATTATATTATAGATGTATTATTAAAACCATTAGATATAAGAAGTGGTTTTAGATTAGAAAACATAGAAAAAATTGAAAACTTAGTTGGACACTATAATTATAATAACGGTGATTTTAGTCTTTATCGTAACTATGATAGTTTTAAAAAAGTACAATGTTTAAAATATCCTCTTGGAGAAAACTACCGTGGTGTTGCGGGGGGATTATATATTACTGCACCTGATTTATGTAAAATTATGTCAATGTTAATGAATAAAGGTGTTTATAATGGAATAAGAATATTAAAAGAATCTACTGTTATTGAAATGGAAAAAGTACAATGGAAAGGAACTCCTACTGATCCTACCTATAAAGCAAAAGGTCTTCAAATGATTATTATGGATGAGTTTACAAAATCACCTTTAAAGGGACATTTTGGTAATGCTTATGGACTTCGTAGTTTTATGTTATATAATGATTTAGGTGGATTAATCTTTTTATGTAATGGAGCAAATTTTATAAATGATGTTGAACATATGACAATTTTACAAGAAAAAGTAATTAAATTTCTTGTTGAAAAAACAAATATATAGGTGGTACTAATATGAAAAAATGTTTTACAATTAATCAAATGCGTAAAAGAGAAAACTTTATTGATTATATGAGACTTCTTGATAATGATATTTATCAAGCAATTGAAATATTTTATCCATATAATCAAAGTCAAGAACAAATAAAACAATATACTAATTCTGTTTTAGAAATACATGAAAAATATCCAAATGTAGAACTTGTGCTTCATTTACCTCATAGTATTTATAACGGTTTATGTTTAGATGAACATTTAAATACAGGTTCTAAAGAAATTATGATGGCAGGTATGAAATATGCTAGTTTATTTGGAATCAAAAAATTAACATTACATTTAGGTCATATTGAAAAAGCTATTGATAGAAGTAGTTATTATGAAAAAGTATCACTAGTATTAAAAGAATTATGTGATTATGCATCTTTATTTAATCAAGTAATCATGATTGAAAATATGCCTGGAAGTAATGAACTTGGATATAGTCCAGAAGAATTATTAACAATTATAAAATTAACTAATAAAGATAATCTAAAGTTTATTTTTGATACTGGTCATGCTCATGTAAGTGAATATGATGATTTTAGTTATTTATATTTATTAAAAGATTATTTATATCATATTCATTATAGTGATAATGATGGAACAAGGGATGCTCATACAAGAGTAGGTAGTGGTACATATGATTTTAAAAAGCATTTTGAAGTTTTAAAAGAAATTAATTATCAAGAACTTCACTGTATGGAAATCTTACATCAAAATGCTGATGATTTAATAGAAATTGTTAATGACATAAAACAATATGATAATTAATTAAACTAAAATAATATAAGATAAAGTCTAAAGTTTGTTTATTACTTTAGACTTTATTCTTTATATAATATTTTACTTTACTTGATAAAAACATATAAATATGCTATACTAGATTATAATAATATGCAAAAAAGCGAGGAATAAACATGGAAAATATGAATCAAAATGCAAATAATGCAAATAATGAAGGTATTTCATTTGTTGAATTATTTTCACTTTTGAAAAGAAATATTATATTGATTGCAGTAGTTACATTAGTATTTACTATCATTGGTGGTGTGTATGGTAAATTTGTTAAAAAACCAGTGTATTCTGCAACAGCAACTGCAATAGTTCAAGTAGATAATGGTAATATATCAGGTAATGGAATGTCTGAATATAATGCATTTGTATATGCACAATATCTTGTTAATAGTATGTCTGAATTTATTGTTTCTGATAATGTTACTAAAGAAGTTGCTAAAGTTTTAATTGATGAAAAATATCAAATTACTCATAATGAAGAAGATGGAGTAGTAGTTAGTCATTTTAGTAAACTTGAACAAAAAGAACTTACAAAAGAAGAATATGAAAAATTAGTTACTGATAAAGCTAATGTTGTTAAAGGTGGTACTAAAATTTCATATAATGATGAAAGTTTAATTCTAAAAATAACATATAGTTTAGAAGAAGTAGATGAAACTACTGATGATGAAGTTATTAGAACAGTAAAACTTATCATTGAAAAAACAAAAGAAGTTTCAGTTACTTTAAAGAAGCAAACTCCTACTTATACTTTTCCTAAAATTGAAGCTATTAAAGCTGTAGTTAAAGCATATGAGAAAAAATATAATGTTGATATTATTACTAATGAATCAAATAATTATAATGAATTTGCAATTTTATCTGTAGAAGGTGATTTTACTTATTCTGAGGAAGAGTTAAATGAAAAACTAATTGCATTACAAAATCATATTTCAAGTGATGTTAATACATTAAGAAATAATTTTATAGTATATTATGATAAACATTCTTTAGTACTTGCAATTAAAACAACTGAAGATAGTAAAGAGTTAGATGAAGAAATAGCAGGTCATTGTTTAGCATATTTAAATAATTATGCACTTGAAAATCCAATGGAAGAATATTCTGATGAATATTTATATCCAACATTTGCTAATAAATTAGTTGAAATGGATAATCAACCTTCATATGCTACTAAATCAACAAAAATAGTTATAATTACGATAATTGCGTTTATTGTAGGTGCTGCTGTATCTTGTGGAATTGTATTAGTTAGATATTTACTTGATGATACATTTAAGTCTAGAGCGCAATTAGAAGAAGCAACAGGTATTAATGTATTAACTTCAATACCTAAATTTACTACCAAGGAGGAAAATAGTGATGAAAATGAGTAAAATTGCTAAAAAGAAAAATCATTTAGATCGCCATAATGTTATTATAATTGATAAACCTGGTAATGAAGTTGTTGCAGAAGCTTTTAATCGTTTAAAAGATAATATTTTATTTTTTAATGCTGATAATAATGTTAAAGTAATTCAAATTAGTTCTTCAACAGCTTGTGAAGGAAAAACAACTGTTATTTCAAATCTTGCTGTTACACTTGCTAAAAATGGTTTAAAAGTATTATTAATTGAAGGTGATTTAAGATCTCCTCGCGTTCATCGTTCATTTAATTTAGATTGTGAAGTTGGTGTTTATGATTTTATTTTACAAAATAAAAGTTTAAATGAAATTGTTAAACATACATCATATGGAGTAGATGTTGTTACACGTGGAGCTAAAATTGAAAATCCTTCTGCTGCTATTGCATCTAAAAAGTTTAAAGATTTAGTTTCTTCTGCAAGAGAAGCATATGATTATGTTTTAATTGACTGTCCACCAGTGCTTGATATTTCTGATTATATTCATACATCAGCTTGTGTAGATGGTACTATTTTCTGTGTTGCATATGGTTTAACTAAAAAGCACAATGTTAAAGAAGCTGTTGAATTATTTAAACAACGTAATATTAATGTTTTAGGTACTGTATTTACAATGGTAGATCCTTCTCATGGTAAGGGTTATGGTAATAATAGATATACTAATTACTATTATAAAGGCTAGTAATAGGTGATATAAATGATAGATATTCATTCACACGTTATATTTGATGTTGATGATGGAGCATGTGATATTGGACAATCTATAAAAATAATTGAAGAAATGATTAGTGTGGGGGTTACAGATTTAATATGTACCCCACATTATCGTCTTAAGATGTTTGAGACTGATTATGAAAAAATAAAAACTAATTTTAATGCTTTATGTGATAAAGTTTTAGAACTAAATTTAAATATTAATTTATATTTAGGAAGAGAAGTATATTTTAATAAATCAATTTATAATAATTTGGAATTATTTACAATGAATAATAATAAAATTATTTTGATTGAGTTTTCATATACTATTAATCCTGATGTAGAAGAAGTACTATATAACTTAAAAAGACTTGGATATATTGTAATTATTGCACATGTTGAAAGATATGTATTTTTATCTTTTGATGATATAGTTAATCTAAAAAGTAAAAATGTCTATATTCAAATTAACGCATCTACAATTGTTGGTAGAGGTGGTCGTAAAGAAAAGAAAAGAGCTTTAAAATTAATTAAAGCTGGTGTTGTTGATTTTATAGCTAGTGATATACATTATAATCGTACAAATTATTTAAATCAAGCATATAATATAATATATAAAAAGTTTGGTCAAGAAATTAGTGATCGATTATTTAATGAAAACGCTAAATTTATAATTAATAAACAAGAGGAATAATATGCCAAATAAATTTATTGAATTACTTAAATATTTGTTTTTAGGTCTTCTTCAAGGTATTGCAGAAGTATTACCAATATCATCTAGTGGTCATTTGCAAATAGCTAATGATATTTTAAACATTCAAGATAATTCAGTATCTTTAAGCGTATTTTTACATATTGCTTCACTTATAGCTGTTTTTATTTATTTAAGAAAAG
>JAFQFT010000060.1 GCA_017398545.1 Bacilli bacterium | reverse complement strand
ATGTGTTTGTAAATTATCAATTTCAATTATATTATTTTCATCATTCATTACAGATGTATATTCAGATACATCCATTTTTTTCTTCTTTAATGATTCGTAATATTTCATTTGTTTAATATTATATGAAATAATTTTACGACTCTCTTTTATTGTTAGGTAATTTCCATTTTTCTTTGCCATAAAAGTCACCTACTTCTTAGATTTTGGATCCATCGCATCACGCAGACCATCACCAACAAAGTTAAAGCCTAGTACTGCAATAACAATCATAAAACCAGCTGGCAACCACATATTAGTATGATAACTTAATACTTGAGGGTCATTTGAAGTTGCAATCATAGTACCCCATGCAGCTTTAGGAAGTTGCACACCAAGACCTAAGTAACTTAATGTTGATTCGTATAAAATTACACTACCAAGACCAAGTGTCATTGAAACTATTAATTGTGGCATAACATTTGGAATTAAATGTTTAAATATTCTACGCCATACTGGAAGACCCATTACTTCAGTTGCAACAATAAATTCTTGTTCACGAAGTGATAAAATTTGACCACGCACAAGTCGTGCAACACCGCTCCAGCTAAATATTGTTATTATAACCATTAAAACATAAATTCTTTGATCAGCAGTAAGTCCCCAAGAATCAATTAATGCAGATGCAATTAAAAGAATTGGAAGGGTCGGAATACAGTTAAATATATCTACAATACGCATTATTATTTGATCAACCCAACCACCAAAGTATCCTGCTAAAGCACCTAAAATAATACCAATAATAGTTTCTAATATAACAACAATAAAACCAATTGTAAGTGAAATTCTACCACCATACATTAGTCTTACAAATACATCAAATCCATTATCATCTGTTCCAAGTAAATGTTCTTTACTTGGAGAATCATACGAATTAATTGTTGATGTATGTTCTAGAATTTGTGTAACAGTAACTGTTTCGCCATTTTCATCTGTATAAGTATAAGTAGATGGAATTTGTTGAACAACTTCTTTTCTATCTACTTGTTCTTCACCCCATTTAGAATAAACAACAGGACCTAAGAATGAAAAAGCAAATAATCCAACAATCATAATAATACCAACTAAAGATAATTTTGAACGGAAGAATCTCCTCAAAATCATTCTTGCTGGACTCATTTCTTTAAATGTTTCTTTTTCTTCAACGATTGTATTTTCTTTAGAAACAACAGGTTCTAATTCTTTTTCTTGTTCAGACATCATCATCACCTACTTTCCTAAAGTTACTCTTGGGTCAACTACTGAGTACATAATATCAGAGAATAATGTACCAATAATTGTTAGTATCGCAAGGAACATATTATATCCCATAACAAACGGAATGTCCCCTTCTCGTAGTGCTTGATAAGCAAGACGTCCAATACCATCAATACCAAATACTTGTTCTGTAATCATCATACCACCAAATAGTGATGGTAAAATTCCTGCAAACATTGTAACAAGTGGAATCATTGTATTTCTAAATGCATGTTTATAAATAACAGGTTTTTCAGATAATCCTTTTGCACGAGCAGTACGAATATAGTCAGCATTTAAAACTTCTAACATATTAGTTCTTGTATAACGCATTAAACCACCAATTGATAGTAATACGCTAACAAAGATTGGTAAAATTAAGTGATGAATAATGTCACCAAATTTTTGTAAATTACCAATTAAATCATCAGAGTAGTTTGCAGTTGCAGAGATTAAACCATTTGATGGAAACCATCCTAAATCAACTGAGAATACTTTAATTACAATCGCCGCAAAGAAATAAGTAGGTAAGCTTATCCCAATCATTGTAAAGACTGTTACTGAATAATCTCTTATTGAATACTGATGGGTAGCACTACTTATACCAAGAGGTATTGCTATTAAGAACTGCAGTATCGTTGCCACCAGGGCGATGGCAAACGATATCCACATGTTTTCTGTAATTACTTGTCCAACAGGTTTTTCATATTTAAATGATAAACCTAAATCCCCTTTCATTAAATTTCCGATCCATTTTACATATCCACCTGCAATCCCTTTAAAAGATGTATCTCCGATACCATATAAATCTTTAAATCTGTCAATATCTTCTTGTTTAATGGTACCACTTTGTAATTGACTAGCATATTTATTGTCAACGTAATCTGTAGGCATTAATCTTACCATAGTGTAAATAATTACTGATACACCAAATAGAATTAATATTGATATTGCTAGTCTTTTTACTATATATTTCAACATATTTTTATGCCTCCGTAATTAGAAAATAGCTTTAATTAACTAGCGTTATTTTCTAAATTATTATCTTTCTTCATTTAGTGAAACATTATGAATTTCACTTGTTAATCCATAGTATGGAGATAATTCACTATCTGGTGTTAAACTATCTGGATCAATCTTATTAGTATTATAAGCATATAAATCATCTCTTTGATATGTAGGAAGTTCTACACCAAGCATCATAACAATATCAAGAGCATCTTTATAATATTGTTCACGTTTTGCTTGATCGTTAGTTTCTCTTGCTTTATCAATTAATTCAGATAATTCATCAATTAATCCTTGTTCGTATGCATATTTATCACTAGCAGCATTTAAGATTTGTTTATAGCCCCAGTTAAGTACTGATGTTGCTTGTGAATCACGATGATATACTTGATACATATCAGGGTCAATTGTTGAACCCCATGCAGCAGCCCAAACTGTTAAAGCACCACTTGATAATTTACTTAATGCATTAGCATCAGTTACAACATTAACATTAAATCCAACTTGATTTAAGATTTCCATTGCATGATTCATTGCTCTCCATGCAGGGTGGTCTGTTTCTTGACCAGCAATTGTAAATGTATATTTACAAGTATGTTGTCCATCAGTATAAATACCATCAGCATTTAATCTAAATTTAGATTCACTATATCCGCATAATGAACTATAATAACCTTCAACTAAACGTTTTAAGAATTCAAATTGTTCACTTTCTGTAAATGTATCACCAGTTTGTTTGCCAAGTTCTTCAACATAATCTTGATATGCAGGATTTACAACATCTAGATCTTCAGGAATTTTTGCACCTATATATGGATAATATGGTGTACATCCTTCTGGATATGCCCAACTTGATTTAGACATTGGACGATAAATTGCTTCTGCTGTAGTTTGATAATAGTCTACACATTCTTGTGTATTAATAGCATGCATAATAGCTTGACGAATTCCAATATATGGAACTTTACCAGCATTAATACCGATATAACCATAACCAGATGTTTGAATTGAAGTATTACTAATACCTTGATCTTTTTTACCATCAAGTTCTGTAATTGTTTCAGGTTTTGCATTTGGTTCAACAAAGTCAACTTCGCCATTATATAAAGCATTTAACATTTGGTTAGAAGATACTACTTGATAACGAACCTTCTTAATTTTAGCAGGACCTAAAACATAATAAGGATTTCTTTCAAAATAAATTACACCTAAACTATAGAAGTCAGCAGCAGTAATATTTTCAGTACCACCTGATGATTTACTTGCAGCGTATGGACCAGCTCCAACAGGAACACCAATTTTATCACCTTTTAAAACTTCATTCATAAATGTTTGACTACCATATTCAACACCAAAGTTAGAAACAAAGTCAAATTTTTCAATGTGTTCAGCATCTGAATAATAATACATTGGAGCAACAGCAAATGAGAAGTTCCAAATTGCTTTAGGGTCAACATTATTAATTGTGATACTTAATACTTCATAAGAGTTTGTATCAATATTACCATTTGCATCATAAACAGGTTTTTCATAAGTTTTACCATTTACTGTAACTGCATTATCTTTATTAGCAAATTTAATACCTGAAATATTAGGGAATTCACGTTCAGCATTAGTAGTAAAATATTCTTCCATTGAAGCATTTACTAAGTAATCAAATAAAGTAGTAGCAGTCATCCAGTAACTAACGATTACATCAATTTCTTTTGGCATTTTATCATTGTAAACAACATTAATAGCATCTTCTTTAGAATATTCTTTTGCTTTATCAAGTTTACCTAAAGAGAATGTAAGTTCTGCATTTTTCTTACTCCAAGTAATATATCCTTCGTTATAGAAGAATGCTTCAACATCAGTTGTTAATAAGTTTTTATAAACATTACCTTTATCATCAGTAAATACGATATCTTCATATGTATTTAAAGAGTTTGTCCAGTCAGTTTCAAGTTCTTCTTTAAAGAATTCTGCAGCTTTATTAAAATCTTCAACTAGATATTGATAAGAATCATAAGCAGAAGTATCTTTAAAAGAATCTTCATAATCTTGTAAATATTCAACGAATGATGCTTTTGTAATCATTTCATCTTGGTGTTCATCATAAATAACTTCTTTTGCTTCAATTAAAGAATTAATTCTTGTTGCAGCATCATTTTGGAATTGTTTTTTGAAGTTTTCTTGTTCTGTTTCATCTTGTGATTGAGTACGATAAGCTTGTAAACCAACAATATCAGTTGAATAAATTGTACTTGAACCAGAATAAACGGGATCTAAATAAACATATAAATTAAATAATACGTCTTTAATAGTTAAATAACTACCATTTGAAAAACGAACATTATTTTTAAGAACAAAATAATAAGTTGTAGTTTGATCTACATTAGGTGTTCCATCATTAGTAATAATTTGTAAGTCTTTTGTTACTACACCTTCATCGTCACCATAAACAACATTACCATCTTTATCATTTCCAAGCATTCCAATTTGAGTTAATCCAACTACATTAGAGTCAGTAGCTGATGTTGAAAAGAATGGACTAAATACTTTATCAACTTCAAGTGTTGAAAATACTAAAGAATCATTTTCATTATCGTAATAAGTTTTATTCTTATTACCATTGATTACATTAACAATAATTAATGCAACAACCGCAACAACTACAACTGATGCAGCAATAATTACACCTTTAACTAGTAACTTTTTCTTCATAATTAATTTTCTCCTTTGTCAATTTCTAGTTTTATATTTTCTACAGAAGACTCATCTTTTTTAATAATATGGTCTTCATTAACAATAATTAAATTATTCAAATCAAAATTATCTGGTAATTTTGAATAAGAATAACTTGTGGTAACACTAACATTTGAAATAGTTGAATTATTCATATTTACACATAGAGGAGCTATATATACTTTACTAATTAAATCATACCCTACCTCAACAATAAATTCAACATTTTCAAATTTAACATCAGTAATAGTTGCATTATTTAAGTTACCAAAAATAGAACCATAAACAGCTTTTAAACTTGAATCTAAATGATCATCAACACCTGATGTTTTATTACCGATAACAGATACTTTAAAGTTTTTAATCGTTTTACCATTTCCTTTAAAGATTTTATTATAACTACTAAAACTAAATATCTCACCTTCTAAATCTATATCATTTAAAAGATAAATATTTTTTGTTCTAGCGTTTTTCAATTCTTTTGCAGTAGATACGAGTTCAAAATCACCCTCAATATATTCAACATAAACATTAATCGATAAATCAGCATCTCCACCAGGATGTTTAAATGAATCATCCCAATCATTGCCAAATTCATCTATAAATTTAAGAGCTGTATAGTTCTTTCTATTTCCTGCAAATCCACGCCAATCCTCAAATACTTCACCTTCTTTAACTTCATATGTACCAAGAATAACTAATTTGTCATCACTATCATAATAACAAACATTATATGAATATTTGACATCTTTATCCCATTTAGCATATAAAGTTAATCCTTCAAGTGGCAATTCATCTTTATCAAAATCCCACTTAGAAGTAAAATTCGGATCTTTATACCATCCTTCTAATGTATAACCAGATTTTAGAATTGATGTTTTACTTAATACTTCAGGACTTTTGATTAATCTTTTTGTATCGCTATCAAATTCATAATATTGCTTTATAGGCAATGTACAATTTTGAAATACACCACCATTTAATTCATATACTACTTTAATCCCTTCAGGTTCTGTATTTTTATTATTACATCCACAAAGACAAAATACAAAAAGCAGCAATAATCCATAAACTGTCCACCTTTTTAGCATAATTATTGACCTCCTTTATATATACACTTATTCTATTATATTATACTACTTTTCGTCATTAATTTCATAGCATAGACACCCTATTTTTATGAAATCGCTTACTTTACCCATTTTTTCATAATTTTCACTAGCATAAATCCTTTTTTGTTTTTTAATTTTTTCCTATAAAAAAATAATATAGTATTAATAATACTATATTATTTTTTAAATATATTTACACAATTATTAAAGTTCTCTTGTATATTTTTAAATGCACAAGATAATGGATAACCATCAACAAAACAATGACTAACAGTTATATTTAATGTCATAAAATATCTTCCATTAGTTTCAACATATTTATCCCAACAAATTCTTGGACATGATGATGATTCATAGTTTCCATCACATAATGGATGAGTCATACTTTCAATAGAAATCCAAGGAAGACATGTCATATAATAATCATTATATAATAAGGAATCATTATAAGAATCTTTAACAGTTTCTTGATCTTTAATCTTATCAATAACTTGTTTTGCAGTAAGATAAAACTTATGATAATCATCTACCATTTCGAATCCAGCATTTTCATAAACTCCACTTTTTGTCATTACTGTAAATGTAGGATTAATTGTATCATATAATCTTATTTCACCATTAACTTCTCTTAATCTCATTTCCTCTATACTATTTAACCCAGTAGTAATTAGGTATAAAATATTTATAAAAAAAGATGTATTAGTTTTTTTAGAATATTTTACAACTTCTGTTACTTCCATTTTTACATTTAGTCCATAACAAGGGTTAGAAAAAGTCTTAAACCAAATATATTGTTTTCTTTTTTTAAAGTTTTCTAGATTAATTATTTTATACATATTTTTCACCTCTACCATTAATATTAGTATATCATATTTATAAATTTTCTAATACATAATTAATTATTTTCTTTTCAATTATACCATAATCATTAATTACATCATATATTTCTTCTTTTATATTATCATGTAATTTTTTATTACTATTTAAAAACTTAATTGCTGATATTGTTCCCATATTAGTTGATTTTAAAGCTGATAGACATATATCTAATGGGCTATCAAATATTTTCATTTTTTCCTTATAAACGCCAAATAATCCTGCTGCAGTTAGACTATTTGTTGCTTCTTCACCAAATGAATTTATTAGTTTAGTAATACTTTCTTCGTGTGTTTTAAAAATTTCAATTACTTCTGTAATTAATCTTTCTAATGATTCATCTTTAAACTTTTTTGCTTCAGAATAGTATATTCTATACACACTTGTTCCCATATGAATATAAGATAAAAATTTATTTAGTTCGTTTGTCATTTCCATATTAAAATACCTCCAAATATAGTATTTCCAAAGAAAAAAATAATATGTTAAGAATTTAACTTAACATATTATTTTTATATTATTGACAAACTTTACCTGGATTTAAAATATTATTTGGATCAAATACTTTTTTAATTCCATTCATTAAAGCTATTTGAGTATCACCTAATTGGTTTTTCATATAACCCTTTTTAGCATAGCCTATACCATGTTCACCAGATACAAGTCCACCTACTTTTATAGCTTTTTCATACATTTCATCAAAAACTTTTTGAAGAATTTTATTATACTCTTCTTTAGAATAATTATCTCTACAAATATAAATATGTAAATTACCATCACCTGCATGACCAAATGAAGGTATTCTAATATTATATTTTTCTTGTAATTCATATGTAAATTTAATATAATTAGATACTTCACTTCTTGGAACAACTACATCACATTCATCCATTTCAACAGTTGACGATTTAATTGCTTCTAAGAAAGCACCACGTGCTTTCCATACAGAATCTTTTCGGTCGTCAGTGTCTACAATAAATGCATCAATTGCGTTTAGTTCTCTTATACAAAGTTCAGCAGCTGATTCATAATTAAATTTAAGTTCATTTTTATTATGCCCTTCAAATGTTAGTAATATATATGCATCACTACGTTTTTCAGGGAATTTCTTTGATAAAAATTCTTCACTTAATAAAATAGTATTTCTTTCAAAGAATTCAATTGCAGTAGTATTAAGTTGTGCTTTAATAATTTTAGGTACTGCATCAATTGCTTCTTCTCTTGTTTTAAATGGTACAAGTAGGCTAAGTGTTTCTTTTGGTTTAGGCATTATTTTAAGAATTGCTTTAGTAATAATTGCAAGAGTTCCTTCACTACCAATAATTAAGTTCTTTAAAGAAAAACCTGTTGAGTCTTTTACTACTTTTTTACCAAATTGTTCAATTTCACCAGTAGGAAGAACAACTTCAAGTCCTACTATCCAATCTCTAGTTGTGCCATATTTAACAGCACGCATGCCACCAGCATTAGTAGAAATATTACCACCAATTGTAGCGGTTTTTTCACCTGGGTCTGGTGCATAAAAATATCCACGCGATTCTACATATTGATAGATTTCAAATAATAATACACCAGGTTCTACAGTTAACGTCATATTATTTTCATCAAGTTCTATTATTCTATTCATTTTAGAAGTACATAAAACTATTCCACCTTCTAAGGCTACACAACCACCAACAAGTCCTGTTCCACTTCCACGAACAACTACAGGAATTTTATGAATGTTTGCATATTGCATTACACTAGAAATTTCTTCTGCACTACGTACAAAAATTAAAATATCAGGTTTTTTCACCAATGTTCCTAGTTCATCTTTACTATAGTCTTCTGGAATATTATCCCCTGCAAAAAAATACTTTTCATCAAATAAAGATGATAAATAAGCTATATCTACTTGTTCTACTTTTTTATACAACTTACTCACCTCTTTCTTCCTTAATTGATTTAATAAGTTCAGGTACTACTTTAAATACATCCCCAACAATACCATAATGAGCACTATCAAATATTTGTGCATTAGGGTCAGAGTTAATTGCGATAATTAAATCACTATTATCCATACCTGATGTAAATTGAATTGCACCACTAATACCAAGAACAAAAATTAGTTTAGGACTTACTGTTTTCCCACTTAAACCAATTTGATATCTTGTACTCATAAGTCCTGCTTCACAAAGAGGTCTAGAACAAGCTACAACACCACCAAGTAAGTCGGCTAGTTCTTTCGCAATACTTAAATCTTTTTCATTTTTGAATGCTCTACCACATGCAACAATAACATCAGCTTCACTAATATCAACATTAAATTCTTTTTTAACGTGTGATAAAAGTTTAACAACACTTTCTTTATCAATATCAGATGTATTCATATAAACTATTTCACCATGAGGTATTTCTTTTTCAGGTTTCTTAAAGATTTTATATCTAACTGTAGCCATTTGTGGACGAGTTTTAGTACAAATAATTTGTGCCATAATATTACCACCAAAAGCAGGACGTACTTGAACTAAGTCAGTATTATCTTTTATACCAAGTGATGTACAGTCAGCCGTTAAGCCAGTTTTAAAATACGCTGCAACTTTAGGTGCAAAACTTCTACCAAGCGAAGTTCCACCATATAAAATCACTGTTGGTTTAACTTTCTCAACAAAGTCTTTCATACATTCAAATGATCTATCAATATTAAAGAATTCATATAAATCATCTTGATATACAAATACTTTATCAACACCATAATATAAAAGTTCTTTAGCATTATCATCTACTTGATTCTTAGATGCTATCATCACAGCATATAATGGATGATTAATCTTTTCAGCAAGTTCTTTTGCTTTACCAAGAAGTTCGTACACAACTGCATGAATCTTTCCAAATTCAAGTTCAACATAAACTGTTAAACCACGCCATTCATTCTTATTAATAGTTATTACTTCTTTTTCTTCTACATATGTAATAACACCAGTTGGACCACGTTTTACACATTGTTTACAGTTTCTACAAGATGCATTAATAGATAACTCATTTCCATCATATTCAAATGCGCCAAATGGACAAACTTTTTGTAATTCTTTAAAAGTTTCTTCAGTTACGAAATTTTGATTTATTACTAATTTTCCCATTTTCTTCACCTAAATATACTTTCTATCTTTTAAAATATCTTTAAGTTGTTTTGCATATGAATCAACTTCATCATCAAGCATTACTTTCCTGTCATCTTTAATAGGATTAAACATTCTTTCTACTTGTGTAGGAGAACCTTTTAAACCGTATCTTGATTCATCAGTATCAAATAATTTACTAAAAGTAATGGTATGCATTTGATGATCACTATATTGTACACTACGTTTATATGAAGGAAGTCTTGGTGTATCGTTACTTTTTTCAACAGTGATTAAACAAGGAAACTCTACTTCAAGTGTTTCATATGTTTTATCAAGATTACATCTTACAACAATACTGTTTTCTTTTACTTCTAAGACTTGATCTACATAACATACATATGGAATTCCTAAAAAATGAGCAAGTTCTGCACCTACTTGTGCAGTATCTCCATCAGTAGTTTGTTTGCCACATACCACCAAATCAAATTTACCCATATATTTAATACCTTGACTTATAGTGTATGCTGTTGCGACAACATCTGCACCTGCAAACTTCCTATCAGTTAATAAATACCCATCATCACAGCCCATCCAAATTGCTTCTTCTAAAATAGAAGTTGCAGCAGGAGGCCCCATAGTAAGAGCTTTTACATTACTTTCTTTCATTTCTTTAATTTTAAGTGCAAGTTCAATAGCATATAAATCATAAGGATTCATCTTCGTATTATTGCCATCTCTTACAAGTGTTCCAGTATCTGGATTAATTTTCACGTTACTTGATGCTGGTACTTGTTTTATACATACACAAATATTCATATTATTCACCTCGTTTTAAATTAAAAAACTACTTAAATAGATTTCTTTAGAAGCAAATCTAATTAAGTAGTGTGATTTTATATTCTTGCTTCTATTATGTATTATACCAAATATACATAATTTAAACAAGCATTTTTAGAATAAACATTTTATAATTCTCTTTTAATTAATTGATGAGTTAATTGACATTCATCACCCTTATAATACTTACTTAACAATTGTTGATATAAAGGTTCATTTTCTTTATCAACATACTTAAATAATGTAAGTGAAGAATTTAATTTCATAGCATCAATTTCACCTAATATTTCTTCAATATCATTATCATCAAGTGATAATAAAATATTACAACATTCTAAGTATCTATTTCTTAATGTTTCATTAGTAATATAACACTTTGCTTCAAGAATACTCTTTATACCAAAATAAATAGAAATATCACTAGATCCTAACGCTTTAAATTGTGGAAATATATACCACATCCAGTGTGTCCTTTTTTTACCATTTTTTAATTCTTCAATTACTTTATTATACACTTTATCTTGTGCTTCAATAAAACGTTCAATATTATACATAATACCACCCCTAATTAATAATATATCATATTTATAAACTTAATGAACTATATATAATAAATTTTTTTTAAAAAGTGAATATCAAAAATAACTACTCTTCAATATCATTATTTTTTAACCTATAAATTGTTAATATAATCATCAAAGGAAAGATCATTTTTATCAAACTCTAATATTAGGAATTTTTCATAACGATTGAATCCCGCACTCCTACCACATTCTTTTAAATTTATTATAGATTCAGTTCTTGTAACATCAAAATTTTGCATATCATAAGAAATAATTATATTATTAGTTTCAAAAAATTCTTCACTATAAGTTTCTGTATAAAAATTAAGTTCAATTGCTGCTTCAATATACTGTTCATACGTTGATATAACGTTCCAAAGATACTCTGTTCCACTAACATCTGGTGAATTATTATTAATTACTCTATTGATATTATAATCAACATTTATAGTTTTACTAAATTCTCTAAATAATGTTTTATACTCTTCAATACTCAAATAAGATAATGATTCATATTTATAATAGTAACTAGATAAATCTTTATAATAATTATTTCTTTCATCGCTTTTATAATAATAAATAAAATTTGAACTTTTTATTTCAGAACTATTTTCTCCTGAATTGTCTCTTATATTATACAATATATTCCTAACTTTTTCTGAAACATTAGACTTAACATCTATATCGTAATCAATAAAGGAATTCACACAATCCATAAAAAATTCTAAACCTAAATATTCTATATCAAATACAATATATTCATTGTAAAATAATTGATTATTAAAAAAGTATGAACTTAATTTAATTATATTTTTATTTAATATAGTTTCTAAATCATCAGAAATAATAATAGCATTTTTACCTTTAAGCACTTCTTCAGATTTTATATATTTTTCAGGGATTTCATCTAGTACTAAATGCTCATTATCAGTTCTTCTATATGATTTGGTAATAGAAAAATAACGACTTTGATTAATTATACTACCGCTAAACAATTCTTCTTTAATTAAAACTTCGTTAATATAAAATATCTGAACTGGATAAAAATCTCCTAGTGTACTAGGTATTTTAAACTCATCACTACATTTAACAAATAATAGACTATCTTGATTTGTTCTATAATCTAAAGAAACATCTCCATTTAATTCAGTATAATCTTTTACATTGTAGCCCATTCCAAAATTTTCATATTTCACATTTATCGTCTTGACTTTAGTTGTATCTACATATATAACCAAATAATACCCAGGATCATTTGAATATACAACGTCATATACACCATTGTCATAATAATTAGCTTCAAATGTTGAATAATAAATCGGCCATCCTTGACCACTTTTGTTTACTTCGATTTCATTCATCCATTCCTGATATGATATTTTCTCGCAATATTGATTTTCAGTTAAGAAAGCATCAACATTAAAATTTGTTTCATCTCCACCATTATTAGGTGTTTCATCTCCACCGTTATTAGTTATTTCGTCGCCGCCATTATTAGTTATCTGATTATCATCATCATTAGTTAAATTTTTATTATCATCTTGATAATTATTAATTATAAGTACTACTAATAATAATAATATAAAACAAGATATAATTGGGATAAGTTTTATTTTAATAAATGAAAATTTATGATTTTTATCATACTTGTTATATTCACTATTTTTTACTTCATTATAGATATTATATTTTTCTTCATTTGAATTATTTACTTTAGGAATAGTTTCATTAATTTTTGATAATTTTTCTTCTATCATTTTTATTCATTCCCTTCTAAAGATTCTTTTAACTTTTTTCTTGCTCGTTCTAATCTTTTCTTTACTGCAGAATCAGAAATGTTTAAAACTTCAGCAATTTCATCTATCTTCATTAAATTATAATAATGAAGAATAATTACTGTTTTGTATTTTTCCGGTAAAATACTTACAGCATAATTTATATTTTCAAAAGAGTCATCATCAATGCTATCAGAAGTATTCATAATTAATTCATTATCTCTAATTGTTGATTTCTTATAACTACTTTTTAAAAAATCAATACTCTCATTAATTACAATTCTAATTAAATAATACTTAATATCATTATCAGTTTCTAAAGAAATATTTGCTTTTAATAATTTTACAAAAGAATTATGTACGATATCATTAGAATCATCAACATTCTTAGTATATCCATATGCCACATTAAATAATTCTTGTAGAAACTTATCATAAATATAATTAAATTTTTCTTCTGATATTTTCATATGATTATTCCCTTTCACACATAAAACGAATAAAATCTTAAAAAGGTGACATAAAAATAAAATTTTTATAAATTAATTTTATCATATTTATTAATTTATATATATTTATTTGATATTAAATTATATTATTAACATAAAGAAAAAAGCGGTAATAGATTTTTCTATTATCGCTTTTTGATTAATTAATATTAGATTGTCTTACTTCACCCATTGCAGGTTTATGAATATTACTAACTTCAATTAACTGTATTTCATGAACTTGATAATTTCCAGGAATAACCAAAGTAAAGTCAAATGAATCAGTTTGTAATGTATTCAAGATAGAAAATAAATTAATATATGCAACAGTTTTACCATAATTAGTTGTTCCTGTTTGATCTATTATTGCAGTATAAGTAGTATCACCAACTTTAATACCAACACTACCTCTAATATCTTCAATAATATTACCACTACCATCTTCCAATTGTACTGCTAACATAAATGATTTACTTTCATGTCTACTATCACCAACGATATCACCTATTAATGAGAAAATAGGAGAATCATCAGTTCCATCTACTCTTACAAGGTATCCTGATGTAGTTTGGTATACATAGCCATTAGTTCTACTTACAACATCAAGTTTATTTAGTCTTATTTCATTAGTAGAAATATTATCAATCTTAATTTTATTATATCCTATATCGAAATTAACAACATATTCTGTATAAACAGCATTAGTAACATCTACTTCAGCAATAGTTTCCCACTGATCAGAATCTCGTTTACATCCATAAATACGAACCTTGCCTAACCCATAACCTAAAGTTAAACGAATTTCTTTGATATCAAATCCGAATTCTCCAGATTCTAATACACTTTGTCTTGTATCATCATATAAACTTACATACGTACCTGTAATTTGTGCATCAGTAAATGTAATTTTTGCAAGTTCAAATGTTAATTTATCTGTAAATGTATAAGTATCTCCATTTTTAGTAACTTTTGTATTTCTTGTAGGAGTTACCGCAAATACTTTAGATTCTTTACTTGATTCAATTAATAATTGTTGAATATCATTATTATTTAAATCATTTTTATTTGCAAGTTCATTACCACTTCTAATACCACTAATAAATTCACTTCTATTTTCATCGTAGAAGCCACCTTCAATGATGTAATTAATAACTTCATCTGTTACTTTATCATGAAGACCATTTGGAGGAGTTAATACACAATAGAAGATTTCAGATATTTTTTGATTTCCTTCCATAAATGCTCCAAATGTTTCAGAAGTAAATGCATTAGTGTATAAATCAAGTAATGTAAATTCATTTAATTTAACAAAACTTGTACTATCATCTTTTACTTTAAATACTGCAACTATATTTTCTGTAGTATTCTTATCATCATTATAATATCGTGTATAATATACCTTTATCTCTGTGCCTTTTGCGAGATTTAATGGCATTTTAGTAATACTACCATTATTATAATCTTCATAGTAAAAGTATAAGCGGAAATCTCTATTTACACTTAAATTATAACTCTTATCATCTGCAAAATCACCATCATTATCAATATCTTTACCACTATTAAAGATATATGAAACTTCTGCTGGCTCTTCTGAAGATGCAGGAATATTCTTATGGTTAACAATATACTTAAATGTTGCAACACCATCTTCAGGTAAAATTTCTTCAATAACACTTGATGTATTTTCACCTACAATAATTTCAGAATTACTAACTGAAGTAACAATTACTAAGTAACCTGTTATATATTCAGGTAAAACATAGTATAAATACATATTATCATGATATTTCTCTAAGACAATTTCAGTAATAATATGACTATCGCCATTTTTCTTAACACTATATGCAGCTACATTAGCTTCACCCTTAAATGTAGAATCTTTTTCAATTGTAAATACATAACCTTGATTTAAGTTAATAGGAATATAAATTTCTCTATTAAAATTACTTTCTTCATAATATTCTTCCATAAACGTTTCAGGGAAACTTGTAACAATATGAGTACCAGGAGCTTCAATTAACTCAATCAAGAACGACCATCTTGCATATAAAGTTATTGATGCACTAATAGTATTATTTGATTTAGCTAAATCTTCAAAGGATGTTCCATATGTAATTAAACTACTTGCATTGTCTACCATATAGAATCCTTTAAATACATAACCAAATATTGTAGCACCATTAGCCCAAGTATCAACTTCTTTATAAATAGAAGTTCCAATAAATTCAGTTCCATTCCAGCCAAAGAAATCAGCATAAGTACTACCTGCTTTAGCTTTAAATGTCATAGTATCTGCATATGTACCATTAAATGTTTCACATTGTAAATTAAATGTAATTGTATAAGTAATAGGGTATACAATTTTTACTGTAATATCATTTTGAACATAACCTTTACCAACATAGAACACATATCCATATGCATCAGCATCCCACGAAGTAATAGGATTTGCAGATTTAGTTCCATCTTTATATAATTCATAAACTAAAACATATTGAGTATCTTGATCATTATTCTTTTTATATGCAGTAGGATCACTTGTTAAATCTAAATCATCTTGACCACTTATTTCAATTATAACACTTTCAGGTTTACCACTATAATTTGATCTTAATACTTGTTCAAAATAGAAATCAGTTGAACTTGTTGCATAAGTTAAACCTTCAACATCTGCACCTGTAATATTATAAGTAGCAGTGTATTCAGCAACTGTCAATAGATTTACAGTATAAGATTTACTACCATCATTTTTATCAGTAAGCGTTAGTGTTCCAGATATATTTGCAGTTGAGCTTGCAGTAAACTCACCACTACTATAAATAGTACCAATACTAGAGTTTGATAAACTATAAGTATATCTTTCAATATAATCTTCTAATATATAAGTTTTTTCATATGGATCATTACTCTTTTTGATAACTGGAATAAACTTAGTAATAGAACCAGTATACAATTGATAAGGTTCACTATTAGAACCTATTGTTCCATCAGTAATATAATAATTTAGTGGAGGAGTATAATCAGCATAAGTAACTCCTACAATATTAATTTGATTAGCAACAAGATTAAACTTAAATGAAACATTAGTTGTGCTACCAGTGTTGCCTATATGAATCTCAACAGTAAATGAATTATCTGATTCAATCAATTCATTTGGATCAAATACCAATTCATAATTTGTATTTGACAATTTATTAAATAAAATTTCACCATAAGCATTTTTAGCATCTACTTCACTAATCACAGTACCACTAGAATTTTTAAATACTAATTGATATCCTGTTGCGAAAACAGTTAAATCAAAGTTTATTCTTAAACTTAACATATCATCATATACTTTTAAAGTATATGTTTTAACTCCATCAACAATTTCGGATTCTTGATAATTATCTTCAATTTTATCTTTATTATCAACTGTATTAACAACATAATGTTTATCATCAGTATATTCATATTCATAAATATATTTATTATTAAAATAACTAGAATCTATATTAGTTAATGCACTTGATCCGCCACTTGATGTAGCTTCATTAGTTATTATAATTCTATCAAAAATAAACCATCCTGCTCTATTAGCTTCCTCTTCTGTTGCATAACTCGTTGGAGAATTTGTATTCCCATTTTGATTTGCATTAATCCAAACATCAGCAACTGTAGATTGATATAAAGAAGTTGTTGTTGCCTTAATTGAAACTGTATTATCCACTGCACATGTTGCAATAAAATAATCACTGTTAGTTACTATATATAATTTTTGACCTTCACCATAATCTCCTCCATAATATCCTGCATATGTTGTATTTGCAGAAGTTCCTACAGTAAGAGAATTAGATGAAATTCCTGTAGTAGCATTTGAACTATCATCAACATTTACATTTCTAGATATGAAGTAATTATTTGAACTATTTGCTAATGCTCTTGCAATAGGATATGTTTCCTTTGAAGATCCTGTTGATGAAACAGAAGCATTTGAATAAGAATTTTTAATTGTAAATCCGCCACTTTCTACTGTTGCACCTATACCAGCTGCACGTGCAGTTACACCTGAATGATTTGAAATAGCTTCAACAATTACATCAATAACTGCGCAATAATTGACATTTACGGTAGTATTAGTTCCCTTTAAACCAATAATACCACCTGCAGCACTTTCTTCTCCTACATTCGATGTACTATTAGAACTTGCAGTAATAGAAGTATCCTTTACATAACAATCACTAATATTGCATGTTAATTGCCATGTAGCACCACCTATAACACCACCAACATATATAGCTATATCTTCATTACCTAAACCATATATATTAGTATCTAAAACATAACAATTAGAAATAGTGACATTTGAATTAGTAGCGTCATGCAAATAAGAAGCTCCAATAATACCACCAATATAAATATCTGGATTTGAAATTCCTGCTTTTGTTAATACAGTTGCAGCACCATAAATATTCGCATTAGACACTTCGCAGTTACTTACACTTGATGCTGTATTACTTGTCGCTGTTCTTATCATACCTACAATACCACCACAGAATGCACTGTCTGGTGATTCATGACCACTCATTCTAATATAATCTTCAGATCCTTCTGAACCAAGATATTTACAGTTTGTAACTGATACCTTTTGAATTCTACCAACAATACCACCAATATAGTTTTCACCTTTGTAATCCCCACCGCCAGGAGGAGTATTTTGAATTGATTCCATTGTAGATGTTGTGCCTATAATTTCTGCATTTACAGGATTATAACCTGCAAAAGTAATATTTGTTAGAGTTGAAGCATTTGTTGCTTGTCCAACTAAACCACCACAAAATGCACTATTTGTATCAGTATTGCCATTTTTTGCATCACTTTCATAAGATAGGCTTCTTGCCATTAGCGAAGAATCATTTAAATATATTCCAATATTTTGTAATGTACTTGATACAACATAACCTACAAATGTACCTGTATGTAAATCACCCATTGCTTTTGAACCAATTTCACGAAGTGTTTCAATTGTTGTATTATTAGAATATATATCTACATTATCAATATTTAAATTAGTCGAACCTACACTACCATAAATTAATGCAGCACATGCATGTTCTTTATCATTCATAGTTCCAGATGTATCTGTAAATTTAGATTGAGTTGCATTTATATATAAAGAACTTGTTGGACTTGCAAATGCTAAACTACTACCACCATCAATATCAATAATACCTTTGCCTACTAAACCACCTGCTATTGATTTTGTATTAGTCGTTGCTGTTGCAGTACCATTTTGAACAGATGTAATTTCATAATCACCTTCAAATAAATAGTCAAATACTTTTACTTCAGATTCATCAACTGTAATTGTTGATAATCTATTTTTAAATGTATCTAATGCATTACAATAAGATCCATTTACATATCCTATTAAACCACCAGTATATAAATTAGCTGTACTAGATGAACCAGTAGAAGTTGAAGTATATATATTTTTTGATCCAAGAACATTGAAGTCAACTTTACCAATATTTAAATATTGTGAATTAGTATTTGTATTTACATATCCGATTAAGCCACCTACATAGCTATTTCCTTGATTAACAACTGTTCTTAAAATTTGACCTTTGGAACCCATAATATTAATATTCTTAAGTGTTGTTGTTGATGTAGTATTACAATTACCAAATAAGTTACCAAGTGATACTGAAGCATTAGCATCTGCTTTTAAGTCAATTGTTGAATTTGTAACATCTATATTCATACTATTAACATATACGTTTTGTGCATAACCTGCTACCAAACCAGCATTAATAGTAGAACCAGATGTTGATTGAATAGTCCAACTTGTACTATCACCATTATATTTAACATTACCAACAGATTCAAAGCCAGCACTTGTTGAGTAACCTACAATACCACCTACGTGTAATGCAGAGTTATTAACACTAATACCCATTTTAGCTTCTACTGTTACATTTACTAATAATGAGTTATTCATTGTACCCGCAAGACCACCAATATATTGAACACGATTTGTAGTAGTAGTTGAAGCTGCTGTCATACCTACTGTAGTAACTACATTTAAGTTTCTTATTACTGCATTTTCACCTAGTGCTTTAAATAAGCCATATGCGTTAGTACCATTTTGTTCTGTAACAGAAATTGTTGAGAAAATAGAAGAAACAACACCATTATTTAAACCACACATTACACCATTAAATGGATTATCAGTTCTACCTAAACCAACAAAGTTGCTATTAAATACTACGAAGTTATTTGCGATTAAGTAATAACCACTATTCATAGCAGTTCTAAGTGAATTTTTTTCATCAGTTGTATCGTATGCATTTGCATCATCATAGAAATGAGCAAAATCAGAATTATTTGTTGAACCATTAAGAATATTTTGTAAAGCTATTAATTCTGCTTCATCACTGATAACGTATCTGTCTAACATATATTTACCATAGTCATTAGTTGTAGCATCTTTTCTTGTTACTGAAACTGTTAAATTTGAATTAACTACTTGTGTTGTAATAGGAGTAGTGGTGCTATTAACAGTTGTATCACCATTTTTAATATCCCATCCAGTAAATATTCTTGATTCATTTACCGCATGGAATCTAGCTGTTGTTCCACCATCAACTCTATAAACATCTTTATCTGTATTACTAGATTCTAACATTACACCAGGACCTGATACATATACAGAAACTGTTGATACTTTGTTAACTGTTATTGTATATTCTCCTGCAGACATTGTTTTATCTGTTTTAAATATATTTATTGTAATAGCAGTAACAATTACTGCAATAAGCAATATTTTAACTGCTTTTAATAAATATTTATTTAGTTTTTTTGAGCCTTCTTGCATAATTGCTACTCCTTTCTATTTTTTAATTTAATACTGTATATAATTTATCTGAATCTAATGTAAATCCATAATATTTTTCATCGTAAATAGCATATTTTTCGTTATTACTATCTGATGCATCTTTTATATAAATTTCAATTTTTACTTTAACATAAGATGAACCACTATGATTTGGATCACGTAAGAAATATAAACTAAAGTCTGAACTTTGTGGTACAAAAATTACAAGTTGTCCTGAAGTTTTTGTTGCTTTAATTGAAGCAATAGTTGGTTTAGTAATATCTAAATAATACGTATCTTCATTTATTTTTGAACCTGTATCCTTGTCATCTGGATTATTAAGTGTACCATTATGTAATGTTTCTAATTCAGTTTCATCTAGTATAAAACCTGACCATGTTAAAGTTAGTTTTACTGCTTTTGATGTAAATGGATCATGTTCAACACTTGTTCTTTGCGTTCCGTTTTTAAAATACGCATAAAGGTCAGCTGATTGAATAAATACTTCTTCAAATGGAACATCTAATTTATTTGTTGTTGAATTTGAAAAAGTAATAATTCTACTTGAAGCTTTCATATTGATAATAAATACTTCTTTATATGGTTTTTCAAGTTGAACTACGATGGAAACATCTTCTTCATTTGCTATTTCTCCACCACTTCTTGTTAATTTTAAGTTAACATGGTGTGTTTTACCTACTGCAGAAGTTCCAAGTTTTTCATAAGTAAATTTATAATTACCACTACCTGCTGATTCTCCAGTATTGTTAACTACTTCTACTGTATATAAATATGTGCTTTTTGCAACTTCTTTTGGTTTACCCCAAACATCAAGTACATATAATTTTTCAGCAGCTGCTAAATCTTGTTCAGCAATCGCATTACCATTTATATCATAGAATGTTGAAGGTTTAACTATTTTATACTCAATATCTCTTTGCGTAACATCTTCGCCGATATAATTCATCAAGTTAAATTCAACATAACCAATATTTGATTCAACAGCTAACGATTTTCCTTCTCCATCACTTGCAAAGTAAAGTGAAGTATAATATGCTTTAATTTCATCTTGTTCTCTCTTAATATACCTACTTATTGTAGTACGAAGTCCCGAACTAAATAAATATATACAAATCAGCAACAAGAATATTGAACCTAAAATAATGATTCGTTTCTTAAATTGTTTATTATCCAATTGAAACTTCCTCCTTTCTAGTAGATATTCTTTTTAATTTTTTAATTATCACTTGCAGCATTAATAAATAATTTAATTGTTAATACAGCATCGAAATAGTCATCACTTGTTGTATCTTCAACTTGGTCATCAATTAATACTGATATTTTAAATTCATATTTAACTTTCTTTGTTGCAACTGGAGGTAAATCAATATATCCACCTACTACTAAGTTTTTCCATACGTCATCTTTAGGAGTAGTTGTATCATCATCTCCATAAGGAACTTGACGATATTGAATTGTACAGTCTACTTCATAAATTTTACCTTTCATCGGTAAAGATAATTTAGTATTAGCATTTGGATAAAATAATCCATCAACAACGTTTACTTCTCCTGTTGTACTATCAAAATTACTAACATAAAAATGGTAAACTAAACTATCACCTGGAACAACGTTCATTGTTTCAATTCTTTGATATGTTTGACCATCTTCAACATACTCTGTTTCAACACCAACGATTAATTGGTCATTACGATATAATTCATGTCTTTGATAATCAAAGAACAAGGTAGAACCAACTTGGAAACCAACTTCTGTATTACCTGTATAAACATATTTTGCAAGGGTAACAGCAGTTAAGAATGCAAAAAATGCAAATATTATGTATGCTGCAAAAAATATAAATCTTTTTTTCATTTTTATAACTGCCTCCTTGTTAATTTTTTTTAATTTGAATTTTTTTGTTTAATTAATTTTCTTTCAAAAAATTTAATAACTTCAAAAATTAATAACCCTCCAACAAATATTATCGCAATACCTATTGGATTATTGATAAACTTTTCTAACTTCCCATACCCCTCATAAACACAAACAACTTCACCAATTATTTGATTTACATTAAAAGGTTCATCATTATCTTTATTTGTTTCTTCGTTTATCCCTTTTGTAGTAATAATATCACCATTACGTTCTATTATTTTATGAGTAATAGGTGTATCTCCAATTGTTGGTTGATATGTTACAACCATTTCTGGAAGATATTCTTCTTTATTTCTTTCTTTTACTAAAATTAAGTCGCCTTGTTCTAGATAAGGATACATACTATTTGAAGTAACTTCAAATAAACTATATCCAAATACTTTAGAATAATTATTTTTATTAACTAATCTACTAATTATAAATACTGATAAAATAAGTGTCATTAAAACAGTTGTTAACAAAACAATCCATGAAAGAATTTTCAAAACCAATTTAGCTTTAGTCAACCTGAACCACCTTTAAATCATAAATAATAAAACAATCAATACCAATTGATAAATAACCTAAACTATTTTCAAAAGCATCTCTCGAACCTAAGAAACTTGCATAAGCATCAGCTTGTAACTTTTCACAATATTTCTTAACAGTGTTATATGTATTACTATCTTCCCAAGTTCTACTCTTTATAGAATTTAAATCATCAGATGTTACTTTAGAATAAGAGGTTTTATAAATACCACTACTCTTTGTTTCTATTTCTTCAAAAATATAATCTAGATTTGTAAAAGTAGGTTCTCCACCTAAACTAGATGTATAAATTAAATATTCAAAATAATCTAAATCTTTGTAGGCAATAACAAATGTTTTAGTTTTTTCTACACCTTCATCCTCTACTGTTACTGTTGAATAGTAATCGGTATTATTTGCATAAGCTGCTGCAGTAAAGACTCCAGCTTTACTTACTAATCCAGTATAATCAGTTGTATTATATTCACTTTGTTCAATAACATAAAATGCTTTAAACGTAGTATCGTAAGATCCTCCTATATTAGATGAACCTCCTACAATCCATTCAACTCTAAATGTATATGATGTATAATTATCATCATCAACTGGTACTGGGAATGTATATTTGCTTTCAGCATCTGTTAAATTTTGAGTAAGATAAAAATAAGGTACTCCATTTTCTATTTTTTTAGTTACTTCTAATGTATTATCTGAAGTAGAAAATATTTTTGTTTCTTTAATTATAGAATCATTTGGTAATACAACATCTTCAACATAACCTTTTTTATTCTCTTCAGATAAAGCATTATATTCAGTCAAATTTAAGGTAGTTGTTGTGCTACCAACAGTTTTTGTATATCTTAAATATTGATCTAAATCACTAACTTTACAATTGTAAATATAAACATTAAATTCAATAGGATTATCAATTGGAGTTGATCCATCTTTTAAGAAATCCCAACTTGAAATCTCTGTTGTTGTCTTAAATGTATCAGCACTAAATTTTAATGAGATTTTTGAATCAGAACAAAGCATTGCTGCTACTTCTGATTTATTACTTACTTGGAAGAAACTATTTCCAAAAGATTCAGAATCTAGGTGTGTTGTTCCTTGATTAGCTGAAATTGTTTCTCCACCTTTGTCAATAACTTTAATATCCCAATGAGCAACTCTTGCTGTATCATTATCATTATTTGTACTTAAATATCTTGCTAGAAGGCCAGATGCGAAGAATGATGAAACTAATAATATGATAATTAATACTGCAACAATACGATATAAACCTTTAGTAACTTTAATTTTTTGCATAAGTAGCCTCCTTTCAAATATATTCTTAAACTAATTTAAAAAAACAAATAACCACACAAACATAATTGATAATATAATACTACTAATAGAGCTTTTAGTGTCTCTATTATTTTAAAGGTATGTTATTAAGCTTTATGTAAATATGTCAAAATGTAGTAAATTATCAGAACCCTCATTTGCGTCAATTATTTGTAAATTTAAAACAATGGTGTTTTTTTTAATTATTTATATATATTATAATATAAATTTCAAAAAAAGTAAAGTAAATACTTTTATTTTCAAACATTATTATGTTTCTTTTTGACATTTTATTACTTTTTTTAATAATTTAATGTTTATGTTT
>JAFQFT010000006.1 GCA_017398545.1 Bacilli bacterium | reverse complement strand
TATTAAATCAAAATATGATTACTGCTGATGAAGCTAATAAAGTAAAAGATAGTAATGGATATTATACATATCAAGAATTACAAGCATTTACTAATTCGATTGAAGTATTTGATATTGGTGATGTATTAAATTCTAATTCTGATGATTTAACTAATAAAATCACTGATAGTGTATTTAAATTAAATGAATATAGAGAAGAAGAAAAATTCTCTGGTCTAAGAACTATTGATGTCATTTATGATTCATATTTAGTGATGTATATATTCTCTGATAAACTAGATACATCTATTGCTGATTTGATCAAAGAAAGTGTATTGAGCCAAATCAAAGACAACAAGAAAGTTTATCCAAAAGATGAATTAGTTTCATTAGTTGATGCTATTAATGAACTAGAAATTACTTCATTAGATAATTTATCTAATTTTGATTTCAATAATATTTCATCATTTAATAACACAAGTATTACTGATAATTCAAAAACTAAATTAAATGTTATTTATAAATCATTACTTGTTGGTGGAATTATGACTAAGACAATTAATGATATTACTTTAAAACCAGATGCTTTCTTAGTAGATCATCCACTTGCATATCAAACTGATATAGAAATATACAAAGAAAATGAAATTTCATCATTAATTGATATCTTAGATGGCGTTAATGTTGATTCATTTGAATTGGCAGATGTAAACCTATCATTAGTTAAAGATGCAATTTATTATGAGCCAACTAATGCAACATCATCATATATTTTAGTCGCTACAATTTCAAAAGAATTAAGTGCACATAATGGAGTTGTTATCCCATTAAGAACAATTGATGAAAATGTTACAACATCTAATGTTATTAAGCCATTAGAACTTCATAAATTATTAACTTCTTGTGAGTTATTAATGGGTAATGATGATTTATCAACTTGGGCTATTGATACTTCTGCTATCTCTTTACCAGCTGCGGCTGTTAGAGAACAAGTTAGTGAAAGTGAAATTGTAAGAGCGTCTATTACAGAAATGATTGCTGCTACTAATCAAGATGATGAAGATTTAGAAGTATGGGTTAATAAAGAACATTGTGAAATGGTAAAAGATGTTAATAACAATGATATCGTTGTCGTTGATAAAGAAGAAATGATTGATATGTTTAATGCCTTAGAAATCTTAGATGATGGAACAGGCAAGCAATTCATTATTCCTTCATTTACATTAACTTCAATTATCACATATGCATCTCATATGGATGTATTATACGAATGTGATGCAGTAAAATATAGAGTGTGTGATGTATTATTTGCTACACCTGTATTTACTCCAACTAACGCTTTGGAAGAAGTATCTTATAACTTACATAGCAAGCAAGAAGTTGTTAAACAAGTTGTAGAATACTCAGAAATCGAAAACTTCTTAAATGCTTATTAAGAACAAAAAAAACTATTAAACAGTTTAAAATACTGAATAATAGTTTTTTTTATTTATTTTTTAGTTTAATGTATTCTGATTTAGTAAGTTTATTATGTTTTTTAAACCATCTATAAAAATATTCATCACTAGTAAAACCAATTGTTTTAATAATTTCCTTTGTTGGAACACCATTTTGAATTAATTCATTAACTCTTTGCAAGCGAGCTGCAGTCAAATCTTTAATAGGAGTAACTGAAAAGTATTCTTTATATAAATAATTGAAGTGAGATAAAGAAAAGCCTAAAGATTCAGCTAACTTAGATACTTCAAGATTATCAGGAGAATCATACATATCAAGTCTAATTTTCTCAAATTTTGACTTTAATTCATGGCTATAAGATTTCTTTTGGTAGTCTCTTTTAACGTGTAGTTTTCTTGAAATGCTCACCATTAAAATTGAAAACAATGAGTCTAAAACATATTTACTTCCAATGGTATCAGTATTTAATTCTTCTTTCATTTTGTTGATAGTTGAACTAATTTCTACAGACATTTTAGGATGAATCACAGTGTTTAAAGGAAACTTGATTTTCTTTAAAAATGATTCATCTTCAACAATAAAGTCAATGTAATCGTGATTTAATCTATTGTCATTAACATAAAATTTTTGT
>JAFQFT010000005.1 GCA_017398545.1 Bacilli bacterium | reverse complement strand
TATTTCTTGGTCTATTAAAGTATATTCAGATAATGATTTAGGTTTTTCCATCTATTAATCCTCTGCTACATCTAATTTTTCTCTTACAATTATATTAATAATTTCAACTGTTTCATTACCTGCATTATCTTTAACTTTATACTCTAACTTATATTCTCCAACTTCCGAAGTATCAATTATATTATGTTCTACTGATGAACTAATATCACCATCAACATCATCTTTTGCTGAAACAATAAATGCTTCATAATTTAAAATATCGTCTTGATAAATAATTAACTTCGATTCTTTTAAAACTAATTCAGGAGGTATGGTATCAACTTTCTCATCATTAGGTTGATTGTTATTACCCTTTTCTTCTTTAATTACTACATTTTGAATAAAACTTGTTAAAACAATTGAAAAAATCATAAAACTAAAAATTATAATTAATGCTGTTTTTTTCTTCATATTTTATCCTTTCTTTTATAAATATATAAAACCTACTAAATATAATCCGCTTGATTTACTTGCATCTTTATATGCTTGTAAACTAGAATAAGTTTTAGTTCTAACTAATTCGTTTGCGTGCTGATTTGCATATTCTACTTGACTACAATTTGCTTCTTTTTTACTACAAGCATTACCAACATTACCCTCACTTATTGTTATCTTTTCACCATCATAAGATTCAACATAAGCAACATGACCGTATGATCTTCCTGCTAATACCGCTATACTATTAGGCATTGGATAACTTCCTGTGTCTAATCCCATAGCAACTGCACTAGATAACCAAGTATAAGCATTTCCTGCTGGTACTTTTTTATTTGTACTCTCTAATGCTCTACCATGCGAATACCAAGTGCATTGTCCTTTAAATCCTGAAGTTGTTAGTATATTCTTTGAATTATAATTATCACTAGATAAATTTCTTTCAACATCGTTTTTTCCATACTTTGTAGGTATATCTAAAAACTTATTATCAAATTCTTCAAACACACTTTCGGAAGTATATAAATAATTAATTGTTTCTAACTGTAAAGTATCAAAATTATTATCAACATAACCAATTATTTTTTTATCATTCATAAATTTTTTTATATAACTAAAATTGTTCTTACACCATACTAAATAATCTTCTAGTGTTGCATTAGTAATTATCATAACTTTTTTTGTTGTTTCTGTTTGTAAATCACCTGTTCCGCTAGTTGTTGTTTGCTCTATAATTTCATGTTTTTCAAGCAAGCCTGCATCCTTAAATTTTTGGATTAATTCTTTTTCTGAATTATCAAATTTAATATCTGCTCCTAATCCCTGCATAATTGCAAATGGTACTCGCCAATTTATTCTTCCATATCCGCCTCTAACTCCAACAACAATTCCAGTTGGATTATCTCTTAAAAATTGTTCTACTTCCTTGTCATAACTTTCTTGAATAGATTCCATATAAGTTTCATAGTTATTTCTTGTTTCTGTTCCCCAACTAAATATAGAACAAACTGCAACTATTATTAAAATAACTAATGCAAGTGGTAATATAAATTCAGATATTGCAGACACACCTGCTATAAGCAATTTTAAGACCTTTTTTAAGAGGATTTTAAATGCTGATGCAATCTTCCTTTTAAGAGGTGCTGTTGCTTTATTAACAGCCTTTTTTATAGGTTTTTTGACAGGATTAACAATTTTTTTCTTTATTACTTTTTTAGTATTTCTAGTTGCCCTAGTTTTTATAAAGTCTTTACCAGTTCCATCACTAGACATAGCTTTATCTAAATCTCTTGACGCCTTTGTTATAGAACTTCCAACTTTAGTTATTCCTTTTCCTGTTTTAGATACAACAGTTATTGATTTTGAAATTTTTCCTTGGTTATCATTAAATTTAAAAGTCTTATTTATAACTTTTGTAATACCTGTCTTTAATTTACTTTTTGAAACAACATTTTCAGTATTATCTTCACTTTTGCTATTTTCAGTTATATTTTGGTTATTTACTCCTGTCTTTAATTTAGTAGTAGGAACATCATTTGCATCTGTTTTATCATCACTACTGTTCTCAGAAGTTTTTAATCTAGTATTATATTCTTTGCTTTCGTTTGATGATTCATTTTCCTTGTTATCAATATCATTGTTTTTTTCAT
>JAFQFT010000059.1 GCA_017398545.1 Bacilli bacterium | reverse complement strand
TTATATTTTTTATTTTATTTACTATATTTTTTATTGTAGAATATGTCATATGTGATTTCCTTTTAAAAAGCGATTATAGAGTTTTCTATAATCGCCTTAATTTTATTTTACTAATTCACCTAGTAAATGCCAAGAATAAGCTTTAACAATTCTTACTTGAACCAAATCACCAACTTTTGCATTTGGTGCTTCAAAGTTAACTAACATATTATGAGGAGTATATCCTGTCATCATATTAGGATTATTCTTACTTGGACCATCGACTAATACTTCTACTACATGACCTTCAAAACGAAGTCTTCCTTTTAAGAAACCATCATTAATTCTTTCATTTAATTGATTTAATCTTTGATGTTTTTCCTCATCAGTTAAAAGATTCTCATAAGTTGCAGCAGGAGTTCCTTCACGTGGTGAATAAATAAATGTATAAGCTCCTTCATAACCAACCTCATCAACTAAAGTTAAAGTATCATTAAACTCTTCTTCAGTTTCACCAGGGAAAGCTACAATAATATCAGTAGTAATACTAATACCAGGAACTTTTTCTTTTAGTTTTTTAATCTTTTCTAAATACTCTTCACGAGTATATTTTCTGTTCATCTTCTTTAACACTCTATTGTTACCAGATTGAACAGGTAAATGAAGATGTGGCATTATGTTTCCGCCAAGAGACATTGCGTCAATTGTTGCGTCATCTAAATCTCTTGGATGAGATGTCGTAAAACGAATACGCTTGATATCAATTTTATTTAAGTCTTTTAATAGATCTGCAAATGTATAATTAATATCTTTTAAATCTTTACCATAAGCATTAACATTTTGACCAAGAAGAGTTACTTCAACATAACCAAGTTTTGCTAACTCTTTAACTTCTTCAATTATTGCTTCAGGACGACGTGATCTTTCTTTACCTCTTGTGTAAGGCACGATACAATAAGTACAGAACTCATCACATCCAAACATAATATTTACCCATGCTTTTTTAGGGTGATCTCTTTTAACAGGAACATCTTCATAAATATGTCCTTCTATTGATAAAACTTCTAAAGTTTTTTGTTTTTCTATTATTGCGTTATACAAAAACTTTGGAAGTTCCGCAATATTATGTGTTCCAAAAACAATATTTATATGAGGATAAGTTTTTTTAATTTTGTTTATTGTACGTTCTTCTTGTGGCATACATCCACAAATACCAATTAACATATTTGGATTCTTTTTTCTAAATTTTTCAAATCTTCCAATTTCACCAAATACTCTTTCTTCAGCATTTTCACGAATCGCACAAGTATTAAAAAGAACAAAATCAGCAGCTAATTCATCATTTGTTTCAACGTATCCCATCATTTCTAAGATACCAGCAATCTTTTCGCTATCAGCAAGATTACCTTGACATCCATATGTCTTAAGCATATATTTCTTACCAGCACCAAGATTTAAATACTTAGGTTCTAAAATAAAATTTTTAATTAAAACTTCAGCACCTCTTCTTTTACGAGCTTCTTTAATTGATGGTTCTACAATGTTTATATAATTAATATCTTTTTTCATATAAATTATTCTTTCTAATGTTTCTTAATAAATTCCCTATACTCTTCTACAGTTATACCATACATTACTTTGTCAAAGATAACACCATCATATCTGATATAACCATTTCTTTGAACTCCCTCTTTCAACATCCCAAGTTTTTCACAAACTCTTTGGCTTTGGTAATTATCAAGGAAAGTTCCAGCTTCAATTCGTTTAAGTTCTAAACTATTAAAGCCAAATTCAAACACTTTAAGACCAGCCTCAAATACAATACCTTTTCCCCAATAAAGAGGATTAAGTGCGTATCCAAGTTCTGCTTTAAACCCTGGAATATAATTATAAAGTTCAATTGTTCCAATCATTTTATTATTTGTTCTATCAACAATTGCCCAATTACCAAGTTCATATTGAGGTTTAAACAAAACCATATTACGTAAAATTGTATATGTTTCATTAATATTAATATGTGGTGCCCAACCTGCTTTTGGACCAACGAGATTTGTTTTTGCATATTCAAACATATCTTCTGCATCACTAACTGCAAGTGGACGAATAATTAATCTTTCTGTATATAAAGTTGGTAAGTTCATAATTTATTCCTCTAATTTTTTAAAAAAGTTGGCATTGCCAACTTATTTTCTTGCTTCAACAATAAGTTTAATAGCTGTACGTTCTTCTCCATCAATAATAATATCACTAAATGCTGGAACGCAAACCAAATCCTTTCCTGTTGGTGCAACATATCCTCTTGCAATAGCAATAGCTTTGATTGCTTGATTTAAAGATCCAGCTCCAACTGCTTGAATCTCAACAGTTGGACGTTCACGAAATGCATTAGCAAGTGCTCCTGCAACTGAACTTGGTTTTGATTTAGATGAAACTTTTAATACTTCCATTTTTATGGTACCCCCTAGTAAATTTCTTTTGCATATTTTGCCTTACATTACTATTCTACCATATTTATAATGTCATACTTTGTCACTTTACGCGTTTTATCATCAATATCAACAACTAATCCACAAAATTGTTTAGGACCTGATTCCATAGGATTGTGTCTTACTGGCATACCAGTTAAGAATTTTTTAATAATTCCATCACGCTCTACACCAATTACACCATCAAGTGCCCCAGTCATTCCAAGGTCTGTCATATACATTGTACCATTACTTAATACTCTTGCATCGTTAGTTTGAACGTGAGTATGAGTACCTACAATAATATTTACTCTTCCATCAAAATGATATCCATATGCAATCTTTTCACTTGTTGCCTCACCATGGAAATCACAAATATAAATATCACTTTTAACTTCTTTTAATAACTTTTCAGTAGCTTGAAATGGACAATCAAGTGCTTGATTCATAAATGTTCTTCCCATTACTTGGAATACTGTAATAGTTGTTTGATTATATTTTACTGTAACATAACCAACTCCAGGTGTACCTTCTGGATAGTTAAGTGGTCTAACAAGTACTTTTGCATCATTTATGAACTTAAAGATTTCAGCATTACCCCAAGTATGATTTCCCATTGTTACAACATTAACATGTTGATCTAGTAAAAAATGATAATATCGCTCAGTGATACCATTACCATGAGCGATATTTTCTCCATTTGCAACAATAAAATTAATATTGTACAACTCTTTGACTTTAGGTACATACTTTTCAACCATTAAGCGACCACTACTTGAATAAATGTCTCCAATGATTAAAATTTTCATTTGTTATAAATCTTTCTAACGAGCTACCTCTTGAACTCTTGTTTCTCTGATAACTGTAACTTTAATAGTACCAGGATAATTCATAGTTTGCTCAATTTTATTTTTAATATTACGTGCTAAAAGGTGAGCTTCAGCATCTGTAATTTCTTCAGGCTTAACAATAATTCTTACTTCACGACCTGCTTGTAAAGCATAAGTTTTATCAACACCCTTGAATTCATTAGATAATGCTTCTAATTGTTCAAGACGTTTGATATAGTTATCAAGTGATTCACTTCTTGCACCTGGACGAGCAGCACTTAATGTATCTGCTGCAGCAACTAAGTGTGCAATAACAGTTTCAGCTTCTTTATCACCGTGGTGAGAAGCAATTGAATCAATGATAGTTGGATGTTCTCTAAATTTAGTTGCAATTTCAACCCCGATTTCAACGTGGCTACCTTCTTGTTCATGGTCAGTAGCTTTACCGATATCATGAAGTAACCCAGCACGACGTGCAAGAATTTCATCTTCACCAATTTCAGCAGCCATCTTACCAGCTAAGAATGCAACTTCTTTTGCGTGGAACAATACATTTTGACCATAGCTTGTTCTAAAGTACATCTTACCAATTAACTTAACAAGTTCTGGATGAATCTTACCAATACCAACTTCGAATACTGCTTTTTCACCTTCTTCACGAATTTCATTTTCAATATCCTTAGTACAGCGTTGGAATACTTCTTCAATTCTAGGTGGTTGAATACGTCCATCAGTAACTAAGATTTCAAGTGTACGACGAGCAATTTCTCTTCTGATTGGATCAAAACATGAAATTACTACTGAATCTGGTGTATCATCAATAATTAAATCAACACCAGTAACTTGTTCAATAGTTCTAATATTACGTCCTTCACGACCAATAATTCTACCCTTCATATCATCATTAGGAAGAGCTACAACTGAAACAGTCTTTTCAGAAATTGTTTCATTTGCATATTGTTGAATAGCATTAGCTAAAATTACTTGTGATTTACGAGTAGCTTCATACTTAGCTTTTTCAACTTCATCTTTAACATATAGAGCCATTTCCATATGCATTTCTTCTTCAAGACGAGACATAACAATTTGTCTTGCTTCATCTTGAGAATAACCAGCGATTTCCATTAATTTCTTTTCTTGTTCAGCAATTAATTCTTCTATCTTATCACTACGCTTTTCAATGTCAAGAATGCGCTGTTCTAATTTATTTTCTTTTTGTTCTAAATTACTTTCACGTTTATCTAGATTTACAGAGCGATTATCTAAACTAGTTTCACGACGTTCTAACTTTTTAGCTTCTTCTTGTAGTTCAGCTTTCTTTTCGCGTACTTCTTGTTCATGCTCCTTCTTTAACGAAGCAACTTCAGCTTTACCTTCAGAAATAAGTTCTTTTTTGATTTTATCTCCTTCAGCTTTTGCATCATCGATAATTTTTGTAGCATCTTTACCAAGTTGTTCAAACTTTTGTTCAACAATAGTTTTACCTTGTTCTTTACCTTTATTAAACATAAAGTATGCTGCAAGAGCACCTACACTAAGTGATAATACAATAGAAAGAATCAATACCCAAATTTGTACCATTTTTCTTTCTCCTTTTCGTATTATTCATTTTATGTATTTAAATTATTTATATAAAACACCCTATTTATAAGGGAGATTTAATAACCTTTTAATAATTTCTATACGCATTTATTATATCACAAATTCCATTTTTATGCAAGTAATCATATCAAGAAAAAAATACACAATGTTTTTCAAATAATTTAAGCGAAATTTCAAGTAAAACATTAACTAATTTAAGCGAGATTTCAAGTTAGTTTAAAATATAAAAGGCAATAATATATTAACTTATTAAATATTGTCTTTATCTGTTAATAAGTTTCATTATTGATGACACTTTTATGTAGAAAGACTATTATTTTTTTCTTTTTTCTTGATAAATCTCTTTCAATCTATCAATCGCCATTTCAGGACTCATTGTATGAAAAGCAAAATAAACTCCATTCATTAATTCTGCATTTGCTTGTTTATAAATTACTTTACTATTTTCACCAGTATAAAAATGCCAATAACGATAAATATATCCCATCCAATATAACGTTTCATTATCATAAATTGTACCCTCTTTTTTTGGTAAATCTTCTTCTGATATTCTATCTATAATATATCCTTCTCCAGCCCATTGCATATGATTAAATTCTTTATCTAAATCAAAAGCTGTTTTAGATAACATAAATGCTTTAGTAAACTCTGAACTTCCATACCCAACTTTTGCAGAAAGTTCAAATAATTTACCTTGCATATCACACAAGTTTAATTCTATAGAATTTAATAACATTATTCACCTCTTAAAATTTCATCAAAATATTTACCAATTCTTCGATATTTAATTTCTATCCCCTTAGATAATGAATTCCCTTCAAGTCTTCTAATTTTAGATTTTTCCATTAAAACCAAAAGTTCTAAATTAGAAAGTTTATCTTCTTTTAAAATTTTAATATTCTTACAAGCTTTTTCAGTTAAAGAAACATATTGTTTACCTAAATCTAAGGCTGATAAACATTGCATTAAAACTTCATCTGTAATATTACCATTAAAGAATTTATTTAACTCAGTATATAAACGATCATCTGCTATATATCCAAGCACTACATCATATCCATCTAAATAATGAGCATATTTTTCATAAATCTTTGTACCTTTTATTATATCCATATATCCTCTATGATATGCAATGAGCATTACCCATTCTAATCCTAATTCAATGTTTAAAACTTTTAAATCTTTTAACGAAAAATCAACAACATAAAAAGCAGGTTTTTCTTCACCACATATTAAAGTTAAAGGTTGTAAAACTTCTGTCCCCATATAAAAACCAGTTCCAAAGTCACAATCACCTCTACTAATTGGTGCTATATCTCCATTAATACCATTCTTAGAACCATGATACAAAATAAATTTATTATCATCATAATACTTATATTTTTCTATAATAATATCAGATATATCAATATTATGTCTCTTACAAAATTCAAATAATTGATTTTGAGCCATCAAATTAGGAACTGTTTTACCATTTTCCCAACGATTAATAGAAATAACAGTTGTTGAAAGTTCTTTTGCAAACTGTTCTTGACTCATTCTTACTAATTCTCTAATTCTTTTAATTAATATTTTCATTGTCTTTTCACCTATCATTTGTTTATATTTATATTATATACTATGATAGGTAAAATGTCAAGTATATTTAATAATCTAAACTAAAAATTATTTAAAAAAGAAAAACGATAATAGATAAAATCTGTTTCCATTATCGTTTTAATTCAATATTTTTATTTTCTTAATTCTGCAATATCTAAAATAAGTTTTTCTGTCTTTTCCCAACCTAAACATGGGTCAGTAATTGATTTACCATATACACCATCTGTTGGTTTTTGACATCCATCAACTAAATATGATTCAATCATAAAACCTTTAACTAACTTTTTAATATCATCAGAATGTCTTGTACTGTGAAGAACTTCTTTTGCGATACGAACTTGTTGCTCATATTTCTTACCTGAGTTTGCATGATTACAGTCAACAATTAATGCAGGATTTTTAAAGTCTTGTTCTGTATATATTTCACAAAGTGATTGTAAATCTTCATAGTGATAATTTGGATGACTATGTCCTCTTTCATCAACATAACCTCTTAATATAGCATGAGATAAAGGATTACCAGTACTTTCTACTTCCCATCCACGATATAAGAATGTATGACTTCCTTGTGCAGCTCTAATTGAGTTAAGCATTACAGAAATATCTCCACCAGTAGGATTTTTCATACCTACAGGAATATCCATACCACTAGCAGTTAAACGATGTCCTTGGTTTTCAACACTTCTTGCACCTACTGCAACATATGATAATAAATCATTTAAATAACGATAATTTTCTGGATATAACATCTCATCCGCACAAGAAAAACCAGTTTCGTTAATTGCACGCATATGTAACTTTCTAATCGCAATTAAACCTTTTAACATATCTGGATCTTCTAACGGATTAGGTTGATGTAGCATTCCTTTATATCCTGCACCAGTAGTACGTGGTTTATTTGTATATATTCGTGGTACAATAACAATTTTATCTTTTACTTTTTCTTGAAGAACACTTAATTTACTAATATATTCAATTACTGCATCTTCTCTATCTGCAGAACAAGGACCTATTACAAGTAATAATTTATCACTTTCACCTGTAAAAATTTTTGCAATCTCTCTATCATTTTTTTCTTTTGCTAAAATTCCTTCTTCAGATACAGGATACATTTCTTTTATTTCTTTTGGAATTGGTAATTTTCTTTTAAAATTCATATTCATATTAGTCACTTTCCTTTTTGTCAAAATATTTTCTTCTTTCAGTTGAAAGTCTCATAATCTCTTTCATTTTTTCTTCATCCTCTTTTGCAAGAGCATCACGTAATTCTTTAAATTGTTTTAAAAATAAATCCATTTGCGATAGTAATTGATTCTTATTCATTAAGAATAACTCAGTCCACATAAATTCGTTGATCTTAGCAATTCTAGTTAAATCTCTGAATGAGTCACCCGTATAATCAACTAAATATCTTGAATCTTTACACGTCATAAGTGAAACAGCAATACAGTGTGTAAGTTGTGATAAGAAACCAATCATTTCATCATGTTCTTCAGGAGTTAAAATTGAAATACTCTTAAATTCTAATATTTCCCCAAGTTTTCTTGCAAGATCAACAGCCTCTGGTGTATTTTCTGATGTTGGAGTAATAATATAGTTAGCACCTTTAAATAGATTTGGATCACTATTTTCAACACCATACACTTCACGTCCTGCCATTGGATGTGCTGGAATAAACTCAATATCTTTACGTAAAATTGTTTGAATTTTATAAACAATCTCTGACTTAATCCCAGTTACGTCAGTAATAACTATTCCACTTTTTAAATATTGTTGATAATTTTCAATCCATTCCACAAATATTTTTGGATATAACGCAAACACTACAAAATCATACTTTTCAATAAATTCTTTAGAAGGATTAGTAATACCTTCTTTTATAATATTATGCTTTAACGCATATTCAATTGAAGATGAATCTTTTGTAACTGCACCTACATAATAACCTTTATTTGATAGAGCACTGGCATAAGATCCACCTATTAAACCAAGACCTACAATTAATATTTTTTTATTTTGTAAATTATTCATCTTGAACCTCTATTCCAAGTTTTCTAACTACTTTAAAGAAAGTAGGAAAACTCTTATTAACTGCTTCAGTATTTTCTATTACACCACCAAATTTAGACAACATTACTGTAAATGCCATTACTAATCTATGATCATTATGTGATGATATCATACAAGTTGGTTTATGTAAATTAGATTTTTTAATAATACAATAATTATCACCAATCTCATACTCTACACCAAATTTAACAAGTTCATCACACACACATTTAACACGATCACTTTCTTTTATTTGAAGTCTTTTAGTACCAACAAATTTAGCACCATTAAGTAGTGATGCCATTACAAATAAAATAGGACCTAAATCAATCGTATTTGATATGTCAAGAGTTGGCATATCAAATTCTTTTAAAGTTTTGAAATACTTAATATATGCCTTATCTCCTTGAAGTGATAATTCATTTAAACCATCAACATACACATTCCCACCTAAATAATTAAAAGCATCTAAAAATGCTGCATTAGAGTAATCTCCTTCAACAACACTATTTATTCCTAAGTACTTTTGATTACCTTTTATAAATAATCTATTATTAACCAAATCATTCTTAATTTTAATACCAAATCTACTTAATACATCTATAGTAATTAAAATATAATCAATACTTTCTATTGGCGGGATGATTTCAATCAAACTATCACCATTTAATAGAGGTAAACTAAATAACAAACCACTTATAAACTGACTGCTAACATTCCCTAGTACTTTATAACTTCCAGGATTTAGTTTTCCTTCTACTTTAATAGAAGTCTCATCTTTAGAATATTTAATACCTTGTTCATTAAAGATTTCTTCATAAATACCAATACCACGTTCCATTAGTCTCTTAGTACCAGTAAAAGTAGCCTTACCATTTTCTACTATCGCAATAGGAATCATAAATCTAAGTGTACTACCACTTTCTATACAATCAAACAAATCACTTTTAACTAGGTTATTAGAAAGTTTTAAACTCTTTAACTTGTGATCGTATTCATAACTTGTTCCAAGTGCTTTTAGACAATTTAAGGTTGCGATAATATCATTTGAAAGTTCAACATTATCAATAGTAGTATCGTGTTTCGATAAAGCTGAACTAATTAAAATACGATGAGCATAACTCTTTGAAGGAGGTGCTAATACTTTTCCATTTACGCTTGATATTAAAATTCGTTTATTCATAGTTCCTCCTTCTTTAAAGTTTATTTATTTAAAAAATAATCGATAGCTTCAGTATACCCTAAAAAGCCTTTTCCCATAATTGATTTTACACAAGCACTTCTTAAATAACTTACTTGTCTAAAATCTTCTCTTTTAGTAACATCTGATAGATGTACTTCAATAGTTTTAATATTCACACTCTTAATTGCATCTAATAACGCAATACTTGTATGAGTATATGCACCAGGATTAATTATAATCCCATCTACTTTATCAAAATATGCTTGATGAATAAAATCTACTAAATAACCTTCATGATTAGATTGTTTAATTTCTATTTCAATATTATTTACTTCTGCATACTTTTTTATATAATCACATAAATCATTATATGTTTCTTTGCCATATATTTCTGGTTCTCTAATCCCAATAAAGTTTAAATTAGGACCATTTAATACTAATAATTTCATTTTTTATCTCCTAATATAGTATCTACTGTAAAGTTTATATCTTGATTATTATCAACACACACATCACATACACTTTCATAAATTGGAAGACGTTCAGTATAACGTTTCTTAAGAGCTTCTAAATCACTTGAAAATGGACGAGAAGATGTTGGTGTAAGAAGTTCTAAATCACGCTTTAAGAAATATAATGTTCCATTTTGTTTTAATGCATTAACATTTTCGTCTCTTAAAATAGCCCCTCCACCTGTTGCTATAACAATTGAAGACATTTTAGCAGCTTCTTTCACACAAATAGTTTCAATATCTCTAAATTCTTTTTCAGTATGAGTCTTCATAAAGTCTGCAATACTCATCCCGATTTTATTAACAATTAAATCATCAGTATCAACTAATTCTTTATTTAATTTTTCACTAAGTATTTTACCTATAGTTGTTTTACCACTTGATGGCATTCCAATTAATACTATATTTTCTTTATCATTTTTTAATTTATTAAAGATTGTATCTATAACACTTAAATCAATCTCTTTATCTAAAAATAATCCACATGCGTAAACAGCTTGGCCAACAAGCATATATAAACCACCTTCTGATGGAATATTTAATTTATTTGCATTAAGTACTAAATTTGTTCTTAGTGGATTATAAACAACATCAATTAAGCCTTCTAACTTACTAAATTTATTAATATCAATAATACATCCATCATTCTTAGGATACATTCCAACTGGTGTAGTATTGATAATAACTTCTGCATCATTATGAATATTTACTGCATCTTCATAAGTAATAGTACCTATTTCATTATTAATTGATGCTTTTAGAATAACACTTGCGCCTAAATCTTTAACCACAGCATAAGCAGTTTTACTAGTACCACCAGTACCAAGAATTAATACTTTTTTATTTTTACAATCAATGTTATTTTTCTTAATTAACGCAAGCATTCCAAAATAATCAGTATTATGACCATAAAGTTTTCCATCAACGTTTACAATTGTATTTACTGCTCCAATTGATGATGCTTGTTCTGATATATAATCTAAATACGGAATAACTGTTTCTTTATATGGAATTGTTACATTAATTCCTACAAAATCTTTTTCTTTCATGAAAGCATCAATATCATCTCTTGCAACTTCATGTATTTCGTATTTATAATATCCTATCATTTCATGAATTTCTTTAGAAAAACTATGACCTAGTTTTTCACCAATAAGTCCGTATTTCATAAATTTTACCCCTTTTTATTTTAGATAATCTTTTCCATAAGTCCCAGTTAAAATATCACACACAACAACAGCAACTAAACTTGTAACTACAATACAAATTCTTCTGATTATTGCAGGATCATGACGACCAACAATTTCAAGTGTTGCATCTTTTTCATTAATAAAATCAATTGTATCTTGTGGTTTACTAATTGATGGAGTAGGTTTTACCGCAGCATTAAAAATAACAGGCATACCATTAGTAATTCCTCCATTAATACCACCAGAATTATTTGTTTTTGTTACAACTTTTCCTTCTTTATATGTAAATGAATCGTTTGCAGTTGAACCAGTTAATTCTGCAAAAACAAATCCAGCTCCAAATTCTACACCTTTAATTCCACCAATTGAGAATAACGCATTAGAAATTATACCTTCAAATGAATCAAACCAAGGTTCTCCAAGTCCAACAGGTAAGTTACAAATTGCAGTTTGAATTATACCACCAATTGAATCATTATCCATTTTAACTTTAAATATTTCATCAGCCATGGCTTTATCACAATCACTTATAACAGGAAAGTCTTTATTATTAATTAATTTAATTTCTTCTTCTACATTATTAAAGTTAACATCATTTACTTTTCCACAACGAAGAATATGTGTACCAATTAAAATATTTTTCTTTTTTAATGCATCTAGGCATATTGCACCTGCTGCAACAATACCTGCAGTTAATCGCCCAGAAAAATGTCCACCACCACGATAATCTTCAAATCCTGAATATTTCATATGAGCAACATAATCAGCATGTGAAGGTCTTGCGAGACCTTTTGTTTTATCGTAATCTGTGCTTTTTGTATTTTCATTAGGAATTATAATACATAGTGGCATTCCGGTTGTATAACCATTCATTACACCACTAATAATTTCATACTTGTCTTTTTCAACACGTGAAGTTTCAATATTAAGTGAAGGTCTTCTTTTTGCAAGTTGTGAATTAATAAACTCTTCATCTACTTTTATACCAGCAGATAATCCATCAACAACTACACCAATATATGGTCCATGACTTTCACCAAATAAAGTAAGAATTACACTTTTTCCGATTGAATTACTCATTAGAACCTCCTAATAATTTATAAATTTCACACTTTTGAACCTTTTTAATTTCAAATGTTCCAATACTTTCACACATTATGACATTAATATAGTCACCAACTACTTTTTTATCATGAACTATATAATTATAAGCAACACATTTATCAAACTCGAAACTCGTAGGAAGATTATATTTATTAAGTACTTTAATAAGTTCTTTTTTTACTTCTTCACTACTAAAATATAACATCCCAAGAGCTACACATTCTCCATGATATAACTTACCATTTAAACTTGACTCAATACCATGTCCAATTGTATGACCAAAGTTTAATACTCTTCTTAAATTTTTTTCAAATGGATCATTTTCAACAACATATTTTTTAATTTTTAAAGATTCAATTATAATCTCATCTATATTATCCATTAAATCATTTGTATTTTTAATTAAATCAAATAATTCTTTATTAAATGTTGCTGCCATCTTAATTGATTCTGCTAGTCCTGCACTAAGAAGTCTTTCATCAAGTGTAGAAAGAGTATTAGAATCAATTAAAACTTTTTTAGGTTGATAAAAAGCGCCAATAATATTTTTAACACCATTAAAATCAATTGCTGTTTTTCCACCAATTGATGAATCTACTTGTGATAAAAGAGTTGTTGGAATATTATAAAAATCAATACCACGCATATAAGTACTAGCAACAAAACCACTTAAATCTCCAACTACTCCACCACCTACCGCAATAATAACATCACTTCTTGTAAATGATTTATCAATTAAATAGGATAAGATTTCTTTATAAGTTTCAAAACACTTATTTTCTTCACCCATATTAAAAGTATAAATATAACCTTCAAGACATTGTTTTTTAATCATTAAAGAATATTCACATGGTACTCCACTATCAGTTATAATTAATACTTTACGATTTAAATTAAGATACTTGTTCGCTATAGAAAGACATCCTTTTTCAACCACAATATCATAACTTAATTCTTTTAAATCTAATGATAAAATCATTTTCTCACCTCCTAGTGATTATTTATTAACAATTGATGTATAAGTTCCAACTAGTTTTAATCTATCACACATTGAAGATATTTGACGAAGCATATCTTGTCCATCTTCAGTGTTAATATTACCATCAAGTTCAATATAGAAATAATAATTCCACATTAATTCTTTCATTGGTCTACTTCTTAAAGCTCTCATATTAAATCCATGAGAACCAATTATATTAAGTGTACTAGCTAAAGCACCAGCTTCATTTTTAACAGTAAACACTAAAATAAAATGTTCACCCATTTTTGCAGTTCTATTTGGAAGATTTTGTACCCTAGAAAATGCAGCAAATCTTGTTGTATTATTTCGACTTACGTTAATATTAGTATCTAAAACTTCTAAATTATAAAGTTCTGCTGTTTCAATAGATGCAATAGCAGCAATAGTAGGATCATTCTTTTCAGCAACCATTTTAGCTGCAATAGCAGTATTTGGATATTCTCTTTCCTCAAAGTTATTGTCATGTAAATATTTAGCACATTGTGCTAACGCTTGTGCATGACTGTATACTGTCTTAACACTTTCTTTAGTTGCACCTTTACAAGCAATCAAATTATGAACAACATCTAAATCAATCATTTGATTCACATATAAACTACCAGAAAACATTAAATCCATTACAGTTCCTACATCACCTGCATAACTATTTTCAACAGGTAAAACAACTATATCACACTCACCTTTTTCACATGCTTTATAACATGAAGAAAAATCAGGATAAGAGATTAGTGTTGCATTTTTAAACATCTTCTTAGCAGCAATATAACCAAATGCACCTTCAACACCACTATAACCAACACGAAGACCTTCCATTAATTCTTGTTGATAAGCTTTAGAAGTGTCCATTAAATCTTGTAAAAACATTACATAATATTTCTTTAAATCATTATCATTAACAAGCTCGGTATTTCTTTTAATAACTTCTTCTTCTCTTATTCTATCAAAAATTGGAAGACCATGTTCCATTTTATATTCTGCAACTTCTTTACTAACTTTCATTCTTTCAACAAATAGTTTAGCCATTTCTTTATCTATAGCATTAATCTTTTGTCTTGCATCATTTAAATTACTCATTAATTACCTCCATTATAACTATCATAAAGTGCTTTAAAACTATCAAGTGATCTTTCAATCATTGAAGTATCCACACAATATGAAATTCTTATATAGCCTTTTACACCAAATGAATCACTTGGAACAAGTAATAATTCAAATTCTTTAGCATTTTCACAAAACTTAACTGCATCAGTTTCAAGTGCTTTTACAAATAAATAAAATGCTCCATCAGGTTTAACTACTTCATAACCGATACTAGTTAAATTATTATATAAAATATCACGATTTGCCTCATATATACTTAAATCAGATGTATAACCTAAACAATTTGGAATCATATATTGGAATAATGCTGGAGCACAAACAAATCCTAAACTTCTTCCTGCTCCACATACAGCATAAAAAACTTCTTTAGAGTTTTCACATTCAGGATTTACAATTATATAACCAATTCTTTCCCCTGGTAAACTAAGCGACTTACTAAACGAATAGCAAACAATTGAGTTTTTATAATAATTAGTTACAAATAAATAATCCATATTATTATATAATAATTCACGATATGGTTCATCAGATATTAAATATATAGGATGATTATATTCTTGTTCTTTTTTACTTAATAAATCACATAAAGCTTTCAAAGATTCTTCATCAATCATTACCCCAGTGGGATTATTAGGATAATTTATAATAATAGCTTTAGTATTTTTATTAATACAACTTTCTAACTTACTTATGTCAGGTAAAAAAGTCTTTTTATTAGCATCAGCAATAACTAATTTTGCAGAAGCTTTTTCAACAAATACTTTATACTCAGGAAAAAAAGGTGCAAGAACCACTACTTCATCACCACTATTACATATAGCATTTAAAGAAATTGTTAAAGACGCTGCAGCACCAACTGTTAAATAAATTAAATCACTTGATACACTAGCTTTATATGTTTTATTAAGGTATTCTTCAATACTTTCTCTAACCATCACATCTCCTACTGCTGATGTATAACCATGTAACATGCATGGATCAGTATTATTAATTAATTCTAATAATGTATCATTAACAATACTAGGTGATGGAACACTAGGATTACCTAAACTAAAATCAAAAACATTTTTCTCACCAATTTCTAGTTTTCTTTTTTTACCATATTCAAATAAATCTCTTATTGCAGAAGGATGAGAACCAAGTTCATACATTTTCTTGTTGTACATAACACACCTCAATAGTAATTAAAAAATTGACAATATTATTATTTATTATACCACATTTGAAAAGAGATTTAAACTCATATAATTTATTTTTTAATTTTTCATCTTTTTTTCTTGAAAATACATAGTATTTTTGATAAAATTTATATACTTATTAAGGAGGCTCTATGGGGAAATTAGTTAAATATCCAGATGGATCAATTAGAGAAGTAGAAACAAAAAAAGTTAAAAAAACAAAAAACATTACTAAAGCTAATTTAGGTGAAAGTTTTGAAACAGAAATCAATGAAAGTAACGAATACTACCTAAATAAAGGTATTGCGGCAATATATAAAAAACCAACACCTGTTCAAATAGTTAAAGTAGATTATCCTGCACGTAATAAAGCAAAAATTGTTGAAGCATATTATAAAACACCTTCAACAACTGATTATAATGGAATCTATAAAGAAAAATATATTGACTTTGAGGCAAAATCTTGTAGAGAACTTAACTTTTCATTTGAAAGAATTTATGATCATCAAATAAGACACTTAGAAAGAATAGAAAAATTAGGTGGAATTGCTTTTTTAATAATTGAATTTTCTTCTATTGATGAAGTATATATTTTACCTTCTAATCTACTTGTAGAAAAATATGAAGAAAGTCTAAATGGTGGAAGAAAAAGTATTCCACATGACTATATTAAAGATAATGGAATTATTGTTGAACGAGGATTTGCACCTAGACTTGATTATTTAAAAGCAGTAGATAAATATTATTTTAAGAAAAAATAAAGACATACTAGAAATTTAATTTCTAATATGTCTTTTTTAATTTATATTAATTATTTTGTACCAAATAATCTATCTCCACAATCTCCAAGACCCGGAACAATATATCCTTTTTCATTTAATTTTTCATCTTTAGCAGCAAGGAAAATATCTACATCAGGATGTGCATTTCTAACTCTATTGATACCTTCATCAACACCAACAATACCCATGTAAATAATGTTTTTAGCACCTTTTTCTTTTAAGATTTCGATTGCTTTAGCACAACTACCACCAGTTGCAAGCATAGGATCAACCACAAATACAGTAGCTTTGCTAATATTAGTTGGGAATTTAGCATAATAAAGTTCAGGTTCCAGTGTTTCTTCATTACGTGCAAGTCCAACATAACCAACCTTTGCTTGAGGAATTAATCTTTGAATACCTTCAACCATACCAAGTCCTGCTCTTAAGATCGGAACAATAACAATATCTCCATCAATCATTGTTGTTTTAGATACTGCAATCGGAGTCTTAATTTCTACTTCTTTTACAGGTAAGTTTCTTGTTGCTTCATATGCCATTAAATTAGCAATTTCACTAACAGTTTCACGAAAATCTTTAGTATTAGTTACTTCATTTCTAATAATTGCTAATTTATGTGTCATTAATGGATGATTAAATATTACTAATTTACCACTCATATTAATTTCTCTTTCTTTTTTTATAATGCTTCTCTTACTAGTTTTTCAATTTCACTTGCAAGATTTGGATTAGTTCTAAGCATTTCTTTAACATTTTCACGACCTTGTCCTAAACGTTCTCCTTTATATGAGAACCAAGCCCCACTCTTATCAATGATATCATATTTAACTGCAAGATCTAAAAGTTCTCCTTCTTTAGAGATACCCTTTCCGTAAATTAAATCAACTTCAGCAGTTCTAAATGGAGGTGCTACTTTATTTTTAACAATCTTAATTCTAGTTAAATTACCAATAGGTTCAGTACCGTCTTTAATTTGATCAACACGTCTTATATCTAAACGAATAGTTGAATAGAATTTTAAAGCACGACCACCTGAAGTAGTTTCAGGACTACCAAATAATACACCAACTTTTTCACGAATTTGGTTAATAAAGATTGCAACAGTTTTACTCTTATTAATAACACCTGCAAGTTTTCTCATTGCTTGAGACATAAGTCTTGCTTGAAGACCTACATGACTTGCTCCCATATCACCTTCAATTTCAGCTTTAGGTACAAGTGCAGCAACAGAGTCAATAACAATAATTGAAATAACATTACTTCTAACAAGTGCTTCTACAATTTCTAATGCTTGTTCACCATCATCAGGTTGTGATACGATTAAATTATCAATATCAACACCAAGAGCTTTTGCATAAGTAGGATCAAGTGCATGTTCAGCATCAACAAATGCTGCATAACCACCAAGTTTTTGTGCTTCAGCAATTGCATGTAATGCAAAAGTTGTTTTACCACTAGACTCAGGACCAAAGATTTCAATAATTCTTCCCTTTGGATACCCACCAACACCCATTGCAGCATCAAGTGTAATAGAACCTGAAGGAATAACTTCTACTTTTTCATCAACAACATCACCAAGACGCATTACAGAACCTTTGCCATAAGTTTTTTCAATGGTTTTAAATGTTTCTGCTAACGCTTTTTCTCTTTCATCTTTTTTGCCATTTTGTTCAACTTCATCAATTTGAAGTTGTTTAGCACTTTTTCTTTCTGCCATAATATTTCTCCTTTAATTATTTTTGAGATTTATTTTTCTTTTTATAAGTATTGTCTTTTAAATTATCAAGATTTTTAACAATATAATCATAACCACTAAAAATTGTAACAGCAAGCGTTGCAATAAGTAAAATATTTACAAATATTACATATAATGGTTCATATGGAACTAAGTCACCATTATTAGGATTTTCCAACACTGCACAACCTGCAAGTAAAATTATTAATGTTACAAATTGTAAAGTAGTTTTTACTTTTCCATACCAACTAGCAGCAATAACTTGTTTTTTTCCCGCAGCCACAAGTCTAATTCCAGTAACCATAAACTCACGAGCTAAAATAATTAAAACCATCCACCATCTTAGTAATAAGTCTAATTCTTTACCACCAGTATCTAAATAATATAACGAACCATAATAATTACATTGATCATATATTATTATTAACAAAGTAAGAACTAATAATTTATCAGCAAGTGGATCTAAAAACTTTCCTAAATCAGTTACTAAATTGTGTTTTCTTGCATATTTCCCATCAAATAAATCAGTTAATGCACCTGCAATAGCAAGAATCATTATAATCAAATTACAAACTGATAAATGATATGCACCCTCAAATACCATTTGGTTTCTAAGTGGTTCAATACTATACACAATCATAATGACTGGTATTAATAAAATTCTAATTAATGATAGTTTATTTGGTAAATTCATATTTGCACCTCTTTTTAGTACATTATACCAAAAAATCAACTTTATTGCAAGAACAATTACCATTTTTTATTAAATAAATCTCTTCACTTATATAATTAGCACAACTACCCAAAATTGCTTTTTTAATTTAAAAAAATCTTAAAAAAGATTTACTTTTTTAAGATTTAACACTTTATGCTAAAAAAGAGAATAACTTATCTATAACATTATCAATAACTTTTTCTACTTTTTTAGCTGTTTTATTTATTAAATTTCCATCTGGAACAAGCGTTATACTATCATAATCATTATTTGGATTAGTAATTTCACTTTCAAATTGACTTTTAGATTCTTCAAACAACTGACTAGATCCTTTATTAAAATTACCTCCTATTGTTAAACCAAATAAAAACACAAAAAATATACAAACTAAAACAAATACTTTCCTCACTATATCTCCTCCATAAAATTTTCATGTAAAGCTTTATTGATTCCCCATGCAACAATTTTAGATAAATCTTCTACTTCTGCATCAATATCTTTACTTGTGACCATTAAATTATATCCATTAGGTGTTAAAACATCTTGAAACAATACTTTTAATTCTTCTTGATTTAATAAACCAATTTGACCTAAAAAATGCTCTTTTACATCGCTATTAGGTTCTTCAACATTGTCATACTCTATACCAATTCCATTTGGTGATAATTTATTAACACTTGGCACCATATTATTATATTCCAAATTTAGATACTTTATAACATAATCTAACGTATTACTTGCTATAGTTACAGCATCAACAACTGTCGGAATTCCCACTGCAAACACTGGAATTCGCATTGTATTGAACGAGATTTCTTTACGTTTATTTCCTACCCCAGAACCTGGTTGAATCCCTGTATCAGTAATTTGAATCGTTTTATTAACACGTGCAATACTAGATGAACATAATGCATCAACTACAATAATATAATCAATATTAATCTTATTTCTTACTGCTTCGATAATATCATATGTCTCGATCCCAGTAGTCCCCATAACACCTGGACTAATCGCAGAAACAACACTATAACCACTATGCAACTCATCATTTAAATCTAAATGTCTAGTCACAACAATGTTATCAACAACATATGGCCCTATCGCATCAGGTGTAATATTAGCATTACCAAGCCCTACAACAAGTGCTTTTTTCCCCTTTAAATTTCTACTTTCAATTAGTTCTAAAAGCACCCCCGCAACAATATTTTCTATATCTTTAGATATATTATGATCATGATAATTTTGCTCATTTATATCAATTGTATAATAAATACCAGGAGCTTTATTAAGTATTTCACGAGCTTGCTCTTTAACAATATGCTTAGTAATTTCTACACCTTTAATAACTTCTTTTGTTTCGATTAAACCGTTAATAACACTTGATTCATAGCTTTTAACACTATCATAAGCTAAATCAGTTCTTAAAGAAAAGTTTATTTTTTGATTTTCCATATATATCACCTCATATTATTTTAGTGCTTTTTTTTAACTTTTATACACTTTACTTTTTTATTTTTAAAAAATATGATATAATATATTTAATAGGAGATGTAATAAAATGGTTGATGAAAACTTATATTTATTCACAGGCACAGCAGAAATCTTTATTCAAAATAGAATTTCTCGTATCATATCAAGTTATGATAAACAACAAGTTTCAGTTATTAAATATGATATGGAACAGACATCATTTAGTAGAGTTTTAGAAGATGCTTGTACACTTCCATTCTTAGAAGATTTAAAAATCATAATCTTAAGAAATCCTACTTTCTTAACAACAAAAGGTGAAATTGCAAATGATGCTAAAAACTTTATCAAATACTTAAAGAAACCTGTTGATACAAGCATCATTATTATTAATGCAACAAACATCACACCAAATCCAGCAAACGAAGTTTACAAAGCACTAAAAAACTATGCAATGATTATTGATTATTCAGACTCTGAAGAAATAGAAATCAAAGGTTGGATTACAAGAACATGTGCATCACGTAATATAGAAATTAAAGATAGCGCAATCAACCTATTCTTAGAATATATCAATTCAGACCAAGTAAGAATGGTAAATGAACTAGATAAAATTATGAATTATGTTGGAGACTCAGGTCTTATTGATGAACAAGTAGTAAAACTTCTTGTAACAAAAGACTTAAGTAAAGAAATCTTTAACTTAATTAAAGCTATTATCGCAAAAGACTTAATCAAAACAAACAAAATCTATCAAACACTTGCTCTTCAAACAAAAGATGTTGGTGGTGTTATCGCAATGATTTCAAACTCATTCAAAGATCTTCTTACAACTGCTAAACTATTAAAAGCAGGATATAGCCAACATGATATTTCAAGACTATACAATGTATCATCAAGTAGAGCATATTATATCGTAAAAGATGCTAAAAACTTTAGAATTGAAGATTTAGAAAACTATGTAATAAAAATGGCAGATCTAGACTTTAAAATTAAATCAGGTAAAATTGATAAAAACATTGGCATTGAACTTATCTTACTACAACTTAACAACTAAACTACTTCATAATGAAGTAGTTTTTTATTTTTTAAAAAGAAAAAGACCTTTAAGGCGCCTTAAAGATCTAGATTTCTTATTTAATTATGCTAATTTATTTAAAGCTTTAGCACAACGAGATTTTTGACGAGCAACATATTTTTTGTTATGTACACCCTTAGTAATAGATTTGTCTAATTTCTTACATAAGAATTGATAAGCTTTAGTAGCTTCTTCTTTATTACCTGCTTCAACAGCTGCTTCGAAAGCTTTCATAGCAGTTTTAACAGAAGAATCAAAAGAACTATTTAATTCATTTCTTTTCTTATTTGTAATATCTCGTTTAATTTGTTGTTTAATGTTTGCCATTATTTTCACCTCCGAGGAATTCACGCATTTATTATATCATAAAATTAACTAATAAACAAGTAAAAGAAACTATTTATTTAAAAATATTACTTATTTTAATTACTATTAAAACTTGATTTTATCTTAAGAGATGAATTTCTATTTTTCCTATAAAATGTTATTGTACCATAATCAAGTGTATTTAGCATTATTACATTATCTAATCCATTTATACGATCAACTACTATTTTATGAGGAAAATCATAAGTATTACTATAACCATTCATACTAACAGCATAATTAAATTTAACACAGTTTAAAAACTCAATTGTTGATGATGTCTTAGAACCATGATGAGCTACTTTTAAAACATCAACACATAAATTTTTATACTTTTTTACAAACTTCATTTCTGCTTCTTTTTCAATATCACCTGTAAATAAAAACCTAGTATTAAAGATTTCACTATAAATAACTAAACTATTATTATTAACATCAAATTGATTACTACTTGGCCATAATACTTTAAAATATAACTTATCTATATAAAATTCATCTCCTTCTTTTAAATAATAAACATTTGTCTTACTTAAATTATAATTCTTTATTTCATTTACACTTACACTATCATAATAACTAATAAATAAACTCTTTATCTTAAATTCATTATTTAAACTAATTAAACCTCCAATATGATCACTATCACCATGTGATATAATTACAGCATCAAGTCTTTTAACACCTTTGCATTTCAAAAAAGAAATTAACATACTCGCATCAACATCACCTGTATCTATTAGAATATTTTTCTTATTATGCGCAGTATGGATAAACGTTGCGTCACCTGAAGGTAAATCTAAAAAAGAAACCTCTTCTATATTATTAAAATAAGGAAGATAATAAAGAAATACAAAATATAAAATAAATACGATTCCAATTATTCTCTTATATTTATAACCTTTATTCATAAATACAAGTATAAATAATATATAAAATATAATTACTAATACTAAAGGTATAAAAGAAAAACTTATCGTTAGAATGTTAATATTTGATAAAAACGAAGTAACACCTATAAAAAACTTTACAACAAAACCATATATAAACTCTAAACTAGGAATAATAAATACTATAAAAGTAAGAGGAAGCAAAAAATATGATACAAATGGAATAAAAAACAAACTAAATATAACTGATAACATATTAATATCAGATGATATTCTTATAACAATAGGTAAACTAATAACAGTTGATGTAAAAGAAATAAAAAGATTGTTAATAATAAAATTTTTTATTCCTTTTTCTTTTTTTAACTTCGGACTAATCAATAAAATTCCAAAAACAATCATGTATGAAAGTAAACAACTATAAGAAAATAAATTATAAGGGTTTATTAATAAAACAATTATTGCATTTAAAGATAATTTATCTATTGGAGTTAATTCTTTAACAATTTTTTTTAAAAACTTACTTAAAATAAAACCAATAATAACTCTTAATATTGAAACAAGTAAACTTGTTAAAACATAATAAAACAACAGAAATAATAATATTATAATATTTTTATACTTTTCTTTTACTTTTACAACAGTTAAAAACTTATCAATAGTTTTATTAATTAATTCAACATGTAAACCAGATATTACAAACAAATGACTTATTCCAACACCCTTAATATCTTTATTTAGCTCTTCATCTAAATTATGCTTTTCACCAATAATTAAAGCTTGAATAATTTGTGCATTTGTTGGATTAAATTTATTTCTAATATAGTTATTTACCTTTTCATGAAAAATATTAATACCAAATCCTTTATTTATAAGTTTTACTTCTTCTATAATAATTTGACCATATATATTTTGATATCTTAAATAATCATAATAATTAAAACCATTTTCATAGTGTGATTTAGATACTATTTTAACTTTTCCTTTTATAAAAACTTTATCTCCAGATGATAATTGATATTCATTTGTATTAAAGAAATAATTAACCTTATTAATTTTTATAAATACTTT
>JAFQFT010000058.1 GCA_017398545.1 Bacilli bacterium | reverse complement strand
TATCTGTTGTTAAATATATTACTGATAGTATTATCGTAATGTATTTAGGAAATACAATGGAAATTGGGGATACTTTAGATATATTTGATAATCCTCTTCATCCATATACTAAAGCATTGTTCTCAGCAGTACCTGTACCTGACCCTGATGCTAAGATGAATCGTATTATTCTAAAAGGAGATATTCCATCTCCTGCAAATCCTCCAAAAGGATGTAAATTCCATACAAGATGTGAAAGTTGTATGAATGTATGTAAATTTAAAACTCCTAAGTTTATTGAACATACTAAGAATCACTTTGTTACATGTCACTTGTATGATGAAGAAGTTATGGCTAATTTAGATAAATATGATTTAGAGTATGAAGTTTATAGAGAAGAATTAGAAAAGCAAAAAGCTTTAGAAGAAACAAAAAATAAGAAATTTAAGATAAAGAAGCAATATGAAGATGAAAAATAAACCATCAAATAAAGAAAAAATTATTGACAATGGTCAATCATATTATAATATGGATGTTGATGGTCTTCCTAAAAGAGAAAAAAAACAGACGTTATATTTGAATAGAAAAGAAAGAATTGCGGTAATAAAAGCGGCTCTTGCAACTTATTTCCCTGTATATTTAGCAGTAGTTGGGTGCTTTGTATTAGCAGTTATTCTTGTCTATTTATGGCTAAAATAATGAAGGGAGTAATTTTATTGTGAAATTAAAATTAGTAACTTTAGTTGTTTTTCTTGTTTGTGTTTTTGCGTGTTGGTCATGTACTGAAAGTTCAAGTAATATAGGAAATTCTAATTCAACTCAAGAACTAGAGATTTTTAGAACTGACTTTAAAGTAGATCAAGAACAAAGACTTTCTAAAATTAAAGCAGAAAATTTAAAGAAAAACAATGGTTATTTAGATTCTGATGAAATAGTAGTATTAATTAATTTAAGTAATGAACCTTTAATTGATACATATAATAATTACTATTCATCAAAAGTAAAGAGTGTGTCTGAATATGCATCTACTGATGCAGGGGTTAGACAACTTAAAGCAATTAAAGCAGAACAAGATGCTTTAATTAATGAATTAAAAACAGAAGGTTTAATATTAAGTGTTGAAAACACTTATAGTACAATAACAAATGCTGTTGCAGTTAAGATTAAATATGGTAACTTAAAGACTATTAATTCTTTAAAAAGTGTATCATCAACTATAATTTCTGATACATTTAATTTGCCAAAGTCTACAACTGATGCTTCAGCTATTGTTAACGATGTTGATGTATATGATACTGGTATTTATAAATCAGATTGTGTTGATTATACTGGTAAGGGAACTGCTGTAGCAATTCTTGACTCAGGTTTTGACTGTAGTCATACTGTATTCCAACATGATATTGATGTTGAAATGATTACAAGAAGTGATGTTAGAAATTTATTACCTAGTACTAATGCTGCAAATTCATTTTATAAAGGAACTGGTGAATTAAAATTATCTGATGTTTATTATAGTGCAAAAATTCCTTTTGCGTATGACTATGCAGATAAAGATTATGATGTATTCCCATATGATTCTGAACATGGAACTCACGTTGCAGGTATTATAGGTGGTGCTGATGATACAATTACTGGTATTGCTGTTGATACTCAACTAGTTCTATTAAAAGTTTTCCCAGACTTAGATGATGGTGGTAAAACTGAAGATATTTTAGCTGCACTTGAAGATGCAGTATTAATTGGTGTTGATGCTATTAATATGTCACTTGGTTCTTCTTGTGGTTTCGCAAGAGAAGAAGATAATATTCATTTAAATGAAGTTTATGACAAAATTAATGAAAGTGGTATTAGCTTAATCACTGCTGCAAGTAATAGTTATAGTTCAGCATTTGGTGGTGAACTTGGTAATACAAATAAAGTAACTAATCCAGATTCTGGTACAGTTGGTAGTCCTTCTACTTATGATGCTGCAATGAGTGTTGCGTCAATTAGTGGTACTAAGAGTAAATATTTAATAGGAAATAATAATCAAGTTATTTTCTTTGATGAGTCTAATGCTATGAATGGAACACCAAATGACTTTTATAAAGAATTATATCTTGCTTTAGGTAAATCTGAAACAGAAGATTTAACACTTGAATATGTAACAATTCCAGGTGTTGGTAAAGAAATTAACTTTATGGGTGTTGGTGATTTAACTGGTAAAGTTGCGTTAATCAAACGTGGTGACAATACATTTGAAGAAAAAGCAAAAAATGCTAAAGCAGCAGGTGCTGTAGCATGTATTATTTATAATAATATTGAAGGTGAAATTTTAATGTCAATGGGTAAGAGTGATCATATCCCTACGATTTCTATTTCAAGAGAACTTGGTACTAAACTTGCGGAAAATGAAACTGGTACATTAAAATTAAGTTATAAAAATCAAGCAGGTCCATTTATGAGTGACTTCTCATCTTGGGGACCTACTCCTTCACTTGGAATTAAACCTGAAATTACTGCTCATGGTGGTAATATTAAATCAGCAGTTCCTGGTGGTGGTTATGATGAATTAAGTGGTACATCAATGGCTTGTCCAAACCTTTGTGGTATTGTTGTTTTAATTAGACAATATTTAAAAGAAGAATATCCTGATGCGACAGTTAAAGAATTATCAGTTATGGCAAATCAATTATTGATGTCAACTGCGAATATTATTTTAAATGAAAATGGTAATCCATATGCAGTAAGAAAACAAGGTGCTGGGCTTGCTAGTTTATATAATGCTGTTAATACTAAAGCATATCTTACTGTAGATGGAATAGATAGATCAAAATTAGAATTAAAAGATGATCCAACTCGTACAGGCGTGTATGAAATGGAATTTAATTTAGTAAACTTATCAAATGAACAATTAAAATATAAGTTATCAGTTGTTGGTATGACAGAAACTGTTTCTACATCGGATGAAAACTTTGTTGCTGAAAAATCACAAATTTTAACTGATACATTTAAAGCTGAAATTATTAGTGGTGGTAGTTTAAATGGTAATGTTGTTACAGTTGATGCATCTGGCAAATGTAAGATAAAAGTTACATATACTTTAACTGAAGAAAACAAAAAACTACTTGATGATTCTTTCCCATATGGAATGTATGTTGAAGGTTTTGCTAAGTTAGAAGATTTAAATGGTACAAATAGTGAAGATTCTATTAATTTAAATATCCCATTCCTTGCGTATTATGGTGACTGGAGTCAAGCTCCAATCTTTGATAAAACATATTATGAAGTAGAATCAGAAGCTCATGATGCTTCAATTGATGAAGAAGATAAATTAAAAGCTGATTATTATGCTACTACTCCTTATGGTTCTTATTATTATAATTATATTATTCCATTCGGAACTTATCTTTATGAAATTGATTTAAATAAATATGATGCTATACCTGCATCAAAAGATAAAATAGCGATATCAAATTATTTAGGTGCAATTGATGGTATATCTAGTGTGTATGCGGGACTTCTTAGAGGTTGTAAAACAATGACTTACACTATTAAGGATAAACTTACTGGTGAAATAATTTATGAATATGTTGATTATAATGCTCAAAAGTCTTATTATACTGGTATGGCAATGCCTTATTATGATTTCTTAGATATTAAGAGTGCAGAATATGGTTTAATAAATAATCGTCAATATGAATTTAGTATGTTTGGTACTTTAGATTATGAAAATGATGGTACTACTACTAATGCACGTAATACATTTACATTTGATTTCTATGCTGATGATGAAGCTCCAGTAATTAAAAAGGTTGAATATACTAAAGAATATGATAAAGCTAAGAAAAAGGATCGTTATTATATAACTTTAACAGTTTATGATAATCACTATACTCAAGCTATTACGCCTATTATCTTTACATCATCTTCAAGTTATACAACACTAATGGATAATCCAATTCCTGTTTATGGTGAAAAAGGTTCTGATACAAAAGTTAAATTTGAAATTACTGATTATTTAGAAGAAATTAAAAATGATGCAATTGTTCCTAATGCATTATCATTTGTTGTAGAAGACTATGCATTAAATTCAGACATCTTTATTTGTCAATTACCAGGAACTAAAGGTGATTTTAAATTTACTAAAGATGGTACACCTGAAGGAAGTGATTTAATTATTCTTTCAATGTATGAAGATGAAGCTATTGATTTAACAAAATATTTATCTACTACTGATACTACTGTTGATACAAATAAAGATTTTTTAAAATATTTAACATGGATTAGTTCAAATGAAGAAGTTGCAACAGTAAATGAAGGTGTTGTTGTGGCACAAAAAACTGGTCGTGTAACAATTACTGCAAGAGAAATGTTATATGGCAAACAAGCTGTAATAATTCTTAATATTAAAGATAAAAAATCAGAAAGCGATTCAAGTAATAAAGATGCTGTTGTTGAAGATAAAGTTGATGATTCAACAATTAAGTCATTAAGATTTGATTATTTTGATACATTATTTGCATATTCAAGAGCTGCTCAAACTAGTGAAATTGGTTCAACTGGTTCAAGAATCTATTTATCAAGTTTACCTGGTGGAATTTCAATGTATCCTGGTGAACAAATACAATTATCATACGATTTTGATCCTTGGTATGCTAAAGATAATTATGAGTTAACATATCGTAGTAAAAATCCAAGTATTGCAGATGTTGATGAAAATGGTAAAGTTATAGCAAAGAAAAAAGGTAGTACAATTATTGAACTTAAAGTTGCAGGTTCTAACCTAATGGCTTCAGTTCAAGTTACAGTTAAGAGTGAATTTGTAATTGAAAATAGAACTTTAATTGCTTATAAAGGTTTAGGTGGAGAAGTTATTATCCCTGATGATGAAGGTATTTTATATATCGGATCTTACGCATTCTGTTTATATGATACTGATATTAGTATTGAAATTACTGATGAAGATTACGATGCTAATAAAATTCCTGCGATGAATACTTCTGTTACATCAGTTGTTATTCCAGAAGGTGTAGAAGAAGTTCAAAAATATGCATTCTATAATTGTCAAAGTTTAAAGAAAGTAGTGCTTCCTGAAAGTATTAAATTTGTTAGAGAATATGCATTCTATAATGACACTGATTTAACAGATATTAACTTAGAAAAAGTCCAAGTTATTGGAAGAGAAGCATTTAAAAATTGTGAAAAACTAGAACTTGGGGATAATGAATTATCTAAAGTTTATGCAATTGGTGTTAGAGCATTTGAAGGATGTAAATCTATTATACATGTAAATTTATCTGCTTTAAGAAATTCAGGGAAAGAAATATTTAAAGATTGTACAAATCTTGAATCTGTAGTACTAAATGAAAATACTAAACTATCTTACGCAATGTTTGTAAGTACTGGATTAATAACGGTTGATATATATGAAAAAATAGAAATTCCAGAGTATTGTTTTGCGTTATGTGAAAGGTTAGAAAAAGTTACATTACATAACTCACTTGTAGGTATTAAAGATGGAGCATTTAGTGAATGTACATCACTTGCTGAATTTAACATTAATGGTACTGTAGAATACTTTGGTTCTCAAACATTCTATGGTGATACTAAACTTGAAACATTTACAATGCCTAATTCTAATGTTTCACTTGGTAGTTATTGTTTCTATGAGTGTACAAGTTTAAATACAATTAAATTTAATGAAAATTCATATGTTAGTGAAATCTTAGGATCTATTTTTGAAGAAACAAATATTACAAATTTTGTTGTTGATACAAATAATAATTTTTATTCAGTTAGTAATGATGGTGTATTATTACTTTCTAAAGATCAAACTAAAGTTATTTTTGCTGCTCCATCATATGAATATAATGATTATGTTTTAGATGAAAAATATGTTGAAATTGCTCCTGCAGCATTCTCTGGTGTAAATATTAAATCATTAACAATTGTAAATCCTAATACTATTATTGGTGATTATTCATTTGCAAATTGTGAATTATTAGAAAAAGTTGTTTTCCCTACAACTAGTGGTGTTACAATTAATCAACATGCATTTAATTATGATAAAGCACTTGTAAATTTAGAAAATTTAGATAGTGTTAAAAATGTAGGTGACTATGCATTTGCAAATACAGGATTACAAAATGTAGTTATTGGTAGTGATGCTATTTATGGTGAAGGTGCATTCTTCCAATCAACAGTAGAAGTTGTTACAATTGGTGCTAATACATCATTTGGTCTTGGTGCGTTCCAAAATTGTTCTAAATTATCAAGTGTAATTATGCCTGAGGCTAATGTTGAATTTGGTAGAGGATGTTTCGCATATTGTGGTAATTTAGCTACAATTGATTTATCATATGTAGAAATTATCCCTGAAGAATGTTTCTATAGTTGTAGTAATTTATTAAGAGTTAATCTTGCAAATTGTACTGAAATTGGTAATTATGCATTTAGTGATTGTTCGAAAGTGGTTAGTGTATTAATGCCAAAAGTTGAATCCATTGGTGAAGGTGCATTCTCAAGATATTCAACACTTGGTGGTGCTCCAATCTTTACATATGTAACACTTCCAAATACACTTACTCATTTAGGTGATGGTGCATTCTTAGGTTGTGAAAAATTATCTGAAATTACAATTCCATCATCACTTACTTCTATGGGTGATTATACATTTGCATATTGTGTATTACTTGAAACAGTAAACTTACCTAATACAATTGAAAAAATTGGTTTATATACATTTGCAGGTTGTGAATATCTAGAATATATTAATCTAGAAAATATTAAAGAATTTAGTGATTATGCATTTACATCAAGTGTATTCTTAGAAAATGTTGATTTAAGTAGTGCTGAAATTATCGGTGAAGCTGCATTTGCAGATACATATGTAAGTGGTAATCTTGTAATGAATAACTTAAAAGTTGTTAAAGACTTTGCATTCCAAGGTGCTCGTATTAGTAGTATTAAGGCTCCTAATTTAGAAGAAATTGGTTATGCTGCATTCCAAAATAATGTATTCTTAACATCATTTACATTTAGTGATAAATTATCTAAGATTGATAGTTTAGCATTTAATGGATGTGAAAAACTTGCATCATTCTATACAGCAGATGGTAAAAAATCTGGTGAAATTAATGATTATGCAAAACTTGTTGATGGCGTGTTATATAAATATTTATATAATGGTAAATTAGAACTTACATCAGTTCCTGCTGATATGGATATTGTTGCATTATATGTAGTTGATGGTACTGCAAGAATTGATTATTATGCTGGTAATGCTAATAAACATATTCAAAAAGTAGTACTTCCTGATGGCCTTGAATCAATTGGCAACTATGCATTCTATGGCTATAATAACTTAAAAGTTGTAGAATTTAATTCTTATGTTGCTCCAAGTTTAGAATGTTCATATAATTCTAATGCAGTGTTAGAAGAAACTGATCCAGGTTATGATATCATTCATAATCAATATGAATTATTTGGCCTAGAATTATATTATTATACATTTATTGATTTAGTTGGTAAAAAAGAACCAATTGAAATGGTTCTACCTGCTAATAAAGAAGTTGAAGGATATGATTCAATAGTATACTTAGTATACTTTGGTGAAGTAGAAAATGCTGAAAGAAATACTACACTTGCAAAAGAACCTAATTTAGTGAAATTTGTTACACTTGCAAAAGAAATTAAAGATTATGAACAAATTGTGATAGCTCATGAGGATAAAGTAAATGCTGCATTAACTGCGTTAAGAGCTATTAAACAAGATTATACATTCTTTGGTTATAATGAACAAGAATGGAATGAATTAGTAAGTACAGTTGAAGCTGCTCAACTAACTATTAAAGAAACTAAAATTAAAAATGCTAAAAAATTAGTAAGAGATACTAATGAATTATTAAAACAATTACCTACTGAGTTTAATGAGTCAATGATTAATCAATTAAATGAAGTAACTAGATTAGTAAATGAACTTACTATTGATGAAAAATATTTATTAGATTTAAAGAATTATGATAATCTAGTAAAAGCATATGAAGAATATTTAGAATTACAAAACAATAATAATAATCCTCAAGACCCTACTACTCCAGGTGAAGATGGATTATCAACTGGTGAAGTTATTTTAATTGTTTGTGGATCTTTATTAGGTGTTTGTGTAATTACATTTGGTGCATTCTTTGTTATTAAATATGTAAAAAAAGGCAAAGGAGGTAAAGAAAATGAAGAAAATAATTAGTGTATTTTTAATACTTATTGCAGTGTTTACATTGTTCTCTTGTAATGAAGATAAAGTTTTAAGTACACCTACTAATATTTCTTTATCGGAACAAGGATTAATTACTTGGGATCCTGTTGCTAATGCAACATCTTATGTTGTGTTAATTAATGGAGAATCATTCACTGTAAATGAAGCATCTTATTTAGTAAATGATTTAAAGAAAGATTTTACATATATGGTTATTGCTTGTGCAGATGGTTATACATCATCTACACCTAGTGATTTATTAGTTTATAAAGCAAAAATTGAAACACCTAAACCTCAAAAAACTGATATTGTTGTAGGTATTAGTGGTTCATCTGAAGTAAAAAATGGTAAATCAATTACTTTAACTGCAAATGTTACTGGTCATAAAGAAACAGATGCAGTTACATGGAAAATTACTAAAGGTGCTGAATATGCATCAATTGATGAAAATGGATTATTAACTGCAAAAGATATTGATGATAATAAAGGTAATGTTAATATTGAAGTAAAAGCAGTTAGTAAAGAAAATGAAGAATGTTTTGCAACTAAAATTATTACAGTTTTAGCTAGACCTAAACTTACTCAAGAAATGATTGATGTTCTTGCTAATGAAAACTATCTTTCATTTGAAGGTTATATTAATATTACTCTATATCCATTTGGTTCAAATAAAGTTTATACTACTTATTCAACTGTAGTTAAAACTGCTCTTGATGGTGAATATTGGTATGCTGAATATGAAAATGGTGAGTCAATGACAAAACTTGGTGTTTATTATAAAAAACACAATGGTTATGCTTGTCAAGTAGGACTTAACTTTATGAATGAAGAACAATACGATTATGCTCTTGATGATTTTGGGAATCAATTATCTTGGGAAAGTTATGGTTTATATAATAACTTTAAAGGACTAAAAGTTACTGACTTTACATTTGATGAAGAAACATGGCGTTGGTGTTACTCTGGAAGTGATTCAAAACTTGATGATCGAATGATTACTTCTGCTAACCCTTATGAGTTTAAAGCAAATGGGTTCTCATTAATTATTGAAGATAATGAGATTATGGGTGTTTATGCTAAGAGTCAAGATGATTATAGTATTGTAGAACAATATAAAGCTATTCAAGAATTATTTGTTGCGGTAAACTATGGTGAAGAAAATGTAGATGTTAGAAAAGTTCCTAAGTTTTATTATGATGAAGAAGTTCATGGTAATCTAAAAGTAGCGATTGAAAAAATTCAAAATGCTGAGAGTTATACGTTAACTTATAAAGATATTCAAGCATCAAGTATGATGAGTGGAGTACTAGAAACTGGATTTAAAGAATATATTACTGATACTGATTGTTACTTTGTACCATTTGATTTAACATATGATAAATATGGACAAGAAGTATATAATTATCGTGAAAATGAAACATATGGTTACAAGAAAATAACTGATGAATTATATAATGCATATTATGAAGCAACTAATGAACGTGGTGAAAGCCTAGGTTTCTATGCTTCTCGTGCATATGAAGATTCATTTGACGCATGTAAACCATCGTTTGCATTTGCACCAGAAATTTTTAATACTTATTATATTGATGAAGAAGACAATACAACAACATATTATGTTACGGATTTAATGAATCCTGTTGCTTCAACATTCTATTATGGTGTAGGTAATGATATTAATTTATATGGTATTTATGCGAGTACTGGTTATATTTCTAATACGGAATCATTTACTCCATATTGTGTGGTAGATAATGAAACTAAAGAATTACTTTCTACTGGTTTTTATTATTACCTAGGTTATTTATATGGTGTAGTTGAAATTTCTTATACTGATTATAATAATACTATCGTTCCTGAAGATGCTAATATTGAATTTGAAACACGATTAGTTCCTACAAGTTGGAGTGAACTAACAATTACAAAATCTGATTTATCTTCATCAACTGCTGAAGATTATGAAGTAAATGCTTTGGAATTCTTATATGAATTCTTTGGCTTAACAGAAGGTACACCTGAAGCAGAACAATTTTTAATAGATATGCCATTCTTTGGTGATGCTCTTGGCGATTCATATGGATTTGGTTTACAATCTTACCATATTGATAGTCAGAATAAAAATAACCCTGCTATTACATTCTATTATGATGTACCACTTGATGTTGACTATTCAATCAATTCTTCTTTAGAAAAGTTAGAAGAATTCTTACTACAAGAAGGATTTGTGAAAAATAGTGCTGGTGAATTTAATAAAGGAAACATTTGGATTGCACCAGTTGACCAAAATCTAGATTTCATTATCTATGTTTGGAAAAGATAAGTTTTAAAAGGAGAAAAAGGACATGAAATTATTTAAAAAATTTGCTGCCTTTGTTTTAGTTGCCTTAATCGCATTAACAATTGTTGGATGTGACAATAACTCAAATAATACTGAAGTTGCTATTACATTTGAAGCTGCAAAGACAACTCTTACAAAAGGCGAATCAACTAATTTAACTGTTTCAGTTACAGGTAATGAAAATACTGCTTATAGTTTTATTATTTCTGATCCATCACTTGTTAAAATTGAAAATAATGTTTTAACTGTTATTGGTGATGTTGAAGAAGATAAAACTGTTACTGTTGTTGCATATGCACAAGCTGATGCTAGTAAAACTGCTACAAAGATTTTTACAATTAAAAACTATGTAGAACCTAAAATTGAAATTACAACACAAAGAAATACAATTACATATGGTGAAACAATTACTTTATCTGTAAATGTTGTAGGACTTGAAAATAAAGGTGTTGCATGGATTGTTTCTGATAATACATTAGTTAAAGTTGATAACAATGTTTTATCTGTATTAAAAGAAGTAAATGTTGATACTGAAGTAACTATTAAAGCTGTTTCAGTTGAATCTAATAGTGTTTATGCTGAAAAAAATATTATTGTAAAAGCTCCAAGTTCATTTGGTTCAATTGCTATTACAACAAGTAAAGATACAATTGCAGAAGGTGAAACAGTTATGGTTTCTGCAACTGTAACTGGTTTAAGTGATATTGGTTATACTTGGAAAGTATCTCATGAAGATTTAGTTAAGATTGAAAATGGTGTATTATCATTAATTGGTACTGTTAAAATTGATACTAACGTAACAATTACTGCAACAGCTACTGGTGATGAAAGCGTATTTAAATCAAAAACTATCCTAGTTAAAGCTCCAATTATTGAAGGTCAAGTTGGTGAATTAACTACTGCTGTTCTTACTGAAATTGCTAACTTAAGCATTACATTTGGTGGTGTATTAACAGACTATTATACAGACTTTAATAACTCATTTAATAATTCTACTAATCAATATGACATGTTAGTAATGATGTCAGATGGTAGATGGTATGGTTCATGGAATGTAAAAGGTAATACAACTAATATTGTTGCTGATAACTATAGAAGAGGCTCAGTTGATGGTTTAATGGATGCTTATGGAAATGTAGGTCATGCTCTTGAAAGATTATATATCAATAAAAATAATGAAGTTTCTGCTTCAACTGTAAAAGATTATCAAAGTATCCCTGCTATTTGGGAAGCACAACATTTATGGAACCATTTAGGTAACTTAAATGTAACTGATTTTGTTTATAATGCTGATGATGAATTATATACTTATACTGTAGATCAAAACGATATGGATGGATTATACTTAATGACTTATTTATCATATTGTTTAACTCCGTTATTAGAAGATACTATTGCTTCAATTTCATTTAAGATTGAAGATGGTCATATTACAAAAGTTATTTTAAGAACTGAATTATTATATTATGGATCAGATACTCAAGAAGATGCTGATGCTATGAGTTATACTGAAGTTGAACTTATTCCTGCTAATATCGGTACTACTGTAGTTCCTGAACCTACTAAATATGACGCTCCTGAAAATGCTGAACTATTAAGTCAAGCACTTGCAAATATGCAAGCATTAGAAAACTATAAATATAGCGCAAAAGATGTAACTACTTATGCTCCAAGTGGAGATAGTGGTGATTATGAAATTAGTACTACTGGTACTAACCAAGATAAAGTTATAAAAGCTAAGATTCATAACTATACATCAAGTGTTGGTGTTGTTGGTGAAGTTGGTTATATTACTAAAGATGCTATTTTAATTGAAAATACTGGTAAATATTCTTACTCTATGGATGATAAACTTTACCATACTGAATATTCAGGTTATAAACAAAATAATGATGGAACTTATGATGAATTTGAATATCAAGCTTCAGCTGGTGGTTTCGTTGGTACTCGTAAAGTAAAAGGTAGTATTGCTGATATCTTACCTAACTTTGATTTCTCTAGTGATATTTTTGAATTTATTGGTACAAAAGGTACTGGTGATGAAATGGTATATCAATTTAAACTTAAAGCAACAGATGTTACAAGAGATTTAGCACTTGCAGTATCAATGCATAGTTATGCAGAAGATGCTGAAAAATCTAGTACAAAGACATTCTCAATTGATGTTGATAAAAATGGTTATGTAGTTTCTACTTCTTATGCTTATAACTTATCAAGTGTATACTATGGTACTATTACTACTACATATAGTGATTTTAATGCTGTAGAACTTGCCGCAGATACATTTGAAGGTTATACTCCAAGAGTTTGGAGAACTTCATGGGATCAATATATTTGTAAATATTTCCAACCTACTCATACAGGAAATAGCTATGAAGAAAATGCTTTAACTGCATTTACACATGTATTTGGTGAAGAAGTTGTAAATCTTCCTTCTCCACAAATTTTCTTAGAAGTATTTGATGATTTAGTATTTGGTCCTTTCTTTGATTGGAGAACTAAAACTAATGAACTTGGTGAAGAATATTATATTGATTATATTTCTATTAATGTTCAAAGTAGTGAATTTGATGAAAATGTAAGAATTACAAATTATGAAGAATTAATGGAAGAATTAATTACAGCACTTCAAGAAGAAGGTTATACATTAGATAGTGCTAATACTGATATGTCAGGTGGAGAAACAGGTCAACGCGACAGATATGTAACAATGGTTAAAGGAGATATCGAAATTGTTATTTCAAACAACCATACTAAACATTTAAGCATTTATTTCTATCACTTAGGTGATTGGATTTTAAAATAATTTAATCAAAACGGAGGGCATTTATGAAAATAAAGATTCGTTTTATAGCAGTTGTTTTAATTGCTTTTGCCCTTACTCTAATAAGCTGTGATACAACTGGTGGAGTTGAAACACCAATTGAGATTACCGCAAAACAAGAAAATATTACTTTAATGGTCGATGAAGTTCTTGATTATGATTATACTCAGTTATTTACAATAACATCAGGAACTTCAGACATTGAAGTTTTAGAAGAGTATTTAGATTTATCAAATTTAAAAGCAGAAGTTGGAACATATTTTGTTATGTGTACATATAAAAATAAAATGGTTTCAATTAATGTAAAAGTAGTCAAAAAAACAACTGTTAATATTGACTTAACAACTAATGATGAAATAGTAGTTAATAGCCTTACAGTTTTTACACATGATTATAAACAATACTTTACAATTACTGATGATACTACAATAATTGAAGTAAAAGATGAATATTTAGATTTATCATCTTTAAGAACTACAGCTGGTTCTTATAAAATTACTTGTAGCTATTATGGCGTGACTAAAGAATTATTTGTTAAAGTTGAGGAAATTAATTATCAAATTAAAATTGATACTAGAGAAATTACTATTAAACAATCACAGGTAGAAAATTATAATTTCAATCAACATTTTACAGTAGTTGTTGATGGTAAAATCCAAACAATCACTGATGATATGATTGAGTCAAATGTGTTACAAGATGTTGGAACTTATGAATATAAAGTATCTCTAGGAGAAACTTCTGTTACATTAATCGTTAAAGTTATCTCAGATTATGATATTGAAATTATTAACTCCTATAATTTAAAAGAAATTGAGATTGATGAAATTAATACATTTGATTATACAACTTTATTTAGTGTTTACCTTGATGGTGAAGTTCGTAAAGTTACTTTAGATATGATTGATAAATCAAGCTTAAATAATTTAACAGAAAATGAGATTTATGAAATTTATATCACTTATCAAGAAGGACAAGCTATTTGTAACAGTAAATGTTTAGTAAAAGTTGTACCTGCAAGTCAAATAGTAATTACTCCTAAAAATATGGTAATATACCCAAATAGTGGTTATATTGATTTAACATCATTATTTACAATTACTAAAAAGGGTCAATCCATTCCAGTAACTTTAGATATGATTGAAGGAACAATTAATTATACTGAAATAGGGTTAAATACTATAAAACTTACTTATCAAGGTCAAGAAGCAATTGCAGAAGTAGAAGTTAAACAAGGTGTAATTATTAATTATACTAAAGCTGATGTTATTCAAATTAGTAAAGGTACATCTAAAGAAAATTATAATTTTGCTGCTGATTTTAGTGTATTAGTTAATGGTATTAAATTTACTAACATATCTTCTTATATTAATACAGATAATGTTGATTTTAATACAATTGGTACTTATACTGCAACAATTAGTGTTCCTTACACTGATTCAAGTTTAAATATTGATAAAGGAACTTTATTTACTAAAGAAATTACTTATGAAGTAGTTAAATCAATCTATAATATTAGAGTTTTAAATGAAACAGTAATATTATCTGAAGGAACAAACACATTTGATGCGTTTTCAAATTTAAGTGTTAAGATTAATGGAGTAAATCAAAAATTAACAAAAATAGCTTCTCAAGCTTCTACTCTTGCAACATACGCGCAAGCATTAAATGAAGTAGATTTTAGTAAAATCGGCTTACAAGAAATTGGTGTAGACGTTTATGTAAATGGTCCTGAAGCAGAACCTGTAAGAGTTACATTTAATGTGTTAATAGAATCTGATATTGAAATTAATGTAAATAAAACTTTTGTATTTGAAGGTGAAACAGTATATACTAAAGATATTTTCACTTTAACATTAAATGGGGAAAATATTGAAATTACTCAAGATATGATTGAAGGAAAGATTGATACATCAACTCCTGGTGTTTATCCTGTAACAATTTCTTATCAAGGAATTAATGAAAAAATAGATTTTATTGTTCTTAACTTGAAAATGGTTGGAACATATAATACTTTATTAACAACTATTCCAACTGAATCTTCTAGTGATGAAGATGGTTATGAAGAAGCTGGAACAGCTGCAGCTCCTCTTAAAAAATTATTTATTACAGCTGATGGACAAATCTCAGTTAATGGGTCTTTAGCAGAAATACTTTATGGTATTGATGAAAATACGATGTATATAGAATTTAATAATTATGAATTTACATTAAGTTATAATAATGGTATTGTATTTATTGATCCAAATAATAATTTAAAAATGGGATTTATTGAAGAAAAACGTCCTTTACTTTATTTTAATGAAGATTTATGGGAATTGAATGAAAGAGTTGTAATTAACTCAACAGACCAACATATTCTACAATTAAATTATAATGCTTATTCATTTGATATTTTTAATATTACAAATAAAATAACTAATGAAACAATGTGGTATGCATTAAAGATTAATTTATATGAAAGAATTTCTAGTGATATTAAATATATAGTAAATCATGGTGAAGTAAAATTTGATGAAAGTTTTACAATGGAAACTGGTATTAATTCTAAATTTAATTATCTAAATGATGAGTATAAATTTACTATGACTAGTGAAAATGTTGGAAAAATTGATTCTAATGAAACTGTAGCATTATATAAATATGCTGATAAAACATTTACTACTGTGATTGATGGTCAAACTGCAGTATTAAAAGTTGATGCATATGAAGGATTCTCTTTAAAAATTGGGGATAAAGTTATTTTCTCAGCAAGTGGTGCTTCTATTAGAAATCAAAAATATGGTGGTATTGATTATAATGAAGATATTGTTCATATTTTATATAAAGGTTCTAACACAGAAAGTCCATATAGCTATAAAATTCATTTGAATTTGGATGATAATTCATTTACTGTATTTGAAAAAGATATGTATTATGGTCGATATGAATCAGAAAATATTTATATTTTCTTAGATGGATATGGTACTGGATTAATCAATTTTAATAAAAAACAATATGGGGAAACTCTATTTGTATATGAAACTATTGGTAATTTAATTAATATTACATATAAAAATATTACTCCATCATTTGAGTTTGGAACTGAAGCGTCACTTTATATTGATGAATTTAATAATACATTAACTCCAAAATATTTCGCAAAAGAAGAACTTTGTGATGAAGTACTAATTAATAATTATTTAACAGATGGTGCTTTAGTAAACATCGCATCATATGAATTAGAATTATATGCTAACGTTGTTTTAGCAAAAAAAGCATTCTTTGATAACATTACAATCACAACAAAAGATGGTGTTATTACAGATAATGCTCGTAAAAAAGAATTAGTTGATATAACAAATATTGACTTTTTAACAAAAGGAATTTATCATTTCTCTATTACTGTAGAAGTGAATGGTAAAGATGTTGTAATGCATTATGCAGTACAAATAATTTAATAGGATAAAGGAGAACAAAAATGAAAAAAATACAATTTTCGATTATTTTAGTGTTAACTTTAGTTCTTGGCCTTTTTCTTACTTCATGTAATGGCATTCAATTTCATGAACATCAAATAATTGTTCATGAAGCCGTTGAAGCAACTTGTTCTGTTGATGGATCAATTAAATATTATGAATGTGAAACATGCCATAAATTATATGATAATGAGGCATATTTAAAAGAAATAAAATTAGAAGATACTATTATTCCTGCTGAAGGACATAATATGACAGAACATAAAGAATCATCTGCAACTTGTACAATTGATGGTAATGTACATCATTTTGCATGTAGTAAATGTAATAAGTATTTCGAAGATGAGTTAGGCGAAGTTGAAATCACTAATGTTATTATTAAAGCTAGTCATTCTTTAGTAGAACATGAAGCAGTTGAATCAACATGTACTACTGATGGTAATGTACATTACTATGAGTGTGAAGTATGTGGTAAATACTTTGAAGATGAAGAATGTTTAGTTGAATTAAAAGATGTAGTTGATGCAAAAAAACCTCATGAAATGATTGAACATGAAGCAGTAGAAGCTACATGTACTGAAGAAGGTAATGTTCATTACTTTGAATGTTCTACATGTGATAAATATTATGAAGATAAAGATGGTAATGTTTTAATTGAAGAAGTAGTTATTGCTAAAAAAGCTCATGAAATGACTGAACATGAAGCAGTTGAAGCAACATGTACTACTGATGGTAATGTTCACTATTTCGAATGTTCTTTATGTGATAAATATTATGAAGATAAAGATGGTAATGTTTTACTTGAAGATGTTTTATTAGCTGCTAAAGGTCATGAAATGATTGAACATGAAGCAGTTGAAGCTTCATGTGGTGTTGAAGGTAACGTTCACTATTTTGAATGTGAAGTATGTGATAAGTACTTTGAAGATAAAGATGGTAAAGTTGAAATAAAAGATGTAATTATTCCTGCTCTTGTTCATAATGTTGTATTCCATGCTGCTAAAGATCCACTACCTGGTGAACCTGGTAATGATGAATATTATGGTTGTGATAATTGTCATAAAGCATATGCTGATGAAGCTGGTACTGAAGAAATTGATTTCGCATCAGTTGTAATTTATGCTTACTTAGTAACTGGTGAAGATGCTAATACTCCAGGATATTACGTAGACTATCGTGATAGTATTACATTTAAAGATGTTGAAAATAATGGTACATTTGTTTCTCAAAATAAAGGTATGTCAAGTTCAACAGCTTATATGGATATTAGATTTACTTCAACTGGTGTATTTAGTGTAACTTACACTGTTTCATCTGAAAAAGGTTGGGATAAATTCAATGTTTATGCACAATCAGATGGTCAAGGATATAGACAAATTGTAAGTGGTGCTTCAGGTGAAGTAACAGCTACATTAACATTAAACGTAGTTGCTGGTGATTACATTTTCTTCCAATATTCAAAAGACTCTGGTGGTAATAAAGGCAATGATACAACTGTTTTAAGTAACATGACATTTGTAACTAGAGATAAATATGAAAAATCTGTACTTACATTTAATTCAAATGGTGGTTCTTTAGTTGAATCAATTGCTAAATATAATAATGTTGCAATTACAGCTCCAAATGCACCTGAAAAAGATGGCTTCTTCTTTGAAGGTTGGTATGTAGATGAAGAATTAACTCAAGAATTTGACTTTAGTGCTGGTTTAACAAAATCTATTACTGTTTATGCTAAATATTCACAAGGTGTAACAATTACTTATGAATCAACTGGTGATTCAGTTATTCCATCTGATTTTGTAAGACCAAATGCTGCATTTACTGCTCCTGAAATTATTCCTGTATCATCTACTCAATATTTTGCTGGTTGGTTTGCTGATGCAGATTGTACAATTCCATTTGATTTTGCTGCTGGTGTAAATAAAGATACTACAGTTTATGCTGGTTGGAGAAATCCTGTTGTATTATCATTTGATTCTAAAGGTGGTAGTGAAGTAGAAAATATTAGTACTGATATTAATGTTGCTATTGAATTACCTGCTGCTCCTTTAAAAGATGGCTTCTTATTTGATGGTTGGTTTACTGATGAAGCATGTGAAAATGCATTTGATGCAACTTTAGGTATTACTGAAAATACAACTGTTTATGCTAAATGGTTAGTTGTTTATACTGTTACTTATATGGATGGTGAAACTGTTTTAGGTACTGAAGAAGTAGTTGAAGGAACTCAATATTTAATTACTGTTCCTGAAGGATTTAATGAAATTGTTGAAGGTTGGTTTACAGATAGTACATTTGAAACTGCTTATGTTGAAGGTGCTGTAATTAATGCTGATCTTGTGATTTATGCAAAAGTTAAGAGATTTGCTCCTGCTGGTGTTTTATCTGAAATGAACAATGGTGCATCGAATTCTTATGAATGGACTTATAATGCTGAAACTGATTCATTTGTAAGTAGTAATAATGATGTTAGTAACTCTAAAGCTATTTTGGAATTAGTTTATGCTAAAGATTCTTTCACTGCATTAGATTATCTTGTTAACTCAGAATCAAATTATGACTATTTAACTATTACAATTAATGGTAGTGAAGTTTATAAATCTAAATGTTCTGGATATAATGGTATTGATATTACTGGTTCATTTGCTTATTCATTTAAAGCTGGCGATGTATTACGTATTGTATACCAAAAAGATAGTAGTGGTAACCATGGTGATGACCATGCTGTAATATCTAACTTTGTTATTTATGATGGTGTACCTGCTGTTACTGTTACATTAAACTTTAATGATGAAAATGTTGAAAATGTAGTTGTTGATGCAAGTCTAAATGCAGTAATGTCTACAATTGAAGAATTAAAAACTCTTGCTCCTGTTGATACTGAATTAAGACATTTCGGTGGTTGGTATTATGATGCTGCTTGCACAAATGCGGTATTAGATACTGATACATTACTTGCAAGTGTTGAATTATATGCTAAATATTTATATCCTGCAACTATTTCATTTGATACTGATGGTGCTGCACCAATTGATCCTATTTCAGTTTGGACAGGCGTGACTATTGAAAATATGCCTGAAGCTCCTACAAAATCAGGTTATATTTTCAGATATTGGTTAGATGAAAATGCTGATGAATTTAATCCTGAAAATGGTGTAACTGGTGATGTAACTTTATATGCATACTTTGAAGAATTACCTGTTGGTTCAACTAAAGAAGAAGCATTAGTGATTGAATTAGAAAACAATGGATTTGTTGCTGAAAACTTAACTACTAATGAAGAATTCCAAAACTTCTATGCAGTATTTACTCCAACTACAACAGATTACTACTACTTTAGATTTGATGGTAATGCTGTTACTGTAGCTGGTGGTAGCGTTTCTTCAAGTTCTTATAGAAGATTTACAATTGAAGATGCTAATGGTAATACTGTATTATCTAAAACTTCTGATGATTCAAGAGTTAAATTAGAAGCTGGTGTTACTTATTATGTAATTTATAACCTAGCTTATAGTTCATATAAAGCTTGGGGTACATTTAAAGCTGAAGTTTATCAATATAATAATGACTTTGCTGAAACTGAAGCTATTGCTTATACATTTGGTGAAAATGTTGTATTAGCTGGTGGAAGCTTTAAAGCACGTGCACATACTTTAGTTTATAAATTTGATGCAACTGAAACTGCAGTATATGCATTAAAATTACAAACTGCTGCATGGGCAAATGTAAAAGTTTATAGTGATGTTGAATTAACTAATCAATTAGTTACAAAGAACTGTTCACAAACAACAGTAGTTGTAGATTTAGCAGTAACTGCTGGTTCTTCTTATTACATTGTTCTTTCTCAAAACTGGTCTTCAAGTGAATTATCTACAAATTCAATGTCATTTGCAGTTAATAATTATCCTCAAGGTTATACTGCTAATAATCCATTTGAATATGTAATAGGTGAAGAAATAACACTTGAATTTACTAAAGGTGCTAATGTTTATTATCAAGTAAATGTTGCTAATAGTGGTACATATAAATTAGATATTTTATCTATTAGTGATTCTAATAGTAAGACTATTGAAGTTTATAATGCTGATATGACAACTTTAATTGCAACACTAGCTGGTACAGAAGCTTGCTCAACATATATTGAAAATCTTGAAGCTGGTACATATATGATTAAAGCATACAATACTTCTGCTAATTACAATACATCATTTACTGCAAGTTTCTCACAAGTTGATGCTGGTGAATATTGGACAACTGCTGAAACATTATCATTAACTGAAAGTATGAGTTTAGTAGCAAACGGTACTCATTATTATCAATTTACAACTGTTGAACAATTATGGCACTTCTTTACTGTTGAAGGTGGAAAAGTTGAAGTTTATAATGCTGATAGAACTTTAGTTGGTACTACTGGTATTCAACTTGCTGAAAATACAACATATTTCTTAGTTGTAACTGGTGATGCACAAAATGTAACTGTTGCATTTAACACATTAGTTGATTTTGCAGATGGCAAGAGTCCTGCTGGAGCATTTACATTTGGTCCAGAAACAGCAAATCTATCATTAGAACAAGGTAATTATACTGTATACTTTAAGTTTACAGTTACTGAAGCTGGTACTTATCGTATCTATACTAATAACAATGGATCATTAGATACTAGAGGTTACTTATTTGATGATGTTGCATGTTCAAGTTATATAAAATATAATGATGATGGTGGTTCTTCAAATACATTTATTGGATATCGTTATGATTTCTATTTTGAATATAATCTTGAAGCTGGTGTTGAGTATTACTTAAAGATTACTTATAATGTATATTCATCTAATACTGCTACATCATTAACATTAAATATTGAAAATACTGCAAATTAATTTCAATATTTAACAAATTAAAAAGAGATAATAGTACAACTGTTAATTCAGTTTACTATTATCCTTTTTTCTTTAAAGTGATAGGCTTTTTCTTTTACAAAAGTATATGTAAAGTGATATACTATAAAATAATTGGAGGATTTATATAACATGAATTACAAGAAGGGATTAAAAGATGGAATTCCTATTGGACTTGGATATTTATCAGTTTCTTTTACATTTGGTATTATGGCAGTATCACTTGGTCTTAACTCTTGGCAAGCACTATTAATATCAATGCTAACACTTACTTCAGCTGGACAACTTGCAGCTATTAGTATCATGGTAAATCCAGGACGTTACTTTGAAATGTTTGTTACTCAATTTACTATTAATGTAAGATATGCTTTTATGGGAATTGTTCTTTCCCAAAAAAGAGATTCTAAATTTAATGGTATTTGGAAGTGGTTATTAGCTTTTTTTATTACGGATGAAATATTCGCTATTGCTTCTATAAAAAAAGAAGTATCAAGAATATATTTATTAGGACTAAGTACTTTACCTTATTTTGGTTGGGCACTTGGAACACTTCTTGGTACATTAATAGGAGTAATAGTTCCTGAATTTATAATGCATGCGTTATGTCTTGCTATATACGGGATGTTTATTGCAATAATCACTCCAGTTGCAAAAGAAAACAATAAAGTTTTAATTGCTGTAATTATAGCAAGTGTATTTAGTATTCTTTTCTTCTTTGTCCCAATTTTAAATTTAGTTCCTTCAGGCATTGCTATTAGTCTAAGTGCAATTTTTGCAGCACTTATTTGTGCGTTATTATTCCCGATTAAGGAATGTGATAATAATGAATAATAATTTATTTTTCATATATTTATTAATAGTTGTACTTACTACCTATTTAATCAGAGCTATTCCATTTTCACTTATTACTAAGAAAGTTACTAATAAGTATGTAAAATCATTCTTATATTATATTCCTTATGCTATACTTGCTGCAATGACACTTCCATCTGCATTATATGTTACAGGATCAATTTATTCTGCAATAGCAGGACTATGTGTAGCATTAATAGTTGCAATAAAGAAAAGTAATTTGACACTTGTTGCAGTTGCAGCATGTTTAGGAGCATTAATTATTGAAATCATTTTAATATTATAAAAATAAAGGCTTCATTTTTTATGAAGTCTTTTATATATATATATAAGGAATAGAAATAAAATGGCAAATATAAGTATTTAATATTGCTTTACTTTATCGACAAAATATGATAAAATATATTAAATGAATTTTATTTTTTAAAAGTGAGGTTAAAAGTATGAGTAAATTTATAATTCTTCCTGATGTAACATGTGATTTATCAAAAGAAATAAGGGATTATTTTGGATTAGAAGACTATATTATGGGTTATGTTCAAATTAATGGTAATAGTATTAAGACAAGACTTGATTGGGAGAATATTTCTAAAGATGAATTTTACAAAACACTTAGTAATAAGAAAAATCAAGTAAGTAGTGCTGCTGGAACACCTGAAGATTATTATCAAACATTTAAGAAATATGTTGAACTAGGATATAAAGTTTTAAGTATGTCAATTTCTTCTAAAATTAGTGGTACATTTAGTATTGCAAGCCTAGCTGCTAAACGTGTTAAAGAAGAAATTAGTGATGCTGAAATTTATTGTTTAGATACTACTAGAATGTCAGGATCATTTGGTCTTTTAGTATGTTATGCATTAGAACTTCAAAAAGAAGGAAAATCATTTGAGGAAGTTATAAACTATTTAGAAGAAACTAAATCAAGAGTTCATCAAATGGGACCTATTGATGATTTAACATTTGTAGCACGACGTGGACAAATTTCAAAAGGTAAAGCAATCATGGGGAACTTTGCAGGCATTAAACCGATGGGGGATTCTAATAGTGATGGTTATGTAACAGTTCTTGCTAAAGTTAAAGGAATTAAAAAAGCAATGGATGCAACAGTAGAGTATGTTAAAGCTTTAGCTGTTGATATGGATAAAAAATATTTATTTATTATGCATAGTGATAGAGATAATTATGCAAATTTATTAAAAGAAAAATTTGAAGCATCATGCAACTTTAAAAAAGTATTTGTAAGTGATGTGTTTAGCGGATGTGGAACAAATATAGGACCAGGTATGATTTGTGCTTATTTCCTTGGAAATCCTGTTACAAGTGATTTACAATTTGAAAAGGAAACATTAGCTAGCGCAATTGAAAAAATCGCATAAAAAGTAAGGTTATATATATGTTATTAAAAATAGACAATTTAATCTTTATAGATTTAATTGAAAGCGGAATAAAAAATCTTGATAAGCATCGTAACATAGTTAATGATTTAAATGTATTCCCAGTTCCTGATGGAGATACTGGTACAAATATGGTTATGACATTAAAATATGGTTATGAAGCAATCAAAAATAAAAATGCAACTCTTAATGAGGTAATAAGTTGTTTTGCAACTGGAACTGTATTTGGTGCGCGTGGTAATTCAGGTGTAATTGTTTCGCAGTTCTTTAAAGGAATTGCAGAAGGCTTGAAAGATAAAACAGAAATTAATTGCAAAAGTTTTGCGTTAGCACTTGGAAGTGGGGTTAACTTCGCATATGCTTCTGTTGCAAAACCTGTAGAAGGAACGATTCTTACTGTTTTAAAAGATGCTACAAAAGCAGTTATTGAAAAACTACCAATTGATAACTTTGATGAATTGTTTGATATATTCTTAAATGCTGCTAAAATCTCACTTGAAAAAACTCCTGAATTTTTACCAATTCTAAAAAAAGCTGGTGTTGTTGATTCTGGTGGTGCTGGTATGGTATATTTCTTTGAAGGTATATCAAAGTATTTAAGAGGAGAAGAAATAGAAGAAATTGAAGAAACTATTAAAGAAGAATATATTGACTTGTCCTTATTTAATAAAGAAACTAAATTTGAATATGGTTATTGTATTGAAGGGGTATTACAACTTACAATTGATATATCTGATTTTAATTTGAAAGACTTTAATAAAAAATTAGATAAAGTTGGAAAATCAATTGTAACTACGCAAGAAAAAGATAAAGTAAAACTTCATATTCATGCTCATCAAATAGGTGAAGTAACTGATCTTTGTCAAGAATATGGTGAGTTTTTAAAGATTAAAATAGAAAATATGACAGTGCAAAATATTCAAAATAATACTGATTTTGTAGAAGATAAAAAGTTTTTATATAATGAAACAGATGATGTTCCTGAATTTGCAATTGTATCTGTTGCAAATAATTCATTTATGCAACAAAAGTTATTTGAAATAGGATCTGATGTTGTAATTAAAAGTGATATAGCACCTTCTGCTCAAGATTTTATTGATGCATTTAGTTTAGTTAAAGCTAAGAAAATATTAGTATTCCCTAATAGTTCTAACTCAATTTTAACATCAATGAAAGCAGGTAGTATGTATAAGAAAGCTAAAGTTACAGTATTAAACTGTAGATCAATTGTAGAATGTTATGCATCATTATTAATGATAGATTATGAGGATTCAATTGATAATGCAATTCAAGTAGTTAATGATACAATTTCTAGAATTTACCAATTATGTATTTATCAAGCAAACAAAGATTTTAAGTATGGTAGAAAACAAGTTAAAGAAAATGAATTTTTTGCACTTAGCAATCAAAAAATACTTAATATATCTAACTCACTTGATAATGTAACTGTTGAAACTGTCAAAGATATTTTAGAAAATAATGATTATAGTGTTATTACACTTTATTATGGTATTAATATAACTAATGAATATATTGAATATATTATAGATTTAATTTTAAAATTAAACTTAGATGTAGAAGTAGCAAGTGTTGAAACAAATGAATCAGTTTATTGTTTAACAATTACATTTGAGTAGAAAGAGAAAAATATGAGAAAATTTACAAGTAAAAAACAATTAATTCTTTATGGATGTGCTGGGCTTGGTATTAATATGCTATCTTTATTTATGGGATCGTATTTATGTAGTGCTCTAATGACTGGCGGTTTTGAAAAAAACGTTGAACAATGGACATATCTTAATAAAGATATTGTAGTATATGCTCTTTGGACAGTGCTTGCTTTTTTTGCAAAAGCATTAGATGGATTTATTGATTTACCCTTCGCATATTTAATTGATAAAATTAAATGTAAATTTGGTCGTCGTAAAATGGGATTATTAATTGGTGTTATTCCTACAATTATTACATTTGTATTATTCTTAATACCACTTAATAATTCTGCGACTATTCTTAATACAGTTTGGTTTGGTGTAATATTATGTTTATTCTATTCATTTTATACACTAACTATGTTAACTTATTATGCAACATTTAGAGAAGTTTGTGCAACCGAAAAAGATGTAATGTTTTTATCAAATGTTAAATCAATCTTTGACGTAGTTTATTTCTCACTTGGATTTGCTCTTATTCCAATCTTTATTGGAATGAAATTTAATATTAGAATTATTGCGTTAATTTTCTTACCACTTTCACTTACAATGTTAATTCCATTCTTTATGTTAAAAGAAAATGTTAATAATGATGATGTTGAGAATAACACAAACAATGAGGAACAAGAACGAATTACTTTAAAACAAGCGTTTAAATGCTCGTTAACAAATAAAACGTTTATTTATTGGATGTTTACAATAAGCATTGTTACAATAGGATTACAGCTATTTTTAGGTGGTATAAATGAAGTTTTCTCTTCTACTGGTCTTAATATGACTGTTGTTATGGCATCTAGTTTTGCACCTGTTCCTCTTACAATTATGGCATATAATAAGTTTATGAAAAAACGAGGACTTGGTTTTGCGTATAGATTTGTTTTATCTGTTTTTGCAATAGGAATGCTTGTTCTATTATTCTGTTATTTTAATCCATTTAATTTAACTCCACTTGGACTTCATATAGTTGCAGTACTTGGTGGTATATTTATATCATTTTCAATTGGAGCATTTTTCTCTATTACATATTCAGTACCATCTAATATTGCAGAACTTGAATATCAAAGAACTGGTAAAACAGTTTCTGCAATGTACTTTGCCGTTCAAGGCGTATTTGAAGGTATTGCTGCAGGAATCGCAACAGGTATTATATTGGTTGCATTAAAACGTTTTGACTGTATTTGGTTATTGCCTATTATTGCAAGTCTTACTTGTGTAATTGGTTTTATAATGTCTTATAAATTTAACCAAGATATTTCATTAATGGGAAAAGAGAAAGAAGTGATTAAATAATGTTATATGATATTTTTAGAACAATAGGGTTAATAACTGGTTATCCATTACAACTATTGTTCTTTAAAAGAAAAACTTATTATGTTGATAAAAAAAATACACACCTTTTAAAAGGTGGTAAATTAATTATTACAAATCACTTTAACATGTTTGATTATGTACTTACATCATTTGTAGTATTCCCTAGAAAACTAAATGTTGTTGCATCAGAAATTCCATTTAAAAGCAAAATTACAAGATTTGGAATGAAATTTTTTGGTGCTATTGAAGCAAATAGAGAAACTAAAAATATGAGCTTTATTAATAAATGTGCAGATGTATTAAAAAAAGGACAACTAGTTCAAATATTCCCAGAAGGACAAAACACTCCTGATGGTAAAATACATGAGTTTAAGCCAAGTTACACACTAATTGCACACAGGGCAAATGTTCCAATTGTTTTAGTAATTACTGATGGTAATTATGGAATATTTAAACGTACAAGTGTAATTATAAGTGAAGAAATTGATATATCTAAATTTATGGATGTTACTTCTAAAACTACAAAAAAAGAAGAACGTCTTGCATTAAATAACTATATTTATAATAGAGCATTAGAATTAAGAGAAGAACTTGAAATATTAAAGAACAAAAAGAAAGGAAGATAAAAATGTTAGATATTATTACGCATCCAATATTCATATGGATTGTTGTTATATTACTTGCTTCTGGACTTTTTATGATGATTTTAACTTATGTTATTGCATCGTACTTAGTATATACTAAAACATTAAGTAGAGTATCAAAAGAAGTATGGAGTAGAGATATTCCATCTAGCTTAGAGCCACAATCAGTTGAAATGTATAATATAGGACTTAAGTGGAGCAAGGATAATATAGAATATAAAAAAGATGTCCATATCGTAAGTGAAGGATTAAATCTTTATGGTGAATATTATGACTTTGGTAAAAAAACTTGTGTAGTTATTTTATCAGGTAGAACTGAATGTTTAAAATATGGTTATTTTTTTGCTATCCCATATGCTGCTAAATGTAATGTCTTAGTTTTAGATCCAAGAGCCCATGGCTTAAGTGATGGTAAATATAATACAATTGGATTTGAGGAAAGTAAAGATATTACTAATTGGGTTAAACACATTCATGATGAATATAATATTGATTCCTTTATCTTCCACGGTATTTGTATTGGTGCTGCAGGTGGAATATTTGCAATAACATTAAGAAATTGTCCATATGTTACAGCAATCGTTACAGAAGGAATGTTCCCAAGATTTTATGAATCAATGAAAAACAATCTTATTGAAAAGAAAAAACCAGTATTTATATTTATTGATTTAATAAACTTTTGGATGAAACATTATACTAAACACTCAATGAAATTTGGTCCACTTGATGTAATAGATAAACTAGATGTTCCACTTTTAATGTTACACAGCAAAAAAGATTTATATTCAAGACCTGACTTTGCTGAGAAGCTTTTTGATAAAGCAGGTTCTACTATAAAAGAACTTGTATGGTTTGATGAAGGTAAACATTCTATGGTTAGAATTAATAATATGGAAAAATATGATCAAACTATTAATAACTTTTTAAATAAATTAAATATAGAATAAAAAAACGAGTTTTGCACCTATATGCAAAACTCGTTTTACTTATTTAAATATTGCATCATAAAGGTATGACTTTACAAATATGTATATTTTGTTAGTTTTATAAGATAATAACAATGAAATATTTGCTAAAAATAATAGAATAAAGTATAATATTTAATTGAGGATGAAATTATGGAAAAAATAGAAGTAAATTATAAGAATAAAAAAAGATATAAAACAGCTAGATACCCAATAAGACAACCACTATTTATTGTTGGATTAGTTTGGGTATTAAGCAAGTTTGCATTAATGGGGAAGAAATATAAAGTAGAAAAAATAAATATGGAAGGATTAAAGCCTCCATACTTTATGTTATCAAATCACGAGTATTTTATTGATTTTGAACTTGCTGCACTTGGAACTTTCCCGCATCGCGTTAATAATGTTATTAATATTGATGGATATATTAAAAGAGCATGGTTAATGAGATTAATTGGTGGCATTTGCACTAGAAAGTTTTCTAATGATATTCATTTAATTAAATCAATAAAAAAAGTATTAGAACGTGGTGATGTACTTGGAATGTACCCTGAAGCAAGATATTCTGCATGTGGAGTAACTTCGTATATTCCAGATTCGCTTGGAAAATTAATAAAAAAATGTGGTGTACCAGTTGTAGTTGTAATTCATCGAGGAAATCATTTACATACACCGTTTTGGAATTTTAGAAAGAAACGTAAAGTTCCACTACATACAACTCTTACACAAGTTTTAACAAAAGAACAAATTGAAACTTTATCTGTTGATGAAATTAATAAAGTAATTAAAGAAGCTTTTGTTTATGATGATTATAAATATCAAAAAGAAAATGGTATTTTAATAACTGAAAAATATCGTGCAGAAGGTATACATAAGATTTTATACAAATGTCCTTGTTGTAAGACTGAATCTAAGATGAATTCAAAAGGTACAATTCTATACTGCGAAGAATGCGGTAAAGAGTGGAACCTTAATGAAGATGGAACTTTATCTGCAATAAATGGTGTAACTGAATTTTCTCATGTGCCTGATTGGTATAACTGGGAAAAAGAAGAAGTGAGAAAAGAAGTATTAAATGGAACATATCGTTTTTTTGATGATGTTGAGGTTTATTCATTACCTCGTACTACTAGTGTTACATATCTTGGTAAAGCTAAAGTATCTCATACAATTAATGAAGGTTTTGTACTAGAAGGATACTATAATAAGGCACCTTACCGAATTTTAAGAAAACCTCTTCAAGCTAATTCACTTCATATTGAGTATGACTATGTGCATATCAAACCTTTTGATTGTTTTGTTATTAATACTGAAGATGATTCTTATTTTGTTTATCCAACTAAACCAAATGTAATAACTAAGATTGGTTTTGCGGTTGAAGAAATATATCAATATAATTTAAAAAAATAGTTTAGTGCTATACTAAATTGAAATATAAATAACAATAATTATTCGACCACGCTCGATCGCGTTCGAATGGATTTATTTGAAATTACTTTAATTTTTATTTATCTTATAAAAAAATAGAACCAATTGGTTCTATTTTTTGTCTTTAAAGAAGCGTTCTAGTTCTTGTACATAAAGGTCTGGATCGAATAAGTAACTAATCCCATGTTCTGCATCTTTAATTATTGTAAGATGTTTTTTGTTTGAACATGCATTATATAGTTTTTCGCTCATATAACAAGGTACAAATGTGTCTTTTTCTCCATGAATAAAGATAATGGGTACTTTCGATTCTTTTACTGACTTTATTGGAGATGCACTATCTATATTGAATTTTCCGAAAAGTAGTGCCCCGAGTTTTACAAATGGATAAAAAAACGTTGCAGGTAAATGCATATCACTTATATATTTTTTAATAATATTTTTAGGACTATCATATCCGCAATCTGCAAGTATTCCTATAACATTACTTGGTAAATCTAGATTAGATGCCATCATAACGGTTGCGGCTCCCATTGAAATACCAGTTAAAATGATTTGAATATCTGGACCAAATTCTTCGATTACTTTATTAATCCAAGTTATTACATCTTGTCTTTCTTTTATTCCGAATGATATTGTATGTCCACCACTTTTACCATGTCCTCTTTGATCTACGATTAAAACATTTCTACCGCATGCTTTAGCACGTCTAATACCTGTACTTAAGTCTCTTTCCCCGTCACCTCTATACCCGTGAAACATTATTTCGATTGGTGCATTTTTAAATGATTCAAAATACTTGCCATATAAAGTTAGTCCATCATATGATTTTACTGTAAATTCTTTAAAGTTTAGTTTTCTTGCTGTTTCAATATCTGTGATAATTAGGTCTTTAAATGTTCTATATATTTCGTTATTTGGTAGATTAATTTCGTTGTTTTTATGTTTTTTATTGCTAGAATAAAAAGCCATTAGATAACAAATAAGGGATGTAAAAAAAGTTAAAATTACTAATATTAAAAAAATAATAATTGTTATAATATGCCAATCTTTCATATGTTTTCTCCTTATTATATAATATAACATAATTTTATTGATTTTTCAAAATAATAATATTTTTAATTTTTTTAAAAACTTAAAATAGGAAAAAATTAATAAACTAAATCGTGTTGAAAAAGTGGGTATTTGTTAAAATTTAGTAAAAAATATGTGAAAAATGTAAAATATTAAATTTGAATGTAAACGTTTTATTTAATGTAATGGGGAGTATCACTTGAAAAAAAACGAGAAATTTGGTAGAATAAGATATAATAGGGAAACTATGGTTTTTTTATAAAATTTCAATCAAAAGGAGTAGTAAAAATGAATTTTATTAAAAAAGGGTTAGTCTTTGTGCTGCTGTTTTTATTAGTTGGATGTAGTACAAAGTTAACAGAAGAAAATCAAGAACAAGTTGATGTTGATAATAAAGTTAAGTTAAATGTTTATCAATCAGATTTAATTGCAAGTATTACTGATAATGAAAAATATTTAAACAAAGATTTATTATACAGTATCGATATGTTAGATGATGATGATATTGTTAATGTTATTATCTCGCTTAAGTCTACTGGTTTAGTTGATGGTTATAATGAGAATAATCAAGGATATCATACATTAAATGAATATGCATCATCAAGATATGCTACATCTAGTGTTAAAACTATGAATGCTGAACAACAAGCAATGGTTAAAACATTAATTGATGCAGGATACATTAATGAAGTTAAACATAACTTTACAACTTTATTTAATGGTTTTTCTGCAACTACAACATATGGTCAGTTAAAAGCGTTAGAAAAAGCTGGTTTGGATATTAATGTATCTATTTCTGAAGTATATTCAGAACCTGAATATGAAGTTTCTAGTGTTAGTAATGCAGAAGTATCAAAAGGCGATACTGTTACTAACTTTGTTAATGTATATGAAACAGGTATATTCAATTCAAGCGGTGTAGGTTATGATGGGAATAACACAAGTGTTGCGATACTAGACTCAGGATTTGATGTCCATCACACAGTATTCCAAAATATGCCTGATGTTCCAATGCTATCTATTAAAGATGTTGAAGAAGTTTTATATGAAACTAAAGCTTATGGATATAAAAAAGATATTAAATCACAAGATGTTTATTTAAATGCTAAGATTCCATTTGCTTATGACTATGCTGATAAAGATGCAGATGTTTCTCCATATGATTCAGATCACGGAACTCACGTTGCTGGTATTATTGGTGGTAAAGATGATGTTGTTACTGGTGTTGCTGTTAATACACAACTTGTACTTATGAAAGTATTCGGTGATATTAATAACGGTGCAATTCAAGATGATATTTTAGCAGCACTTGAAGATGCTATTTTACTTGGTGTTGATGCAATTAACTTATCACTTGGTTCTGCTTGTGGTTTTGCAAGATCATCTGACAATGAATATATTAATGTTGTTTATGATAAAATTGAAGCTGCTGGTATTTCTCTTTTAGTTGCTGCAAGTAATGACTATAGTAGTGGTTATGGTGGAGAAAACTCAAATACAAATAAAGCTTCTAATCCAGACTCTGCAACAGTAGGCAGTCCTGGTACTTATAAATCAACATTCTCTGTAGCATCGATTAGTGGTGTTAAGAGTAGTTATATTATTGATGAAACGGGTTATACATTCTTCTTTAATAATGCTAACAATAATGCTGGTAAAGCATATGATTTTTATAAGATGTTATATGAAGAACTTGATACTGGTGATGTTACAATGGAAATTGAATATGTGACTGTTCCAGGTGTAGGTAAAAAAGTAAACTATTCAAATATTGATGTTAAAGGTAAAATTGCTCTTGTTAAACGTGGTGAAACAAGTTTTGAAGAAAAAGCACAAGTTGCTTTATCACAAGGGGCAATTGGTTGTATTATTTATAATAATATCGCTGGTGAAGTATATATGAATGCAGGTAGTGGTCTTGCTATTCCACTATGCTCAATTAATAAAGATGACGGTGAATATTTAGCAGCTAAAGGAACAGGTGTATTAACACTTGATAAAAATTATTTAGCTGGACCATTTATGAGTGATTTCTCATCTTGGGGTCCTGTATCTGATTTATCACTTAAACCTGAAATTACAGCTCATGGTGGTTCAATTCTTTCTTCTGTTCCTGGTGGTGGGTATGATGAAATCTCTGGTACATCAATGGCTTGTCCTAATCTTTGTGGTGTTGTTATTTTAATGCGTCAAGCATTAAAAGAACGTTATCCTGATATGACTGCTCAGGAAATTAATAATCTTGCAAATCAACTAATTATGTCAACTGGTACAATTATTTTAGATGAATATGGAAATCCATATTCACCAAGAAAACAAGGTGCTGGACTTGGTAACTTAGAATATGCTCTTAATACACTTGCATATCTTTCTGTTGAAGGTTCTACTAAAGCAAAAATTGAATGCAAAGATGATCCAAATGAAACTGGTATTTATACACTTAAATTTGATGTTAATAATACATCAAATAAAGAATTAAAATATGTACTTAATGATTTAACAATGACAGAAAGCTTATCTACTGCTGACCCTGCTTATGTTGCGGAAAAAGCATATATGTTAAATCCTAAATCAAATATTGAAGTTAATGGTAATGGTGCTGTTTCTGGTAATGAACTTACTGTTGAACCAAATGGAAAAGTAACTGTTACTTATACAATAGAGTTAACAGATGCAGAAAAGAAATATATAAGAGAAGCATTTATTAATGGTATGTATGTTGAAGGGTTTGTTGTATTAGAATCTTTAAATGAAGATGAAATTGATCTTTCAATTCCTTTCCTTGCATTCTTTGGTGACTGGACAAAAGCACCATTATTTGATAAAACATATTTTGAAGTAGAATCTGAAGCACATGATGGTTCAATTGATGATGAAGATAAACTAAAAGCTGATTATTATGCTACTACTCCTTTAGGTACATATTATTATAGTTATATAATTCCTCTTGGAACTTATGTGTATGAAATTGATGAATCAAAATATGATCCTATTCCTGCTACTGAAGATAAAGCGGCAATTGGATATAGTTTGGAAACTATTAATGGTATTACAACTGTTTATGCAGGTCTTCTTCGTAATGCTAAAAAGATGACAACAGTAATTAAAAATGCTTCGACTGGAGAAATAGTTTATGAACATATAAAATATGATGAACATAAAGCATATTTTGGTGGTCAAATTATTCCAGGCTATGATATGATTAATGTTACAGCACTTGAACTTGGTCTTCAAAATAATACTAAATATACATTTACTATGACAGCTGAATTAGACTATGGTGATGGTGGTTTATCAACAAATCTTAATAATACGTTTGAGTTCTCATTCTATGTTGATTATGAATCACCAATTATTAAAGATGTACAGTTCTATTCTAAGTATGATAAATCATTAAAAGATTATCGTTATTACTGTGATGTTTATGTTTATGATAATCACTATGCTCAATCAATTAGACCATTTACAATTTCAGAAGGTAAACTTGTTTCTTTATCGGAAAATGTAATTCCAATTTATGGAGAAAGAGGGCAAGTTAATAAAGTTACAATAGAAATTACTGATTATATGGATTTACTTCAATATGGTGAGATTGAAAGTGGTGAATTCCCAATGACTAATGGCTTAGGTTTCTTAGTTGATGACTATGCACTTAATCAATCATATTCATTTGTAACATTGCCTGGTACAAACTCTTCTGAAATATCATATAAAGAAGAATTTTATTCGTCAAAAAGTAATAATATTTATCAATATTATAAAGACATTTATGTTGGTGATGAATTAGATTTATCTAAAATGCTTACTTCAAATGATCCTCAAATGGGTGAAAATGAAGAGGTACAAGCAATTTATTTCTCTAAATTAAATTGGACATCTTCTGATGAAAATGTTATAAAAGTAAAAAATGGTCAAATTGAAGCAATAGCTCCTGGAACATGTCAAATAACTTGTTCTACGCTTGACCAAATGGGTTATAAATATGAAATTAAATTAAGAATTAGAGTAAGAGATAAAGAAGTAGATAGCACAACTGGGAAATTAACTGATATTGAGTTTACTTATTTTGATACAATAAAAGCCTTTATTGATGGAAATGAAACATCAGATATCGGTGAAACAGGTGATCGTTTCTTCTTTACAGAAAAACCTAATATTTCAATGTTCCCTAGTGAACAAGTGAAATTAGGATACGAATTAGAACCATGGAATTTAAAAGATTATACTTTAATATGGTCTTCTACTAATGAAAAAGTTGCTACAGTAGATGAAAATGGGGTTGTTACAGCATTAAAAGAAGGTAATGCTACAATTACATTAAAAGTTGAAATTGATGGTAGAGTATCATCTTTAGTAGCTTCTAAGCGTGTTATTGTTAAAAATGAATTTGTAATTGAAGGACAAACTCTAGTTGCTTATAAAGGACTTGGTGGAGATGTTGTAATACCTGATGATGAAGGAATATTATATATTGGACCATTTGCTTTCTCGCTTTATACAAATGACTACACAATTGAACTACCTGAAGGCGATTATGATGCTGGTAAAACCCCTGCTTCAAATAATACTGTTACAAGTGTTACAATTCCATATGATGTTTTAGAAGTTCAAAAATACGCATTTTATAATTGTACAGCATTAGAGACTGTTAATTTCTTATCAAATGATAAGGGTGAATCTTGTAAAATTATACGTGAATATGCATTTTCTAAAGCAACAAATTTAGAAAATATTAATTTAGAAAATGTTGGTATGATTGGTAATAATGCTTTTGAAGATTGTGAAAAATTAGATAATGTAAATTTAGAAAGTGCATATGCAATTGGTAGACGTGCTTTTGCAAATTGTAAGTCTCTTTCATATGTTGATATAACAGCATTAAGAAATGCAGGTATTGAAACATTTGTTAATTGTACTAATTTAAAATCAATTGATAATGGAAAATATACAAATTTCTCTGAAAGAATGTTCAAAAACTCAGGACTTACAACTTTAACATATTATGCGGATAGAATTCCTAATAATTGTTTTGAAAACTGTAAAGACTTAGTTGAATTAAATGTAATTAATAATTTAGTATATGTTGGTGCAAAAGCATTTAATAATTGTACTAAATTAGAAAAAGTAATCTTTAGTGAAAATGCAGGAAGTGAATTTATTTATCAAAGTGCTTTTAATAATTGTATTAGTTTAGAAGAAGTAGTTCTTCCAAATAGTGCAACTCATTATGAAGAAGAAGCGTTTTGTAATTGTGTAAATTTAAGTAAAGTAACATTCCAAGTTAATTCGGTTATTTCAGTTAATGATGGAAGTATTTTTACTGGCTGTAATAAATTAAATACATTTATAGTAGATGAAAATCATAGTTCTTATAAAGTTAGTAATAATTTACTTGTAAGTTTAGATAATTTAACTATTTATCTTGGTGCTAATGGTTATGCTTATAATGATTACATTGTTCCTGATGCTTATAAATATATAGCAGATGGTGCATTTAGTGGTATTAGTAATTTAACTACACTTTCACTTGGAAATAATGTTGAAGTAGTTGGTTCTCGTGCGTTTGAAAATTGTGTTAATTTAAAAACTGTAAATTTACCTAATAAAACTATTGATGTACAATCTTATGCTTTTAATAATTGTGTAAGTCTTGAAAATGTTAATAATATGGAATATTTAGATGCATTTAATGATTATGTATTTGCTTCAACAGCTTTACAAGTGTTAAATATTAATTCAAATATTATTAGCGAAGGTGCATTTGCTAATATGAAGAAATTAACAAGTATTGTTGTTAAAGCAAATGAAATATCTTCTTATGCATTTAGCAATTGTACTAGTCTTTTAAGTGCAAATGTTGATACAAAAGTAATAGGAGAATATGCTTTTGAAAATTGTACTTCTTTAAATGATTTAGTGTTAGAAAATGTAATAGATATTAATGAAGGTGCGTTTAGAAATTGTAGTAGTTTAATTAATGTTTCAAGTAATACTTTAAAAAATATTGCGTCTTATGCATTTATAGGTTGTGTAAATCTTGAATTAATTGGTTTTGAAAACGTAGAAACTATTGGAGATTATGCATTTGGTACAATGAATAATCAAGCGGCTAATAAACTTACTGGTATTACATTTGGTGATGCATTAGTTTCAATAGGTGATTATGCATTTTATGGTTCTACAAGTGTTACTAATATTTCACTTGGTAAAAATATTACATCAATTGGTTCATTTGCTTTTAGCAATTTAATTAATTTAGAGGAAGTTACAATTATTTCAAATCTTGAAGTTATTTCTGAGTGTTTATTTGCAAATGATAATAACTTAACAAAAGTAAATATTAATGGCATAAAAGCAGTTGAAGGTGGAGCATTTATGAATTGTTCAGCACTTGAAAGTATTGATTTGTCAAATGCAACATCAATTGGTATGGAAGCATTCTCTGGATGTGTTGGTTTAACTAGTGTTGATTTATCAAATGTTTTAGTTTTAGAAGCTGGAGCGTTTATTACATGTAATAATTTAGTTGATGTAACTTTAAAAGTTGTTGAACGTATTGAAGCTCAAGCACTTAGTTGTATTGGTGTTACTGAAATTAAACTTCCTAATACAATTAAATATATTGCTCCTACAGCATTTTATTATAATCAACATATGACTCAATTTACTGATTTAGATGGTAATGATACTTGTGATGTAAATGATTATATAAAACTTGATAATGGTGTTTTATATACTGTTACTGCTAATAATAAATTATTACTTACATCATACCCAACTAATAAGGATGGTTCAACTTATGAGGTATTATTTAATACTGTAAGAATTGATGAGTATGCTGGATATTTTAATAAAAATTTAGAGACACTTGTTTTCCCTGATACACTTGAATATATTGGTAATTATGCATTCTACGGTTGTACAAGACTTAAGACTGTTGAATTTAAGTCTGTTAAAGCACCTGCACTTGAAGGTACTGTAACTGATTTAGGTATTGAATATGAACCAGATTCAGAAATTTATCAACTTCTTAATAAATATTTCCAATTCAATGGCTATTATCCATTATATTATGCTCAATTTATAGATTTAGTTGGTAAAACTAAAAAATTAAATATTATAATTCCTGTAAATGAAGATGTATCTGGATATGATAATATTTTATATCAATTATATTTTGATTTAGATAATAAAGTAGCAAGTGATTATGTTGCGCTTGATTCAAATTCAATTGACTATTTAAATAAAGTAGTGTTGATTCCAGAAAATGTTGAACTTTCTGATGAACTTATTATTCAAGATGCAAGAACTGCTTATAATGTAGTTACACAAGATTTGACTAAATATGGTTATTCACAAGACTATTTAGATAGTTTATATACAAAGTTAGTCAATGCAGAAACTGCTTGGAAAGCTTTAAATGATGAAAGAATTAATCGTGTATATGAATTCTTAATTAAAGATATTGAAGCACTAGGTTCTAAATATGAATTTGATAAGATTGATGATTATTACTCAATTGTTAAACGTCTTGATATTGTAAATAGACATGATAAAAAATATATTGATCAAACAAATGTAGATGCATTTAAAAAAGAATTTGACGAGTACTTTAAAGATTTAAATGATGATGTTAATATCTTAACAGAAATTAGTAACTTACCTACAACATCAGTAAATAAAGTCGGACTAATTGTTGTATCGAGTGTACTTGGTATTAGTGCTATTGGTACTATTGCGTTTATTTTAATTAAAAGAAAAGTTTACTAGAAAGGGGCTAAACATATGAAGAAAAGTATTATATTATTAGTTTTTACTATGGTGCTTGTCTTAATGATTAGCTCCTGTGGTAAAAAGAAATTAACTAATTTTGAAAAATTAGTTAATGATATTTATGCATCTGAAAGTATTCTTGCTGGGTATAACGAAACACAAGTAATAAAGGATAGTGATTTTGAAGTTTATCATAAAAATACTAATTTTACACTTGTTCGTGGTGAAAAAGTTAGATCAGAAGTACGCGTATTAGAAAAGAAATTATCAACAACAGGTACTCAACTTTATGATGAATCTCTTACTGAGTATAAAACTATTGATGATGTTAAGTATACTACAGTAGATGGTACAACATATGAAAATCCATATACTGTTCCAACATATTATTTGACTTTTGTTCTATCTGAAGAGTTTTTAGAAAATGATTATGATTTAAGTGTTAATGATGATACTTATACTTTAACTGCAAAGGTTTTAGATAATAAAATAAGCTCATTATTTTTAAATAAAAGCTTAGGTAATATATCTAATATGAATATTAAAATTGTGGTTGATGGAGGTAAATTAAAGAGTTTTTCTGCAAATTATTTATCACCAACTGGATTTACATCAATTATTGATACAACATACCTTTATGCAGAAGTTGGTACTGGTAAAGCTGTCTTCTATTTAGAAGGTGGTGCTTGTCAAAACTCTCATGAAAGAGTAAGTTATTTATATAATTTTGATGGTTCTATTATTGATATGTTAATTGTTGATCCAAATGTTTTAGAAACTAATCCAAACGATATGATTTTAAAGAGTGGTTACCATATTGAAGGTTGGTATCAAACTAAGACTGTTGATGAATCAGGTAATGTAACATATAGTGATAAATGGGATTTTGAAAATGACCGAATGACTATAGATGGTGTTACTCTTTATGCTAAATGGGAAGAAAATAGAACTTATAAGTATGAATTATACTACAAAGATAAAGATGGTAATGATGTATTCTTAAGTGCTTACGAATGTAAAGAAGGCGCTAAGTTTAGTGAACGTCAATTAGAAGTTAAAACTGTTAAAGGCTATACTTCACTTGGTTATTTAGATGAACAAGGCAATCCTTGGAATAATAACTTTACTCATCCAGGTGGTGATGAGGACTTATCAATTAAAGTTTACTTAGACTTAATTGAAGGTGATTATACAGTTGTTAAGACTGCTAAACAATTTAAGAATGCTATTAGTAAGGGTGAAAATATTTATCTTTGTAATGATATTGATTTTGATGAAGATGAATTAATATTTGATAGTTATTCAGGTGAAATTTTAGGTAATGGATATACTGTATCTAATTTTACAATTGATTATGATGATTCAAGAACTGGCTTAAAAGGTGAAATTGATGATTTAGAAAATGGTTCTAATTATTTATATGTTTCACTATTCTTTGAATTAAAAGATTCTGTTATTAAAGATATTACATTTGATAATGTTATTGTTGATATTGATACAAGAAACTCACAAATTAAATATTTAGTGTTTGCTCCACTTGCTACTATTATGGAAAATACAACACTTGAGAATGTTTCATTTAGTGGAAGTTTCGATATTACTAGAATTCCTGAATGTGAAAAAGTTATAGTTTTAGATAAGTTCTGTTATAAAGAATTAGATAATGTTTTAATTAGTGATGATTCAAATGTTTTATTTGAAAATGAATCTAACTAATTTGTAGGAGGAAAAAATGAAAAGAATTATTTGTTTGACACTTGTAGTGTTAACTATTCTTGCAGCTGCTGGTTGTAAGAAAGGATGTAAAAGAAATAAAAATAATGAAGATACTCCACTACTTCTTGCTTCTCAAGAATTAGATAAAGTATTTAATCCATTTTATTCATCATCTGCACCAGATAGCCAAATTGTTGGTATGACACAAATTGGTATGCTTGGCAACGATTCAAAAGGTAATGTTACTTATGGCGCGGATGAAGCTGTTGTTGCATTAGATGTTGATTCAGTGTACGATGAAATTGAAGATACAACAACATATTATTTAGTACTTAAAAATAACGTTAAATTTTCAAATGGATCACCACTTACTATTAAAGATGTTCTATTTAATTTATATGTTTATTTAGACCCTGTATATACAGGTTCAAGTACAATTTATTCAACTGATATTGTTGGGTTAAAAGAATATCGTACTCAACAAGGTGATGAAAAATCACAAGAAAGATTTATGGAACAATTTTATATTGAAGCATCAAGTAGATTTGATTATTTAATTAGTGCTGATGAATATATATATGATGATAAAGAGGATTATTCTTATTCATTAGATGAATTTAAAGATGCTTTAGAAGAATATTCAGAAGATGATGGCTTTGAAAATATTGTTGATGATTTTGATAAAGTATGTGAATTATTTAAAGAAGAATTAGAAACTGACTACAAAAACTCTGGTGATGGTGCATATAAGAGTGTTACTTTCAAAGATGAATATGGTGTAACTCAATCTGTTAAACTTACTACAGATGTAGAAATGTTTTTATATAATGAAGGTTATTTATCATGGAATAAAAAAGAAGCACGCCTTGAATCTTCACTTACAAATAATGTAGCAGAGTTAAAAAGTTGGACTAAAGAAAGAGCTATTAATACTATTTATGAAGATAAACTTCCAATGGCATTAATTGAAGTTGCATTATATTGGCAAACTGCGGGTAAATTTTATGATTATTTAGTAAATGTTGCGTTAGAAGAATATCATGCTACACATGAAAGAACTTATACTAATATTTCTGGTATTCAGTTTATCAATAAAGATGAGGCTGTTACTGTAAAAGGTAAGACTTATGCTGCTCCTACATATGCTAGTGATGGTAGTGTTAATAATGGTTCAAATGAAGTTTTAGCAATCACTATTAATGGTGTTGACCCTAAAGCTATTTGGAACTTTGCATTTAGTGTTGCTCCAATGTATTATTATTCTGCTGAGCCTTATATTAGTGCATTTGACTTTGAATCTAACTTTGGTGTTGAATATTCAAGTCAAGAATTTATGACTAAAGTAATTAAAAATGAAGAAAAACTTGGTGTTCCAGTTGGTGCTGGTCCTTATGTTGCATGTAACTCTAACCATGAAACAGAAGGTGTTAGAGCAGGTGATTTCTTAAATAATAACGTTTTATATTTCACAAGAAATGAACACTATATTGGTGGTGTACCTGAAATTAAATATGTTCACTATCAAGTAGTTGCATCTAGTGGTTTACTTAATGCTTTATATAATAACGAAGTAGATTATGTTCAACCTAACTCAAATCCTAAAACTATTCAAGAATTAAATGGTAAAAAAGGTGAAGGTATAGAAAATAAATCAATTGAAACTTCAGGTTATGGTTATATTGGTGTTAATGCTGGATTTGTTCCTGATATTAAAGTTAGACAAGCTATTATGCATTCAATTGATACATCGATGACAGTTAGTTATTATGGAAATACTGCTTCAGCAATTTACCGTTCAATGTCACTTACAAGCTGGGCTTATCCAACAGGTGCTACTGCATATTATCCATTTATTGGTGGGGCTGTTCCATCTAATTTAGATGTTGTTAATCCAGATTATGCTGATTATTGCGATGAACTTGGTAAAAAAGCAGGTGACTATTTTACAGAAGATGAACAAAAAGAATTTCTAATTAGACTTGTTGAAGATTCTGGTTACAATGTTGGTGGTGATGGTGTTTATACAAATGGTTCTACTAAACTTAAATATACATTTACTATTGCTGGTAGTGAAACTGATCACCCTGCATTTAATGCATTCTATAAAGCTAGTGAATTATTAAATTCAATTAACTTTGAAATTACTGTTGCAACAGATGCTCAAGCATTATCTAAGCTTGCAAATGGTGACTTAGCTGTTTGGGCTGCTGCTTGGAGTTCAACAATTGACCCAGATATGTATCAAGTTTATCATAAAGATTCAACTGCTACATCAACTCTAAACTGGGGTTATAAACAAATTCTTCAAAATACTGGTGGTAAATATAATGAAGAATTAGCACTTGTTGAAGAATTATCAGAATTAATTGAAGAAGGTCGTGAAACTACAGATCAAGATGAACGTGCTGCTATTTATGCTGAAGCACTTGATATCGTTATGATGCTTGCAGTTGAACTTCCTACATATCAAAGAGATGATTTATTTGCATATAACATTAATAAAATAGATGAATCATCACTAAACTCAGATTTATCTCCTTATAGTGGATTATTATCAGATCTTCATACAGTTAGATTAAATCAAACAAAATAAAAAATGAATTAGAAAGAGGAATAATATGTTAAAATATATTCTTAAAAGATTGTTCATTTCAATATTTGTTCTTCTAGGTGTTTCAATTATAATTTATACATTAGTTAGAATGATGCCAAATGACTATTTGGATATCAAATTCTCATCTCAATTACAACAAGGTACAATTACATTAGAACAGTTAGCTGAATTTAAAGCACAATATGGTATTGGTGATAATTCATTTAAAGGTTTAGTTGATGGATACTTTACATGGCTTACAAATATGTTAAAGGGTGACTTTGGTACTTCATTTAAATATGAAAAACCTGTTGCAGAAGTAATTGGTGATAACATGTGGGTTTCTTTTGCAATAGCAGTTATAGCGACTGTGCTTCAATTTGCTATTGCAATACCACTTGGTATTACAAGTGCAACGCACCAATATTCAAAGCGTGACTATGCGGTTACAATCTTTACAATGATTGGTATAAGTTTACCTACATATTTCTTTGCTGCTATTATAGTAAAAGTATTTTCAGTTGAACTTGGATGGTTCCCATCTACTGGTTTAATATCAGCAGGTGAAACATATACAAAAGATTTTGCAGGATTTATGGCAAAACTTCTTGATATGGGACATCACTTAGTTTTACCGATTGCGTGTACAGTAATTTTATCACTTGGTGGATTAATGAGATATACAAGAACTAATACACTAGAAGTATTAAATGCTGATTATATTAGAACAGCTCGTGCAAAAGGTCTTCCTGAAAAACAAGTAATTTATAAGCATGCGTTTAGAAATACAATGATCCCACTTGTTACACTACTTGCTGGAATTCTTCCATCATTATTTGGTGGGATGATGATTACCGAAGAAGTATTTGCGATTGATGGTATTGGACGTCTTGCATATAAAGCACTTAGTGAAGGTGATATTCCATTCGTAATGGGATATAATATGTTCTTAGCGGTGTTAACTGTTATTGGTACATTATTCTCAGATATTATGTATTCAGTAGTTGACCCACGTGTTAAACTTGGTAAATAGGAGGTAAGAAGATGTCTGAAAAAGAAAATATTAATCAAATAGACGAAGTAAAAGAAACTCCTATCCAAGAAGAAACATATAAAGAGATGAGTCCATTTAAACTTATCTTAAGAAGATTTTTTAGATCTAGACTTTCAGTTGTAGGTTTAGTAATTCTTGTTTTCTTATTCTTATTCTCATTCCTTGGTCCTGTTATTTATAATAGATGGGGAGAAACAGAAGTAGATAGAACACAAGTTATTAATTATATTGAAGTTGAACATGAATATATCGATGAATACGGTCAAAAACAAACTGTTATTCAACAATTAGAAATTGTTACAGATAATTTAAAAGCAAAACCTAGTAAAGATCATTTACTTGGTACTGATGAAAAAGGTATGGATATTTTTACTCGTTTAATGTATGGTGGTAGAATATCTTTAACAATCGGTTTTATAGTAGTAATATTAGAAACAATCATTGGAGTAATCCTTGGTGGGTTAGCTGGCTATTTTGGTGGTAAAGTAGATCAAATAATTATGAGAATAGTTGATGTATTCAACTGTATTCCGATGTTACCTATTTTACTTATTGCGTCTGCTGTACTTGATTCATTGAAAGAATTTTTTGATCCATCCAATAGAATTTATTTCCTAATGGTCATCATAACCGTATTTGGTTGGAGTGGTTGTGCAAGAATGGTTCGTGGTCAAATATTATCACTTCGTGAACAAGAATATATTGTTGCAACTGACGTTATGGGTCTTCCAACTTGGAGAAAGATTTTTAAACATTTAATTCCAAATGTAATGCCTCAATTAATCGTTAATATGACACTTGGTCTTGGTTCTATTATTCTATATGAATCAACATTAAGTTATTTAGGTCTAGGTGTTCAAATACCATATGCTGCTTGGGGTACAATGATTTCAAGTTCTAAAGATCCTGTTATCTTATCATATTATATGAATATGTGGTTACCAGCAGGTATTTTAATTGTTCTAGCAGTACTAGGCTTTAACTTTGTTGGTGATGGTCTGCGTGATGCGATGGATCCAAAATCTAAGAAGTAGGTGATGAAAATGGGAAAGAAAAATGGAAATTACCTAACAATAAAAGAAAGTCGTAAAATTATTTCATATAATATTAAACAAATGAAATATTACGAATCATTAAAGAAGAAAAAAATGGATGTATCTGAATATACATCTGTAATGAATGATGAAAATAATATAATTGAAATTGATAATTTACAAACACAT
>JAFQFT010000057.1 GCA_017398545.1 Bacilli bacterium | reverse complement strand
TATTCATCAAAAGAAAGAATTCTAACTTTACTTGGAGAATAATCAGTACAACTCCAATTATTTTTATTTATTGTACTTTTCTTATACCCACCACAATTTCCTTCATCACATGTATAATTTACAAACTCATCACAAATATACTCTGTTTCCAAATCATTTAAAGTAGTATCGCTAAATATACTAACAAATGTATTATTTAAATAATCATTAACCTTTGAAGTACTCCATCTATAAATTGACGATTCATCACCAGAACAATATTGATCATCACCTAAATAACAATGTGATATTTTTTCTTCCAAAGGATTCTTTTTCATCAAAGTAATTTTGTCACTTTCATCTCTAACAACAATCCATTCAGTATTATCTAATTTAACAATTGAACCACTGCAATAAAATACATTTTTATCATAAATAGTATCCCTCGAATTAAGGCAATCAACTGAGAAAGTAACAACATCACTTATTCTACCATCTTCACTTTTAAACCAAATATAGTTATCACCTTCATTAAAACTATTTATAAGTAAATTACCACTATATTCACTACTTATCCACTCACCCTTAAAATCATCTTTAGTTGAAATTTTATAAGATAAATTATCAACTGAAGACTTAAAAGATATCTTATTATTGTTCTTAATTAGTTCAATATCAATATTGTCAAACCCATTACATTTACTTTTCACATATTTTACATTTCCCATTGACGTTTTAAAAAGACACCCATGATCAACATCAATATAAAATTTAACATTTCCATATTTATCGATATTAACTAAACCTTCACCATCAATAGCATTTATTTCCCATCTATAAATATTATCTAAATTACTTAATACACCAGATTTATAAGAATATTCCCCCTCTTCTAAATCATATAATTTTTTTAATAAATTCTTTCCTAAGTTTTCATATTCAACTTTATCATATCTATTAGAAAATATAGACACAACAAAAAACATTGCTACAAAAAATAAGATAATAATAATTGTATATTTAATTCCCTGTTTCATATGCCAATTATTATACTAAAAAACAAATAAAAAAACTATGTTTTTCACATAGTTATTTTACATCTATTCTATTAAATAAAATCTCTGGTGTATTTAATTTGGTTCCAGATACATAAGCACCAAACTTTTTAGTAGATTCATAATCAGTTAAATCAGTATTAATGAATTCAAATATTTTCTTTGAAGTATCAGGTAAGAATGGTTGTAAATATACAGCACAAATTCTAATTGATTCAATTAAATTATAAATAACTGTTTTAAGTCTTGGTAATTGTTCTTCGTCTTTTGCTAATGCCCAAGGAGTAGTTTCATCAATATATTTATTTGATGCTCTTAAGCAATTAAATATTTCATCAATAGCATCAGATATACGTAAATTATCCATTTTTTCTTTAACAGCATTACCTAAATTTTCAAGTTTTTCAATTAAAGCAGCATCAACTTCACCACTTACACCAGTATTCTCAATAACACCATCAAAATACTTATTACCCATCGCAATTGTTCTATTAACAAGATTTCCTAAAATATTAGCTAAATCTGAATTATTTCTTTCAATAATTAAATCTTCAGTAATAACACCATCATCAGCAAAAGGAATCTCATGTAATACAAAATATCTAATAGTATCTAATCCATATTTTTCAACTAATTCATCAGCATATAATAAGTTGCCCTTAGACTTACTCATTTTATCTCCACCTGATAATAACCATGGATGACCAAATACTTGTTTTGGTAATGGTAAATCAAGAGCCATTAATATAATTGGCCAATAAATTGTATGGAAACGAATTATATCTTTTCCAATTAAATGTAAATCCGCAGGCCACAATTTATTAAATTCTTCACTACTTCCTTCAACATCATAACCAATATTAGTAATATAATTTGATAAAGCGTCAATCCAAACATACACAACATGCTTATCATCAAAACTTACAGGTACACCCCACTTAAATGAAGTGCGAGATACACATAAATCTTGAAGACCTGGTTTTAAGAAATTATTAATCATTTCATTCTTTCTAGATTCAGGTTGAATAAATTCAGGATGACTTTCAATATGCTCCATTAATCTTTCTTGATATTTAGATAACTTAAAGAAATATGCTTCTTCACTCTTAACTTCAACTTCTCTTCCACAATCAGGACACTTTCCATCTTCTAATTGACTCTCAGTAAAGAAAGATTCACAAGGTGTACAATAAAGACCTTCATATTTTGATAAATAAATATCACCTTGATCATATAATTTTTTGAATATTCTTTGAACAACTTCTTTATGTTTAGGATCAGTAGTTCTAACAAATTTATCATATGTTGTATTCATTAAATCCCAAATAGTTTTAATTTCACCAGCAACTTCATCAACAAATTGTTGTGGTTCAATTCCCCTATCCTTTGCTTTTAATTCAATTTTTTCACCATGTTCATCTGTACCTGTTTGAAAATAAACATCGTATCCACATAATCTTTTATAACGTGCGATAGCATCTGCTAAAACAATCTCATATGTATTTCCAATG
>JAFQFT010000056.1 GCA_017398545.1 Bacilli bacterium | reverse complement strand
TTCATATACAATTACTTATGGATTTATTGTTGATGGTGAAGAGAAAATTGATGAGGTATTAGTTTCTGTATTTAAAGGTCCTAAATCATTTACTAGAGAAGATGTAGTAGAAATTAATACTCACGGTGGAAAAATAAGTGTTAATAAAATAATGGAATTATTACTTGTTAATGGATGTAGACTTGCTGAACCAGGTGAATTTTTAAAAAGAGCATTTTTAAATGGAAGAATTGACTTAGTACAAGCTGAAAGTGTAAGTGATATGATTACTTCTCGAACTGATGCTGCTAGAGCTATGTCTATGAGAGGAATTAGTCATGAATTATCCAATAAGATTAATGATTTAAGAAGTAAAATTCTTGAGTTAATTGCAAATATAGAAGTAAATATAGATTATCCTGAATATGAGGATGCTATAGTTGTTACTTGTGATTTAGTAAGAGAAAGAATAAATTATGTAGAAGAAAAGATTCATGATTTAATTGATACAAGTAAAAATGGTTTATTAATTAAAAATGGTATAAATATTGCTATTGTTGGTAAACCAAATGTTGGTAAGAGTAGTATATTAAATCAATTAATTGGTGAAGAGAAAGCTATTGTTACGAATATTAAGGGAACTACTAGAGATATAGTAGAAGGAAGTAGTATTATTAATGGAATTGAAGTTAATTTTTATGATACTGCTGGAATTCGTGAAAGTGATGATGTAGTAGAATCTATTGGTATTGAAAAGAGTATTAAGAAAATAGATGAATCTGATTTAATTCTTTTTGTAGTAGATTCTTCTGTAGAATTTGACGAAGAAGATAAAGAAGTACTTGAAAAACTTGGTGATAAAGAGGTACTTGTTGTTTATAATAAGAGTGATATTGGTTCTAATAAAAATGAATTATTAGAAAAATATGATAGTATTGAAATTAATACTAAAGAAAATGATAAAATTAAATTATTAAAAGATAAAATTGTTGAAATATTTAATTTAAGTGAAATAGAAAAATCTGATTATACTTATGTATCTAATGCTAGACAAATTGCTTTATTGAAGAAGTGTTTAGAAATTATTAAAGATATTAGAGGAGAATTAGAAATGGATGTTCCTGTTGATTTAATGCAAATTAATATTCAATTGTTATGGGAAACATTAGGTGAAATTACAGGAAATGTATATAAAGATGATTTATTAGACGAAATATTTAGTAAGTTTTGTCTTGGAAAGTAGATGATAGAATTGAAATACGATATAGTTGTTGTTGGTGGTGGACATGCTGGATGTGAAGCATCTTTAGCATGTGCTAGAATGGGTAAAAAGACATTATTAATAACAGGTAATTTTAATAATGTAGCTGATATGCCATGTAATCCATCTATTGGTGGTTCTGCTAAGGGAATAGTTGTTAGAGAAATTGATGCTCTTGGTGGTGAAATGGGATATTGTGCTGATAAAACACATTTGCAAATTAAAATGTTAAATGTAAAAAAAGGACCTGGTGTTAGATCTTTAAGAGCTCAAGGATGTAAAGTTAATTATCCAAAGGAAATGTTAGAAACGCTTAAGAACCAAGAAAATTTAGATTTAATGGAAGATTTAGCTGCTAGTGTTATAGTGGAAGATAAGAAAATTAAAGGTGTTACTTGTGAAAGTGGTAAGGAAGTTATGTGTGATGCATTAATTCTTACTACTGGTACATATTTAAATTCTGATATATTATGTGGACATGATAGTTATAAAGGTGGTCCTCATGGTGAAAAGAATTCTATGTATTTAAGTAAATCTTTAGAAGAACATGGAATTAAAATTATTCGTTTAAAAACGGGAACTCCACCTAGAATATTAAAGAGTTCAATCAATTTTGATGAAGTTCAAATTGAAAAGGGTGATGATGAGAAATTATCATTTAGTAATTTTTATGAACCAAGTTATGATCCTAGTAAGCAAATGCCTTGTTATTTGACTTATACTAATGCACAAACTCATAAAATTATTATGGATAATCTTAATAAATGTGCTTTATATAGTGGTTTAATTAAAGGTGTTGGTCCTAGATATTGTCCATCTATTGAAGATAAAATTGTTAAATTTAATGATAAAGATAGACATCAAATATTTTTAGAACCTGAAAGAAGTGATGATATTGAATACTATGTTGGTGGTTTTTCAACTACTATGCCACATGAAATTCAAGAAAAGTTATTACATACTATGGATGGTTTAAAAGAATGTGTTATTACTAAATATGGATATGCTATTGAATATGATGCTATTGATCCTGTTCAATTAAATATGAATTTAGAAAGTAAAATTATTGAAAATTTATTTACTGCTGGACAAATTAATGGAACAAGTGGTTATGAAGAAGCTGCTGCTCAAGGGTTAATTGCTGGTATAAATGCTGTTTTAAAACTTGATGGAAAAGAACCATTTATATTAAAAAGAAATGAAGCATATATTGGTGTTTTAATTGATGATTTAATTAATAAAGGTATTACTGAACCGTATAGATTACTTACTTCACGTGCTGAATTTAGATTATTATTAAGACACGATAATGCATCATTAAGATTAACTGAATATGGTAGAAGTTTTGGTTTAATTAATGATGAAAAATATGAAATATATCAAGGTAAATTAAATGCTATTAATAATTTAATGGAATATTTAAAAGAGAACAGTTTAGAACTAAGTGAAGAAAATAATGAATTCTTAAAAAATAATAATTCTTCTCCTATTAGTGGAAGAGTAAAATACATAGAATTAGTTAAGAGACCTGAAATAAAATTAAATTTATTATTAGATCATATTGGATATTCTTATTCTAAAGAAATATGTGATATGGTTGAAATAATGATTAAGTATGAAGGATATATTAACAAAACTAATAATGAAGTAGCTAAAATGTTAAAGCTAGAAGAAAAACAAATTCCTGAAGATATTGATTATGAAAAAGTTAGAAATATTGCTACAGAAGCCAAACAAAAATTTTCTAAGATTAGACCTCGTACTATTGGTCAAGCGTCTAGAATTAGTGGTGTTAATCCATCTGATATTACTATGTTATTAGTTTATTTAAAGAAGGAATATAATAATGACTAAAGAAGAATTTATAT
>JAFQFT010000055.1 GCA_017398545.1 Bacilli bacterium | reverse complement strand
GTGAAAGGCCCTTTTTTGCGTGTTATAAACTTTTAAAATTAATTAAATACAAAATTATTTATCTAATTACTTGATTTATTTATAGTAGGCTATTAATATAACAAATAAAAGTCCAATTTTGTTGGAACTATTTTACTTATTTATATTATAATACATTATTTTAATTTATGCACTAGAACACTATCTCTTTTTAAGAGAACATTTATTCTTTCACATATAAAACAATTTAATATATCATTTAGTGACATTTAATTTTTTATATTCTTTTATAACTTTAAAAATGAATATTCCACCTATTAAAGCTAATAAAATTAACGCACTTGAAACAACATACAAAATATTAGTCTTAACATTTATTTCATAAGTATATAAATCTAACAATTGTTCTCTCGTTGTAATTGTAAATTGATCATCTTCTGGAATATTAAACAGTATTTCTACAATATGCTTAATCTCTTTTGCTGATTTATCATCATCACTAACAATAATTTTTTGATTATCATAATTAAAACCAAATTCGTATTCTTCAGATAATTTAACTGCTAAAGCATGAGAAACATACGCTTGAGTAGGGTACAACCATTCTTCGCCTTTATACCCATTAGCTTTTTTAAACACTTCTCTTTCAATTGTATTAGATACAACTCCAATTACTTTAAAATCTCCTATTTTAGTACTAAGTATTTTTCCTACACTGTTTTCTTTTCCAAAATATAAGATTGAAGTATCTGAATCTATTACTATTTCATATGAAGTTGATTCATCATTAAATACATCTCCATATAATAAGTTTACGTTTTGCAATTCATGATAAAAGAAACGTTTATTATTACTATCTTCTACTATAACTCCAGTATTTATAAACGATGAAGATGTATAATGAATTTCTAGTGGATATTTTAGAATGTCATTAGGGTTATTAGCTTTCACATAAAAAAAGTCTTGTCCATCTTTGTTTACATAATCAAATCTATCATATAATAAAGTTAAATGTTCATCATTAATTTTAAAATTTTCTGTGTTCTCAATAACTATAGAGTTTTCATAAAATATTATATCATTATAATATTGTTGTTTTTCTCTATGTTTATTTACTAAAGTAACTGTTCCAACAATCAAAAATATCAAATTCGCAACAAGTAAACTCGTTAATAAAATCATAAACCTCATTTTTTTATTTTTTGAATATGAAAAATCCTCTTTTTTAAGTTTCAACTGTTTTTTATCTATGCCAAAAAATTTGCAGATTGAATCAAGATTTACATCACTTGGAATGCCATTACCATTTTCCCATTTTGCAACAGCACTTCGGGATACAAACAACTTATCAGCAAGTTCTTGTTGTGACAAACCTTCTTTTTCCCTTAGTTCTTTTAATTTATCCTTGAACATAATAATGTCCTCCTCACACAAATATTATACTATATCATCAGTAATTTGTGTTGTTACTTTAGTTTTATAGTTGTTACTTTTATTATATTATACTATTTTTTTAATATATTTCCACTATTATCTCTCATAGGTTTGAGTCCGTGGTCAGTCTCCATAGATCTTTAAATCTAAATGTTTCATAAATGAATAAAGAAATACGTTATTCTCACCATTATGGGCTGAAATACCTCGTAAAAATAAAAATTAGTCTTCCATATCAGAAGACTAATAGATTTCATGCTGTTAGAATTATTTCTCCTACCAAAAGAAAAAATATTGCCTATTTTTTTATTTATAATATTGTGCTTGGGCATTCCATAACTCGAAGTATTTGCCTTTTTCATCTTTTAATAGATTCTTATGTGTATCATGTTGAACAATACATCCATTATCAAATACTACAACTTCATCACAGAATATACATGAAGACAATCTATGACTAATATAAATTGCTGTTTTATCTCCCACAATTTCATTGAATTTAGAATAGATTTCAGCTTCTGCGATAGGATCTAAAGATGCTGTTGGTTCGTCTAAAATAATGAACGGTGAATTTTTATATAATGCTCTAGCAATCGCAATCTTTTGAGCTTCACCGCCAGAAATATTAACACCTTTATCATTAATGTTTTTATACAAATATGTATCTAAATCATTATTCATTTTCCTAAATCCTTCATCATAGCCTGCTCTGACTAAACAATCTATTACTTCATTAGAATCATATTTAGTGCCTGATGCAACATTTTCACCTAGTTTTAGTGCCAGTAATTTGAAATCTTGGAAAACTATTGAGAATATCATTAAATAATCTAAGTAATTATATTTCTTAATGTTGATACCATTCAAAAGTATTTCTCCTTCAGTAGGATCATATAATCTACATAACAGTTTTATAAATGTAGTTTTACCGCTACCATTCATACCTACAATTGCTAGTTTACTACCAACCTTAAATTTAATATTAATGTCCTTTAAAACATAATCATTACTAGTTTGATATTTGAAAGAAACATTTTTAAATTCAATTTCATATTCTCTATCAAGTCTTTTTTCAACAGTTAATGACCCTTGATACATAGTATTAGGAATATCTAAAAACTCAAAAAATAAACTTAAAAAACTACTGTTAGTTTTCATTTCTCCTATAGTACCTACAAATTGATTTAAGCCAGATGATACTTTAGTGATAGAAGAAATATATTGCATTATCATTCCAACTCCAAAAGCACCAGCCCATGATTTTAAGCACACAAATAGATAAACTAATCCAATAAAAATTGCTGATATAACTGCTGATAATGCAGAATATAATCCAATTGGACCAACCGATAGTTTTGCAAACAACCCATTTGAAGCAAAAGTATCAGTTTTGTTTCTATTATATTTATCACATATCAGGTCTTGTCTATACATCCTAACATCAGTAGCTAATTCTTTATTGTGTCCTAACCAACCAAAGAAACTAAACATTCTATTTCCTAAATTATGTAAATTAGCATTCTTTGCATAATAACTATCACCTTTATACGAAAAGTAAGGAGCTAATAAAGTAACTAGTATCATCAAAATAATAACACCAATAATAAACAATGGATGATTTAAAAATATAAAATCATTTGAAGTTTCAGGTACTTTAGTAGAAAATAATGTGATTGTTAATGCTAATCCTCCTAAAAGAGTGAATACTGAAGAAAATAGAGCTTTATAGTTTTCAAAGGCTCTATATAGCCCCCAACCTCCACCATTTTGATTTTGTCGAACAGTTGACAATAATTCATGTGTTTTAATATCATCAAGACTTACAAAATCCATTTGAAATAATTTTTCGGTATAGAAATTTTCAAATTTAAAATACAAATTAGATGTTTGGGTTTCATTCCATTTTTTTATTAATGCAGAAATCAATGCAATAACAGCTAATGAAACAACTGTAATTAAAACTAAAATTTTTAATCTATCAATATTTCTAGCACCTGCAAGTTCTTCGATAATTAGAGCTGATAAATAAATTCCTACATAAGGTGTTAATGCTGTCCAAATTGAATTTATGATTGTAGAAACAATCATTTGTGGATATTTCTTATATAGCAATTTCAAAGTTCGTGCATTTATAGCAATCGAGTTGTTTTTCTTTTCGACTTTCTTATTCTTCATCTTCAAGTCCTCCTTCTCGATAGTATTTACTTTGTACTTCAAATAAATCAGCGTATTTTCCGCCTAATGCTAACAATTCTTCATGTGTTCCTTCTTCTGCTATTTTCTCATCTGCAATAAATAGGATTCTATCGCAAAATCTAGTAGAAGCTAATCTATGTGAAATAAATAGTGATGATTTATTTTTAGCAAGTTCATTATATTTATTATAAATGTCTGCTTCAGCAATAGGATCTAATGCACTGGTTGGTTCATCTAATACAATAATTGGAGCATTTTTATATAGAGCTCTTGCAAGCATCAATCTTTGGGTTTCACCACCAGATAAATTTGTTGCATCCTCATAAACTTCTCTATTAAGCTTACTTTCATATTTATCAGGAAGTGATTCGATTTTTTCTTTCAATCCTGCTTTTTCGATGCATTGATATACCAATTCGTAGTTTATATTATTTTCAGTTTGTGCCACATTAGTAGCAATACTTCCAGCGAGTAATGAAAAATGTTGAAATACTGCAGAAAACATTTTGTAATAATGCTCTCTATTATATGTTTTAATATTTACACCATTAAGCAATATTTCTCCTTCAGTAGGATCATAGTATCCACAAATAAGTTTAACAAGCGTTGTTTTACCAGCACCATTAAGACCTACAATTGCAATTTTCTCATTTGGCTTAATTGTTAAATTAATATTTGTGAGAATATTTTTTTCTTTTCCTGGATATCTAAAAGATACATTTTTAAGTTCAAGAGTATAATCTTTATTTAAATCAACATTTAACTCTTCACCTTCATCAAATTTAAACACTTCTGGATATTCTACTGCTTCTCTAATAACAGAAATATCTAAACTTTGTTTTTTTAGAATATTTAATTGCGTCATAACACCAGTTACTAATGTAGAAAATCCTTCTACAGCAGAAAAATAAAGCAAAAATTCTGCAACTGATATTTTATTATTTACTACTAGACCAATTAAATAAACATAAGCCAATGCATTTCGTAAAAAAGCCAATATCAAATCAACAATTCTAGCCCATAAATATACTCCAGCAACTTTACTATTAAATGCATGTAATGCATCCATTGACTTATCATGCAACTCAGTTAACCAAGAACGAAGTCCAAATATACGAATATCTTTTGCGTAATTTATAGATCTAGAGACACCATCAATATAGTTTAATTTTTTGTCTTCTTCTGCTTCTATTTCCTTATGCTTATATTTATATTCGCTTAAATAATTATTGATAAAAAATCCAATTAATGTTGTTACTAAAATTACTATTAACATTATTGGCTTGACCATAAGTAAAAGCCCTGTATAAAAAACAAAACATATAACATTCATTAACAATTGCGTTAATGTATTCCAAATCGCTTCTGTGGCTTCATTATTACTAGAACAATAAATTGATGCTTGTTGAGTTAATTTATAAAACTCTTCATTTTCAAGATTTGGATATGAGGTTCTACAGGTTTTATTATTAAGCATTGCAATAACTTCTGTTCTTACTGAAATTCGTCCGTATAAAACATTAGCACTGACGTAAGCATTAAATGCATAAGTTAATGCTAACGCAGAAACAAAAACTAATATTGTTGTAATTAATGTAGTAAAAGAAGCTCCTGTTTCTATAGCTTTTAATATAGTTGGTGCAATATATAAATTAATCAAATTCAATGCAACACCTAATAATACCAAAAGAATTGCAGTGAATATAACTTTCTTTTCTTTTTGCTTCCAAGCAAGTTTAATCATAAACCATGAGTTTTGAAACATATTGTATTTTGGCTTCTTTTTAGATTGATTTCTTACTTTCACAAATATCACTCTCCTTGTTACAGCTATATTATATCAAATTAAAAACGTCCCTTGAAAAATTAGGGACGAATTGCTATTTTGTGGGGACGAATTGTTATACTTGAGGGATTAGTATTTCTGTAGTAAATGCACCATCTTCGCTATTTCTACTTAAATATCCGTCTAATTTCTCAATTATACTATCTATTCTAACTAAACCAAATCCGTGTCCGTCACCTTTAGTTGTTTTAAATAAATTGGCTTCCTTAATTTGTTTCTTTGAAGCAGTAAAATTAGTAAATGAAATATATAATTGTGTATTTTTCATAACCATATATACTCTAATAAGTCTTTCGTTTTCTGGTAATGGTAAACTTGCCTCAATTGCATTATCAAATAAATTGCCTAATATAACACATAAATCAAGTTCACTCATTTTTAGTTTTACTGGAACATGAGCATCCACTTTTACATTTATTCCCTTAGATTTAGCTAACGAAATCTTGCTGTTTAAAATCGCATCTGCCATTGCATTACCAGTTTTTACAACAGTATCAACAGTTGCAAGATCTTCATCTAATTTATTCAAATATTCTTTTATAGCTTCTAAATTACCTTTTTCTGCTAAAACTTTCATAGTTTGAATGTGGTTTCTATAGTCATGTCTCCATCCACGCATTTTTTTATACATATTCTCAACTTCTTGATAATGCGTATCTATTAACTCTCTTTGATATCTTTCAATTTGTTTATCTATCTTCTTATTTGCCATCACTAAATCCTCCTACATTTCATTAATGATAGCTCT
>JAFQFT010000054.1 GCA_017398545.1 Bacilli bacterium | reverse complement strand
GTTTATAATTCAGTAAGTGTAACTTTTGATTATGAAGTTGTTGCTGTTGCTGAAACTGTTAAAGTTGCTACTGCTGGTGAATTAGAAGATGCTTTAAAAGCTAAGGCTGCTGTTATTGAATTAACTGCTGATATTACATCTGCTAATCAATTTAAAGTTTTAGGATCAGTTAGTATTTATGGAAATGGTTATTCAATTTATGTTAATAATGATTCAAGAGTATTACAAGTTGAAAACATAACTGATGCTTCAGTATCGTTATATGACTTAGGTTTAATTTGTACAGGTCAAAGATCATTTAACATTATTAGTTGTACAAATGTTAAAGTTATTATTGACAATTGTAAATTACAAGCTGAAAGTTATTGTATTAAACTATGTGGTGGCAACGAAAAATTAAACGTTAATATTAAAAATGGATCTGTTGCTACTGGTTGGGCTGCAATTGAAAGTTATGCAAATAATAGTGTTATTAATGTAGAAAATGTAACATTAAAAGGTGTTAATAAACATTCAGGTGATTCAAATAATTTTGCTACTATCGTAATTGATGGTAATGGTTATTGGGGTTCAGAAGAAGGTGAAATGGGTAAAAATTCAACATACACATTTAATAATGTTACAGTAGAAGCAGAATCTCTAGGTGAAGCATCACAAAATGCTATTAGTATTCAATATATGGCTTCTTTAAATAAAGTATATTTCAATAATTGTAACATTGCAATTAATAATTCATTTACTACTGATGCAGGTTCAGGTAATAAAGTATTTGTAGATGGTGTAGAAAAATAATAAAAATTTATAATAAAAAAATGACTCAATTTATTATTGAGTCATTTTTATCCTTATATTTAAAATATAATTTGTAAATTTATATAAGTATAACTATATGGCTTATTAATCTTTACTAATTTTTTTAATAAAATTATTTATTTAATTCACCATTAATATAAATTTCATTGCCACTTCCGCTATTATATGCAAATGGGCATTGAACACCACCTACTTCAGCATATTCAAATGTACAACCATCAAAGTTAAATACATTGTTGTTAGCAGTAATTTGTACTAAAGTTTCAGTATTACCTTTTAGAGATGATGCTTTAACTGTAACATTTTTAAAATTAAATACATGATTATCACTATTAGCAACAATAGTAGCAAATGCATTAGAGTCATGATATGTATGAACATTTTCACCTAATAATGTAGAATCCATAACGTTAATCACGTTAGTTTCACCCCAAACGTTAATTGCACAATAGCCACCTGCTGTTGAACCATTTTTCATATTTACAGTAACATTTATATTAGAACCTGCAAGGTTTAATGCATAATATCTTTCATTATAAATACTACAATTATCAATAGTTAAAACAAGATTTTCACAATCTGCCAAACTAATACCTCTTGTTTCTTTACCTACTTCATCATCATGAGCAATTCTTAAATCATATAATGAAACATTTGTATTATCAACGTTATAAATATAAATAGCGCGTGAGTAATCTTCAGATTCAGTAACAACAATTGAATTACCATTACCATAAATAGTTACACTATAATCAATAACAAATCTTTCATTAGATGTAATATCAGCAGTTAATTCAATAACAGCAGCCTTAGCTTTTAAAGCATCTTCTAATTCACCAGCAGTAGCAACTTTAACAGTTTCAGCAACAGCAACAACTTCATAATCAAAAGTTACACTTACTGAATTATAAAC
>JAFQFT010000053.1 GCA_017398545.1 Bacilli bacterium | reverse complement strand
TGGTTTATAGTTTGGGTCAATTTCTCCACAATCACATTTACCTTCTACATAATTATGTGTATGAGGTGGTTTATAGTTTGGGTCAATTTCTCCACAATCACATTTACCTTCTACATAATTATGTGTATGAGGTGGTTTATAATTTTGATCTATTTCTCCGCATTCACATTTGCCTTCAATAAAATTATGTTCATGTTTATTTTTACATGCAGTTATTGTAAAAGCCAAAATACATATAAATAGTATTAAATATTTTTTCATAAAAATTACTCCTTATTTAATAACCATTAAAATATCATTATTAATAATATGTGAAAATGAAGCAGGTAATCTTAAAACATTATAAGCATTTTGTATTTCATCAATTATAGATGATCCATAATTAAATCCTATTTTTAATTCTATTGTATAGTTTTGAGGATTCAAATTCTCATAATATTTTAAAGTTTCAACAAGTTCATCAAATGATTCTATATAGAAATCATTATTGGAATAATATATGTTTTTATATGTTTCATAAGAATTATCACAAGTGATGTTATTGCGTGTGCTTCCAGTATATTTTTCATTCATTCTTTCTTCTGATATTAAGAAATATTGATATGATAATACTTCAAAACTATTATTAACAATAATACCATCACTAGTTGTATCAACAATATACCATTTACCATTTAGATAAACTTTATTCCATGCATGTCCTAAACCATTAGGATTATTTGTTTGATATCCTACAACTTGAACACAAGGAATACCTTCAATATTACATAAAACACTAAATGCTTTACTGATTCCCTCACATACAGCTCTTTTATCAATAAATACTCCTTCTAAGTAAAAACCATTATATTTAGAAACACTAGAAGGATTTTGATAAGTTAGGTTTAATAATTCATTATCATATGTTACATTTAAAATTATATAATCATGAATTGCTTTAATCTTTTCAAAATCAGTCATATTATCATCGATTATATTTCTTAAAACATTTTTTGCAAGTTCAAATATTTTTTCAGCGCTTGAATTTTCTTCAGGAATTGGTAAAGCCCCACGTTCTAATACGTAAAATAATTGATCAGATGTTGAAACATTATAACTATATATACTTTGATAAATAGCAAAGTCATTAAACTCTTCATTTCTTATAGAAGTATACGAAGTATAATTTGCACTATTATATTGAGTGTATGCATCAATATTAGATGCAGGTGTTGTAGCTACATCTTTATATTCTAAATTAATTACTAATGTCTTTAAATATGATGCTTGAATTTTATATGCTGATTCAATTGAACAATCATCAACAAGTTTTGTTAAAATAATATCAAAATCAAAATCAGTTATATTTACATCAACTTCAATACGTGTAACATTATTTAAAATTGCTGTATCAAATATGAGTTGTAATTCATCAAGGGATTCGCAAGTAATTACTTTGTTTACATCAATGTTTTCTCTAATTACATTTAAATCAATATAAGATGTTGATGGAAGAATTTTAGTTTCTTCATATCCACATGTACTGCAATTTCTAATTTCTAGTCCATCATTAATTGATGTTGGATTAATTTTAACTACCCAATCATTAAATGAATGACCAAGTGCAGTACCTTCTTTTTCTTCACTAGTTTCGCCACATAATTTACAAGTATTTATAACATATCCATCACAAGTACATGTTGGCTCAACTTTTTCAAATTTATAATCATGCACAATATTTTGAAATTTAACTGTATCAACAAAATGACATGTTAAACACTCTCTTGTTTTTATACCATCTTTTATACAGTTTCCTTCTTCTATAATTACATATTCATTATAATTATGACCACTTGAAAGAAGTGGAATTGTTTTTTCTTTATCACATAAAGTACATTTTTGTTTTTGATATCCACTTTTTGTACATGTTGCGTCAAGTTGTTCGATTATTTCAAAATTATGATCACATTTTTCACAATTAAGAAAATTTAAACTAAATAATGAAATACTTGCAAAAAGACATATAAATTTAAATATTTTCATAATATCACCTTTTATATATTATATCAAAAAAAATAAAAAAAAGATATATAAAGAAAATAATTTCTCTATATATCTAAATTTTACTATTTTTTATCAATAAAATTCTTTTTAATTCCTACAACATCATCTACTGGAACAGTAAACGCAATACCTTGACCTGGAGTATCTAAACCTACTTTTTCATAGATAGCTTTTAGAACATTTTCTTTAATTTCTTTTGCGATAATAATCATTACTAATTCTTTTTCTGATGAAATAGAAATACCAAAGAATTTTTCAATTTCAGTATTTGCAGTACCACGTGCATTAAGAATCGTTCCACCTGTTGCTCCACAAGCTTTTACTGCATCCATTACTTCTTCTGTATATCCACTATTTACAATAGCGAAGACCATTTCAAATTGATTTTCCATCTTATTCACCTCTATTTGTTCTATTATTAATCATAAATTGATAAAGTGAAAGTCCCATAACTGATGATATAGGAACAACAACAGCTACACCTTTACCATTACGAATTGATTTAAATTTATCTTCTAATGTATTTAGCACAGCTTTAATTTTTTCATTTTGAACTACGCTAAAGATAATTCCTTTTTCATTATTAAAACCTAGATTTTCTAATACAGTATTTGGAGCAGTTCCATTACCATACATTACCATTTGAAGATTGCTATCAAATCCTGAAATTACATCAGCATAAAATTCAGTTTTATTACGATCAACAATAGTGATTATTAATTTAGCTTTTTTTATCGATTGATTTTTCCTATTTTCCATATTATCACCTACATAAAGTCAATAATTTGTTCATCATCTTCACTTAAAATACGTCTCATTGCGATAGTCTCTTTTACTTTATTACCTACAATTGCTTTAAAACCTAATAATTGTATTGTAATAAGTGGTGTCATAGCAATTAACGCAACAATACCAAAACCACCATTTAGAATTTCAGCTTCACCTAAAATTTCATAACAAGCACCAATTGCAAAAGGTAAAATAAACGTTGATGCCATTGGACCAGAAGCAACACCCCCTGAGTCAAATGCAATAGCAGTATAAATTTTAGGCACAAAAAGAGAAAGTCCTAGTGAAATAAAATATCCAGGAATTACAATATACATTAAATTAAAATTAAAGATTATTCTAATCATTGACAAACAAATCGCAATACCAACACCAATACAAAGGCCAATTGTCATTGAACGTTTTGTAATATAACCACCAGTAATTTCCTCTACTTGTTTCTTTAACACATGAACAGCAGGTTCTGCTAGTACTACAAGCATACCCATTACAAAACCAACAGGAATTAAAACAAAATTACTTGTAGCAGCAATTTCAACACCAAGTTTATATCCAACAGGCATATAACCAATATTTACAGCTGTTAAAAATAATACTAAACCAATAAATGTATAAACAATACCTACAAAAATTCTTTTTAAATGTTTCCAAGGTTGCTTTAAGAATAAGAAATTAATTACTAAAAATGACGCAACAATTAACCCTAAAGCCAAAAAGACTTCTTTTACAACTTCAGAAAATCTATGTATAATAGCAGTGAACAAATCACCACTAATTAAATATTCTTGCATTTTATAATCAAGTGAATTTTTACTAAATATACTTAATAACAATACAACTAAAATAGGACCAACAGAACATAAAGCAACAAAACCGAAACTATCTTCTTTTGCATTTTTACCACTCAAAATATTAGCAATCCCAAGCCCAAGTGCCATTAAGAAAGGAACTGTTATAGGACCAGTAGTAACACCACCTGAATCAAAACCAAGTGGTAGTAATGCACCATTTCCACTTATTAAAACAAGAAGCCCAAGTGCAAATAATAACATATAAAATAACATTAAAATAGTTCCTAAGCTTTTCTTAAATATAATTCTCACAATTGCAATTATTATAAAACTACCAACACCTACAGCAATACCTACTGTTAATAAAGTTGGATTCATAACATTAGCTACTTGTTGTGATAATACTTTTAAGTCTGGTTCTGCTATTGTAATAAGTAGTCCTAATAAGAAAGAAACAATTAATAATAAACCAAGTTTACGTTTTTTAGCAAGCCCTGATCCAACACTACTTCCCATCGGTGTCATCGCAAGATCAGCGCCAAGTGTAAATAGAGCAATACCAAAGATTAAAAATACAGTTGAAACTAAAAAAGTAACAAGTTCAGTAGTTGTAAGACTTGCAAAAGGTGTTAATAACAAAATTAACACTATTGCAACAATTGGAAGTACTGACATTGATGCTTCTTTAATTTTCTCAAATAAAACTCTCATTTAAATGCTCCTTTCATAATTTTTACTAATTAAAAAAGTAGAAACATACATATTTTCTACTTTTTACTTATATATTTATTTTACCATATTTTCAATTTTTTTTCAAATTATATAGACCATTATTTTTCCTTAAAAAAGTTCACTTAAAACTAATGCTACTTTTTCTAAAATTACTGCATCGTTTTCATTATAATTATTATATAAATTACTATCTAAATC
>JAFQFT010000052.1 GCA_017398545.1 Bacilli bacterium | reverse complement strand
TGTAAAAGTAGTGACTTCTAAATCTGTATCAAAAGAAGAAGTAATTACAGCAGATTTTGAAATAGAAAAAATTATTACTTCTGGTGATGAATCAGAAATTGTACAAAAAGAAGAAGGAGCAGAATTCATTGTTGTTGCTAAAAAGTATGTTGATAAATATGGCGATATTGAAACTGCTTGGGAACACAGAGAAGAATTTACAGATAAAGAGTACGATAAATTAATTACAAATAAAAATGGTTATGATAAGTCTAAACAATTGGCTTATGGAAGTTATATTGGAAAACAAGTAAAAGGAAAAATGGATACTGAATTAGTAGAAAACACATTTACTTTTACTGTATCAAAAGAAAATCAAGATACAATTAAATATATTATAAATAATCGTTTATTCACATCTTATGTTAAAATTCAAAAAGTAGATTCAGAAACTGGAAAGTTAATCACAGCATCTAATACAACATTTAAGATTAAAAATGCTGATACTGGAGAATATTTAACTCAAAAAGTTGCTGATACTACTCATGATACTTGGAAGACATCTGACAAAGGTATGATTCAATTACCACTAGAAGTAAAAGCTGGAACTTGGATACTAGAGGAAATTGAAAGTCCAGACAATTACCTAATTAACAAAGAAGGTGTAAATTTCAAGGTGACTAATACGAATATTATTGAAACTGATTCTGATGGAGATCCATTATTAACAGTAGTAATGGAAGATAAAGCAGTAAAAGGTCAAATCAAAGTTGAAAAATATGGTGAAGTATTAGTTGGAGTTGAAGAAGATGAAAATGGTAATATTCAATTCATTTATGAAGAAAGACCATTAGCAGATATGATTGTTTATGTACAAGCAGATGAAGATATATTAGATCCTGCTGATAATTCTGTTATTTATAAAAAAGGTGAATTAGTAGATGTTATTACAACTACATCATCAGGTGAAGGATACTCAAAACTTATCCCACTTGGAAATTATGTAGTTTATGAATATCAAAGCCCTAACACAATGATAATTGATACAAATCAATACAAAGTATCATTAAATTTTATAGATAACGAAACAGAAGTAGTTATGGAAACAATTTCAATAACTAACGAAAGACAAAAAGTAGAAGTTGATTTAACAAAATTAGATTTAGAATCTGAAACACCAATTGAAGGTGTTGTTTTTGGTTTATTTGCAATTAAGGATATTTATCCACAATATCGTCCATTAGAAAGAAATGTAAGACCAGCATTAGTTAAAGCAGGTACTTTAATTGAAACTGCTGTGTCTGATGCAGATGGTAAAGTTAAGTTCTTAGCAGATTTACCAATTTCAGTTGATGATGAAATCTATTTTGAAATTCGTGAATTAGAACCAAAAGAAGGGTACTATGAAAACGAAGAAGTTATCTCAATAGACACAATGTATAAAGGTCAAAATATAGAAAAAATCTCTAATAGTCAAACTATTTATAATGAGATAATAAAAAATTATATTTTAGTTAATAAAGTTGATTCAACAACTTTAGAAAAAATAATTAGTAAATATTTTAAATTTAGTGTATGTAGTGATG
>JAFQFT010000051.1 GCA_017398545.1 Bacilli bacterium | reverse complement strand
TTATAATATTTATTAAATGTTTCAAAAAATAAATTTTCAACAAAATAAGTTTTCATATTTAGTTGTTCTTTATAGTCTATATGAAGCAAACTACATCCACCACATTTGTTATAAATATCACATTTTGGTTGCACTCTACTTGGTGATTCTTTTAAGATTTTCTTTAATATTACTTTATTTGAATCTTTTGATATTTCTAATTCTACTTCTTCATTTATAATTAAATTGTCAAGTGCATATTCTTTATTATTATAAGTAACAACACCTTTTAAATCACTATTATATTTTTCTATTTTTGTTTTAACAAGCGGCATCTTCTTTCACCTCACATAATATAGTATGATAAGCATCTATAAAAGTAGCCCATTCAAACACTTCTTGTTTATTATCTGGAACAAATTCAAGCATTCCATCTTCATCTGGTATATTAAATCTTACATTAGGTGAAAAAGGAAACTGAGTTAAAATATTTAGATTAAACTCTTTAACGATTTCTTTACCTAAATAAGTTCCAATATATTTTAAAGAGTCATTTTCATATATAAGTTTACCACACCCAACAAGTTCTAATTTAAATTCTTTATTAGGATTAGAATAAAAAGATACATTTGATTCCAATACATAAGTTTTAGCCTTAATTTGGACCATAATTTGTTGTTTTTGATATTCACACCATAATGATTCATTTTCTAATAAAACATCAGAATCAGTTGATTTTTCTAAGAAACCATATTTATTATAAATAATAGTATTACCACAACACTTACATTTTAAAGAGTTATTATTTGATAAAAAAGTATATTTATTTTTACATTTTGGACAAATAAAGAAAATATTTTCAAGTCCACTAACTAAATTTTTACCTTTTATTTCAATATTTTTACTTTTTTGATTTACTCTATCATTAACATTTAAATCATTAATAATTTTATTATATAAAGTGTCAACATCTAATGATTTAATTTCTTCTTTTGATAATGTTTTTACACATTTAACAGTAATTGGATACTTTCTTTTAGATAATCCCCATTTAGGAGCTGCTAAATATGATCCTGATGTTTGTAATGTATAAACATCAGCTTTACACATTTTAAGTAACTTTACAATAACAGGATTAATATAAGGTATATCTCCATGAATAGTAACTTGACCAGCAGGAGCAATCGCAATAACACCACCACGCTCAATTACTCTTTTCATTTTAAGAATAGACGCAGTATCATTTTTAAATTGATCACGATGAATTGCGTGAACCAAATTTAAAACAAATCTAATTAAAGGATTAAACATAAAACGGTTAGATACAACATAATTAACTTTAGTACGCTTAAAAAAAGCAGTTGAAATATAATGATCATAATTGCATGCATGGTTATATAATACTACACAACCTTCTGATTTATTCCTATTATTAAAAACAGTTCTGTCATACTTTACATTGAACTTTAGTTTCATAAAGATACTTGAATAAATTCTATATATTAACCATGCAAAACCATTAGGTTTTAAATTTTCTTTTTTCTTCTTCATATTTTACTCCATTTTAAGCTAGATATTTCTTTAGATCATTATAGAAATCAAATAAAATATTTGGAATTATCGAAATAATTCTAATTACTTTATCTATATCTAAATCACTTAATTCAGGCATATTATATTCAACTTTAATAAACTCTCTTTTAACAATAAACTTTAAAAAAGATTGTTCATTAAAAGTATTAACATCTTTTAATAATTCTACTAACTCTTTTTTTAAGACAGCATTATGTTTAAAGGAAGTATAAATAGATAAATAACCCTCTTCAATCATTGTTACTGCAATTTTATAACTAGGCATCTTTTCTTCTTTCTCAATTGGAATAATTAATGTATCATCTTTAATTAATATATCATTAACACCTAAAGAATTAAATGCATTTTTAATACTATTAATAAAATCATTACATTTCACAAATATCACCTCTTGTTTATTTTATCATTTTTAGATATTTTTTTCAATTAAATAATTATATAAAGTAATTACTTTAGTTTAATTATCTTGCAAAAAATTAATTAATTTGGTATAATATTATTACATGCCAGTGTGGTGAAATGGTAGACGCGAAGGACTCAAAATCCTTTGGTAGCAATACCGTGCGGGTTCGAGTCCCGCCACTGGCACCATATAAGATTACTAATCTTGATACAATTAAATGTGTCGAGATTTTTTCTTTTTATAGGGGGTTCAAGTCTCATCGTTACGCCTTTTATTTGCCCTGTGTGGGCTTTTTTTCTTTTCTTGGCATTATTTTTTCAAGCTCATTTATATAAACAAACACGTGCAAAGTATCAACTTTATAACGATTATCTAACGATTACGAACCTTTTTACGATTATTGTTAAGTAATATGTATGTATTAGATGAAAGATTTAAAAATAATATAGATAAATTTGGTGAAGGAACAACTAATTATATAAATATGGCAATTAAATATTTATTGTGAAAACTAAATGGGTTCTTTGAGAACCCATTTTTATTTATAAATTAATTTTGTTGTTGACGATAATAAACGGCCTCTTCAAATACACCTGTATGATAACCTTTAATAATCCTTACTAAACTTGCATTTAAATATTCAACTGTTGGTCTTTCTTCTACAGTGGCTTCTAAATGATAATCACCAATACCAGAATCATTTGTCAAATAAACATACATACCATTTGTTAAAATGGATTGACTTCTAAATAAATATTCCGTTTTTTTGTCAATTCCACTTGATGCAACTGTAATAATTCTAACACCCATTTCAGCAAATTTTAATGTAGAATTATTCCATGATTCAACATCATTATCATGGGATGGAGCATCAGCTACATGTATTAATATTTTAGTTTTAGCATTATCTGACCACTTTTTATTAACTGCTTCTTCCATTGCAACATCTACGGCTTCCTCAAAATCTCCACCACCACTCGCTCTTTGTTTTGATAAGAAATTTTTCTGAGAAGTAATATCTATTGTAAAGTCAGAATAATTTGTTATATATTCATCCCTTAAATCACGATACAATAATATTGCTAATTCTAACTACGTATCAGGAAATGAATTTTTTAGTTTATCAAAGATATCGATAATTTCAGCAGTTAAATAATTAATTTCATCGACCATTGATCCAGTTGTGTCAATTACAAACATCAATTGTATTACATCACTTTTTTCTGTTGTAGCTTCAAATATAAACTCAGTATCTCCGGTAACAATTTCGTATTGTTTAGAAACTAACGTATCACCAGGTTTTTTATATTCTAGGCAAATATTGTAACTTGACTGATTAGTTTTAGAATACAAGTACGCAACACCATTTGCATCAGGAATAGCCGTAAATAAAACATTATTTTGTTCATCAACTAAATTAACAATTACATCCATATTTGATGGTACTATAATTTTTATGCGATTATATGTTTTAAATGCAAATTGATCATAATAACTTTTAAATTCACCAAATTCTTCTTGATTAGAAGTTAATAAACTTTGCCAAAAGTTAAAATGATCATTATCATTATAGGCACAAGCTGTTAATTGTCCAGGTTCTATAATAGGCTCTTCTTCAGTTTCACCATTTGGTGGTGTACTTTCACTCCCTGTAGAAAAATCTCCCATATCAGGTCTAGTAGCGCTACAAGATGATATAAAAATTACACCTAGAACAAAAATAAACAATAAAATGAATGATTTGAAAAATATAAATTTCATATTAAAGGCCTTCCTTTCAACTATAAAACAAAATTTATATTTTCAATGTGAAAAAAATTTATTTTATTTTTTTAATATATTCATTATTTTCTAAAACAAACCCCATAGATACTAAATATTTATTATGTTTTTTTATTCCACTTGATTGTATTATTATCTCAATACCATGTTCTTTTAATTTAGGATATAAGTATTTTCCAATTGACATATCTCTATATTTTGGTATTGCATAATCAATTATAACATTAAACCTATTATTATTTTTAACACCAACTAAAACACCAACAAGTTCTGTATCAATAAAAACTAAAAAAACTTCTTCTTTACCAGAAATAGTAATTTTATTAAAATGTTTATCTAAATCATTTTTATAAATTTCCATAAAATGCTTAAAACTTAATTCATTAGTTGATACTTTTTTATAATTAAAATTAAGTTTTCTACTAAACGATCTAATAAGTTGTAATATATTTATAATAATTAATGCTCCATTCATTAAGACGATTGGCCAAGTATTTGAAATAATTGCATAAGTCATACTGAGAATAGAACCACATATATTAATTATTCTTAGTTTTATAACTGATGTCATCATCATTGATAAAACAACTAATATTGTACCAGCATACCCAATAATTTCAAATAATACTTTAATATCAATTAATAATAATTTTTCCATATAAGCCTCCCTAAAATAAAAACTACCTATTTTATAGGTAGTTAACCATTAACGGTGGTTTGTAGAAACACTTGCCCTTATCGCAAGAATATACCTTGTGTTAGTAAATTATATCATAAATTGTTTAGAAACACAAGAAAATAAATATTTGATACACTTTTTTATTTTATAAAACAAATTAATATGATATAATAAACCTATAAAAATTATAAGAATGGATAAATTATAACAAATGAGTAATTATCAACAAATATTTAGAAGAAAATCTTTTCATCGTTTTAAAGAAACTATTCCTTTAACAAATAAGGATTTTGAATTAATAAATCATATTATAAATAATGTCACACCATTAGATAACAACATAAGATTTAAAACAATTCTTGTAAAAGAAAATAAAACTTCTTGTAGATTAGGTGCAGAATATTGTCTTTTATTTTATAGCGAAATAAAAGATTTATATTTAGAAAACATTGGTTATATAGGAGAACAAATTGATCTTGCTTTAACTAGTTATAATATTGGTACATTGTGGTGTGGGTTAGGAAAACCAAAAGAAACTTCATATGATGGTCTTGATTATGTCATAATGATTTGCATTGGAAAGGTTGAAGCATCTTCTTTTAGAGAAAACTTAATTTCATTTAAAAGAAAATCAATAAATAAAACTTGGAAAGGAAAGTTATTACCATTTTCAAAAGATGTTATTCTTGCTCCAAGTGCAGTAAACTCTCAACCATGGTTTGTAGAAAATAATCATTCTGAACTATTAGTATATAGAAAATTATCTGCTGCCAAATTTGGAATTGTTCCCCTTAAAGTGATGCATTATTATAATAAAATAGATATGGGTATATATTTATTATTTCTTGAAACATGCTTGAATCATTTTAATTATGAATATGAAAGAATACTAAATAAGAATCAAAATTCTAGTAAAAAAACAAAAATATTAGTATCAAAATATGTTTATTCAAATAATTTATAAAATAACTACATTTTTTAAAAATTTATGATATAATATAAATATAAAGGAGGATTTTAAAATGAAAAAATGGTTTAATTCTTTACCTAGAATTGTTCAAATAATCTTATTATTCATTCCTGTATGTAATTGGATTATGGAATTAGGTGTTAGATGGGGACACTTTGCTGAAAGAAAAGGATTATTATCTTTAATTCTTGCTATTTTAACTATTCCATGTGGTGTTTTATTTGGATGGTTAGATGTTATTTGGTGTCTATTATTTAAACATTTATTCTTGGCTAGATAAATATATTAGTAGTGATTTATTCACTACTAATTTTTATTTATTAATTCTAATACTACATATGCAATAATAATTGATGGACCAAAAGGAAACTCGTTCTGCTTTTTGAAAATATAATAATAAATTATTCCAATAATTGATGATAACATTAATAAATATATTGTATCAGTAATATAACTATTTATTGATAATACAAAAAATAATTTCAAATCACCAAAACCCATCAGCTCTTTTTTTAATATTAATTGTAATATAACTAATAAAATTATTAGTATTATTATAAAAAGCATACCTTCATATACAATATCTTTTTTGTAAAAAAAATAATTTAATAAAACTTTCAAAATATTTAATACTAATATACATATAATCGTTAAATCTGCAATCCACATTTCTTTTATATCAATTATAAATGATAAATATAAGAATATTAAAATATAATAAAAAAATATAGAGTTTATAATATTATTATTATAGATATAATATATTGTAATAAGATTTAAAATAACATACCCAAATATAATATATAAATTTATATTAAAATATTTTTTATAAATATTAAAAGCTAAATAACTATTTAAAATTAAAAATAAATAAAACATTTCATCACCTATTTATAGTTTAACAAAACTTATATTGTAAATCAAGATGATATTTTCGATTTATTTTTACTTATCTTTTAACTTTTTTTGTTAGATTATGATATACTAAATGTTAGAAAGAGGTGTTTTATGACTAATTTTAATGTAATCAATCCATATCCTTTTGTTTATCACTTTAGAGATCCTCAAGGTGTATGTTTTTCTATTATTAAAGGGGCAAAAAAGTCACTTGTTGTTGACTGTGGTTATGGTATTTTTAATATAAGAGAAATAATTGAAAAATATATTGATACACCATATGATGTGATTTGTACACATGGACATATGGATCATTCATCCGGTGCTTTTTGGTTTGATAAAGTTTATATTCCTTTACTTGATGAAGAACTTTATATTAAACATAATGGAGTTGAAAAAAGAACAAAAAATGTAATTGATGCAGAAAAGAAAGGGTTAATTGATGAATCATTTGATAAAGAAAAATATATCAATATGCCACTTGCAAACTATGAATTAATTAATAATGGTACAATCTTTGATTTAGGAGATATGACTGTTGAAGTTATTCCTATGGAAGGGCATACGAAAGGTTCTATCGGTTTATTTATTAAAGAACACAAACTTCTTTTCACTGGTGATGCTGCAATATCTATGATTTGGATGTTTTTGGAAGAATCAACTGATAAAGAAACTTATATTAATATGTTAAAACGCGTGATGAAAATTGATTTTACTCACTATATAACAGGACATTTAATGACTGTATTTGAAAAAGAAATATTTAATCATTATTTAGAAGTTGCTCTTGAAGCAACACCACAAAATTCTGAACGAGTAACATTCCAAAACTTTGAACGTCCAAATACTTTTCAATATACTAAAAAATTTGGTGATTTAAATATTGGTATTTGCTATCAGGAACCAAAAGAATAAAGAGTCTAAAGAAATCTTTAGACTCTTTTTTTAATCAAGTTTATTAACCCATATTCCTTTTTTAACTAAAATAGTACCTATTATTATTTTAATAACTTCTAAGAATTCAGAAATAAAATAAATATAAAATATATTTAAATCAGTTAACTTAACAAATAAGAAAGTAATACCAAATCTTATAACAATTGTAAACACACTATCAAAAAGGAATGTAATAAAAATTTTTCCTCCACTTCTTATTATAAAATAACATGTAATACTATAAGTTCTTATAACAACCATAGAACTAGAAATTATAATAAGGGTACTTGCGATATCCAAAATATTATTATCAAATTTATATAAAGATAATATTGGATCTTTTATAAAAAACATTATAACAGTAATAAAAAGACCTAATATAACTGCAAAGAAAATGTATTTATCACTATCTTCTTTTGCTTCTTTTAATTTATTAGAACCTAGTTGTTGTCCTAAAATAACTGATATCCCAATTCCTACAGATGTTCCAAGTAATCCAAATAGATTACTTACAGTAGAAACGATATTCATGGCAGCAACAACTTCTAATCCTTTAAAAGAAAAACAATAATTTAATAAAGTCATACCAAATGACCATAGAAATTCATTAATTAATAATAAATAAGATCCTTTAAAGATATTAATAAATGATGTTTTAGTTGGAATAAATCTTTTAAAAATACAATTTACAAAACTATATTTCTTATTGCAATGAGCATATATTACTACAACTGCACATCCTATAAATCTTGAAATAACTGTTGCAATAGCAGCACCTTTTACTCCAAGATGTGGAAAGCCAAAATTACCAAAAATTAACAAATAATTAAGTACCATATTTAATACTACAGCAATAATATTTGATAACATTGGAATAAATGTTTGTTTAGCTTCTCTTAAATTTGTACTATAAATTTCAGTAATTACAAAAGGAAAAAGACCAAAAATCATTATTGATAAATATTCTTTTCCATATTTTATAACATCTTCTGGATTAACACTATCTAAATTTTCTTCATGGATAAATAGTTTAAATAATGAATCATCAAAAAGAGTAAAAACAAAGATTCCTATTAATAAAATCATTAAACTAATAAGCCATTTATATCGAATTGTTTCTTTTACACCTTCAATATTTTTAGCTCCATGATATTGTGTTGCAAAAATACTGGGTCCAGCAGTAGCGCCAAATACTGCAAGATTAAAAACAAACATAAATTGATTGGCTATTGCAACACCATTATATTCAGCAGGCGTAAGTTGACCTACCATTAAATTATCAAGAAGACCAACAAATTGTGTTATTAATTGTGATAAAACAATTGGTATACAAACTATTAATAATGTCTTGTAAAAATGTCTATTACCGATAATTTTTTTTAACATTTTTTTGTAAATCTCCTTTCGATAATTTAATTGATAATTATAATTTAATTTATGTGTCATCTTCTCACAGATGACTTTTTTATTTGTTTTTTTATTATTTTACCTTAAAATATATAAGTAAAATTTGTCTATTTTTATTTTTTTGACACTTTTAATTTAAAACTAAATACTGTATTCTTCAGCATTTATTACTCTAAAATTAAGTCCTTCATAAAAATCTGGTTCATGGCATACTAAAATTACAGTTCCTTCGTATTCTTCTATTGCTTCACGTAATGCCTCTTTTGCAAGAACATCTAAATGATTAGTTGGTTCATCTAGAATTAAACAATTACTTTCTTGAATTGTTAGTTTACAAAGTCTGACCTTTGCTGCTTCTCCACCTGATAAAGTAATTATTTGTGATTCAATATTTTGATTAGTAAGACCAGATGCAGATAAGAAATAATGAATTTCGCCATTATTTAATGTTGGAAATAAATCTCTTATTTCTTCAAAAGGTGTTTTTCTATTACCAGGGACCTCCTGTTCAAAGTAATTTATGTCAACAGCAGGGCTTTTTGTAACAGTTCCACTAATAGGTGTTAAATCTCCAACAAGTGATTTTACCAAAGTAGTTTTTCCTATACCATTACTACCTTTAATAACAACCCTTTCACCTCTTAAAATTTCTAAATTAATTGGTTTAGAAATAGGTTTATCATATCCGATTACTAAATCTTCACATCTAAATAATACTTTTCCTGTACTTTTGGAGAACTTAAAAACAAAATGAGGTTTAATTTTTTCTTTACCTTTATCTATTAATTCCATTTTATCAAGCTTCTTTTGTCTACTATTAGCCATACTACGAGTAGCAACTCTAGCTTTATTTCGCGCAATAAAATCTTCCATCTTTGCTATTTCTTTTTGTTGTGCTTCATAAGCTGCATCAAGTTGACGCATTTTAACTGCATATGCCTGTTTAAAATAATCAAGATTTCCAGAATATCTTGTAAGCACACCATTATCAATGTGATAAATTACATTAACTACTTCATTTAAGAAAATTTCATCATGTGATATAACTATAAATGCGTTTTCAAAGTTTTGAAGATAATTTTTAAGCCATGTCACATGAATTTCATCTAAAAAGTTAGTAGGTTCATCAAGTATTAAAACTTGAGGATTTTCAAGAAGTAACTTTGTAAGTAAAACTTTTGCACGTTGACCACCTGATAGTTCATCTACTAAAGAATCTAGCCCAATTTCTTTTAGACCAAGCCCAAATGCAACTTCTTCTATTTTACTATCAATTAAATAAAAGCCTGAGTTTTCAAGATAACTTTGCATTTCACCTATTTCATCTAAAGCTTCGTTCATTTCGTCTTCTGTCATATCACCCATTTGCATATAAAGATTATTTATTTCTTCTTCATATAAAAACATATCTTTAAATGCAGTTCTAAGTGTTTCTCTAATTGTTACACCAGGAACAAGTGAAGAAAACTGATCTAAATAACCAACTTTTAAATGCTTTGCCCATTCAATTTTACCTTCTTCTGGAAGTTCTTTTCCCATTAAAATATTAATAAAAGTTGACTTACCTTCACCATTAGCTCCAACAAGTCCAATATGTTCACCTTTTAATAATCTAAATGATGCATTTTTTAAGATAATTCTTTCACCAAATCCATGGCTAACGTTAGTAACATTAAGTAAACTCATACTTACTCCTTTTTTATAATTAACTTTAAGTATTATACCAAATTTTTATGTTTTTTTCTAATAATATGAATACATAGAAAAATACAACACTCCAAAAGAGTGTTGTATAGGAAGGATATATGATTATTCAATATCTTTAGTTGGATCGAAACCAAGTCTTAATAGAGTTTCAACAACATATGATTGTTTGTATTCATCTTCTGGTTTACGATTGTAATAAGATTTGAAGAATTCTAAGTTAGCTTGTTCATAAGGAATCTTAGCAAGGTTTGCAATGATTCTTGTTGAACGGTCGATTAACTTCTTGTTAGTAGGTAATACTTGTACCATCCAGTTACCAAATACTCTACCCATCTTAGCCATTGTAGCTGTAGACATTAAGTTAAATGATAATTTGATTAATAAGTGAGTCATTAAATCTGTACAAGTACGAGGAAGTTTAACAGGAATATGAATTTCTTTATCATTTTTAACTTCATCAGTAATTTCACCAAAACGAATTACATAACCTTCAGAGAATTTGCCTTTTTCATTATTGAACCAAGCAAGAACGTCTTTGTTAGCTGAATTGTTGATATCCATACATAAAAGTCTTGCAGGTTTACGAGAGTAACGTGATTCATCAACTTCGTTACCAATGTTGTAATCTAATACTTCTTCACCACCAACATGTGGAGGATTATTAATGATTTGTTGATCAGCATTCATTCTGATGTAATCTTCTTTACCCCATTCTAGACCTTTAATAGGACGACGGAATAAATGTTGCCATGCAACTGTATTAGGATATAGTGGGTCTTTAACATAAGCCCAGCTTACTTGTGCTTCTTTATCAGCAAATTTCTTAAATGGAGGAAGTGTAAATGTAGGTTGACGTTCTGTAGTATCTGTCATGATATCTAATAAGTAATCATGAGTAAGATAAGTAACTAAACCTTTTTCCATATAAGTATTATATTCAAGTTCAACAGCTTTTGTTAAACCTTCAAGTGCAGCACCAGTTGATAATTGGTCTAATAAATCTTGATGAGCATCAGCATATGCATCTAAATCAAGTGCACCTTTTCCAGCAACATTAACAACTTTCAATTCATCTTCTGTTAAATGTTGTTGCATCCATTTGTATGCTGCAGTTTCTAAAGCAGCACCAGCAACTAATAATTCAACTGTAGTAACTTGCATACGAGTTGAACCAGCAACAGCCATATTACCTACGAATAGAGGAATTTTAATAATGTCAGGACGATCAAATGATTCTTTAACTCTATCTAAGTGAGCATATAAAATTTCTTTTGGATTACAGTATAGATAGAATGTTTTACATCCATTTTCTTGACCTTGTAGAGCAGCACCATTAACTGAAGCAGAAAGACCACATTCAGCTAAAGCAACAACTACGTCACCAGGACCAACGTTAGCTTCAATAACTTGTTGACGACCAAATGTTAAATAGTCTTCAAAGTTTTCAACTGAGTGAACAAGTGCACGGTCACCACCAGTTGTATGAGAATTAGTAACTTCACTAATTTTCATTAATTCTTCTTTTTTAGCAGGAAGAACTTGAGTTAAAGATGTCCAGAAATATCTCCAAGCAGCATCTAATTGGATAGCCATACGACCAGATGCACCAACTGAAGAGAATAGAACAGTCTTATGATTATTCATAGCACTAAGAATTGCATCAACTAATGCTTCAAATTCAGGAGTATGGAATGCTTCTTTAGCTTTTGCAGGAATATATTTATCTGCAGCTAAAATTAATTTAATCCCTTCTGAAGTACTTCTTGCAATAGTAGCACTTAAATTTTTAGTAATAGGATTTGATTGTTCTGTTGGAATAACACCTAAGTGGAATTGTTTTTCATTTTCTAAGAAGTCTTTTGATGCTTCTTCTGGTGTTAATATAGTCTTGTAAATCATATAAAATTAATCTCCTTTTTTAATTTACTTTTAACACATTTATTATACCATAATTTGGTATTATATTCAAGTTTAACGTATAAGTTTTTATTTTATTTCTTCTTTATATGGTATAGAATCAATTACAAACTCTTTTGTTACAGAAATACTAGCAGCTAGGCCAGCAATTTTCGCTGCATCATAAAGACCATTTCCTTCTAATAATGCTGCACATAATACACCATTATATGTATCTCCTGCACCTGTTGTATTTAATGGTTTAACATTTATCGCAGGAATATTATAAATATTAGATTCTTCTTTTAAAATAGAACCTTTTTCTCCTAGTGTAATAATTATATTATTTAATTCTAGATTTTTTAAATCATCAAGATCTTCTAAATCAAATAATATTTTAGCTTCATGTTCATTAGGAGTAAGTAAATAAACATCTTTTAAAAGATTAAGTGGAAGTTTTTTTGCAGGAGCAGGGTTTAGAATAACTAATGTATTATATTTTTTTGCAAGTTCAATAGCTTTATATAAAGATTCATCACTCATTTCTAGTTGTAAAAGTAAATATTTACTAGTTTTTATTTCTTCTTCAAATAGCATAACATCTTCTTTAGTCATTTCACTAGATAATCCAGGATAACAGACTACTCTATTTCTTCCTTCTTTATCAATCATTATACAAGCTGATGCACTTTTCTTACCTTGTCTTTTAATTACATATGCATTAATATTTTCTTTTTTTAATGTACTTTCCACTAATGTTGCAATATTATCGTCTCCGCATAAGGTTAAAAAAGAAACTTTTGCTCCATATCTTGCAGCTGCAACAGCTTGATTATAACCTTTTCCACCATATTCTACATGATACGTATTTGCAACAACAGTTTCACCTTCTTCATTGAAGTGATCCATTTTCATAAAAATTGATTCGCCACTTAGTCCAATAATTGCAATTTTATTTTCTTTATTCATATTACCTCTTTTAAAAAAAGCTCAAAATTAATTTGAGCTTTAATTTTTATTTACTTTCATTTTCTTGTTGTTTTAAAGCATCGCGATATGAAATTTCAAGTTGATTATAAGGAATTTTAATACCAGCTTTCTTCATTTCATCATACACAGTTTCTAATAAATCAAATGTTACAGTCCAATAATCACCATTATTAACCCATACTTTACAAGAAACATTTATTGATGATGGTGCCCATTCACAAATTCTAACTGCTGGTGCAGGATCTTTTAAAATTAAATCATGCTTTTCACATATATTTAAAATTAATTCTTTAGATTTCATAAAATCTTCTTCATAATCAATAGAAAAAACAAGATCAACTCTTCGAGTAGGTTTAGTGCTATAATTAATAACATTTCCACCAATTAATGATCCATTTGGAATTAATACAACTTTATTATCAGGTGTTTTTAGATGTGTATAGAATATTCTAATATCTTCAACAGTACCAGATGTTCCTTGACATTCAATATAATCATCAACTTTAAATGGTCTTAAGAATAAAATTAGAATACCACCTGCAAAGTTAGATAATGTTCCTTGAACAGCTAAACTTACACCTAGACCTGCAGCAGTTATTAACCCTGCAATACTTGATGTATCAATACCTAAAAAAGCAATAGCCATTAATAATAATAATAATTTTACAATTTTATTTGATAAATAATAAACTACTTGAACAATAGTTTTTTCAACACCACGTTTTTGCATACGTTTACGCATACGTTTAGTTACGATATCAACGATTTTACATAAAATTAATAATACTATAAAAACAACGACAACTTCAATACACTTATTAACAAAATTTTGTAATGGTTCAGGTAATCCCCAATCAAAACTAAAAATTTTGTCTAATATGTTTGACTCAGCAACAACTGCATCAGTATCTGGAGTAGTTGTAGTATCAGCTGCAGCACTTAAAAATTTAAACATTTTGTTCCTCCTTTAAATATTTTATATTTATTATATTTTACACTAAAAGCCTTAATTTTTCAAGATTTAAGTCTTATAAATTCTTTAAGTCTTTTATATTAGCAACTTGTGAACGATAGATGTTAGCATAAACACCATTTTTTTTAACAAGTGTTGCATGAGTACCTTCTTCAACTTTAATACCATGGTCTAAAACAAAAATTTTATCTGCATTATAAATTGTAGAAAGTCTATGAGCTATAACAATTACTGTTCTATTTTTACATGCATAAGCAAGTGATTGCTTTATGATATTTTCCGTTTCTGTATCAATATGAGAAGTAGCTTCATCCATAATTAAGATTGCAGGATCATGAATAATTGCGCGTGCTAAACTTATAATTTGCTTTTCTCCAGCACTCATATTCACACCATTTCTTGACAATTCCTGATGAATTCCTTTAGGAAATTTATTAATTAATTTATCTCCACCCATAGATTTTAAAACTCTTAAAATTTCTTCATCAGTTACATCTTCTTTACCAAATCTAATGTTAGATGCAATATCACCTTTTAACATTATTGGTTCTTGTAAAACAATACCTATATGTTCTCGATAAGTACGTTTTGAATATTTTGTTATATCATTTCCATCAACATAAATTTGACCAGATAAAGGATCAGTTATATCATAAAATCTAAGTAATAAATTCATCATTGAACTTTTTCCACTTCCAGTATGTCCAACAAGGCCTACTAATTCACCAGCTTTAATATCAATAGAAACACCTTTTAATACATAATCATTTTTACTATAACTAAACCAAACATTATCAAAAACAACATCACCTTTAAATCTATCTATAAATTCTTTTGAACTATCTTCTAAAGGTGCTTCAATTAGTTTATGAATACGTTCTATTTGTACATGAGAGTGTTCAAATGCACCAATTTGTGTAAATATTATATTAATCGGTTCAACAATTCTAGATAAATAATCGTTATAAGCATAAATTAAACCAGCTGTAATTACTACATCTCCAATATTAAAATGTTGTAATCCAAAGTAAACTACAATAAGTGTTGTGATACAAGATCGAAGGATATTTATCATATTCCATCCAAGTGTTGTACTTAATTTTACTTCTTTTAATTGTTCCCTGCGGTAATCATTATTAATTTGATTAAATTCATCAATTGTTTGTTTATGAAAATTAAAAACTTGTAAAATTTGAATACCATTAATTACCTCATTAATTTTAGCAGTAAGCATACTTCTTGATTCGTTAACCTTTTCTGCAATACTTTTTAATTTTTTAAGGAAAAATCTAATCCAGAAATAAACAATCGGATAAGCTATAAAAGTAATTACAGCAAGTTTTATATCAAGTATAAACATACCAACATAAGCTAATATAAAACTAAGGATAGCAGTAGCAAATAATAATAATAATTGTCTATACATTACAATCATCCCATCAACATCACTTATAATTCTAGTAGCCATTTTACCAGCAGGTTCACTTTCAAAATAAGAAATTGGTAAATATTCTATATTTTTAAACGCATTAGTTCTTCCTTTATTAGCAATATAATTAATTACTTTATTAATGGAAAATGCTTGAATAAACCCACAAAAAATAGTTAATAATGTTTTGATAAATATTATTATTATATATAATGTTAATTTTGGTAAAACAGGTGTATAAAATGAGAAAACATCTTCTTTATTTAGTTTAACGACATTATACGAATACTTAACATCATCTTTATTAGTATATAATACATAATTTCCATTTTCTTCTTTAATTTGCTTATTAAAACCAACTATATAATCATCAACAAAATAAAAACCATCTTTATAAAGAACAATACTAGCTCCTTTTATAACTTTATCATCTTCATCTAAATGTCTAGTTTGTTTATAAAATGAGTTATTGTATACAACTGTAAACTCATCTTTTTCTTGTACTTCATTCCATTCATACTCAATTCCTAAAATATAATCATCTAAAACTGTTTTAACTAATAATGGTGATATAAATGCAAGACCTTGAATAATTATAATCATTAATAAACTGATATAAAACCAGTGCATTTTCCCTTTTAAAAATTTAAATAAACGCTTATAATTCTTCATGGTTATCACCTTTTATTTGAATTAAATATTGCATTTTATACCAATTATCGTATTTTAATAATTCTTTATGAGTTCCAATATCAGTAATCTTTCCATCTTGTACTACTACTATTTTATCAGCTAGTGCTATTGCGCTAAAGCAATGTGCAACAATAATATTAGTTTTACCTACTCGAGTATTTTTTAACTGTCTAATAATATTAGTTTCTGTTAAGGCATCTACTGCACTTAATGAATCATCTAGTATTAAAATTTCAGGATCTTTTACAAGTGCTCTTGCAATAGATAATCTTTGACGTTGTCCACCAGATAAAGAACCACCAAGTTCACTAACTAATGTATGTTCTCCATTTGATAACTCATTTAAATCTTTTTTAAAATCAGCAACCACCATTGCATTATCAATTTGTTCATGTGTTGCAGATGGATTACCAATTAAAATATTATCATCTACACTTCTTCTAAATAAAATGTGTTCTTGTGGAACATAACCTACCATATTACGAATATCATCAATTTTATATTCTTCAATTGGAATATTGTCAATCAAAATTTGCCCACTTGTTATATTAAATTCTCTTAATAATTGTCTAATTAAAGTAGACTTTCCACTACCAGTAGGGCCTACAATTCCTATTGTTTCACCACTATTAATTATTAAATTAATATTTGATAAGACATTAAAATCATCAAATGGATATTTGAAAGTTACATCATTAAATTCTATTTGATTAAATTTCATTATATTTTTTGGTTCATTAACATCATGAACTTCTGTTTTTAAATCCATAACTTCAAAAAATCTATTAGATGCAGTATTGATGCTAGTAATTGTATTTAATACATTACTTAAACCAATTAAAGGTCCATAAAGCATTCCTACATATAATAAAAAGCTTACTAAATCACCAGGAGAAATTATAGATTTAATAACCATATAAGCACCTAAACCGATTGCAATAAAATATGATACTGCATAAATTAGTTCAAACATTGGAACAAATAAAGATTCAAACATTTGGATATGCCACCATGACTTTGTATCATTATCAATTGCTTTTTTAGTTTTCTTATAATCATTATCTTCCATACCATAAGCACGAACAGTTTTAACGCTTTCTATTGATTCTAATACATTTTCTGTCATTTCTCCATATATTTGAGAATGCGTTTGATAATAAATTCTTTTCTTTTTCCTTATATTATTAAGAATAAAGATTGCCATAGGCATAAATGCAATTGATGCAATACTTAATATAGGATTAATTACAACCATAACACTTATTGATGCAACAATTGTTACAAAATAATATATTACATTTTGTAAAAACGAAGTAGCAAGTCCACTTACAGTATTTAAATCATTAGAAATACGCGCAATTAAATCACCTTTTGTATACTTTTCATATACATAAGCATCTAGTTCAAATAAATGGTCTAAATATTGTTCTCTTAATTTAAATGATAATTCTTGACCAAGTTTATTCATCGTGTAATGATAAAAAATATTTACAAAATAAATAAAGATTGGGATTATTAATAAACCAAAAATATAAAAATAAATACGGCTTGGCGTTACATTTCCCATTACAATATCATCTATCGCAATACCTAATACTTTAGTAGGTACTACTGGTAGTACTGAAACAAATAATAATGCAAGAAAACATAATATGTAATCTTTAATATATTGTTTAAAGAACCATTTTAGTCTTTTAAATGTTAGTAATATTTCCTTCATAAAGTTCTTCTCCTAAATATTAATGTGTTAGTATTTCACAACCATCCTCTGTTACTACAATTGTATGTTCCCATTGAGCAGATAATTTACCATCATAAGTATAAATAGTCCAACCATTTCTACTGTCTTGGTATATTAATCTTGATCCTTCATTTACCATTGGTTCAATTGTAAATACCATTCCTGGTACTATTAACATACCAGTTCCTTTTTTACCTACATGAGATACATACGGATCTTCATGCATTTCAAGGCCAACACCATGTCCCCCAATTTCACGAACAACACTATAACCATGTTTTTTAGCGTGTGAAACGATAATATCACCTATATCACCAAGTCTAGTCTCCCATGGTACAATAGATTCTATTGCAAGTTCTAAACATTCTTTAGTAACTTTAACTAATTTTTTTGCATTATCTTTGGCTTCACCAATAATATACATTCTTGACGCATCAGCATAATAACCATTATAAATAGTAGTGACATCTACATTAACTATATCACCATTTTTTAATACTTCTTTTTTGGATGGTATTCCATGACATACAGCATCATTAACAGAAATACATACACTTTTAGGAAACCCCTCATAATTTAGTGGTGCTGGTATTGCTCCATGTTCAATTGTAAAGTTATGAACAAGTGTGTTTATTTCATCTGTTGTCATTCCAGCTTTAATATTCTTTTCTACCATATCTAAAATAGCAGTATTGATTACTCCTGCAGCTTTTATTCCTTCAATTTGCTCTTTTGTTTTTATCATTTTAGGAGTAGGCACTGGAATTTTTTTCTTTCTATAATTTTCTAGTTTATCTTTTATTTTTTCATATGCTTCATTCATTGTTTCACCTCAATATCTATTATTATACCACTTTTGTATATAAAAAAAATGGCTAATGCTTTCGCATTAACCATTTAATTTTATTATCTATTGTACATACCTTCTACAGCAGTTGCTAATGTAATAGTTTCTACAACATCACCAACTTTAACTTGTACAGTGTATGAAACAACTTGTGAGAATTCTGGTTGAGCAATGATACGACCATTTTCACTTAAAATAGAAGCATATTTTTCATCTACAGTGATTGAATATTCGTAATCTTTGTATTCAGTTAATAATGCATATTCAGCTTTAACTAATTCAATGAATTCATACCAGATTTCAAGATTGTTTTCAAGCATTGGAGCAGGACAATGTTTACCATCAAAGAAATGATGTCCTTTAACTCTTTCAATACCTAAATCATATTGAACCATTAATGAAGCAACAAGTTGTGCAGTTACTTGCCATGTATACCATAGGTCAGAACCTCTGTTAACACATGATTCAATACCGATTGAACTTAAGTTACCACCTGAACCACAGATTAAACCAGCATAAGTTTGGCCATAACTCCACCATGTTGGACCCATGTAGTATTCACCATCAATAACTTTAACAGGGAATGCTTGATCATTGAAGAATTCTTCAACAGGAACATTATCAAATCTTGAACCCCAGTTATTGTATTCTGGTTGAGCAGAAATTGTACCATCAGCATTGTAAATATGGTTAGTATATCTTGATTTGAAGTTATAAGTTTCAGGAAGCTTAATAGTAGTCTTTTGACCATTGATTTCGAAGTAGAAATCATTAGAAGCAGTCCATTCAATAGCTAATAAATCACAACCATCATATTTAACACCTGTAGGCATCCAGCTAAATACTAAGTGTTCACCAATCTTCTTATTTGAGTTAGAATAGTAACGAGCATTTGAGTCACCAGCATGCCATGCACCATGTTTATGATCTAGTGTAGCATAGATTTCATCAGTAGCAACACCACCATTAGAACCTTTATTACCAGTAACATAGTGGATAGATACATCAGCACTACCACTTGTGAAGTAAGAAGCATGGTTATCTGTATCAGCAGTTGCATCGAAACCAGCTGTGTAGTGAACAGTAATGAATTCTAGACCTTGTTCAACTGTAGAGTTTGCATAATAGTCATTAGTAGCATTACCAGCTGCTAAATATTCACTATTAATCTTCATTTCATGGTTATAGAAAATCTTACTTACACTACCAAAGATATCAGCAAGATAAGCACCACCAATTGATAGATCATATCTTAAGAAATGATTACTTTCATGATTTTCAACAGCAAATGCTAGAGCTTCAGACATTGCATCAGTAACAACAGTTACGATAAAGTCATAGTATACTTCAGGATTTGAAGCAACAGCAGCACGAATTGTAACAACACCTTCACTAACACCTACAACTTCACAAGCACCGTCATTTAATACATTAACAGTTGCAATTTCAGTATTTAATGAAGACCAAGATAATAATTCTTTAGAACCATCACGTTTGATGTATTCAGCAAGTAATAAGATCTTATCAGCAATTGCTACATATGAATTTGTATAATAAACAGCATTGAAATGATCTGGAGAGTAAACTACTAATTCAAATGAATCACTAGCACCTGATTCAGATTTAGAAATAAGTGTAATAGTTGTTTTACCATTAGCGATACAGTTAATGAAACCTTTATCATCAATAGTAGCAACTTCTGGATTACTTGATGTAAATGCAACTTGTTGGATACTTGCATTTGAAGGATTGATTGTCCAAGTTAATTGGTGAGTTTCAAATCTCTTTAATTCAGCAACTTTATTATCAATTGTTACACTTGTAACAGGAGTACCTTCAGCAAATTTAGCATAAAGTTTTAATCCGTCATCTGCATGTGAAACTGTAGTAACAACTTCACCTGAGAAGTCAGCTTCTTTATACCAACCAGAGAATACATAGTTTTCACAACTAACTGTTGGTAATTCAACATTATCTAAATAATAAGAGTAAACAGTTTGTTCAGTAGCACTAAGTTTTGCCCAGAAACCATTAGCATTTTCATAAACTGAATGGTCAACTGAAGTATAACTTGTTCCAGGTCTAATTACAGTACCTTTTAAGAATGCACGGAATGCATAAGAGATACCATAAATCATATCACCTGAATAAGCAGATTGATTAATTAATGCTCTTAAACCTAAAACGTTACAGTTATTAGATGCAACATCTCTTACTGATAATTCATATAGATATTCAGCAAGCCATAACCATTTTTCTCTAGGAGTTTGACCATTAGCAAGTTTAACATCTTTATCCATAAATGTATGGTAATCGATATCAGAGAAGCTACCTGTTGAAATATCAGCAGCAGTTGCATAACCTTTACCTAATGTAGAGCTATAATCATTAACGAAATCTTGAACTAATTCTTCTCTTGAAGCATATTTAATACTACCACCATTTAATTCATAAGTGATATAGTAGAATGTAGCTTCAAACCAATTAGCATATAATTTAACATCTGAAGTAACTTTAATTTCAGAAATATAATCTTCAGAACCTTTTTCTAATGTCCAACCTAAGAATACATGAGCATGTTTAGCTGGAGTAGGAAGTTTAACAGTAGTACCATCAGTAGCACTATATACTAATTCTTCTGATTCACCACCATCTAAATCATATTCTAATTCGAAGATTTCAACATATTGAGCGTATAATGTAATATCGCCTTTCCAATCCTTTTGGATTTCTTTATAAATCTTAGAACCTTCAGCATCTAATGACCAACCTAAGAATTTGAAGCCTTCTTTAGAAGCACTATATAATGCAACTTTTTGACCTTCTAGGTATTTAACATCATAACCAGCTTCTAATACACCACCGTCTAATACATAAGTTAAATTAGAATATACTTCAGGATCTTCGATGCTTTGACCAAGTTTCCATGCAGCATATAATTCATCACAAACTGCAGGATCAGTTACGATACCATAGTCTGTACAATATGTAGCACTTGAATGAACAGGTTTACCATAGTAGTTACCATCATAATTGAATGTACCAGAACCGATGTTAGATGAATCTTGACGATATGTCATATTTTCAAACTTATTGAAGAAGATATTAAATTCAGCACCAGCTACAGAGTATCTACCAGAAATAATAGTACCAGCTAAGTAGCCCCAATAGTTATGAATTACATTAACTTGACATCCAGCAGGAGCTTTTCGTAACATAATACCACAAGTATAATAATCTTTACCATCAATAGTTTTACCAATGAAGCTGTTATCAATAACATTAATTACTTCTGCATTACATCCAGTAGAACCAAGCATAATACACCAGTCATCAGTAATCCATTCAAATGTATTACCAATAATATCTAGAGTACCAGCAGAGTTATACATAGATAGACAGTCAGATAGAGTAGAGTTATCAGTACCTTCATGAGTGAAGTAGTTATTCTTAATTACTAAGTTAGTTACAGCTGTATCATTAGCATAAACACCTTTTAAGTATGTTCCAGAACCAATGTTGAAGTAAGAATTAGATAATTCTAAGTTAGAGATTGCACCATCAGTAACAACAACAGCATTACGGTTAGTTGAACCATTCTTTAAGAATGTTGAAGAAACACTATGAAGGTTAGTTAATGTAACATTATTAGCTTTAACTTTAACGTTAGCAGTAGCACCTAATTGAACACCATCTAAAGTAACACCAGCAGCTTCAATAACTACAGGTTGAAGTAGAACAGCTTCAGCAGCACGTTCAGCAGTACCTAAAACACCATGATTAGGACCATAAATAGTTAAGTTAGCAACAGTAATTGTTACAGCTTCATCATAAGAACCAGCAGTTAGGTAAATTTCATCACCTTCTTTAGCAACAGCTAAAGCTTCAGCAATTGTCTTATAAGTTTGATCTGCACCAACGACTAATTTACCATTTAACCAAGCTTCTTCTTTAGAAGGAATTTCTTCAGCAGCGCCTAAGTCATTAGTATGAGTTGCATTAACGAATGCAGAATCAGCAACTGGGTAAGAACCCCAATAGTTACTATCACAAGTTACAACAGCTTTTGTAGAAGAATTCTTAACTAATACAGTATCAGAAGTAGATACAACATTATTATAGTTAACTACGAATAATCCATTATCAGCAGTTAGTTTATCAGCAGCATCAATTCTTAATACCATATAACCTTCTTCTAATGTGTTATATGTCATTTCAAGATTAACTTGATCAGATTCAGTACCAGTAAATGTAGCAAATCTAATAATACCATGAGAACCAGCTGTTTGACCGATATGTTTAAATGTATTATCAGATAATACAACTTCTAATGCACCATACTTCATAACCCAAACCATATATTGAGCAAAGTCTTGGAAATGGTTATTAGTGATTACTAATTTACCAGTAACACCACTTGTACCAGCATTAGCAAGTTTTAATGCATCATTATATGTTGAATATGTAGCATAGAATTCACAACCATCAATTGTTAAGTTATGAATATTATTAGTAATAAGAGCCATTTGACGACCTGTACCTTTTTCAACTCTACAATTTAAGATTTGAACATTAGATACAACATAAGCAGTATTAACTGTTAGGTTAAATGCAGTATCAGAACTACTACTATGTGAGTTATTTGTAACTAAAACATTAGCAATTGTAATTCCATCAATACTTTGATTATCATCAGTCTTAATTCTACCTTTACCATCTAAATTAACACCATTAATAACAACACCATCAGCAGCAACAACTAAATCACCAGTAATAACTGCTTCAGCATAACGTGTATCAGTGTTAGGATTTACATCAGCATTTGGACCTTTAATTGTAACTGTCTTAGTAATAGTAGCACCTTCATAAGTACCAGCAGATAAGATGATTGTATCACCCTTAGAGCAAGCAGCTAATGCTTCAGCAAGAGTCTTGTATTCTTTATCAGCACCAACATAAAGTACTGTAGGAAGTTTAGATTCTTTTTCTGTCCAATGAGCATATAAAGTAACATCACCAACAACTTCAGCACCAATTGAAGTTACATATTCAGTTGAATCAGCTTTAAGTGTCCAACCAACAAATGTATAACCAACTTTTACAGGTTTAGGAAGTGAAGAAACACCAATTGTTTCAACATAAGAATTTACATATTCACCTTCGAAACGACCATAGTCTAATTCATAATTAATGTTATAAGTATATAATACTTCTTCTGTATCAGACCATTTAGCATATAATTTGATATCACCAACAGTACCTGCAGGTAATTCTAAGAATTCGTTACGATAATTATCACTTAAGCACCAACCAATGAATTCAACACCATCACGCATTGGAACTTCAAGAGTAAATGGTAATTCTTCAACAGTATATTCATATTTAGGATTAGCAGCAACAGTAACAACTTTTGTAGGAACATTAGCTTCCCACCAAGCTTCAGTATCAAGACCAGTAAAGTCCATAGTAAGTGGAGAAGTTAATTTGCCTTGTTGTAAGAATGCAGCTAAATTAGCACGCCAATACTTATTGTAGTTAGCAGCACTTGAAGCATTCTTCATATAAGATAAACCACTATAATTTTCGTTATAGCCTAAAATAAATTCTTGTAACCAAGACCATTTAGCAGCAAGTTCAGCATCATTCCAGAATGGAGCAACACCAAATGAAGAAGTCTTAGTATAGAAGTTAACAGCAGTTAAACCAGTTAAACCATATTTACCAGCATAATCAGCTAAGAAATCAGCAACTAATGCATCATAATTATCATAAATATAAGCAACAGAATCAACAGAGAATGTACCACCGTTTAATTCATATTCAATCTTATAAGTAGCAGCTTTATAATTTGCATATAATGTAACATCGCCTCTTGTTCCTTGAGGAATTTCAGTAACGATTGCACCACCATTAGATAGACTCCAACCAACGAATTCATAACCAGATTTAGAAGCAGTCATTTCAAGTTTTAATCCAGTAGAACATAAGTATTCAACAGGAGCATTTTCAGATAATGTACCACCGTTTAAATCATATGATAATGCATAATTATCTTTTAATTCAGCATATAAAGCAGTTAAGTTAAGATCACCAACTGTATCAGCAGAAATCTTATTGTAAACATTCATTAATTCAACTGTAGCATTACCAGTAGCAGGATCACCAACAAAGTTAACAACGTCACCTACTTGAACAGCTTCTTTGAATGCAGCTGTATCAGCAACTTTACCATAACTGTCAGAAATCATTAATACATAATCACCTGAGTAATCATAAACAGAATCACCAGATTTACCAATAGCAGATACTACATATGAACCATTTTCTTGCATTGTAATAGATACTCTGAATGAATATAATGCTTTAGTAACAGCACCCTTCTTGAATAAGAAGATATGGTTAGCATAGTTACCCCAGAAATTAGAGTTTGCAGAAGCTGTAATAGTTTCTTCTTTAGCAACACCCCAACCGATAAATGCATGATCAGCTTTTTCAGCAAGAGGTAATAATGTTTCAACACCTACTTCATATTGATAAACAACAGCAGGAATTTCTGGATTAGTAGGTAAATACTTAGCAGCATAAGCTTCAAATGTTAAACCAGTATGATCTGAACCATAACCAGAAGTATCAGTAGTACCACATAGATTTAAGAATGTGTGGATTTCACCACGAGCTTCAGCTTGATTATCAGTTTCAGTTAAAGCAGCTTTACCTCTAGCAATACGTGAATCATTAATTAAGTTTAATACCCATGACCATTTAGCACTATATTCAGCACTTGTTAAGAATTTATATCCGGCACTTCCAGTAGCAACCCATGTTCTTGCAAAGAAGTCAGAACCATCAGCTTTAACTGTTTTACCAGAATGAGCATTGAAATCTTTAACGAAATCAGCAACTACAGCTGCATGATCAGCATAAGCATATGCAGATACAAATGAACCACCATTTAGGTCATAAGTAATATTAAATGCATTTAATTTCCATGTAGCTTTAACAGCAACATCACCAGTAGAGCCTTTTGCAATACCAGTAACGGCATTACCTTCAGCATCAACCCAACCTAAGAATGAATGATTTTCTTTAGTAGGTTCAGCAAGTACAACTTCATCTTCTACTGTATAAGTAGCAGGGTTAGCTTCTGCATTTACACCACCATCTAAATCATAAGTAATGTTATAAACTGCAGCTTCCCATTTAGCATAAACAGTTAAATCACCAGTAGTACCTTTATTTACTTTATCAGCAGCAACTGTATATTCAGCATCAGCATACCAACCAGCAAAGTTATAACCAACTTTTGTAGGGTTAGCTAATGTGATTTCATCTTCAACAGTATAAGTAGCAGGGTTAGCTTCTGCATTAACACCACCAGCTAATTCATAGCTAACGTTATATGTTACGATATCCCATTTAGCATAAACTTTAACATCACCTTTTGAACCTTCAGCAATTGTACCAGCTTCAACTGTACATGCTTCATCAGCATACCAACCAGCGAATGTATAACCTTCTCTAGTAGCAGCTTTTAATTCAAGTGGAGTAAGTAAAGTATTATAACCAGCAGGGTTTTCTTCAGAGTTAACACCACCGTTTAATACATATTCAATAGCAAAATCACTTTCTTCAATATTGATTTTTACTACGAATGCAGTTTCAGCAAAACCATCTGAAACATAAGCAATAATAGTAGCTTCACCAACACCAACAGCTGTTACTTGACCATTTTGATCAACAACTGCAAGATCTGGATTAGCAGATTCCCATCTAACAGGAGCGTCAGAATAAATAGGGTCAAATCTATAATTAATTGTTTGAACAGAACCCTTTAGCATGTTAGGACTGTATTCTGTAAACACGATATCAGGTGTTTGATTTGTAAATACAGTAACGTGTGCCTTATCAAAAACGATAGCCTTTTGTGACCATTCAACTTTAATTTCAGTTTCACCCATGCCAACACCTATTAACTTACCGTCAACAAATTTGGCAACATTTGGATCACTAGATGTATAAATAAGTTCACTTCTAACTTTATTAACATCATAGTTTGAACCAGCAGAAATATTAATGTCTAAACTAATAGTTTGGCCTTCTCTAACAGTATAATCATCGCTTCCGAAAGCAATTTTTACTGTATCAGCAGCAGATGTACATGCAGCGATACCTAAAACTACAAGTAGAGACACTAAAACTAAGAAAATTCTTTTTCTCAAATTCATGTAAATTCTCCTTTTCCTTTCGAACTTTTTACACTTTATTATAACACTTTTTTAATTTTTTGACAAGCGTTTTCATAGTATTTTTATTATTTTTTAAATTATTGCCCTTAAAAACTTTATTTTTCACTTATTTTCTTTTTAATTTTTTCCTACTTTTTCAATAGTTTATTACAATTGTTAATAGCATATATAATTTATATTTTAACATCAAAAAAATAGAGATATAAACTATACCTCTATTTCATTTTTTTATAAGTATGGAGTAAATTGAATTACTGATGATAAAGTAATTGAATTAGTAATACCATCTTTTTCTACAGTAATAGTGTAACTAACTGTTTTTGCAACAGGAGTAGTTTTAATTACTCTACCTAAATTATTTACATATTCTGTATTGTTAGATTCAAATGAAAGCTTGTATCCTTGTTTTACAAATTGTAAAATTGTATATTCGATTTCAACTAACTTTTTAAAATGCATATAGAATCCTGCTTCACGCATTGTTTGTGGACAATTTTTACCACTAAAATAGTGATGAGTAACTACATCATCAATTGTTAAATCATTTTCATCCATTAATTTAGCAACTAGTTTCGCAAGTCTTTGCCAAGTATAATAGATATCATCACCTTCAGTAACACATGATTCTATACCTATTGAGTTATTATTACCACCGTAATTTCCAATCTTACGATATGTAGTATCATACCATGTTTTACCTAGATAGTATTGACCATCTCTAACTACACAACGAATTCCATAGTCATTAATATCAGATGTTTTTAATATTTCACCATTAGAACCAGTTGGTGCTATAATCGTTGATTTTTCACCATTAATAGCATAATAACCATCAGTAGTAATTGTAATAGTAGGATATTTTTCAGTTCCATAAACACCACTTGCAACTTCTTCATATGTTCTATTACCATCACCAGCATGATAGCTTCTTTCATTATCTGGGATATTATGGTAACAATCTTTAGCATCTATAACATATTGATAACTTGCACCATATGTTTTACCAGTTAAAGGATTATAGTTATTATAAACAGTGTCACTCCAATCTTTTGCAGTAAAGTCTACATCACCAGTATCATGAACACAAATATATTCTTTTTTGTATATAGTACCAGGACGAACACCATTACCAAGTGGTGCGATATTTTCAGTAATAACTAAGTCCTCAAATAAATAACCAATAACACTTGTTCTAAGTTCATGAGAATACACTCTTTGCCAACCAGTTACTTTAATATTTTTAACAATATTATTACTTTCTGCAATACTAACCAAATATTCTAAAACTTCATTCATTGATGTATATTCTTCAGTAACAGTAATTCCAATAGATGTATTAACAGATTCATCATCTTTTAGACAAACTATTATTTCAGCATATCCAAGTGCAACACCATAAATGTTACCATCTTCATCAATTGTTACAATATTCTCATTTAAGCTCTTAAAAATAAATCCATTTGCAATTACATTTTCATCAAAATCATTGGCTTCTACAAGTAATTTAACAGTTTCATTTAATTCAACAGTAGCAAGATTATTATCAAAACTTAATTTCATATGAGGATATAACCATTTAGGACTTAAAATTAAGTTTCCATCAATATTATCTTCTCTAGTAAGTTCAGTAAACACTCCTTCATAACCTTCGATCATCCAACCTGCAAAAACATAATATTCACGTTCTAATACAGGAAGTTTAATAGGTAATTCACCAGTATTATAAGTAGTAATTGCATCACTTGGTAAAATTAAAGCGTCATTTTGATTAAGTTCATAAGTAATATCAAAATCATTTCCTAATACTTCAATTTCAACTTCTACACATTCTACTGTTCCATCTGAATAAGTTGCAGTAACATATACAATTGTTTTACCTGGATTAACACCATATAATGTAATGTTATTTTTACCTGTTGCATCAATCAACGCAACATCTTCGTCTTCTACTTTCCAAGTATATGTAGGTTTATCAACATCAGAACTTAATTTTGCAGTTAATTTAGTAGTTCCTTCATCATAAAATTTCTTAGTTCCTGAAACTGTAAATCTAGGTTCTACTTTTTCCCATTTAGCTATTACTTCAATATCACCAGTTGAGCCAACAGGAATTTCAGTTATTAATTCATCATTTGAATACCACCCTAAGAAATTATAACCTTCTTTAGTAGGTTCTTTGAATATAACATTATCTTTAATTGTATATGAAGTTGGATTACTTAAATTATTTTCACTACCATCTAAATGATAAATAATATTATATAATCTTTCAAGCCATACAGCTTCAAGTTTTAATTCTCCAGTAGTACTAGCAGGAATTTTAGTAACTAATTCATCATTTAAAAGCCATCCTAAGAAATCATTACCTTCTTTTGTAGGTTCTAATAGTACTACTTCATTTTCTACAGTATATAAAGAAGGATTAGATTCATTATTTACCCCACCATGTAAATCATAAATTATATTGTAGTTTATAGCATTCCATTTAGATGAAAGTGTAATATCAGATTTAACTTCTAAATCAAAATCATATAATTCATCATTTAAATACCATCCAACAAATTCATAACCATTTTTAGAAACTACCTCTGCAGAAATTTTTTCTCCTTTTTTAACTTCTACTTCTTTAATAGTTTCATTATCATTTATGAATTTAACAGTATATTTTTTTCCACAGCTTATGCTTACACATAAAATACAAACAACAATAATACTAAAAATAATTCTTTGTAAATGTTTCATTTTTTAAAGCCCTCACTTTTTTCCGATAATATTATACTCTTTTTTAAAATTAATTTCAAGAAATAAAATAGAACTACTTTTAAAGCAGTTCTATTTTATTTACTTTTTAAAAAACTTTTTTATACGATCAAAAATTTTATTTCCACTTGTTTCATCAGTATCTGCTAGTTCTTTAAATAATTCTTTTTGTTTAGGTGTTAAGTTAGTTGGAGTTACAACTTTAACTATAACAATTTGATGACCAACCTTCTTAGTAATCTTATTATCAATACCTTTATCAGCTAGTCTAAATTTATCTCCAGTTTGAGTACCAGCTTTAATTGTCATTTTAACTGGACCATGAATTGTTTTAACATCAATTACATCACCAAGTGCTGCTTGGCTAAATGTAATTGGTAATTCTAATAAAATATTATTTCCATCTCTAACAAAGAACTCATGATCTTTTACATTAACATGGACAAATAAATCACCTTGAGTTCCACCTCTTGTTCCTGCTTCACCTTCACCAGCGACACGAATTGTTTGATCATTGTCAATACCAGCAGGGATATTAACTTCTATATTTTTAGAGACACGACGACGACCTTGACCATTACAATCTGGACAAGCTTTAGTAATCTTTTGTCCAGTACCACGACATTCAGGACATTCTGATTCTGATCTCATTTGTCCTAAAATTGTATTTTGAACTGTAATTACTCTTCCTCTACCGCTACATCTACTACAAGTTGATATATCATTTCTTGAATATGCTCCAGTTCCACCACATTTTGTACATGTATCAAATCTTACAAATTTAATTTCTTTTCTTACACCATAACATGCTTCTTCAAATGTAAGCGTGACTTGTTGTTCAATATCTCTTCCTCTAGCAGGGCCACTTTTACCACGTGATCCACCACCAAAAAAGCTACTAAAAATATCTTCAAATCCACCAAATCCAGAGAATCCATCGAACCCTTGTCCACCACCAAATCCACCATTTACATCTTCTGTTCCAAAGCGATCGTAATTTGATCTTTTTTCAGGATCACTTAAACAATCATATGCAACTTGAATTTCTGCAAATCTTTCATTAGCATTTGGTTCTTTACAAATATCAGGATGATATTTTTTTGCAAGGGCACGATAAGCCTTCTTTATGTCTTCTTGTGAGGCGTCTTTTGGTACACCTAGTACTTCATAATAATCTCGCTTTGCTGCCACCTTAATAGCCTCCTATCATATTTTATGATAATTATTTTTTATCATCAGAAATGTCTTCAAAATCAGCATTAATAGTGCCATCGTCATTTTGAGAACCATTTCCTGCATTTTGTTCATTTTGTGCTTTTTGATATGCTTTAGTAGCAACACCTTGAGCAGCTGTAAGTAATGCTTCTTTCTTAGTTTTAATTAATTCTAAATCACTACCATTTAAAGCTTCTTGTAATTCTTTAATCGCATTTTCAACTTGATTCTTTTCATCTTCAGTAACTTCAGCACCTAAATCTTTCATAGATTGTTCAATTTGGAAGATGTATTGAGAACATTCATTTCTTAAATCAGCTTCTTCTTTCTTAGCTTTATCAGCATCTGCATTTGCTTCAGCTTCTTTAACCATACGATCAATTTCTTCTTCAGAAAGACTTGAGTTACCAGTAATTGTAATAGTTTGTACTTTTCCAGTACCTAAATCTTTAGCAGAAACATGAACAATACCATTAGCATCAATATCAAATTTAACTTCAATTTGAGGAACACCACGAGGTGCAAGAGGAATACCTGATAATTGGAAACGACCAAGTGTCTTATTATCAGCAGCCATACTTCTTTCACCTTGAACTACATGGATATCAACAGCAGGTTGATTATCGGCAGCAGTTGAGAATACTTGAGATTTAGTTGTCGGAATAGTTGTATTACGAGGAATAATAACTGTTGAAACACCACCTAAAGTTTCAATACCAAGTGATAATGGAGTTACATCTAATAATAATACGTCATTAACATCACCTGCTAAAACACCAGCTTGAATAGCAGCACCCATTGCAACAACTTCATCAGGGTTGATTGAACGGTTAGGTTCTTTACCAAGTTCTCTTCTAACTAATTCTTGAACACATGGAACACGTGTAGAACCACCAACTAATAATACTTGATCAAGATCTCTTGCTGTAATCTTAGCTTGTTTTAATGCATCACGTACTGCAACACAAGTTGAATCAACTAAATCTTTAATTAATGATTCAAATGTAGCACGAGTTACAGATACATCAAAGTGAACAGGCATACCATTAGTCATTGTAATAAATGGAATATTTACATTAGCAGTTGTAACATTACTTAAAGTTTTTTTAGCTTCTTCTGCAGCAAGTTTTAATCTAAACATTGCTGATTTATCATTAGATAAATCAATACCATTCATTTTCTTGAATTCTGATAGTAAATGATTAACTAAACGATTATCAAAGTCATCACCACCAAGTTTATTATTACCTGCTGTTGATAATACTTCATAAGTACCATCAGCTAAACTTAATACAGATACGTCAAATGTTCCACCACCTAGGTCATAAACTAAAATAGTTTGTTCTTTATCACTATTTTTATCAATACCATATGCTAGTGCTGCTGCAGTAGGTTCATTAATAATACGTTTTACTTCAAGACCTGCAATTTTACCAGCATCTTTAGTTGCTTGACGTTGTGCATCATTAAAGTATGCAGGAACTGTAATAACAGCTTCAGTTACAGGGCTACCAAGATATGCTTCTGCAGTAGCTTTTAAGTTTTGAAGAATCATTGCAGAGATTTCTTGTGGTGTATAATCTTTATTTGTTGAATTAATATGGATTTTATGATCAGTCCCCATATGACGTTTTATAGAAAATACTGTGTCAAGGTTTGTAGCAGCTTGACGACGTGCATTTTCACCAACGATAATTTCACCATTTCTAAACGCAACAACTGATGGAGTAGTTCTAAATCCATCTGTGTTTACAATAACAGTAGCTTCGCCACCTTCAATAACAGATACACATGAATTTGTTGTACCTAAGTCAATACCAATAATTTTACTCATAATTTTATTTCCTCCTATTTATTTATAATTATTTACTTACTTTAACCATTGATGGTCTTAATACTCGGTCTTTATACATATAACCAGTCATAACAACTTCTACAACAATATTTGATTCAACACCTTCAGTTTCTACTGTTTCAAGCGCTGAATGATATGTTGGATCAAAAGGTTTATTCAAACAGTCAATTTGAACAACACCATAATTTTGTAAAATATTTTTTAAACGATTATTAACCATAATAAATCCGCTTAAGAAATTTTTTAATACTTGATCATCTGTTTTAAAATTAACAGCTTTATCTAAAATATCTAACGTTTCAATTGACTCCATTAAGAAATCTTGTAATGCATACTTACGATCTCTTTGACGTTCTTCCGCAACACGTTTTTTATAATTTTCAAATTCAGCTTGTTTTCTTAATAATTGATCCATTAATTTTGCATTTTCTTCTACTAATGCAAGATATTCAGGTTCTTTAGTAACATCAATTTTAGCTTTTTTGGTCTTTTTCTTTACAGGTTCTTCTTTTGGTTGTTCAGTTGTTTCTTCAGTTACTTCTTCAACAACTTCATCTTTTTTATTATCTTCCATTTTATCCTCCTATTTCATATTATTTACAAGAGCACGTAAGAATGATATCACTTGTTTATATTTCATTCTAAGTGGTCCATAAATTGTAATAGCACCAGTATGATGTTTGCTATTAAAATATGCAGTAATACAAGCACATTTTTTCATTATCGCAAGGTTATTTTCAGTTCCAAGTTTTATTGAAATACCACTTGCATCTGAACTAGAAATAACCGGTATTGGTCCTGCATCAAATTCTACTATTTGATAAATAGAACCATTTTTTAAGCATTCAATATACTCTTGAGCAAGATTTAAATCAGCAAAATCATAATGATTTAAGACATTATATTGACCAACAATTGAACGTTTATCATCAACTAGTTTTTTAATATTTCTTAAACATAATTCAAGTACAGCTGGAGCATTAGTAATATAATCAAAGAAATTATCAGTTGTTATATTAATTGTTTTTGCATTTTTAAAATCATTCAAAAGTACATCATGTAGTTTTTCATCTAAAAATTCTATTGTATTTTCAATACTTTGAATATTTATACCTTCAGGTATCAAAACATCACGATGAAGTACTAGTCCATGATCTGTAACTAATAAGAAAATTCCACGACGATTTTTTAAATAAACAAAATCTATTTTTTTAATTAAAGAATTATATGCCGTTTTTTCTAAAATAACAGCTCCATAATTAAAATCTTTATTATTAACAATGCTTTCAACTAATTTTACTAATGTTTCTTTTTTAGAAAGTTTAGAATTTTCAAAAAATTGAGCTACTTGTTCATCTAAATCATCTTGAATTTCTTCAATATTCATAAGTTCTTCAACATATAAACGGTATCCCTTTTCCGTAGGAATTCTTCCACTTGAAGTATGTGTTTTTTCTAAATATCCTAGTTCTTCAAGTAACGCCATTTCATTACGAAGAGTTGCGGTAGAAACATCTAATCCTTCATATTTTGATAACACACTTGACCCTATTGGTTCAGCATTAGAACTATCTGTATAACCTTCAACAACAGCAATCATAATTCGTTTTTGTCTATCTGTTAGCAATACTATTACCTCCTTTTAGCACTCTTAACCTTTAACTGCTAATAGTATATCACATTAAATTAGCACTGTCAAGTATAAAGTGCTAATTTTTAATATTTTATGCAAAAAAATTTTTTTAATACTAAAAAAAGTGAAGAATTTCTTCTTCACTTTAAATACGAATTATATTTTAATGCATCACTTAAGACAAACTTTTCATCATGTCCTGGATACACTATTAAATTATGTTCCATTTTTTTAATTCTAGATAAGGTATTAGTTAATGAAACAATATTACCAGTTGGTAAATCGTTTCTTCCTACACTCATTGGAAATAAGACATCACCACAAAATAACATATTATCTATTTTATAACTAAGCGAACAATTTGTATGACCAGGATGATAAAGTACTTTTATATTAATATCACCAAGATTTAAAACGTTCCCTTCATCTAAAAAGATAACTTTATCTAGTTCTAATTTGAATTCTTCATAACAACCAAATAATGCTGCACAAGATAAATTATTATCGAGAATTTTTTTATAAGCATTTTTATGCATATAAACTTTTACATCAAATTCTTTTACTAAGTCAAATAGTCTAACAAAATGATCATAATGTCCGTGAGTTAAAAATACTCCAACAAGTTTTCTTTCACCTATAAAATTTTTTAAAGTCTTTATATTATTAGCAGGATCTATTACAATACAATATTCATTATTATATATTAAATATGTATTAGCTAAGTATCCTGCATCACAAAAACTTTCTACTAATAAACTCATTAACTATTTAGAAGCAGGTAAGCTTGCAGCTGCGATAGATTGACCTACACGACGAGTCCATTCATCAGGTGTAACAATTTGAATATCTTTATATTCAGGGAATACATTCTTTAATACTTCATTTGCTTTTTCAATTAAGATGTCGCCGCCTTCACCACTAGTTACACGACCTAATAATAATAGATATTTAATATCATAGAATTCTGAATAATAAGCAATACTATAACCTAAATATGTACCAATATTTTCATAAATTTCTTTTGCACGAGGATCATGTTCTTTCATTAATCCTTGAACAACTTTTAATTTTTCAGCAGGAGATGCATTTTCATCAAGTTCAATACCTGCAAATCCAGCAAGTTTGATAACACCATCTTGGCTGAAGTATTTAACACCACAACCATAGTCACCACTCCATTCATCTACCATAGCACCTTTGTTATAGTCAACTGGTACGAATGCAAGTTCTGATAACCAACCATTTAAGTTACCATCTTTATTAACATACCCTGCAGCTTCACTAGTACCCATAGCGATGCCTAAAACTTGACCTGATTTTAAACTCATAGAACCAGCTAAAGCTGTAACGTCACCATCATTAGCAACAGTTAGAGGTACATCACCATATTCTTTTGCAGCACGAATGTACATATCAACAACTTTTGCATCAAATAGATCTTGAGGAACTTTAATAAATAAAGAAGCAACTCTTACTTCGTTATCAATATAAATACCAGCACTTGATACACCAATAGCATCAACACTAGGCATTTTTTCAGCAGCACGACGGAATGAATCTAAGATACCTTGATAATGGTATTCTGGATCTTCATTAATTTTAGGGAACCAAACAACTTCTTCTGAGTGGATAACTTCACCATTAACAACAGCTGATACTTTTCTATCTGATCCACCAGCATCAAAACCAATACGGTTACCTTCTAAATGTCCACCAGCAGGAATAGAAGCTTCAACAGATGCAGGAACATTTTCATAACTACAAGCAACTACTTCAAATTTTTGTTTATAAACTCTTTCCATAAATTCAACGTCAAATTTACGTGAACCATTATATGAGAACACTTCTTGCATTGCTTTAACTAATTCGTCATTACCACCAAGATAAATTTTAAAACCACCAACAACCCAAAGAATACTTTTAATTACTCTTTCAATCATTTCTTCATTTTCAGCATCTTTACCAGGCATTACGTTTAAATCATAACGATACTTATAACCACTTTGACGTTCTACACAGATTGCAAAAGGTACAGTACCTTTTTCTTTGAACTTACGAAGTTCAATAATCATTGGTCTAAAATCTTTTTCTAAACTTGGAACATAATTTTTCATCTTTTCTTTTCCTCCTAGGTTTTATTTTTTTATTCCATATTTATTTTATGAACTGTTTCTACGATGATAACATCACTGCCAATTTTAACTATTTTATTCCATGGAACTAGTATTTCATCATTAGTAGAGAAGATTCCACTAAATCTAAATCCACCATTTATATGAATACTAATTATTTTCCCAGTAGCAGTATCTATTGTAATATCATCAATTTTACCAAGTTTTGTGCCATCTTCATCTCTTATAACATCTTTCTTAGATAGTTCAGATAATTTCATTTTATCACTCCTAATCTAATTATATGTTTTTTTATCCAAAACTTGAACTTTTATTAAATATATTATTTTATATTTTTATTATTTAGCATACATTCCATCTAAATTGTAGCGAGCTCTTTCTTCACCTACAAAGATATGTACAACTATTTCATTTAAATCTACTAAAAACCAAGCACTTTCAGGGTTAGAACTATATCCTCTTACCCATAAGCCTAATTTTTCTGCATCATCTCTTAAATAATTTACACAAGCAGCTCCTTGACGAGAAGTATTAACTGAACAAATAATTGTATAATCATAAAAAGGAGTTTTTTCCTTCATATCATATACTTTAATATCATCAACTACTGCTTTTTCTAAACTTTTAATAACTTTTTCTAACATTCTTCACCATTTTCTGAATAATATTTTAAAGCTTCAAATGTAAGCTCACATATTATTTTACCACTTTTTCTCAAAAAATCAACTTTTTGATTAAGGATTATTTTCAAAGCCTTATCAAGACTAATAAAACTTGCATCAACAGCTTCTTTTGTATAGTTTCCACCTCGTGTATCTTCTATATAATCTGCAACAAATAATACTTTATCAAGCGTTGACATATTAGCCTTTCCTGTAGAATGATAACAAATCGCTGATAAGATTTCTTCATCATTAATCCCGTATTCTGTTTTTACAACAAAAGGTCCTGCAAGACTATGCCAAATTGGTTTAGAGTCTTTAAACTTATCTAACTCATTAGGAAATTCTTTTTTTATTATTTCCCATAAAAATTCATCACTTTTAAGTTTTGCAGCATCATGTAATAATCCTGCAAGATATACTTTATCACTATCTAATCCTAAACATAATCTTTCATTTAGTTCTAATGCTTTTTTAGCAACCTCTAATGAATGATAATATCTTTTTTGAACAACTCCATTAATAGTCATAGATTTTTTTAGTTGTTCTTTTAAATAATCATATTTATTATATTTATCCATATTATCTAAATAAATGTTTCAACTAATCTTACATCAATATTCTTATGAACAGTAACTTTAAATGTAATATTTGCACCAACAATATGTACAAAACCAAGTCCACTTATAAGTAGGTCATAAGCTCCATCTTCAATATTAAACATAACATCTTTATTTTCACTAAGTCTATTTAGTTCTTCTAAACTATATGGTGGAACTAATAATTTTGTTTTTTGTGTTTCATAAATATTTGTTGCGTTAACAGTTTTAGTACGATGGATGTATAAATCATTAGATGTATAAAAACTTACATTGATTTTATCTCCTTTAATAAAATCTAGTCTTGCTAAAGCACCCATAAAGATTGTTTGGTCAGGATTTAGTTGATAAGTTTTAGGTTTTAAATAACTTTTTGGTGTTAATACTTTCATCGATTCATAATCTAAATAAGCACCGAAAGAGCGATAATTTATAAGTCCAGGTGTATCAATAATATAATTATCTTCATCAATATAAACCTTGATAAAATCCATTGTTGTTTGGAATTGATCACTTGTAGTAATTAGTTTCTTATCGTCTAAATATTTTTCTTTAATTGCGTTAATAAAGGTAGATTTACCTACACTAGCACAACCTAAAATATAACAATCACGTATTTTATTAAGTCTTCTTTCACGGTATGATCTAGATTTTTTAATTGCATTATCTTTTAATTTAAAGATCTTGTTTAAAACACTTTCAATATTTTGTTTTTTCTTAGCAGATATCATAATAACACTTAATACATCAAGTTTTTCTTTAGCTGCAATACCTCTAATTCGTTCTTCAATTTTCTTAAGATGAACATCTTTTGGCATTATATCTACTTTATTAACAACAATAATAACTTGATTATCACCAATATATTGATATAAATTTGGTATAAAGCCACCATAAATATCCATAATATCAATCATTAATACAACAATTGCTTTTTGATCTTTAATACAACTTATTTTACTATAATAATCATTATCAGAAATTTCTGGATCATATTTTTTTCCATTATGAATAATTTGATAGCAACGTTTACAGTAAACATTATCTCCTAAATCAGCACTTACAAGCAGTGGAACATAACCAGGTAAAGATTCATCATGTGTTTGTAATTTAATTCCGCAACCTATACATTTAGCCATGTTTTTTCTCCTTTTTAATTATTTCATATATTTCTTTTGCGTATTCAGGATTTTTTCTTGCAATACGTTTTACGATATAAGGTTCTCTTAATCTATTAATTATTGTATAAATTTTTTCACTTTCTCTAGATATTGATTTCACTAAAATAGAATCTACTCCTATATTATTTGCGCATAAAATATCAGTTACAAGTTGATCACCAATCATAATTATTTCATTATAATTAGAAATATTATTATTTTTTAAGAACTTCTTTACTTTATGAGCAAAAGGTTTTTTCATTAAATTGCCAGACCCTGTTGCAGGAAAATTCTCCATAAATAAATTAATTCTTTTTCCTTTATTATTACTAAGCACATAGACTTTAAAACCAATTGCTAATAGTTTTTCACCTAATTCTATTAATAAATCATTAGGTTTATTTTCATAATATGATATAAGCGTATTATCCAAATCAAAAAGTATGATTCTTTTACCATTTGCATATAATTCATTGTAGTCTATATCATAAACAGATTTAGCTAATTTAGTTGGAATATATTTAGACAATATAGTCACCTCATTAATAAACAATCATTATTATTATACTAAAAAAAACATATTTTGTCTATCATTTCACTAATTACGCTAACTTAAAGAAAGGAATTTTATGTTTAACTTATTAACGCTATTTTTATTTCCTCTTCTTGGTTCAATGAACCAAGCAAATTTTCCAGAAGTATTATCTGAAAAAGAGGAAAAAGAATATTTAGAAAAATGGAAAAATAAAGATTTAAACGCTAGGAATATTTTAATAGAGCATAATTTAAGACTTGTAGCTCATATAGTAAAGAAATTTGAAAATACAAAAGTTGAAAAAGATGATTTATTATCAATTGGGACATTTGGTTTAATTAAAGCAGTAGATTCATATAATTTTGATTCTAACGTAAGACTTGCAACATATGCTTCTCGTTGTATTGAAAATGAAATCTTAATGCATTTAAGAAATATAAAAAAATATAAAGATACAATCTCTTTATACACTCCAATTGGAGAAGATAAAGAAGGTAATGAAATCAAAATTTGTGATGTAATAATTGATCCAAGTCCATCTATGACTGATGAATTAATAAAATTAGAACATTATGAAAGATTAAAACAAGCACTTACAGAGCTTAATTCACAAGAACTAGAAATAATTTCAAGAAGATTTGGTTTAAACAACTATCAAGTAGAAACACAACGTGATATTGCAAAATCGTTAGGAATATCACGTAGTTATGTATCAAGAATTGAAAAAAGAGCATTAACCAAATTATATTTAAAACTAAAAGATTAGAAAATTTTAATAGTTTTTAGTATAATATAGTTGGAGGATTTCTATATGGATAAATTTATTAGGTCTGCTTTATTATTAGGCGAAGAAAACATTGAATTATTAAGTACCAAAACAGTAATGATTTTTGGTCTTGGTGGTGTAGGTAGTTATGTTGTTGAAGGATTAGTTAGAACTGGAATTAAAAACTTTGTACTTATTGACAATGATGAGGTGAGCAAATCAAATATTAATAGACAAATCATTGCTACAACATCCACAATAGGAAAATTAAAAACTACCATTACAAAAGAAAGAATCTTAAGTATAAACAAAGACGCAAATGTTATAACTTACGAAACATTTGTTTTACCAGAAACAATCAACAACATAAACTTTAAAAATATTGATTTTATTGTTGATTGTATAGATACAATTTCAGGTAAAATAGCAATAATTGAAATAGCAAAACAATTAAATATTCCTGTAATTAGTTCAATGGGAACAGGTAATAAATTAGACCCAACAAAATTCCAAATTGTAGATATTTCTAAAACTCATACATGCCCACTTGCAAAAGTAATGCGTTATGAACTAAAGAAAAGAAACATCTTACATGTTCCAGTTTTGTTTTCATCAGAACCCCCACTTGATCTATCAAATTCTATTTTAGAACAAAAATTGCTTAATGAAGAAAACTCCATTAAGCATCAAATTCCAGGCAGTATATCATTTGTTCCAAGTATTGCTGGACTATTAATATCAAGATATATTATATTAGAATTAGTTAAACGTTAGCAGTTTTTTTGCTAACGTTTTTTTGTTTCATTTTTTAACATTATTCTATTTTGATACTATACATTTTTTCAAACGACTTTTTGCGCAAATACACAACTTTTTCAAACGACTTTTTGCGCAAATACACAACTTTTTCAAACGACTTTTTGCACAAATACACAACTTTTTCAAACGAGTTTTAAATTAATAAGAGAAATAATTAGATATAATAAAAATGGTTCTAGTACATAGAACCATTTTTATATTTCTATTTCTTTTATTATATAATTAACAATTTCTGTAGCATTATTAGCAGCAATAGGTGCAAATGTTTGATAATCAAATGCATCACTTGAACCAATTAAATCAGAAATAGATCTAACTATAATAAAACTTGTATTTGTTAAATAACACACATGAGCAATTGCACAAGATTCCATATCGCATGCTAAAACATTTAAATCATTAAAGTAGTTAGAAACAATTTTATCAGTCTTATCATAGTCAGTGACAAATTGGTCACCTGTCATAATTGTTCCAAAATATATGTTGTTATTTAGTTTTAATTCTTTAATTTTATTTAATATTTGAACGTTAGATTTAAATGTAAATGGTAAATCTTGTAATTGTCCGTATCTTAAGTTAGTAAATGCATCAGTAGTCATATCAACATCAGAATAAACTACTTGGTCTGCAACTACTACATCAAGTGTTTTTAAGCATTTAGCATAACCACCTGCGATACCAGAGTTAATTAATAAATCAGGATTATAATGTTCAATCATTAATAAAGTTATTGCGGCAGCATTAACTTTACCAATACCACATTTGGTGATAACAAGTTTATTATTTAAATAATCACCAATTAGAAATTCTTGTCCTATTATATGTTCAATAACTAAATTATTAAGATTTTTTTTATAACCTTCTAATTCAATATCCATTGCACAAATAATAGCTATTATTTTTTGTTTCATTATTATATTATTTTTTACCAGCTGGTTTTTTTACAGATACTTTAACAAGTTTAACATCAAAACGATCACCGTCTTCTGTTCTAACTGTAACGATATCACCAGGTTTTGCAGTTAAAATAGCACGACCAAGTGGGCAATCTGCTGAAATTTTTCCATTAATAGGGTCAGCTTCAACAGTACCAACAATTTGATATGTAACTTGTTCATTTTCATCATCTTCTAAAAATTGTACAGTAACAAATTTTCCTAAATTTGATGTTTCACTTACTTTTTCAGAATCAATGATTTTTGCGTTACGAATATTAGCTTCTAATTCAGCAATTTCGGCAGCAAGTTTAGCTTGTTGTTCTCTTGCAGCAGACCAGTCAGCATTTTCAGATAAGTCCCCTTGTCCTCTTGCATCTTGGATTGCAATAAGGTTTTCAGCTTGTAATCTTTTTAATTCCTTTAATTTTTCCAGTAAGGCGTTATAACCCTCTTGTGTTATTAAATGTTCTTGAGCCATTTTAAATTCCTCTTTTCTATTTAAAAATTCTATTTAATTATATCAAATTTTTATAATCTTTGCAAGTATTTTTTACTTTACTTTTCTAAGCATATCGTGTTTTGATAATTTTATTGGTGAATTAATGTAAAACTTTTGTAACGGATGACGTGCAACCGTTTCTAATTCATTTGTTTCACAATCAATCAGTTTTTCAATTACAAATTGTGTATTTTCTATATTTGGGCCAAAAGCCTCAACTAAATCTCCTACACAAAAGTAATTTCTTTGTTCAATAGTGGCTATTCCATCATTATAATCAAGTACATAACCAATATATTCTTGAGTTGGTTGTTCACATCTTGTATCATATAATTGTTCATTAATAGATGGTATTCCATTATAAAAACCAATTGATGTAAGTCTGTTTTCAGCTTTAGAAATTTCTTTTTCAAACCACTTAAATTCTTCTTCTGTTACATTTTTATTTTTATAATATAAATCTATTAATTTTCTATAACATCCTACCACAGTTGCTAGATAATAAGTAGATTTCATACGTCCTTCAATTTTTAAAGATGCAACGTTTAAATCTATTAATTTCGGAATAAATCTAACGGCCATTAAATCTTTAGAACCTATATTATAAAATTCACCTTTTTTTGTAATCTTTCTTTTTCCATCAAATAAACTATAATTCCATCTGCATGAATGTGCACATCCACCTCGGTTTGCATCACGTTCTGTCATATGATTACTTAAAACACAACGTCCAGAATAACTAGAGCACATTCCACCATGAATAAATACTTCTAATTCTAAATCAGTATTTTTAGAGATGTTTTCAATTTCACAAAGTGTATTTTCCCTTGCTAAAACAACTCTTGATACATTCATTTTCTTCCAATGATTAATTGTATTAGAATTAGTAATTGACATTTGTGTAGAAACATGTCTTTCAATTTTAGGGGCAACCTTCTCACAAGTTTTTATTATATAAAGACTTGAAGTAATAATTGCATTAACACCACATTCTTCTAATTGTTTTAAGTATTCTTCTAATCTATCTAAATCTTCATCATGTGGAATAATATTCATTGTAACATATACTTTTTTATTTAAGTTTTTTGAAAAACAACATAATTCTTTAATATCTTCGATTGTAAAATTAGATGCACGAGCACGAAGACTAAATTGTTTTCCACCAACATAAACTGCATCTGCACCATATAATAGTGCGATCTTAGCTTTTTCTAGATTTCCAGCAGGAGCAAGTAATTCTATCTTATTCATTGCATCCTCCTTTTAATAATACAGATTTAATATTATAAGCACCTTTATAGTATTCAATATTTGTATCATTTAAATTTTTATAAAAACATTCAATATTAAAATCATTTAATAAATTATTATATGCATCAACAACTAAAATCATATTTTTTTGATTAAGTTTATTAAAACTAATTATTCCAAATTCGATATTTTCTAATTTATCAATTTCTTCTGCAAGAACATGAAATTTAGGTTCTAAAATAATTGTTCCTATTTCATTTTCAACAACACTTAAATAATCACTTCTTAGTTCTTCTACTACATAATAATTATCCTTTTTAGGATCATTATCTACCCCACGATATTTAAAATAATTTGTTAATAGAGGTCTTCTTGAATAAAAACAAGCAGATTTTCCAAATAGATCAACTATCGCTTTTTTGTTTATATTTTTCGATAATTCAATTAATTCTTCACTTGAAATTTCACTAGATAATACAACATAATCATTTATTAAATTATATTCATTTACATCACAACTATTAGTAAGGTAAGTTGCTGCTTTAAAAATATATTTAATATTTACACCTTTATTTTCTAAATATATTTTAAGACCAAAATCAGAATATGTAATATATTCAAAATAATTAAACAATCCTTTATTTATAAGTATATCTAGTTCACAAAGTTCTTTATCAGTAAATAATCTTTCTGCATTTAGAATTAGTTTAACATTACTATTTTTTAATAAATTACTAATTTCTATTATTTCATCAATAGAAAATTTAGTACAAGCATTAAAAGAAAGTCCTTCAAATCCAATAATAAAATAACTTATTTTATTAAATTTTAAATATTTTTTTACTAAATTCTTATTTGATAATTCTACAATTAATTTCATTATTTTTTCCTCATTGTGATAGCTAAACCATCACCACTATCAATATAATAAGTTGTATAGTTTTCAAGTGTACTTAAATAATGATTGTAATTATCGATTTTCTTGACCATACTTCTAACATTTTTACTTAAATGTTCTTGTTCTTCTACACAACCATGAAAAATTATATTATCTGTTAATATAATACCATTTTCATTTAATAATGGTGCATATTTATCAAAAAATTTTTGATATTGTGCTTTTGCAGCATCAATAAAAATTACATCATATTTTTTTAATATCGTATTGTCAACTTCTAATGCATCTTGAAAAATAATATTTATACTATTTTCTTTATTTAGTTTTTTAATATTGTTTAATGCTTCATTATACATTTCTTCATTTCGTTCAATTGTATCGATAACTAAATCTTCTTTACTACATACAAAAGATAATGCAGAATAACCAATAGCTGTACCAATTTCAAGCATTGTTTTTGCGTTAATAATGTTTAATAAACTTTGTATCAATACTAATGAATCTCTTTTTATAATTGGAACATTATTAACTTCTGCATAGGCTCTTAATTCATTAAAAAATTCATGATTTGCTTCATTTTCATTGTTAAATTTTTCTAAATACAAATTCATAGTGCACCTCTTTTATATTATTATACTATATTTTATTAAAAATTAAAAGCAATATAATTACAAGAAGTAAGGGAATGTTAATTTATCTTTCAAAACATTCATTACTAATTTTAAAGCATCTTTATTTTTACCACAATTTAAAGCTATTTCAATAAACATTATTGTTTGTTCATCAAACAAAAAAGCACAATATGTTTGTTCATTTTGTAACTTTATTAACTTTTTAAATAGTTCATAAGCACTACGATAATCTTCATAACGTTTTATTTGTAATGTTATTAAAAACATTAATTCAAATGATTCATCAAATGTTCGATATGTTACTTGTTTTCTTCTTTCTTCTATTCTATAAATATATTTAGAATCACTAATTCTTAAAATTAATAACGCTTCAAATGCTAATAATTTAGGAGTTGGCGTATATTCATTTAACATCTCTAAACACTTAATAAATTCACTTTTTCGATACTCTTTTTTCAATATTTGCCATGCAATTTCTTCCCTGCATCTACCACTTGATTTTACATATAATTCCTTCAATAAAACATCTTCTTCTAGCTTTAAAAGATATGAATCAACTAGTAATTTTTGAGCTTGATGTTTCATTGCCGACTTAGGATATAAAGAACTATATTTATCATTTATTAGTATTGAATAATACTTTAAAAATTGTTCTTTAGCTCCCATAAAATCAAAAATATCAAGCGCAAGATCATATACAGCATATCTATACATTGCATTAACTAATACAGATTCGCACAAGAATATTATTTGACGATATGCAAAAATTGATTGATTTGTTCTATAAGCATATAATGCTGTTAAGAATAAAAAGAAATGTAATTCTGTTTCAATTAATGAATTTACAATTTTATTAAATTCTAATATTTGTTTTAAAGCTTCACTATACAAACAATGAATTATATTATCATATAACAACATTAAATCCATTTCTAATTCAACATAGAAATTTGATTTTAATGCATTTGAAATTATTAAAACTGCTTCGTCATCATTTTCTTGTAAATAACATTTTAATAAATCAGTAAAAATTTCATTTTCTTTTACTTCTTTAAGTTCATTAAAATCTATATCTAATTTTTTAAATAAACTTATATAATATTTTTCTTCTACATCTACTAGATTATTCTCAATTCTACTTAAATAACTTACGGTACAAATACCCTGGCACATCGATTCTAATGTCATATGACGTTCTTGTCTTTTTCTTTTTAACAATATCCCATATTTTTTCTTTTTATCTGTGTCATCAGAAAAAGAGACTATAGAATTATCATTTTTAATTTTCATTTTATTTCCCCCTACAAAATTGATGAAAACAATTTAACATATTTTTTTTAATAAATAAAGTTATTAAATATAAAAGATTTTGATAAAAATCGATTGATTTTTCATTCTTGTAAAAAAATATTACAAATTTTTATTTTAATACAGCATACAACAAAAAACAGCAAGAAAAGCTACCTTTTCTTGCTATTTATACATAATATTATAAAACTTTAATTCATTTCTTTTTTTCTTTTCATCACGTACATACATGCTTAATAAATCATGAAAATCTTTAGAATGATTAGGATAAACGAAATGAACTAGCTCATGACAAACAACATATTCTATTAAAGTTAAAGGAACATGGATTAATGAAATGTTTAACATTATTCTATTTTCTTTAATATAACAGCATCCCCAACGTGACTTAGCAGATTTAATTGTAAGTGTAGGATATTTAACTAAGTGTTTATCCATTGATTTGAAACAATTATATAAAATTTCATTAAATACTATTTCTGCTTGTTCATAGCGGAATTTATCTAATAATTTTTCAATATTTTTATCATTTGCAGTATGAACAATTATTTGATTATTAAATAATATTACCTCTTGATGATTAGAATAAACTATCTTTAAAACATATTCTTTACCTAATAGTAAATAAGAATCGCCATCAACATACTTTTCATGTGGCATTGGTTTAACAGGTTTATGAACAATAATCCAATCAATATGTTTTTCAATAAACTTAATCATTTCTACATCTGGAAAATATATTGGTTGTCTTATTTCTAAAACACAATTAGAATTATATTTCACCGAAACTCTTTTATATGTTTTTTTAATAATGACATAAGGAATATTATTATCATCTAGAATTTGAATTCTATAATTCATAATTAAATAAAGTCCTTATATAACATATAAATTTCTTTTGCATTATCATAAATATTAGATGCAGAAGTATCAACAACCCAATCAGCAAGTTTCATAACCTCTTTATTAAATACTTTTTCATCTAAATCTAATCTCTTATCTATTATTTCAAAATGATCGCCACGGCCTTGCATTCTTATTCTAACAATATCTCTTGAGCATCTTAAGAATACAACTTTAACTTCATCTTTAATTTTATTTAAATAATGCTTTAAACCAGTTGGTTCTAAAATAACTACTTTATCACTAGAAACTTGAGAAATAGATGTTCCATAATAATTACCATTATAAACAACATGTTCAATAAAGAATCCTTCATTAATTCTTTTTTCAAATTCTTCTTTTGATAAAAAGAAATAATCAATACCATCTACTTCTCCAGGTCTTTTTCCTCGAGATGTATAAGTAACCATCTTCTTAAGTCCATACTTTTCAATTAATATTTTGACTATTTGTGTCTTACCTGACGCACTAGGTCCTACTAAAATTAACATAAAATACCTCTACCCTAACTTATTAATTTGTGTCTCTGTTAAAATTCTTTTCTTATGATAAAAGAAATCTTTTACAGATTTAATTAAATGAATTAAATCTGTAACTATAAATAATGGTGTAAATACAATATATAATATACATAATATTATAAAAGATAATATTCCAATCATATAAGTAACAACAGATTTCCATTTTTTATTATCAGCTATTTCAATAGCTGATGTTTTGCCAAAAGCTTGATATTTAATCGCATTTTTAAAACCATATCTAATAATATTAATACAAAAAGGTATAAATAACCCTATAAGTAGTATTACACTAGTAGATGAATAACTAAGTAAACCTTTATTATATATAGTTAAAACTACTACATCATAATAAGCAGTAATTCTTACAAAAAATACAACTAATAAAAATAAAATAATTTTCTTATTATAATTAAATATTGTCTTATGAGTAAAATTAGAACATCTTGGACAAATACCATTTTCAACACTTTCGCATTTCTTACAAATAGGTCTTTTACACACAGAACAATAACTACTACTATCATTATTAAGATGAATAAAACATTTCATATTTACACACTTTCTTATTTTTATATAGTCAATTACTTTACAAAAGCACCAAATTATGATATAATATCTATGCTTATGTGTTAAGTCCCAGTAGCTCAGCTGGATAGAGCAACGGCCTTCTAAGCCGTGTGTCGGGAGTTCGAATCTCTTCTGGGACGCCAGTTTAGATAATTAATAGTATAGTTGTTTAACTATACTATTTTTTTATTTTAATTGTATTTAAAAAGAAATTGAACAGCAACAATAAATGCAGCTTTTATACTTATATATATTATATATTATTTCATTTTTTTATTCAACAAAATAGATTAAGGTTATTAATA
>JAFQFT010000050.1 GCA_017398545.1 Bacilli bacterium | reverse complement strand
TAAAATATTAAAAATATTATTTGTGTTATTTATTATTTTATTAATATATGTAGTTACAATTATTATAAGAGAATGGAATATATTACATTTCTTAGGAAGAATTTTTTCTATAATATCTCCATTGTTTATTGGTTGGTTTATAGCATGGTTATTGAATCCATTTGTTAAAAAACTAACTAAAAGGGGTGTTAAGAAGGGACTTAGTGTTGCGTTTGCATACATTGTATTAATTGTATTTATTATAGTTGCTTCTTGTTTAACAATATCATCTCTTGGTAATCAAATGAGTGATTTATTAGCTACTATTCCTGAAATAGCTGAACAAGTTACTGAATGGATTGATGTGTTCTTTGCTAAATTATCAGATTTAAGTTTACAAAATTTAGATGGTATCAAGGCTACATTTATGGATAAGATTGAAGGTTATGTTTTAGGTATTCAAACAAATTTACCTGAAACTGCGATGAGTGTTATCACAGCTTTATTTAGTGGAGTTGGTAAAATAGCATTATCGTTCTTGCTTGCATTTTATATTTCATATGATTTTGATAAGGTTTCAAATGGATTTATTAATTTATTTCCAAAGAGAGCTAGAAATGAAGTTGAATATTTATTGGATCAATTAAATCAATCATTACATTCATTTGTTAGTGGTACGATTTGGTTATCAATGTTATTATTTGTAGTTAGTGTTATTGGATTTTCAATTATAGGATTAAATGCTCCTGTGTTGATTTCATTTATATGTGTTATTACTAACTTAATTCCATATATTGGACCTTATATGGGTGCTGCTGTTGCAGGTGTACTTGGATTTGCACAAGGACCTGTTGTTGGTATATTAACATTAGCGTTTATATTAGTTGTTCAATCATTAGAGGGAAATATATTACATCCATTAGTTATGAGTAAGAAAATGAATTTAAGCCCAATTACTGTTATTATTTCATTATTGGTATTTGAATATATGTTTGGAATAATTGGTATGGTTATTGCAATGCCTGTTGTAGCTGTACTTAAAATAATATATGTGTTCTTAGATGAAAAATATGATATATTTGGATTTATAATGAATGAAGATTAGTAAGGAGTTTAGAATGAGAAGAAGGGTAGTAAAAGAATTTGATAAAACAATATATGCAATAGATATAATGTTATATGCTATTATGGGTATTGTAGGATATATGTTATTGCAATTTTCTAGTATGTCTAATTTGGACACAGAACAATATATAATTGGTATATTCTTTATATTTGGATTTATATCATTACTTGCATATTTTTTGAATAGAAGACAAGGTGATTATGAATTTTTATTCTTTGGAGCTATAAATATAATTGTTGCTGTATTTATAAAATTGAATGCTGCACATAATGATTTAAATTATATAGTTTCTGTTTCATTATTATTTTATTCACTTGCATATTTCTTAAATAAGATTATTCATGTTTGCAAACTTGTTAAGGAAAAGAATTTAAATTCAATTCCTAAAATATCTATTTCAGTATTGGTAGTTGTATTAACATTAGTAACTATGGTAACTGTGTATACTAAGTTCGAAGTGGCTATAATGATATATGGATATTACTTTATGGGATTTGCATTATTAAGTTTAATAGAAGTATTATTAATTTTATTATTTAATGGTAAAACATTTAGAAAGAAATTAATTGATATGTTAAATTATGATGATGTTAAACCTGTTAAGAAAACAACTGAAGTTAAAAAGATTAAACCTGTACAAGGAAAAAGAATTAAGAAGATTACTCCTGTTAAGGAAGAAAAAGTTGTTGTTGAAGAAAAACCAAAGAAAAAAGCAAAAACTAAAAAGAAAGTTTAAAAAGATAATAAGTAATTATTATCTTTTTATTTCTTATGATATAATTTGATTAGAACGGAGTTGATTATATGAATATAGATGATTTAACTGATGATCAAATTAGACTTCTTGAAGCACAAAATAAATTAATTGGTAAATTTAGACCTTTAGATATTCATCCTGATAGAGTAAATATTGATAGTATGGATGATGACCAAATAAGAACGCTTGAAGCTCAAGCAAGAAGATATGAACCTGGTCCATCTGGGATACATCCTGATAGGGTTACTCTTGAAAGTATGAGTTATGATCAACTTAGAACACTTGAAGCTCAAAGAAATAGATATGAACCTGGACCATCTGGAATACATCCTGATAGGGTTACTATTGATAGTATGGATGATGATCAAATTAAAACTATTGAAGCTCAAGTATTTGCTCGTAAGCAAACTGATATTCCATTTAATCAATATTTAGATAGTTTAGTTGATAGTCCTGTTATTGAAAATGAACAACAATTTTTAGATGCTGTTATGAGAAGTATGCAATCTAATAGTGTTATGGAAAGATTCATTAATAAACTAACTGAAAAGATTGGACAAAAGGTTTTTGATTTTAAATCTATTGATAAAAATGATAAGGCTAAAGTGGAAGCTGCTAAAAGTGAAATTGAACAGTTAGTTGGTTTATATCAAAAGTTTTTATATACATTGAAAGCAAATGGATGGAATTTTCAAACAATTGGACTTGGTGTAGAAGGTATGAAATTAGATGATAGTGTTTCAATGGGATTATGGAGAATTCAAAAGAATTATGATATTGAATTTAAATTACCTATACCTGCTGATTTAGGTGAAGATTATGGTAAAGCATTTGAAAGAGAAGCTAAGATGGTACCTGGACTTACTATGATGTATGATGATTTAAGAGGTAGAGAAGTTAATTGGCATCAAGTTATGAATTATCATCCTGGTGAATTAACTCCTTCACAAAGATATAAACAAAGAAGAGAAGAAAGAATGAGAAAGTTTGAACAAGCTAGACAAACTGAAATGCAAACATCTTTAGAAAAGTCAATGGCTGTTCAGGGTATGGTGCGTTAGTATGATGAGTCCAAATTTAAAAGAAACGTTTAAGGAATTAGATGTTAATGATAAAAAGAATGTTATCAGTAGAGAACTTATTCTTATTGGTGAGTTTGTTAAGAAGATGAAAGAACATTATGATTTAGATGCTGATTTTGATATTAAGAATTATGATGTTAATACTGAAACGAATGAAGATGATTATTTATTATTTATATATGAGGATATTTTCGAAATTGAGAAACAATTAATATCTGTTTTATCTAGAATGGAATAAGGTAATTTTTATTACCTTTTTTTGTTCTTTTTATTTTATTATTTCATATTAATTAATGAGGTGATAAAAATGGATGTAATAAAAGTTTCTAGTAAAAGTATTTCTCAAAAGGTTGCTGGTAGTATAGCTAATTCTTTTAGGGAAGGTGTTAATGTAGTTGAGATACAAACTGTTGGTGCAGGAGCAGTAAATCAAGCGATTAAAGCGATTTCGATTGCTCGAGGATATGTAGCGCCTCTTGGGTATAATTTGGTCTGTACTCCGGCTTTTTATGACGTTATAATTGATGGTAAGGAAAAGACTGCTATTAAATTATTAGTAGAAGCTAAATAGCTTCTTTTTTAATGTTATTTTTTTGTAAATAGGTTTTATAGTTGTAGTATTTTTTATTATAAAGTTGTATAATGATATATGTGTAAAGAGGTGAATTAAATGCTTACAACAATATTAAGTATAATAACAAAAGTATTAGATATAGCTATTGTATGGTTTATAATTTATCAATTACTTAAGTATTCTAAAAATAACTTTAAGTTAACTTTGTTATTTAAGGGATTGTTAATTGTAATCGTATTAAAATTGATGAGTGATTGGTTAAAATTAAATACAGTTGGTATCATTTTAGAATATGTTATTTCTTGGGGACCACTTGCTTTAATTATTATATTCCAACCTGAAATTAGAAATGTTCTTGAGAGTATTGGTAGAACTCAATTACTTGGTCGTCATAAGACATTGACTGTTGATGAAAGAGAAAAAATGGTATATGAGATTATCAATGCTATGGAATATTTAAAGAAGAACAAGATTGGTGCTTTAATGGTAATTGAAAGAGATTATAGTTTAGCTCAATATATTGAACCTGCTACTAAATTATATGCTGATATAAGTAGTGAGTTATTGATATCTTTATTCTTCCCTAATAATCCACTTCATGATGGTGGTGTTATTTTACAAGGTGATAAGATTACTTGTGCAGGAAGTGTATTCCCAACTAGTGATAATCAAAATATTTCTAAGAGACTTGGAACTAGACATAGAGCTGCTCTTGGAATTAGTGAAGTATCAGATTGTATTTCATTAATTGTTAGTGAAGAGACTGGTAGAATTTCTGTATGTATAGGTAGTGAATTAAATTATAATTTATCTTTGGATGATGTTAAATTATTATTGCTTGAAGAATTACAACCTAAGAGAGAAACATTCTATGAAGTAGATTTAGAAAGTGAGAGTGATGAAAATGAAGAAATTTCTAAGTAAGATTTTCAAAGCTCTTGGTAAGACATTTAGAGTGTTTTTTAGAGTTTTATATAGAATAATAGATTTATTATTAGTTACTCCTTTATCTAAAATTGTTTATAAGATAGGGGATATGTTAGGAAATAGAAATTCTGGATTTGATAAGATTCTTAATAATCCAACTACATTATTATATATTTCATTAATATTTGCATTAGCTGCGTTCTTTGCAGTAGATTTAAAAGTAATTAATCTTACTGAAACTGAAGCTATTGTATTATCTAATCAGCCAATTAATGTTGATTTTAATGAAGAAGCTTATGTAGTAGAAGGAATTCCAGAGAGTGCTGATATAGTACTTATGGGTAAAAAGAGTTCTTTATATTTAGCAGAGCAATTAGGAGACCATCAATTATCTCTTGATTTAACTGGTTATAGTGAAGGAACTCATAAAGTTAATATTAAATATAATAATCCAATTAATACATTAGATTATAAATTGGATCCATCTAGAGTAACAATTGTAATACATCCTAAGGTTAGTGAGACTAGAACTCTTACGACAGATGTATTAAATCAAGATAAATTAAATGATAAGTTAACTATTAGTTCTGTTGAATTAAGTAAGACTGAAGTAATTGTTAAATCTTATGAAGAAAAATTATCTACAGTTGCTAGTGTTAAAGCTATAGTTGATGCTAATGCATTAAATGCTACTACTGCTGGTACATATACTTTAGATAATGTTAAGTTAGTTGCTTATGATGAAAATGGTACAGAAATTACTGGTATTGAAATTGTTCCTGGTAATGTTACTGCTACTGTAGTAATTAGTAGTCCAAGTAAAGTAGTTCCAATTAATGTTGTTCCTGTTGGTGAAGTTGCTAGTGGAAGTGCTATTAGTTCAATTACTCCAAATGTAAGTACTGTTACATTATATGGTGATGAGGCTGCTCTTAAGGGAATTGAAAGTATTGATGTTAATATCAATGTTAAAGATTTAAGTCAAGATAAGACATTCCAAGAAACAATTGTTAAACCTAATGGTGTAAGAAGTATGAGTGAAACTGCTGTAACAATTAAGGTTGTTATGGAAAAAGAAACTTCTATGGAATTTAAGAATGTTCCAATTGTGCTTGAAGGTTTAGATTCAACTAAGTTTAATGCTTTAGCAGCAAGTGCTGATGATACAAAAGTAGATGTTGTTGTTAAGGGTGTTAAAACATTATTGAATAAATTAAAAGTAGAAGATATTACTGCTTATGTAGATCTTTCAGATTTACCTGCTGGTACTTGGGAAGTTCCTGTAAGTGTTAAAGGAAAAGATAATAAATTAACTTATACATCAAGAACTACTAAAGTTAAGATAGTAATAAGTGCTAAATAATAAATAAACTACCGTAAAATGCGGTAGTTTTTTGATTTTTTTGAATAAAAGTACTTTACAATTATATTTTTGTGTAGTATAATCAATCTCGTTGAAGTGACCAAAGACAGTAAGTACACAAGTAAATCTTACCGAGGAAACAGTTTTATAATGACGATTATAATATAGTTTCCTTGCCTTAGGAAACTTTTTAATTGATGAAAGGAGACTATATGGCAAGTAAAGAAATTCTTAAACAAAAAGAAGCAGTTGTTGCTGAAATTAGTGAAAGATTAGATAATGCAAAAACATTCTTGTTATTAAATTATCAAGGTCTTACAGTTTCTGAAATAGCTGAATTAAGACATAGTTTAAGAGAAGTTAATTCTGATGTAACTGTTTATAAAAATACTCTTATGAACATCGCGTTAAAAAATAAGAATATTGCATTAAACGAATACATGGAAGGACCTAATGCTTATTTATTTGCTGATTCAATTATCGAACCAATTAAAGTTGTTAGTAAGTTCGCTAAAGAACATCCTGCTCTTGAAATTAGAGTTGGATTCATTGATAACGAAGTAGTTGATACTAAAGTTATTGCTGAATATGCAACTATTCCAAGTATGGAAGGATTACTTACAATGTTTGCTGGTGGTTTAATTGAACATGTAAGAAATTTAAGTATTGGATTAAATTTATATGCTGAAAAGTTAGAAGAAGGAGGAAATAACTAATATGGCAAAAATTGATAACAAAGATATTATTGAAGCTTTAAAAGAAAAAACTATTCTTGAAGTTAAAGAATTAGTTGATATGATGAAAGAAGAATTCGGAGTAGATCCAAGTGCTGTTGCTGTTGCTGCTGCACCTGCTGCTGAAGCAGAAGAAAGTGCTGCAAGCGGAGTTAAGAATGTAGTTCTTAAAGATGCTGGTGCTCAAAAATTACAAGTAATTAAAGTAATTAGAGAAGCTACTGGATTAGGATTAAAAGAAGCTAAAGATATCGCTGATGCTGGTGGAAATGTTAAAGAAGGAATTCCTGCTGCTGAAGCTGAAGAATTAAAAGCTAAATTAGAAGAAGCTGGAGCTACTGTAGAATTAGCTTAATTGCATTAATAGCCTTGTATAAAGGCTTTTTTGCGTTTTAAAAATAAGATAAAAATAAAACAAATTTATATTGAAAAGGAAGCAGAGTATGAGTCATTATTTTATGAATGATGAAAATTTAGTAAGTCAAGTTAGAGAGCTTATTTACAAATACGCTTCCTTTTCTTTTACCTTTTTTTCCGATAATGGAGTATTTAGTAAAAAAAGTATTGATTATGGTAGTAAGTTACTTTTAGAAAGTTATTTAAAAGATGACACTGCTAGTAGAAAAGTATTAGATGTTGGATGTGGTTATGGTTTTATTGGAACTGTAATAAGTATTGTAAATGGTTCTTATGTTGATATGGTTGATGTTAATAAGAGAGCTGTACATCTAACTAAAAGAAATATTAAAAAATATGATAACTTTAAGGGAAGTGTATTCTTGAGTGATGCTTATAGTGAAGTAAAGGATACATATGATGTTATCATTACAAATCCACCTATAAGGGTAGGAAAACAAAAACTATTAGAGATATTAACTGGTGCATTTGATCATTTGAATGAAGATGGTGTTTTATACTTCGTAATTCGTAAGGATCAAGGTGCATTATCTATAAAGAAAATTCTAGAAAATGATAGAATTGTTGAAACAATTAATAAAGATAAAGGATATTTTATATATAAAGTAAAAAAAATGACAAAATAATTAAATTTTGATTGATTTCTTGAAATCAGTATGTTAAAATTTTATATTGCAGTACATTTGTTTTATTTTTAAAATTTGTGTTCTTTAAAAATTTAGGATTGGGGTGAAATAGTGGCATACAAAACAGTTAAATTTGGTGACCATAGAGAAAGAAGAAGTTTCTC
>JAFQFT010000049.1 GCA_017398545.1 Bacilli bacterium | reverse complement strand
TTTTATTAATGATAAAATAATTTAAAAATAATATAAAATATAATTTATAAATAGAGGTGGAATATGTTAAAAAAATTTAATGATTATGAATTAGCTTTATTAATAGCAAAAAGTGTAAAAGAATTAGGTGGAAATGTATATTTTGTTGGTGGGTATGTTAGAGATAAGTTACTAGGTATTAATAATAAAGATATTGATATAGAAGTTCATGGTATTACTAATGTTCAACTAGAAAGTGTTTTAGATAATATTGGTGAAAGAATATTTTTTGGTGAGAATTTTGGTGTATATAGTTTAAAAGGAACATCAATTGATATTGCTATGCCTAGAAAAGAAAAACAAACTGGTGTAAAACATACCAATTTTGAAATAACTGTAGATCCTTTTATGGGAACATATAATGCTTGTAAAAGAAGAGATTTTACGATTAATGCTTTAATGCAAGATGTTCTAACTGGTGAAATTATTGACCATTTTAATGGACAATATCATCTTAAAAATAAAATCATAAAGCATATTTCTGATGAAACATTTATAGAAGATCCATTACGTGTATTACGTGCTGCTCAATTTGCAGCTAGATTTGAGTTTAAGATTGATGAAGAAACAATTAATCTTTGTAAGAAAATGGATATAACTACTTTACCAAAAGAACGAATTGAAACAGAATTAAAAAAAGCTTTAATTAAATCAAAAAAACCTTCAATATTCTTTGAAGAACTAAGAAAGATGAACCAGTTAGATTATTGGTTTAAAGAGTTAAAAGATTTGATTGGTGTAGAACAAAACCCTATTTATCATTCTGAAGGTGATGTATGGGTACATACAATGAAGGTTTTAGATGAAGGCGTAAAATTTTTAAAAAAAATTAATAATCAATACTATTTTTTGTTATCTTGTATTACACATGATTTTGGTAAATATGTATGTACTAAAATAATTGATGGAAAAATTAAATCAATTAATCATGAAATTGAAGGTATTCCACTAGTAAAATCTTTTTTAAATAGAATAACTTATGAAAAAGATTTAATTAAATACGTTTTAAATATGACAAAACTACATATGAGACCACATACGCTTGCAAACGCTAAAGCATCAATTAAAGCTACAAATAAGATGTTTGATGAATCAGTTGATCCGATTGCATTAATATGTTTAGCTAATGCAGATAGAAATGGTTCAATTTCTATAGATAAACATGAATCTAATGATAAATTTTTATATAAACGTTTAAATATATATTATGAATATATGTCTAGACCTTTTGTAACTGGTTTAGATTTAATAGAAAATGGACTAATACCAAATAGTAACTTTAGTTTAATATTAAATTATGCACATAAGTTAAGATTATCTGGAGTTAAAAAAGAAACTGCGTTAAAACAAACATTAGCTTATGCTAGAAACCTTAAATAATATAAAATTTGTTATAATTCTTTTAATAATTAATGATATGCCTTGAAAAAATGTAGTTTTTATAGTAAAATAATAGTATAAAATTTATAAATAATCTATATAATGAAGCTGATATTTCTTCGAAAAAAATATATTATAAAAAAAAATTAATGCCAGGAGACTAAAAATATGAGAATAGTAGTAATCGGTGATGGAAAAGTAGGGCGTGCTATAACAGAACATACTTGTAGAGAAGGACATGAAGTTGTAGTAATCGATAATAATCCTAAAGTAATTGAAGAATTAGTAAATCTTTATGATGTAGGTGGAATTTGTGGAAATGGTGCATGTATTGATATTCAAGAAAGTGCTGGTGTCTCTAAAGCTGACTTAGTTGTTGCTGCTACATCAAGAGATGAAGTTAATATGCTTGCTTGTTTAATAGCAAAAAAACTAGGTGCAAAAGCTACTATTGCTCGTGTTAGAAGTTATGAATATAATAGTCGTATTGAACAATTAAAAGAAGCTTTAGGTATTCAAATGACAATTAATCCTGAACTTGAAGCTGCCAATGAAATAATGAATATTATAAATTTCCCTGAAGCTAATCGTGTAGATACCTTTGCTAATGGTAATGTAGATCTTGTAGAATTATTTATTCCTAAGAATAGTCCATTAATAGGTTTATCACTTGCTAGTATTTCTTCAAAATATCAAGTTAAAATTCTAGTTTGTGCTGTACAACGCGGTGAAGAAGTATTTATTCCAACAGGGAACTTTACTTTTCAAGCAAAGGATAAAATACATATAACAGCTAGTCGTTTAGATGTAAAAGATTTCTTAAGAAAATTAGGTTTAATTGAAACTAAAATTAAAGATGTACTTATAATTGGTGGTGGTAAGATTTCTACATATCTTGCAGAAACACTAATTAAGGGGAAATACAATGTAAAAATTATTGAAAAAGATTATAATCGTTGTTTAGAACTTAGTGATTTATTACCTAATGCTTCGATTATTTATGGTGATGGATCTGATCAATTATTACTTGAAGAAGAAGGAATTGATAGTTGTGATGCTATTGTATGTTTAACTAATCTTGATGAAGAAAATATCATCATTTCTTTATATGCACAAAAGATGCAAGTTACTAAAATTATTACAAAAGTTAATAAGTCATCTTTTGCTGGACTTGTTGAATCAATTGGTGTAGCAAGTGTTATTTCTCCTAAAGATATTACAGCTTCACGTATTATTAGTTATGTAAGAGCAACTTCTAATATTCATGGTAGTAATATTATTAAACTTTATAAACTTGTTAATAATCGAGTTGAAGCAATAGAATTTGTTGCAAAAGCTAATAGTAAACTATTAAATAAGTGTTTAAAGGATTTAAAACTAAAGAAAAATGTCTTAATAGCTTCTATAATTAGAGATTCTGAATTAATAATTCCTAGTGGTATGAGTCAAATTCAATCAAACGATAGTGTTATTGTTGTTACAACAACACAATTGTTAGATGATTTAGATGATATTTTGGAGTAAGATATGAATTATCAAATAATTAGAAATATTATCGGTAAAATTATGATTCTTCTTGCAATGTTAATGTTCTTACCATTAATTGTTTGTGTAATTTATCAAGAAGAACTAATAAATTATGTAGCTTTTTTAATTCCCATTGGATTGTTATTAATTATAGGTGTATTATTTAATCTAAAAAAAGCAACTAATAAAAAAATGTTGGCTCGTGAAGGTTTCATTATTGTTGGTGTTTCTTGGCTTGTAATGTCTTTATTTGGCTGTTTGCCATTTATAATTTCTGGTGTACTTACTAATCCATTTGATGCTTTTTTTGAAATTTCATCTGGTTTTTCTACGACTGGTGCAACAGTAATGGGAGCACTTAATACTCCAACTCCAGAACAAGCACTTGAAATGAGTCATAGTGTTATGTTTTGGCGTAGTTTTGCTCACTGGATTGGTGGAATGGGAGTTCTAGTCTTTATATTAATGATTATCCCTGAAAGTGATGAAGGTAGTGCAGTACACATTTTAAGAGCAGAAAGCCCTGGTCCACAAGTAGGTCGTTTGGTTACTAAGATGAAAGCAAGCTCAAGAATTTTGTATTTAATTTATGTTGTTTTAACTCTTTTATTAACAGTTATTTTATGGATTGGTCCAGATATGAATTTGTACGAAAGTTTGATATATGCTTTTGGCACTGCTGGTACTGGTGGTTTTGGAATAGCTAGCAATAGTGTAGCTGCATATTCAGCCTATTCACAGTATGTAATAGCAATTTTTATGATTGTTTTTGGCGTAAATTTTACTATTTATTATTTAATTCTAATTGGTAATGTTAAAGAAGTATTAAAAAATGATGAATTTAAATGGTATTTATGTATTATATTTGTGAGTGTGTTACTAGTATTTATAAGTACAATTAATATTTATAACAATATTGAAGAAACATTTAGACATTCCTTTTTCCAAGTTGCAAGTATCATATCTACATCAGGTTTTACAACCGCAAATTATATAAAATGGCCTACATTAGCTTTAATGGTTATTTTCATTCTAATGCTAATTGGCTCATGTGCAGGTTCAACTGCTGGTGGAATGAAGTGTTCACGTATTGTTATTCTTGCTAAATCTACAATAAAGAAGATTAAATTAATGATTAATCCAAGAAAAGTAGAAACAATTAAAATTGATGGTAAACCTATTACTGATGATATGGTATTTTCGGTTAATAGTTTTATGTCTGTTTATATAATAGTATTATTATTAGGAGCACTTGTAATTTCCTTTGATTCAATTGCAAACAATAGTTTTGAGACTTGTCTAACATTATCACTTTCATGTATAAGTAATGTTGGACCTGGATTTGGTTTTTCATTTAATACATGTGGGGACTTAAATAATTTTACAAAATTCTATTTATCGTTGCAAATGATTTGTGGACGTCTTGAATTATTTCCTTTAATAATTTTATTTAGTCCAAAAACATGGAGAATTAAACGAATTTAAAAGTATAAAATTAATAAATAAAAGTTGCCTATTTATTGGCAATTTTTTATTTTTTAATAGACTAAAATAAATTCTAATTCTAATATTATTTAGATATTCATTTTAGAAAATTTAACAAAAATGTTGTTTTGAATATAAAAATATGATAAAATAATCTAAAATAAATAAAGAGTTAGATTTTTAAAAATTAGGGTGAAATTATGATATCCAAGAAAAAAGACTTTTCAACTACACAAATTATTTTACTTAGTTTTTTTATTGTTATTTTAATTGGGAGTTTTTTACTTTTTTTACCGATTAGTTCAAGTAATGGAGTTTCAGTGAATTATTTAGATGCGTTATTTACTGCAACAACATCAACATGTGTTACTGGTTTAGTTACAGTACCTACATATTCAACTTGGAGTGTTTTTGGTAAAATTGTAATATTAATTTTAATTCAAATTGGTGGCTTGGGTGTTGTTGCATTTATGGCTGGCTTTATGATTATTATCAATAAAAAACTAAAACTTAAAGATTATCAATTAATTCAAGATGCTTTTAATCTTAATACATTATCTGGTTTAAAAAAATTTGTTAAATATGTTTTTCTTGGTACGCTTATAGTAGAAACTATCGGTGCTTTGCTTTATATGATAATATTTATTCCTGAATTTGGTGAAAAAGGTATTTTTATTGCTTTTTTTAATTCAGTTTCTGCTTTTTGTAATGCAGGGATGGACATCATTGGAGAAACTAGTCTTTACAATTATGCAACTAATCCATTAATTAATTTCACTACTTCATTTTTAATTGTTTTAGGTGGTTTAGGTTTTATTGTTTGGTGGGATGTATTAAGAGTTTTAAAGGAATTCAAACAAAAAAGATTTAAATGTTTAAATTCTTTAACTTTGCATAGTAAAATTGTATTAAGTTCAACTTGTTTATTAATAGTACTTGGTGCTTTATTAATCTTTATATTTGAATACAATAATCCGACAACAATTGGAAATGAAAGTTTATTTAATAAGATTCAAATTTCATTTTTTCAATCTATAACAACTAGAACAGCTGGTTTTGCAACAATACCACAAGAGAATTTAACTATACCTTCAACTTTGATTTGCTTAGTTTTAATGTTTATTGGTGGATCACCTGTTGGTACTGCTGGTGGTATAAAAACTATTACGATTGTTTCACTTGTTGCTATAGCAATTGCTTCTATAAAAAATAAAAAAGAAGTACATTTATTCAATCGTAATTTATCAAGTGAAATTACTAGAAAAGCTGTTGCAGTAACAACTATGTCATTTTTAATAATGTTTATTTCAACAATTTTTTTAAGTTTATCTAGCGATGCTAATTTAGTTGATATGTTATATGAAACCGTAAGTGCAACTGCAACTGTAGGATTATCAAGAAATTTAACTTCAACGTTAAATAGTTTTGGTAAGATTGTAATTATTCTAACTATGTATTTAGGTAGAGTTGGTCCTATTTCTTTAGCAATTGCGTTTAAATCAAAAAAAGAAACTATAAATTTAATTACTAATCCAACAGAAGATGTTAGTGTAGGATAGGAGGAAAAAGATGAGTATTAATAAAACATATGCAATTTTTGGACTAGGAAGATATGGTATATCTGTTGCAACAGAATTAGTAAATAATGGAGCTGAAGTTATTGCTGTAGATTCTGATGAAAGCGTCGTTAATACTGTTGCTACTTTATTACCTTTTTGTAAATGTGCTGATACAACAGATGTTGAAGTATTAAAAAGACTAGGTATTTCTAATGTTGATGTTGTTATTGTTGCAATGGCTGGTAACATAGAAGCAAGTGTAATGACAGTAATGCTTTGTAAAGAATTAGGCGTACCTCTTGTTATTGCAAAATGCTCTAGTGAAATGCATTATAAAATATTAGTAAAAGTTGGAGCTGATAAAGTAGTATTTCCTGAAAAAGATTCTGGTATAAGAATGGCAAGAAATTTATTAAGTTCTGGATTTGTTGATATGATTTCATTATCAGATGAGGTATCAATGATCGAACTAGATGTAAAAAAAGATTGGGTTGGAAAATCTTTAATTGAATTAAAATTTAGAAAAAAATATGAACTTAATATTATTGCAATAAGAGATAATGAAGAAATTAATATCAATGTTGATCCAAATATTCCACTTAAGAATAGTATGAAGTTAATTGTTGTAGGAAATAAACAAAAATTAAGAAAAATAAAATAATTTAATGTTAATAAGGCTTTTTAATTTATGATGATAAACATAAGATGAAGAATGAATTTAATTTCATACTTCATCTTATTTGTTTTAAATATTATCTATAATTATGAATTTGTATACATTATTTATAAAGATATTTTTTTCATTTTTCTTGAAATAGTAATAAATTAATTATATAATAGAAAAAATTTATGTTTAAGGAGTGATGATATGAATAAATATAATCGTATATTTAATTTTGCTGCAGGACCTGCAATGTTACCAGAAGAAGTATTAGAAATAGCGAAAAATGAAATGATGAATTATAAAAATTCTGGTATGTCTGTAATGGAACTTAGTCATAGATCCTCCTTATTTAATGACATTATCACTGAAGCTGAAGACAATCTACGTAAATTATTAAATATTCCTTTTAATTATAAAGTGTTATTTTTACAAGGTGGTGCTACAACACAGTTTTCTAGTGTAGCTTTACATTTATTAAAGAATAAGGCTGCGTATATTAATACAGGGCACTGGAGTAATCGTGCAATTATTGATGCAAGAGTTTTTGGTCAAGTTGATGTTATAGCAAGTAGTGAAAACGAGTCGTTTTCATATATTCCTGATTGTAGTAATTTAAATTTAGAAGGGTATGATTATTTATATTATTGTGATAATAATACAATATATGGAACAAAGTTTAAAAAAGTGCCTAATTCATTTGGAATTCCTCTTGTATGTGATATGTCATCTTGTATTTTATCTGAAGAAATTGATGTATCAAAATATGGAATTATATTTGCTGGGGCACAAAAAAATATTGGACCATCAGGTGTTACTATTGTAATTATTAGAGAGGATTTAATTAATGAATCTAGTGTTTATACACCAAATATTTTAAAATATAAAATTCATAGTGAAAAAATGAGCTTATTTAATACACCTCCTACATATATAATTTATATGTGTGGACTTGTTTTTAAATATTTATTAAATAATGGTGGTATAAAGGCTCAAGAAAAGAAAAATATTGAAAAAGCTAATTATTTATATAATTATTTAGATCATTCTAAGTTTTATAAAACTATGGCAGATAAAAATAGTCGTTCAATTATGAATGTTGTTTTTACAACAGGTAATAAGGAACTTGATTTATTATTTGTTGAAGAAGCTAAAAAAGTAGGGTTAGAAAACTTAAAAGGCCATAAAGTAATTGGTGGACTACGTGCTAGTATTTATAATGCCATGCCATTTGAAGGCGTAGTTACGCTTGTTGAATTTATGAAGAAGTTTGAGGTACAGTATAATGTATAAAATTAATTGTTATAATGTTATAAAAGAAGAAGCAAAAAAATTATTTACAAGTGAATATGTTGAAACATCACTTGAAGAAGCCGATGGTGTATTAATTCGTTCTACGAATATTCATAATGTTGAAATGCCTAAAAGTGTATGTTGTATTGCTCGTGCTGGAATTGGGGTAAATACTATTCCCTATGAAAAATATGCTAAGGAGGGTATTGTTGTTTTTAATACTCCAGGTGCAAATGCTAATGGTGTAAAAGAAATGACCATTTTAGGTTTAATACTTTCGCAACGTGATATTATTGGAAGTATTAATTGGGTAAAATCAATTAAAGATGATCCAAATATTGTTGAAAAAGTTGAACTTGAAAAAAGTAAATATGCAGGGTACGAATTAAAGGGTAAGAATCTTGGTATAATTGGACTAGGTGCAATAGGTGGTCTTGTAGCAAATACAGCTGTTGAACTTGGGATGAATGTGTTAGGGTATGATCCATATATTTCAATAACTCATGCATGGGGGCTTTCTAAAAATATTACTCGTGTTACAACACTAGAGTCATTATTTGAAGTTTCAGATGTAATTACTATTCATGTACCTTTAAAAGAAGATACAAAAAATATGATTAATAGTGATGCTATTAGTAAAATGAAAGATGGAGTTGTGATTATTAATTTTGCACGTGACGCAATAGTATCTGATGTTGATATGATAGATGCATTAAATAAACATAAAGTTGCTAAATATATCACAGATTTTCCAAATCCACTTACTGTTAAAATGGATAATACAATTGTTATTCCTCATTTAGGTGGATCTACAAAAGAATCAGAAAATAATTGTGCGATCCAAGCTGTTAGAGAACTAATGGATTATTTAGAAAACGGAAACATTAATAACTCTGTTAATTATCCAACTTTAGATGCAGGAGTATGTAGAAGTGTAAAACGTATTACAATTAATCATTATAATGTTAGTGGTATGATTAGTAAATTTGCTAATATCTTAAGTGCTTCTAATATCAATATCGCAAGAATGTATAATAATAGCTTGGATAATTTTGCGTATACAATTTTAGATTTAGATAGTGATGTTGAAACTGATACATTAAATAAAATAAAAGAAATAGATGGTGTTTTAAGAGTTAGAGTATTAGGGGGAATAAAATAATGAAACTCGGAATGCCGATTCTTTTTGAATATGATTCATTAATTGATAATGTAAAACTTGCAAAAAAATTAGGATTTGAATTCATTGAACTTAATTTAAATTTTAGTTATTGTCGTGAAGAACTTTCCAATAAAGAAGTTATTGAGTATTTAATTAATTCAGGCCTTGAATTTACAATTCATTTTTTTGATGAATTTGATGCCGCAAGTTATGATGAAGTTGTTGATGGATATATTAAAATATTGGAAAATTATTTAAAATTATCCAAAAATTTAAACATAAAACTTCTTAATATTCATTTAAATGAAGGACCATTAGTTACTATTAGTGGTATTAAAAATTATCTATATGAAAAAGAATATAATTTGTATATTAATAAATTAAAGAAAAATTTATTTAAAATTACAAATTTATTAAATAAATATAATATAAAATTAGTTTTAGAAAATGTAAAAACTCCTAATTTTATTGTAAATACGTATATAGATTTAGTAAAAGAGGGATTTAGTTTTAATTATGATATTGGTCATGATTATACAGATAAAAATATAATTATTGATTTAATTGATAAACATAATTTAAAACTTAATGAATTTCATTTCCATGATGCTATGAATAAAAAATGTCACCTTGTATTAGGTGAAGGAAATATGAATTTAAGTTATTATAAATCATTAATAACTGATCAGTATGTGGTTTTAGAAGTAAAATCAAGTAATGATTTAATAAAATCTATAAAGAGATTTAATGAAATATAAAAATGCTGTGATTTCAAATTTGAAATCACAGCATTTGTTCTTAATCATCAACATCACCTAAGTTTTCTAAAATACTTTTCTTTTCTTTCTTTTTATTTAAATCACGACGTTCTACAACAAAGATAAATACTAATAATGCAAGAATCATTGTAATAAATGAATAAAGATATAATAATTTTAATCCAGCTTGATTAAAAGACATTATTAAACCTACTAAAATTGGTGTAGCAGTTTGTGCAATCATTGAAGCAGTATAATAATAACCTGTAAATTTACCAACATTTGTCTTGTTTGACATTTCAACAATCATTGGATATGAGTTTATATTAACAAGTGCCCATCCGATACCAATTAAGACAGTGAATAAGTAAATTACCCATACATAACTTGTAATTACATCTTTTAAAATAAATGTTATAAGTGTCATTAGTCCAATGCCTACAATTAATAGAAGAAGTCCAATTACAATTGTCCATTTACGACCAATTTTATTTGCTACACTTGAGAATAAAATAAATGAAATAATCGAAGATACTGTTAAGATGATTGTAAAAGTACCATGAATTCCTTCATCACCTAAAATTTTACGACAGAAGACACTATTAAATGTTTCTATTGCGTTAAATGCCATAAACCAGAAGAATACTGCAATTAAAATAACAATTAGATTTGTGAAATCTTTTTTACTTAGTGGCTTGTCTTCTTTGATTTCTTCGATTGATTGAGATAGTTTTTCTCCAAGTTCAACATCGTCTTTAGTTTCAGCTAAAAGTTTTGGTTCATTAATTTTAATTTTTAAAATTATCATTGCAGCAAGCATACAAACTGATGAAATAATGAACGGCCATAAATAAACTAAATTATTAGGATTAGCATCATTTTTCTTAAACACCATTGCAAGTGCACCTGCTATAATAGCCCCAATATAACCAACTAAGTTAATGATTCCATTAGCAGTACTACGAAGTGGTTTAGGTGTAACGTCTGGCATAAGAGCTACAGCAGGATTACGATACCCTTGCATAATTATTAGTACAAGTCCCATAATGATAATAACACCAAGAAGTGAATCCATAATAAAGAACACTGCGATAAAAGGGAATACTAGTGCAGATGCAAGCATACCTATTAAGATATAAGGCATTCTTTTTCCCCATCTAGTATTTGTTTTATCAGATAGAGTTCCAAAAATTGGCATAATTATTAATGCTACTAGATTATCCATTGCCATTATGATACCTACAACATAAGTTAGTCTATCAGCATCATCACCAAATGTTGATGCTAAAAGGTCAGTTAAGATAAGTGGACAATAGGTATTATATACTTGCCATAACATTAATATTGCAAAAAATGCAAGACCAATAAAAAATGTATTTTTATAATTTAATTTAAGTTTTTTATCCATATTTTTTTCCTTATAATATAGTTTTTTTGTATTTTTAATTACTCATATATTTTATCATATTTTAAATAATATTGCCTTTTATTAAATAAGAAAATACAAAATATGATATAATAATCTATGAAAGAGGTACTAACTATGGCTAAAAATAATATTGTTTTATATCAACCTGAAATTCCCCAAAATACTGGTAATGTTATGAGAACTTGTGCTGGTACTGATACAACACTGCATTTAATTAAACCACTTGGCTTTTCTTTAGATGAAAAGAGTATTAAAAGAAGTGCAGCAAATTATGTTCCAAATGTTCATTATATTGTATATGAAAATTGGGAAGAGTTTTTAGAAAAAAATCCTGGTGGAAAAAAATATTACTTATCAAGATATGGTAAGAAAACTCCTCATCAATTAGAATTATCTAACCCTGATGAAACTTATTATTTTGTTATTGGTAAAGAATCTACAGGAATTCCTAAAAGTATTTTAAGAGATAATTTAGAAAATTGTATTAGACTACCTATGAATGATAAAATCAGAGCATTAAATATGTCAAATGTTTGTGCAATTTGTGTTTATGAAGCTCTTCGTCAACAAGATTATAATGATTTATTTAAAGAGGAACCTGATTGCTTTAAAGGTAGTGATTGGTTATTAACTGATGATGAATAGTACTACGAATTTTTGTAGTGCTTTTTCTTTTTTTGTTTGCAAAAAGTATTAAATTATAGTATACTATAAGATGAGAAATTATGGTTATATACTGAATGAAAGAAATGGAGATTAATATGAAAAGACATAATGGAAGAATTATTGCAGTACTTACTTTATATAATATGGATTTAAGTAAGCTTAGTGATGTTGAAACTTTAAATGCCTTAAATGATCTTATTATGATGGAAGCAGATGAAGAATACCCTGTTGAAATAGATACTCTTTATGCTCATAAATTAGTAGATGGTGTTGTAAATAATTTAAATGCTGTTGATAACATTATTATTAAATCACTTGTTAAATATACAATTGATCGCTTGTCATATGTTGATAGAGCATTAATTAGAGTTGCAACATATGAAATGAAATTTATGGGAGTTGACCCTAAAATTGCTATTAATGAAGCTGTTGAAATAACAAAAGAGTATTCTGCAGTTGAAAATGATAAACAAGTTAAATTTAATAATAAAGTATTAGATAATATTGCAAAGGTAATTTATGAACAATAAAATAGAATATTCTAGTGTATCAGAGATAAATAGATATTTAAGCTATAAATTTGAAACTGATGCATTATTACAAAAAGTTTATATTGAAGGTGAAATATCAAACTTTAAAAAATCAGGGAATCATTATTATTTTTCATTGAAAGACGAGTTTTCTGAGATATCAGCGATGTTTTTCTATCCTGCAAATGTATCGCTTTCTTTTAAACCAACTGATGGAATGAAGGTGCAAGCTGTAGGAAAAGTTCAAATCTATCAAAAAAGAGGAACTTATTCAATAATAGTTTCTAATATGCAACAAGTTGGTATTGGACTTTTATATGAAAAATATTTAGAACTTAAGAATAAACTTGATCAAGAAGGTTTGTTTTTAGAAAGTCATAAAATGGCTATTCCTGAATATCCTGAAGTAGTTGGAGTTATTACTGCTTTAACTGGTGAGGCTATTAATGATATTATTTCAACGTTTAATAGAAGACTTCCGCTTGCTAAAATAAAATTGTTTCCTGCAATTGTTCAAGGAGAAGATGCACCTAGATCATTAATTAATGCTCTTGATTTAGCATATCGTGATTTAAGTATTGATTGTTTGATAATAGGTCGAGGTGGAGGAAGTTTTGAAGATTTAAATTGTTTTAATGATGAGGCTTTAGCTCGTAAACTTTACGAAGCTCCTTTTCCTACTATTAGTGCAGTAGGTCATGAAGGTGATTATACTATTTGTGACTTTGTTTGTTCATTTAGAGCTCCTACTCCAACTGGTGCTGCAATGAAACTTACAAAAGAGAAAAAAGATGTTAATGAGCTTATTTTAAATTATTCTAAACGACTTACTGTTGGTATTAAAAATAAGTTAATTAATGGTTTTAATTCATGGAATTCACTTGTTAATTCATATGGTCTTGCAAAATTTGATGATATCATTAATGTAAAGGAACAACAATTAACTGATTTAAATAATCGTTTAAATTTACTTGCTCCTGATGCACTTGCAAAAAAATTAGATGATAAGATTCTTGATTTAAAAAATAGGTTAATTATTGGTTATAATAATTATTTAAATAATAAAGTTTTGTCTGTTGAGAATCTAAATAATCGTTTAAGAAGTGAATTGATTATTGGATATATTGACAATCAATATAAAGAAATTAATAATTTAGATAGTAAAATTAATTTATTAATAAATCAAAAAATTAATGATTATGATAAAGTGTTTAATCATTTGATAGAAAAGTGTACAATTTTAAATCCTTTAAATATTATAAAAAAAGGTTATACAATTGTTTATAAAAACAATGAAATTGTATATAATGTTAATGAATTAGAAATCAATGATCAAATTAATATTAAATTTAGTGATGGTGTTGCAACAGCAACAATTAATAAAATAATAAATAATGAGGATATATAAAATGGAAAATATGACATTTGAACAATTATTAGCTGAACTTAATAATGTTGTTGAATTATTAGAAAGTGGTAAACTATCTTTAGAAGAGAGTGTTGAAGTTTATCAAAAAGGGATGGCATTAAGCATTGAATGTAAAAAAAGACTTGATGCTGCAAAAGAAGTTATTGTAAAAAAAGTAACTAGTGAGGGTGAAACTAATCTGAAATAATTTTTTTAAGAAGGAGGAACAAATATGCTAAAAGATTTTAAGCTTAGTGACTTAAAACAGATGAGTAATGCTGAATTAATTTTACTCGCAGAAGAAGTAAGAGAAAAAATAATTTTAGTCACTAGCAAAAATGGTGGTCATTTAGCTTCTAATTTGGGTGTTGTTGAGTTAACAATAGCTTTGCATAAAGTATTTGATTCTCCAAAAGATAAAATTATTTTTGATGTTTCTCATCAAACATATACACATAAATTATTAACTGGTAGATATGAAGAATTTGAAACTTTAAGAAAAATTGATGGGATTAGTGGATTTGCTAAAATGTCTGAAAGTGTTCATGATGTTTTTGAAGCAGGACACTCTTCAACATCTATTTCTGCAGCACTTGGTTTTTTAGAAGCAAAAGATGTATGTCGTAATGAAATTGGTGATGTAATAGCAATTGTTGGTGATGCATCAGTTACAAATGGTCTTTGTTTTGAAGCATTAAATTATTTAGCTGCTAAGACTAATCAAAAAATGATTGTTATTGTTAATGATAATAATATGAGTATTTCTAAAAATATTGGCTTTATTGCAAAACGTTATAATTCGCTTCGTATAAAGAAATCAATGAATGTTATTAAAAAAATTACTCCAATTAGAATTAAACATGCATTACAGTATTATGCATATCGAGTTGACTTATTTACAAGTTTAGGTTTTAAATATTTTGAAAATATTGATGGACATAATTTTAATGAACTTATCAAATATTTGAATGTTGCTAAAAACTCTACTAAATCAATTGTTTTACACGTTAAAACAAAAAAAGGTACAGGATATAAATATGCAGAAGAAGATAAATCTGGAAAATGGCATGGAGTACCTGCTTTTGATATTGTAAGTGGAGAGTTTAAAAATCAAAATAAAAAGCCTATATTTGGGGAAATAATTAGTAAGCAATTATGTGAATATGCTAAGGGTGATAAAGGTAATTTATTAAGGGTAATTTGTCCCGCAATGGCTCTTGGAACTGGTATTGATGGGTTTCAAAAAGAGTATCCTAATCAATTTTTAGATATTGGTATTGCAGAGGAAAATGGTGCAATAATGGCTTCGTCTATGGCTTTAATGGGGTTAAAACCTGTTTATTTTGTGTATGCAACTTTCTTACAACGAGCTTATGATGAAATTATTCATGATATCGCAAGAATAAATTCTCATGTTGTATTCTGCGTTGATCATGCAGGATTAGTACCATCAGATGGTGATACGCATCAAGGTATTTATGATCTTGCTATGTATGCATCCATTCCAGGACTTACAATACTTAATCCTACATCTACTGTTGATGCAAAAAATATGATTAAATATGCTCTTGATTGCTTAGATGGACCTGTTATTATTAGATATCCAAAAGGTGAAATTTCTTTAGAGTTAGAAACTTTTTCTTATGATTTATCTTGGAAAGTTTTTAAAAAAGCAAAAAATTATATTATTTCATATGCTCCTAACTTCAATGAAGTTTATCAAAATGAAGAGATTAATAATTTAGATATAGGTATAGTTTGTGCTTCAGTAATTAATCCGATTGATGAAAAATTTATTAATTCACTAGATGAAGGTACAATACTTTATGTATATGAAGATGTAATCTATCATGGAAGTTTAGCTAGTAAAATATTACATTATATAAATCAATTTGATTTAAATATAAAAGTAAAAAGTATTTGTATTGCTGATACATATATTTGTTGTGGAAAAGTAAATGAATTAAAAACAAAATATCATATATCAGTAAATGATTTAATAAATAAAATAAAAGAAGGTAAATAACATGTTAACTAATTTACATGTCCAAAATTTTGCAATAATCGATAAAATTGATATTGATTTTAAAAACGGATTAACAGTTCTTACTGGTGAAACTGGTGCTGGTAAATCTTTAATAATTGATGCAATAGGACTTTTAACTGGTGCTAAAGCTACACCAGGATTAGTAAGAGTAGGTTCAACTAAAGCTACAATTGAAGGTGTGTTTGATCAATTAAGTTTATCAGTGAAAAATTTTTTAAAAGAACTTGAAATTGAAGATGAAGATGAATTAATTCTACGTCGTGATATTCACGTAACAGGTAAATCGACATTTAGAGTGAATGGAATAACTGTTACTCATTCACAAATAGAGTTACTATGTGAAGACTTATTGGATATTCATATTCAAAATGATACTTTAAGATTGTTTAATCCAAAAAATTATTTATCATTTATTGATGATGCAGAAACTAAAGAATTGTTAAATGAATATAGAACGACTTATCAAGATTATTCACAAGTTTTAATAGAATATAAAAATTTATTGAAATCTAAAAATGAAAGTGATCAAAATCTTGATTATATTAAATTTCAATTAAATGAAATTAATCAAGCTAATTTAATTATTGGTGAAGAAGAAGAGTTATTAGAAGAACTTAAAGTTTTAAATAATTTTGAAAATATTTATCAAAATTTACAAACTATAAAATTATTATTAAACGATAATAATATTAATGATAATTTATATGAAGTTTTGGATTCGTTAAAAAAGTTGAAACTTTTAAAACCAAGCTATTTACAATTTTTTAATGATGTTGAAAATGCCTATTATGTTATTGAAGAACTTGGAAGTTTTGTTAAAAATGAACTAAATGGTTTAGAATTTGATGAAGAACGTTTAAATGAAATTAATGATAGATTAAGCGTCATAACAAGACTAAAACGTAAATATCATCAAGATATAGAAGGTATTTTAAAACTAAAAGAAGAATTCGAAAAACAAATTGATAGTGTTGATAACTTTGAATTTTTTGAAAAAGAATTAAATACTAAAGTAGTAAATGCTTATGAAAAATTAAAAAATAAGTCAATAAAATTAACAAATCTTCGTAAATCAAAAGCCGAAATCTTAAGAAAGAATATCTTGGCTACATTAAAAGAACTAATGCTTGAAAAAGTAAAATTGCAATTTCTTTTTAATGAAGTTGAATATAAAGATTATTTAGATAATGCTGTTTTTACTAAAGATGGTGTTGATAAATGTGATATTTTAATTTCATTTAATTTAGGAGAGGATTTGAAACCACTATCTAAAGTTGCATCTGGTGGTGAAATGTCACGTGTGATGCTTGCGTTAAAAGCACATTTATTTGTAAATAAGAATTTATCAACTGTAATATTTGATGAAATTGATACTGGAATGAGTGGTAGTGTTGCAGAAGTTGTTGCTAAAAAATTAAAAGAAATGAGTGAAAAAATGCAAGTTTTTTCAATTACTCATTTACCAATTGTTGCATCAAATGCTGATCATCATTTATATGTTAAGAAAAAATTTATTGATGATAAAACTGTTACAAATGTTGTAGAACTTTCATTTGATGAAAAAGTAGATGTGATTTCAGAAATGATTTCTCCAAATGATACATCAGGTAAAGCAAAAGAAGTTGCAAAATTAATGTTATTAAAAAATAAATAAAATAAAAAAATGTAATAATTATGTATCCATTAAATACAATGATTATTACATTTTTATTTTGTAAATACTATATTTTGAAAGGAGGAATAATGTGAAAAAAATTATCTTTTTTATAATTTTTTTAATTTTTTGTTTAACATTAACATTTAATGTACAAGCAAATAATGATATTTATGTAATTCCTGGTGGCGAATCAATTGGTTTAAAAATTGAAACCGGAATTGAAGTTGTTGGAAAATATAGTGTTCAAACAAGTAATGGTAAGAAAAATCCTTGGTCAAATAGTAAAATAGATGTTGGAGATTATATAATTAAAATCAATGATATCAAGGTTTCTAATAATGAAATGTTAATAAAAACTTTAAAAGAATTAAAAACATCAACTTGTACTTTACAAATTAAAAGAGATAATAAATACTTTGATACAACAATAGATGTTGTAAAAACTATTACTAATGAACCTTCCATTGGTCTTTATATAAAAGATAAGATGCTTGGAATAGGTACTTTATCATTTATTTATAACAATAAGTTTGCATCTTTAGGACATGGTATTTATGAAAATAACGAACTTATTAACCTATATAATGGTGAATTAACGTATTCTAATGTTTTAAGTATACAAAAAGCAACGTTAAATAAAGCAGGAGAAAAAAGAGCAACTCTTAATTCTGATCCAATTGGTTCCATAAATAAAATTAAAGATACTGGAGTTTATGGCACCTTTAATAAGACAATTACTAAAGATAAAGTAAAACTGGCTAATATTGATGAAGTAAAATGTGATGAAGCTGAACTTTATACAGTTATAAATGGAAATAATGTAGAAAAATTTACTGTTGAAATCATAGAAACTAAAACACAATCATCAATTCAAAGTAAAGGAATTAAAGTAAAAGTTACTGATTCTATTTTAATAAATAAAACAGGTGGTATAGTTCAAGGTATGAGTGGTAGTCCAATCATTCAAAATGGAAAACTTGTTGGTATTATTTCTCATGTTACTTTAGATAATCCAACAATTGGTTATGCTGTTTATGCAAAATGGATGTATGATGAGTTAGTTGTTTAATATTATTATGTGTTATACTCCCAAAATAATACATATTAATGAAAAAGAAGCAAATTCGATAAAATTTGACAAATTATTTATAAGTGTCGAATAAAATATTATCGTTTAAATTGCTTAAAAAGGTTGAAATATGGTATTATATAAAAGCATTTGAAAGGGGGATATTATAATGCATAATATAAAAATATTAATAGCTGAAGAATTAGATAACAGTCAGCTAAAAATTTCAGAACATTTAAAAAAAGAAGGGGATTTTAATGTTTTAGGTAGCTATGAAGAAGAAGCTAAACTACTAAATACTTTAAAAATAGTTCAAGTAGATGTTCTAATTGTAACACTATTTAAAGCTAAATTTGATGGCGTTAAAATTATTGAAGAATTAAGAAATAAACAAAGTGAATATTTAAAACCTAAACATATTATAGCTGTTACACATTTTATAAGTAATTACGTAAATACTAAGTTAAATGAACTTGAAGTAGATTATTTAGCAGTAGAGCCACTTTATTTTGATATGTTTACTGCAACAGTTAAAGAAATTGCTTTATCAAAAACAGAATATAGTTCACAAAGTAATTATGATCCAAATTTAGATGGAGAAATTACTGATATCTTACATGAAGTTGGAGTTCCAGCACATATTAAAGGATATTTGTACTTAAGAGAAGCAATAACTATGGTCTATCATAATATTGATATTTTAGGTGGTATTACAAAAATTTTATATCCCGATGTTGCTAAAAAATTTAGTACAACTTCATCAAGAGTAGAAAGAGCAATTAGACATGCAATTGAAATTGCTTGGGTAAGAGGAAATGTAGAAGCTATAAGTGAAATTTTTAGTTATACAATTAGTTATAATAAGTCTAAACCAACTAATTCTGAGTTTATCGCAATGATTGCTGATCGTTTAAGACTTAATCACAGTAAGGAAAAAAGAGTTAGATATATTGCGTAAAAATAAAAAAAAGTTAATTCGATTGAATTAACTTTTTTCTTTAAATTATAGTTGCATTAAAACTAATACTAAAGCAATAATTGCACTTCCAGCTAATAATAGTGCTAATGTTGCAATTACAATTTTTCCACCTAATGTGCTTTGAGGAGCTTTAGTAACTACATATTCAGTAGAACCATCTGCACGTTTAGTTGTTTTAATAACTGGAGTTTTCTTTTGTTTTTTCACTTTTTTACTCATTTTTTATAACCTCTATTAATTAAACTATTTAATATGCAATTATTATATCATATTTCATAAGAAAATGAAAGTAAAATAATCATTATTTTTTATGGAGATTTAGGTATTACAATTATTTAACCATTTTTTACCTAAAAAAATAAAAATATGATATAATAGAAATTACGAGGTGATAATATGAAAAATTCTTATATAGCAGTTTTTGATTCAGGTGTAGGTGGATTAAATATTTTAGAAACGCTTGTTGAAAAATTTGAAAATGAAAATTTTTTATATTTAGCAGATGAAGACTTTTTTCCATATGGAGTAAAGACTAAAGAAGAACTCGAAAATAGAATGACTTTGATTACTAAAAAATTAGATTCAATGAATGTTAAAGCGATTATTATTGCTTGTAATACTGCTTCTGCTAATTCTCATCATTGTAATAAATTAATTAATACAAAAATTATTGAAATAATTACTGCTACTGCAAATTATGCAAAAGCAGTTTCAAATAATAATAAAATTGGTGTTTGGGCAACTGATGCAACTATTAAATCTAATAAATATCAAGAAGCATTAAACGATACAAAAATGTGTTATCCTGTTAAAGCAAGCGATTTAGTTGTTTTAATTGAGAAAAATTTAATTAATGATACTACTTTACTTGTTAAACATCATTTAGATGAAATTAAAGATGCAGATACTTTAATTTTAGGCTGTACTCATTTTCCTCTTGTAAGTGGTGTAATTAGAAAATTTAATAATGATTTACAATTAGTTAGTTCTAATAAACCTGTAAGCATCGCATTAAAAGAGTATTTAGATGAAAATAATTTAAATAATACTACTAATGAAAAACAAATTATTAATTTATATACTAGTAAAATAGATGGAGAATTAAAAGAAAAAGCAAAAAGATTTAATATTAATGTAAATAAAGTAGAATATTTAGAAATTAAGTAGAGGAAATATGCTATTAACTGTTGAAAATTTAAATCTTACATTTGATAAAAAACAACTATTTAAAGATGCTTCATTTAGAATTTTAAATGGGGAAAAAATTGGAGTTGTTGGAAGTAATGGTGTTGGTAAAACAACATTAATTAATGTTTTATGTGGGAAAATTATTCCAGATAGTGGAAAAATAGAATTTGATAAAAAAATTAAAGTAGGTTATTTAGATCAATATATGAATGTAGATAAATCATTGAGTATTGATGAATATTTAAAACTTGCTTTTAAACATTTATATCAAAAAGAACAAGAAATGAATAAATTATTAGATGAAATAAAATATACATCTAATAATATTATAATCGATCGTAATGTAAGAATTACTACAAGTATAAGAGAAGAATTAGAATTAAATGAATTTTATGCTTTGAATTCTAAAATTGCTCGTATTGCTTCAGGACTTGGTATTGTTAACTTTGGAATGAATACTTTAATGAAAAATTTGTCAGGTGGACAAAAAGTTAAAGTTATTCTTGCAAAATTATTACTAGAAAAACCTGATTTATTAATTCTTGATGAACCGACTAACTTTTTAGATACAGTGCATGTTGATTGGTTAGTTAAGTATTTAAAAGAATATAAAGGGAATTTTTTAATTGTTTCTCATAATCAAGAGTTTCTTGATGATGTTGTTAATGTAATATTTGAAATTGAATTTGGGAAAATTACTAAATTTAAAGGTAATTATCAAACATATTTAGTAAAAAAAGCCCAAATGATGGAAAATTATGAGAAAGCTTACGTTGCACAACAAAGAGAAATCAAAACATTAGAAGCTTATATTCAAAAAAATAAAGTAAAAACTTCAACTGCTCGTCAAGCAAAAAGTAGAGAAAAAATGCTTGATCGTATTGATGTGTTAGATGCTCCTAAAAGTGGAGAAATAAGATTAAATCTATACTTTAACTATTCTCCTATTGCATCACATAAGTTTTTAGAAGTAAAAGATTTAGAAATCGGTTATACATCTAGTTTACTACCTCCAATATCGTTTACAATTAAAAGTGGTACTAAACTTGCGGTAACTGGCTTTAATGGAATAGGGAAATCTACATTATTAAAAACTTTAATAGGAGAACTTAAACCAATTTGTGGTAGTTATAAATTTGTTGATAATGTAAAAATAGCTTATTTTGAACAAGAACATAATTTTGAAAATCCTAATATTAGTGCGTTAGAAGAAATTCATAATATTTATCCAAAAATGGAACATAAAGAAATAAGAAGTTTACTTGCAAGATGTGGCCTTCGAGGTGATGTTGTTTTACAACCAATTAAAACATTATCTGGTGGTGAACAATCTAAACTAAAATTATGTAAAGTTATGATGATTAAATCAAATGTTTTAATATTAGATGAACCTACTAATCACTTAGATGTTAATGCAAAAAATGATTTACTTGATGCGCTTAAAAAATATCAAGGTACAATTATTTTCGTTTCACATGAAAGAGATTTTATTGAAAAACTATCTACTGAAGTTTATAGTTTTGAGGATTTGTTATTGTCTTAATAAAAATTAATATAAATTAAAAGAAGGAGTATTATGCTATGACAAAGAATGAACGTTGGTTAAATATGTTAAAAATGATGAATATTGAAGTAACAGAAGATATTTTAACTGGTGAGTTAGTAAATAGAGTATTATTAAATGATAATAAAACATGGCGTATTACTTTAGAATTTGATGACTTACTAAGCGTTGAAAAAATTAATTTTTTAACTGAGAATATAAGAAAATATCTTAAAGAAGAAATAGGAACTGAATTTTGTAAATTTAGTGTAATTTACAGAAAAAGTATTTTAAATGGTTTATGTAATCAAATGATAGCTGAATATTACGATGAAGCTATTAAGGTTTTAGCTACTGTAAAACGTGAAATTTCTATTATAAGAAAGTATCAATATGAAATTATTGCTGATGAAATTGTTGTATATGTTGGTACTGAAATAGAAAAAGCAGTAGTTGAAGCACAATGTAAATTAATTAAGAAATTTTTTGATAATTATGGGTTAGTAGAAATTAACTTTTTTGTAGATATTAATGATGATGGAACTGATTTTAAAGCTGAACATGAAAGAGAATTACAAATTTTAGAAAATCATAATATTGCAGTAGGAATGGAAAATTATAAACGTATTAAATTAGATGCTGCAAGTAATACAACTGGTAGTACTTATACTGGTTATTATAAAAATAAACCATTAGAAGTAACGATTGATGAAATACCACTTACTAGTATTGAAGTACAAGAATTTAGTCAAATTAATGGTACAACTAAAGTTGTTGTTAAAGGCGTACTTGTAAAAGGTGAAGTTAAACATTTAAAGAGTAAAAAGACAGGTAAAGATTTAAATCTTTATACAGGTATAATTACTAACTATAAAGATTCAATTATGTTTAAGCGTTTCTATAAAGATGAAGATGCTAATATTTTTGAAAAAGAATTAAAAACAGGTAAATATTTAGAAATTGTTGGTTCAATTGAATGGGATGATTTTGCGAAATCTGTTGTAATTATGTGTAATAGTTTAACTATTCAAGGTGTTGATTCATACCGTGTTAGATTTGATGGACAACCTGAAAAGCGTGTTGAACTTCATGCACATACAAAAATGAGTGTTTTAGATAGCATTTTAAATGTTGATGAATATGTAGCTCAAGCAAGCCGTTATGGTCATTCTGCAGTTGCAGTAACTGATCATGAAAATTGTCATGTATTTCCAGAATTTTTTAATGCTTGTAAAAAACATAACATCAAACCTATTGCAGGACTAGAAGCTTATTATATAAATTTAGATGATATTAAAATTGCATTAACAAATGAAGATATTAATTTTAATGATGCTACTTTTGTTGTATTTGATATTGAAACAACTGGTTTTTGTGCTAATTATCATGAGATTATTGAAATTGGTGGCGTAAAGATTAAAAGTGGTATGATAATTGATACATTTTCTGAGTTTGTTAAACCTACAAAACGTATTTCAGAAGCTATTTCTAAATTAACATCTATTACTAATGATACAGTTTTTGATGCTTTACCAATAGAAGAAGTGTTACCTGAATTTAAAAAATTTATTGAAGGGTGTGTTTTAGTTGCTCATAATGCTCCTTTTGATACTGACTTTATTTATACTAAAATGAATGATTTAGGTATTTTTGAAGGTCCATATCCTTGTATAGATACAATTATTATTGCTCGTAGTTTATATCCAGAACAAGGACTAAAAAGATTTAATTTAGGTGCTTGTGCAAAATTTTTAAAAGTTGAAATTGAACAGCAACACCGTGCTATTCATGATGCAAAGACTACTTCTAATGTATTTATGAAAATGCTTGGTGATATTGCTGAACTTGGTGTTACTAATTATAAAGATTTGAATTCTTTAATTAATCCAAAACAAATTTACAAACATTATATTCCTACACATCTTAATTTACTTGTTAAAAACAGTGTGGGATTAAAGAATTTATATAAAATTATTTCTGATTCTCATACAAATCACTTTAGTCGTAATGCAAGAGTTATGCATCATGTATTAGAGAAATACCGTGAGGGAATATTAGTAGGTAGTGGATGTGCTAATGGTGAAGTATTTAGAGCTGCTTTAGAAAAAACTGAAGATATTCTTCGTAAAAAAATTAGAAAGTATGATTATATTGAAGTTCAACCACCACAATCGTATCAATTCCTTTTTGATGATGAAGAAGATTTAGGTATAAATAATTATATTTTAGATACGATAAAACTTATTATTAGAGTTGCAAAAGAAGAAGGTAAGATTGTTGTTGCAACAGGGGATGTTCATGAACTTATTCCTGAAGATTCAGAGTTTAGAAAAATTTATTTAGCTGTTGCTCGTCCTAATGGTGGTGGTCCTCATGAACTAGCAAGTTATAATGGAACACTTGATATGCATTTTAGAACTACAACAGAAATGTTAAATGAATTTAGTTTTCTAGGTAATGATCTTGCATATGAAATTGTTGTTACAAATACTAATTTGATCAATAATATGATTGAAACTTATGATTTGTTCCCTAAAAAATTATTCGTACCACGTGATGATTTTAGAAAAGAATATGGTGTTCCATCAATGAAACAAGCTATATATGAGATTTGTGATCAAACAGCTCATGAAATGTATGGACCTAATATTCCAGAATACGTTAAAGAACGTTTAGATCGAGAATTAAAAGCAATTATTGGACACGGATATTTTTCTGTTTATTATATTTCGCATTTACTTGTAAAAGATTCTAATGATAATGGATATGTTGTAGGTAGTCGTGGATCTGTTGGTAGTAGTTTTGCAGCGACAATGATGAAAATTACTGAAGTTAACCCTTTAACTCCTCATTATGTTTGTCCACATTGTTACTTTAGCGCATTTAAATTTACTGATTTTGAAAAGAAAAAGTATGGACAAACAAATATTCCACCTCATATTGAAGAAGCATTAGATAGTGTAAATAATGGTTTTGATTTGCCTGATTATGATTGTCCTGTTTGTGGTCATAAAATGAATCGTGATGGTATGAGTATAGCCTTTGAAACGTTCCTTGGCTTTACAGGTGAAAAATGTCCTGATATTGATCTTAATTTCTCTGGTGAATATCAAGCTAAAGCTCATACATTTACGCAACAAATGTTTGGAAAAGATTATGCGTTTAGAGCAGGTACATGTTCAACAGTTATGGATAAGACTGCTTTTGCATATGTTCGTGATTATTATAATGATAAAGGAATTGTTAAACGCCAAAGTGAAATTGATAGACTTGCATCATTTATTGCTGGTTCTAAAAAAACTACAGGTCAACATCCAGGAGGTATTGTAGTAGTTCCTGATGATATTGAAATTTATGATGTTACACCGATTCAATTTCCACCTGTATCTGAAAAAGATGATTTGACACAAATGCAATGGCGTACTTCACACTACGATTATCATAGTTTTGAAGCTAATCTTTTAAAATTAGATATTTTAGGACATGATGATCCAACATTAATTAAGAAATTAATTGAATATGTTCAAGATAGACCAGAAGAATTTCCATTTAGTACTGTTGAAGGGATTCCATTTATTGATAAAGATGTAATTTCTTTATTTAGTTCTAAAGATGCACTGAAAATAAAAGGTGATGATTTAGATAATCTATCAAGTGGTACAATTGGTATGCCTGAATTTGGTACTAAATTTGTAAGAGGTATGCTTGAAACAATTAAACCAAGTACATACAATGATATTATTAAAGTTTCAGGATTGTCACATGGAACTGATGTATGGAGTGGTAATGCAGAAGCATTAGTTAAAAATGAAATTCCAGGATTTCCTAAAGTTGAATTTAAAGATGTAATAGGATGTCGTGATGATATTATGATTTATCTTATTGCAAAAGGAGTTCCTGCTGCTGATTCGTTTAAAATAATGGAATCAGTACGTAAAGGAAAAGGAATTACAAAAGAACAAGAACAGTTGATGCTTGATAATAATGTTCCTGATTGGTTTGTATGGACTTGTAAAAAAATCAAATATCTATTTCCTAAAGCTCATGCAACTGCTTATGTTATTATGGCTCTTAGAATTGGTTGGTTTAAAGTTCATCGTCCAATATACTATTATGCTGTGTATTTTTCTGTTCGTGCTAAAGAATATGATGCAGAAATATTTGCACTTGGTAAGAATGCAATAAGAAATAAAATTCAAGAAATTGAAAAGAAAATTCAAAATCATGATGTAACTAATAAAGAAGAAAATCTACTAGATGAACTTAGAATTGCACTTGAAATGGTATTAAGGGGATATTCATTTAAACAAATTGATATTAATAAGTCATTTGCGACTGATTTTGTTATTTCAGAAGATAAAGAATCATTATATTTACCATTTGTTACTGTTCCTAACCTTGGTGAAGCTGTTGCAAAATCAATTGTTGAAGCAAGAAATGTTCGTCCATTTACATCTAAAAAAGATGTTGAAAGAAGAACTGCTATCAATAAAACACAATTTGCCAAATTACAAATGTTAGGTGTATTTGATGAATTACCTGATGATGATGAAAATACTTTATTTTAGGAGGATATATAAATGAGAACAAATAATGTTGTTTTTAGAAAATTAAGAAATTTTGATTATGATTCACAAGAATCTGCATCTATGAATGGTGTAGGTATTAAAAGCGGAATATTACTTTTAATTTGTTTAGTTTCTGCTTGTATTTCAATTATCTTTTTTAAATCTGTTAGTATTGAAATGTTTTTAATATATGGTGCTGCTATTATTGGGACTTTAGTTTTGCAATTAATTATTACTTTTAAACCACATACTGCCAAATCTTTATCTATACCATATGTAATTTGTGAAGGTATTACAATCGGAGTAATATGTGATTTATTAGAACTTGCGTTACCTGATGAAGGATTTGCTATAGCAGGTGGTGCTTTAATTATTACACTTGGTATTGTTGCTGCTGCATGTATTTTATATTCTCATGCAGGGTTAAGAGCTAAACCTGGATTTATTAAGTTTTTTATAATTGTTTTATTAGGTATTTCTATTGCTACAGTATTCTTTGCACTTACTTCATTAATTCTTTCATTAACAGCAGGTATTAGTTTATGGTCAATGTATTTAGGATCATCATTATCAATTTTTATATCAGTTATCATGGTGATTATTTCATCAATCTATGTATTTATAACAATTCAACAAACAGATGATATTGTAAGTTCTGGTATTAATAAAGTGTATGAATGGTATGCTGCATTTGGTGTTACATTATCTGTAATTTGGCTATTCTTAGAAGTGTTAGAATTATTATTAAGAATTGCAATTAGAAATAGAGATTAATTAATAAAAATAGAGTAAAGATTATTTACTCTATTTTTTTATAATATAATTAGTTTTTGCATAAACTATTAATATGAGGTATATCTAATGAAACTAAGTGTTAATAGTCTTTTAAAAGTTTTTATAAGTATTTTAATATTATTAAGTTGCATAATTTTGTATAAATATTTGGAAAGTTTTATTTTTGGAATAATTGGAATATTAATTCCTTTTTTAATTGCTTTTACAATAAGTTTTATTGTATCGCCATGGATAAAGTATTTAGAAAAGAAGAATATTAGGCATAATTTAGCAGTTTTAATTGTTATTGTTTTTTTATTAAGTTTGCTAGTTTTATTTTCTTTTTTTCTAGTTCCCTTAATAGGTGATGAATTAAATTATTTTATTGATAGTTTCCCTAATTTTCTAGAACGAATTAATCAGTTATTTGATTCAATTCCCATTTTTAAAAAACTAGGACTTGAATTTAAAACAATTGTAAGTTATTTTATTAAATCTAATGACAAATTAATATCAAAAATAATTGAATTTGTCACAGCGATTTTTTCCTCTTTTATTCCAACTATTACTACTCCTATATTAATAATTTATTTTATAATTTATTATGATAAAATAGAAAAATGGATTAAAAATAAAGCAATAAAAAATGATGATTTGTATATAATTCTAAGAGAAATTAAAATTTCTATGCATGCATATTTTAAGTCTTATTTAATTATTACGATTTTATTATCTTTTTTTAGTAGTGCTGCTTTTTGGTTTTTAAATATTGATTACTTTATTATATGGGGATTAGTGATAGGTATAACTAATATAATTCCATATATTGGTCAGTATATTGGTGGGATAATTGTTGGGTTATATGTACTTACGTCAAGCCCAGAATTATTGTTATATGTGATTATAATTATTGTATGTTTACAGGTAATTGAAAGTAATTTTTTAACACCAAAAATTCAAGGAGATGTTTTAGAAATTAATCCGATTTTAGTTGTTTTTTCTGTAACATTATTTGGTAAAATATTAGGAATTTTTGGTATGATTATTGCGGTGCCTATTATTAGAATTATCCAAATTGTGGTAAAAGTAAAGAAAATTAATAAAAAAAGATAAAATCATTTTACAAAATTAATAAAATGTGATATAATAAAGTCATAAAATGTGTATAAAAAACCAACAAAATATTTATATGCTTATGGCAAAAGGAGAGAAAATTATGTTAACAAAAGCAAACAAAGTAGTAATGTATATCCTTAGTATTGTTACTATTATACTTGGACTTGTTACAGCAATCCCATTTAGAACATTACCATTCGCAAGTGAATGCCCTAATATTTTAAGTGTTGAATTTTATGTTAAGTTCTTGATTATTCCAGAATATGCAATAGGAGCTTGTATTTTTCCAAATATTATAAAATATAAACAAATTAAAAATAGATTAGAAAGAAGTAAAGTAGCTAATATTATGAGCTATTTTCCAATCTTAGTTGTAATTATTGGACAATTAATTTTATTAGTACACACTCTAACTTTTAAATACTATCCAATGTCTGCTGGTGCTCATGCTGTGTTATTAGCTATTTGTGTGTGTTATTTAGTATTTATGATTTGTGCTTTATTTGTTGTAAATAAAGTTACAGTTAGTTTATCTAAAAAAGCAAATTATGTTTTTGATGTTATTGTTGGGGCATCACTTATTATATTTGTTCTTTTATCTTGGAGAATTTTAGATGCATATGCTGCAACTTATGGTGTTGCAGATGGATATATCTATGGTTCAACAAATTATGATCCATATTTATTTGTTTTATATGCAATTTTAGTTTTAGTTACAGTATTCTATATCAAGAGTATTGTTAAAACTATTAAAACTAATGAAACATTAGTTTATTCTTCAAAACTTTCTAATGCTCAAATTGATTCTATCATTTCTGAAGAATTTAACAAGGGCGCAGGCGTTCCAATCTCGGCAATTGTATTTGGCGGCCGCCGTGCTAAGTGCGCTCCGCTTGTATATCAATCTAAAAACTGGGAAAACGGCGTATTTGTTGGCTCGGCCATGGCAAGTGAAACAACCGCTGCTGCTGCCGGTGCCGTGGGCGTAGTTCGCCGCGACCCAATGGCAATGCTTCCGTTCTGCGGTTACAATATGGCAGATTATTTTGAGCATTGGTTACAAATGGGCAAAAAACTTGGCGACAAGGCTCCAAAAATATTTAATGTTAACTGGTTCCGTACCGACGACGAAGGCAACTTTGTATGGCCAGGTTTTGGCGACAATATGCGTGTTCTTAACTGGATACTCGACCGTTGCGACGGCAAGGCCGATGCTACCGAAACCGCTATTGGTTATGTTCCGAAGCCCGAAGATATTGATTTAACCGATTTGGATATGGATATGGATACCCTTAAGGATATTTTAACCGTTGATAAAGAAATTTGGACCAAAGAGGCTGCCGAAATTGAAGAACATTACAAAAAGTTCGGCGACAAATTGCCACAGGAATTACGCAATCAATTAGAAAACCTTAAGGCTGGCCTTAAATAATAACAAAAAGGAAGGTGCAACACCTTCCTTTTTTTATTTACTCTAACAACTCCCTTAATTTTTGCAGGGCCGATTTTTCTATTCGCGATACATACGAACGCGAAATGTTAAGTTTTTTGGCGATTTCGTTTTGGGTAAGCTCGGGGCAGCCGCCCAATGCATAGCGGTAACAAATTATGGTTTTTTCACGGTCGTCTAATGCGTCGTTTATAATGGTTTTAAGTTTGCCAAGCATTATTTTGGTGTTGGTTTGCTCGGCAATATCGGTGTCGTCGGCAATAATATCTATGAGCGATAATGTGTTGCCGTCTTTGTCGGTGTCTATTGGGTCGGAAATATAAATGTCTTGCGCCGATTTTTTTAAATTTCTGAAATACATTAAAATCTCGTTTGCTATCCTCACACAAATCGGTTTTAGTTTGTGAACGAAAATCCTCAGTAGTATCTTCGTCGTAATCTACGTCCGAAAATTCAATGAGTTCTTCGTCATCATCGGCATTTATGTCAATGTGTTTTATGTAAGGTGTGATATCGGGGAGTTCAATATCACCGTCCTGCGAGCCGAATAAAATAACGTGTGCGTTTTCGCCATCCCAAATTACACGGCGTACAACACTTTGAATGGCGGCTCTCTTTTGTTCGTAGGACATATCATCAATCGTGTTTTTGAATACCGGAAGCATCTGACGAAGTACATCAAACTCAATATCGCTGAAAGCATGTTCAGCGGTAAGACTTATCATTTCGTCAATGCCCTGTGAGATTTTATCTATCCCCGTATTCATTTCGTTAATACGGGCGACTATTGATTTTTTTGCAGAATTATCATCTAACTCAGCAAGGGTGTCTATGAGTGAGCTGACCTTTTTCTCAAGGTCGGCTTTTTCTTTTTTCATCGTACTTAACTTCTGCTCATACTGTTCACGGTTGCCGGTGTAGAAAATCTTACTTTTTTCAAGTTGCTTGACAAAATCACTTTTTTCGTCTGCGAGTTGCTTGATTTTCTCAATAACCGCAAGGTCTAATGTGTTACCGTTTGCGTTGCGCTTATTGCAGAGGTCTTTTTTGCTACGCTCTTTCATTTTGCATACATAGGTATATATGATATCGCCGTCAGCAGTTTTCCGTTTTG
>JAFQFT010000048.1 GCA_017398545.1 Bacilli bacterium | reverse complement strand
TATTATTATTATTTTTATTACATGATGCTAAAAATACACCTACAAATACAAATACTAAAACAAGAGTAAATAATCTTTTTAAATTTTTCATATTCTTTCCTTTCCTCATTTATAAATAAATGCGGGGAAAAGTTTCCTTAACCCCGCAAGTTTATTATATACTTAATTTATTTTAGGATTAAGCTTTAGTAACTGTAACAACACCATCAGCTAAAACGATGTTATAAGTACCAGCAGATAGATACCAGTTATCTCCACCTTCAGCTGAATACCATTCTTGGATTCCTAGAGAAGAACCAAATGCAACTTTAATTGAAATAATAGCAGGAATACCTTCAGCATCAGTTTTACCTTGAGCAGCCATCCAGTTATAATCAACTAAATCAGTAACATCATAAGCTTCAAATGCAAGAGTATATGAACCATCTTCTTGTTTTTCTAGTTTAGGTGAAACGCCTTCTTTAACTGCATAGTTAACTGCATTACCTTCAGCATCTTTTAATGTACCAACTACATAATATTCAAGTTTTTCAACTTTAACTTCATTAGTATCAACACTGTATTGAACAGCCCAAGTACCTTCACTAATAAAGATGTTATCTCCACCTGGATAATAAGCACCATCAACACCATTGTAAACTTTAATAGCAGTTGTATTTAAATCAGCTTGACCATAATCAACATACATATCAGGAGTTACAGTAATATAACCAGTCCATAATTTCTTATCTTCAGAAGCTTTTAAAGCCCAAGTAGCATCAGAAGTTGTCCAGTTATTCATAGCACCGATTAAGTACATTTCATGAGTAGATGTTAAAGCATCAATTTTTTCAACAAGTTTGAATTCTAAAGTATTATAAGCTTTAGCATTAGGATAAGTAGTAAATGTGAATTCATAAACACCATCTTGACCTTCAGCTAATACAATATTCCAAGATTCATAACCATTGTTATATTCATCAGAACCAGTAAATACTACATTGCCTTCAGCATCTTTAACGCAAGCAACTTTCTTATCAGCAGCTGTATATTCTTGACCATCATATTCATTAACACCATCACAGTGTTCAACACCAGCCATGTAACCGATACCTTGTTGACCTTCCCAACCGCCACCATAGCAGATTTGGAATCTGTCACCAGCATACATTGTTAAAGTAAGTTTATAAACGTTAGCACCTTCAACATCTTGTTTAACAAATGCAGCATTTTCAGCACCTTTTCCGTGATCCCATGAAACTTTACCCATGTCACCAGCACCAGTACCACATAGATAGTATGCATTTTCATCTTCAACAAATTCATCAGATTTGAATGCAGCAAAGATATCAGTATCTTCTTCTACTGCAACTTCGAAATCGAATGCGATAGCACAACTAGCTTCACTAAACCAACCAGTAAATGTTTTGCCTTCTTCAGCTGGTTCCCAAGCTTCTAACTTAGTGCCTTTTTCAACTTTTTCTTCTTTTAATAATTTTGAACCATAATACCAACAAACAGTAACTTTGTTTTCATCTTCATTGTTATTGTTGTTATTATTGTCATCAACACATGAACAAACAGTAGCAAGTGCTAAAACAAATAGCATAACTACTACAAAATTTTTAAAAATTTTTTTCATTTTATTCTCCTTCTCTTTAAAAATTTAATTTATGTTAGGAAGTAAAAATACACTTAATAATAGTATCTACTTTCTAAACTCATATCTATTATACTACTTTTAATAGCTTTAGTCAACTCATTTTATAATATTTTTACAAACGTTTTCATAAAAAATACCCACCCCGAAAGATGAGTATTTTAATCAATTTTAGTAGTTTACATAAACTCTAATACTAATTGGATCTACTATAATAGAACCACTATCAGTTCTAATTGTTGTAGTAGATGCTAAAGTACCATCAGCAATTAAATTCCACTCACCATTTAAATTATATGTTAATGCTTGTTGTGATGGATTAATAATCACGATTGCACGTTTATTAGACGTATTATCTGTAAATGATACTTGCATTGCACCGTTTGCTAGATTATTAAATGTAATTTGAATAGCACCAGAGACTGTTGTAAAAATACTATGTGCTTTTCTCATTGCAATTAATTGTTTGTAATATTGCATTGTTTTATATTCTTTTGATTCGTATGTTAGAGCTTCCCAATCAATATTATTGATTTCATCACTTGATTTATAACTATTTTCATCGCCATCTTTAGTTCTTAACATTTCTTCACCTGCTTGGAAGAAAGGCATACCACGTGAAATCATTAAAATTCCTGCGCCAAGTTTATTCATCTTAACACGATCTTCTTCTGAATCATCTGGATTAGATAACAGTAATTTATCCCATAAAGTATTATTATCATGAGCACTCATATAGTTAACTACCATTGCATCTTTTACAGTCCAGCCAATTCCTGCACCTTGACCACCACGGATACCAAATTGAACTTTATTTAAAATTTCACTACCAGATGAACCACTAATATAACCTTTAGCAGTATAAGAGAATACACTACCTTTCAAACCATCTCTTATTGCATCGTTAAATACTGCTATACCACCAATTGCTCCATTAGTTGGTGTAATTCTACTAATGTTTGTTTGGTTAGCTTGAGCCTCACCTGTAATAGTTGAACCCATTGTCCATCCTTCACCATAAATAACAGCTTCTGGATTAACATTATGTACAGCACTTTCAACTTCTTGCATTGTTTGCAAATCATGTAATCCCATTAAATCAAATCTAAATCCATCTAAATCATATTCTTCTGACCAATATTTAACAGAATCAACCATAAATTTACCAAACATATAACGTTCAGATGCAGTATCGTTTCCACATCCTGATGCACTAGAGTTTGCACCAGTAGCAGTATAACGATAATAATAATATGGAACAATCTTATTAAATGAACTATTTGCATCATAAGTATGATTATAAACAACATCCATGATTACGCCAATACCAGCTTCATGTAGTGCTTGAACCATTTGTTTATATTCTCTAATTCTTACTTCACCGTTATATGGATCTGTTGAATAGCTTCCTTCTGGAACATTATAGTTTTTAGGATCATAACCCCAGTTAAATCCTGAATCAGGGTTTGCCTCATCAACAGTTTGATAATCATATACTGGAAGTAAATGAACATGTGTAATACCAAGTTCTTTTAAGTAATCAACACCTACAGGAATACCACTTGAATTAACAAGACCTGTTTCAGTAAATGCTAAATATTTACCTTTATATTTTGAACTTGCAATCTTATTACTAAAATCTCTTACGTGTACTTCCCAAATTACAGCATCAGAATATGATTTAATACCAGTTGAAAATTCACTTCCCCATCCTGATGGATCAGTTAAAGCAAGATCAACTACCATTCCACGATTGCCATTAAGACCTGCTGCTTTTGCATAAGGATCAACAGCTTCTTGAGTACCAACTGATGTAGTTACTGTATATGTATAATAAGTTCCATGACCACAAGCCTCTGTATAGCTCCATACACCTTTATCACCTTTTGCCATTTCTACTTGTTTATAAGCTTTACCTTCATGGCCTGATTCAAATAAGTTTAATACAACTTTTGATGCAGTAGGAGCCCATACTTTAAATGTAGTCTTATCACCATTAATAACAGCACCTAAATCATCACCATCATATGTATAGTTTTCAATAAAATATTTACTATCAAAAATCTTTGTTGGAACAACGGGTTTTTCACCATAACCTTCAATTACAACTTTATAAGTTTTTGATAAATCTAATTCCTCATCTACTTCAATAATACCAGTTGTAGCTTCTTTTCCCATTGTTGATACATTTAGGATTGTAAGTTTAGTATCTCCATCATAAACAGCAACATCTTTAAAACTAGAAATCATAGTTTTAGGTGTTAAGCTATATTGAATTTTGTGAAAATCAGTCATTCCAGCAAGAGTAAATTTCTTAATCATTTCAAGTGTTTTACCTCCATCATTACTAGAATATTGGGCACTGTCACCGCTTTTTAAATAGATATATGTCTTTTTAGCATCAATTACCGCAAATCTATCTTCACCAAAGTCTTTAGTTGCAGTTCCCCAAGCAGATCCACCTGGTTCTGAACAATCACGTCTAACAATAAAGCCTACTTGTGTAATTTCTTCTGGGACATTTATTACAGCTTTTGCACCATAATCACATTCATGTAAAAGGTAACCACTACCTTCTTTTCCATCCCACCATACCCAAATATCGCAGTTTTCAATTACTCCAGGATAAGACCAATAAAAATGAATTTGATTATATCCTTCTTCTTCAGGTATAGTATACTCATCTTCTGGAATTATATACCCATCATCTGGTTTATTCTCATCATCTGAATTATTATTATCGTTATTGTTATTATTATTTTTCTTACACCCTGTAAGTACTAAACATCCAACAAGAACAAAAACCAATAATAATCCTACTATCTTGTTTAAAAATAATTTCATATTCTCTCCTCTTTTCTTTTTTTTATTAATGACGATTAGTGTTAATCGTAATTTCCAGTATTTTTTCTTTTAATTTAACACTTGCATATCTATTACTTAAACGATAAGTCCAGTTTCCATATGCAACACTTGGTGTATTCATTCTTCCTTCTTCATTTGTAAGATTTAAATAATCCTGAATTGGTATAATAGATAAATTAGCTTTAGAAGAAAGTGCAAGATAAATCATTGCATCTACGCCTTTATATGTTGTTTTATCTAAACATTCTTTTTTAAATCTTCTTTTCGCATCACCTTCAACATTTTTAATCCAAGTTCTAGTACAGTCAGCATCATGACTACCAGTATATACTACACAATTTGTTGTTTTATACATTCTAGGTAAAAACTCTGCATCATCATCATAAAAAGCAAATTGTAATATTTTCATACCAGGATATCCTGTAAAATCTAATAATTCTCTTACATCATCAGTAATAAATCCTAAATCTTCCGCAATAATTTTAGCATCTTTAAATGTTTCATTAATCTTTTCAAATAATTCTTTACCAGGCGCTTGATGCCATGCGCCATATCTTGCAGTAGTATCTCCATATGGAATTGCATAGAACCCTGCAAATCCTCTAAAGTGATCAATTCTAACAATATCATATAGTTCTAAATTTCTTTTAAATCTTTTTATCCACCAAGAAAAACCATCATTTTTCATTTTATCCCAATTATATATTGGATTTCCCCAAAGTTGTCCATCAGGACTAAATCCATCAGGTGGGCATCCTGCAACCATCGTTGGATAATTTGCTTCATCTAATAAAAAATCACTTTTATTCATCCATACATCAACACTATCAAGTGCAACATAAATTGGCATATCACCAATAATTGTAATATCATTATCATGAGCATAATTTAGAATATTATTCCATTGTTTATCAAAGATATACTGAATAAAATACCAAAATTCTAAATCTTCATTTTTCACATCAAAATTATTCCAATTAAGCCAGTCTTTATAACCATTTTTTTCTTTTAAAGCCATAAACTTAGCATAATCATTAAGCCAGTAACTACTTCTATTTAAGAAATCTTCATAATCACTATTTTTAGTAAACCTACTAAAAGCAATTCTTAGTACATTAAATCTTGTATTAAATAACCATCCATAATCTATTTTTTTAGATTTATTAACATTTTCTTTTAATTCACTTTTAGTAAGTAATTTTTCTTCACATAATAAATCTAAATCAATAAAATAAGGATTCCCTGCAAGTGAAGCAGGAGATTGATATGGACTATCACCATAAGAAGTAGGATTAAGTGGTAATATTTGCCAACAAGTTTGGCGAGTTTCTTTTAAAAAATCAATAAACTTATAAGCACTTTTTCCAAAACTACCTATTCCATAATTAGATGGTAAACTACTAATCGGAAGTAGTATTCCTGTTTTATGTGTAAAACCAAAGTTCTTCATATAATTCCTCCTAATTCCCTATTAGATTATACCATTTTATACATTTTTAGTCAAACAAAATTAAAAAAATTTAAACTCCTATCTTTTACTATATAGAAGTTTAAATTTCTATTAACTATATTAGAATTATTCGGTAATAAATAAAGTAATATACAACTTCACTTCCCTATTAAAGTTTTTTACTTATTTTAATTTGACATTCAAAACCATCATATTTTAGATTAACCATACCAGGTTTTAATGCCGTAATAGTAATACTATCATCATTATTTGTAACATATGAAACTAATTCATTATTACTAATTTCCCAAATAGGACGTACAATATCAATCCAAACAACTTCAACTTCTTTTATATCATTATCATTAGCTAATAAATCAATTGTTTTGATTAACTCAAAATAATTTGAATCTTTTAGTGAAATAACTAATCCATAATCTCTATTATATATGTAGTCAATATTTTGAATATTAGGAAAATCATCTGTAGTATATACTTTATTTCTATCATAGTTTATTGGTGTAACATAAATTGAATTATATTCAAAAGGTTTACTATATATATCACAATCTCCAACTAAAGAAATTGTTAATGAATCTCCTACATTAATTTCGTCACATTCATATTGTAAATATCTATTATCAAACGAATCATATGGCAAATCTTTACATAAACTAAAATATTCAACTCTTTTATCAGTTGATAACTTTTCAGTAAATTTTTCAAGATCACAATTTATAATAAAAAGTAATTGAAAATATATACTACCATCATCATATATATGTTTTTCAGTCAAATATATTTTCTTATATTCATATTCTTTAAAACTATTTGATAAATTTTCTAAAACTTCTTTACGATATTCTTTATTAATAGTAACATAAACAGCTTGATCATTTTTCCATTCTACGACTTCATTAATATTATTATTGCTATTTTCATTGTTTTGATTTTTATCATTATTAGATTCACAGCTTAATAAACTTATTGAAAAAAAAGCTAATATTATAATAAAAAACTTTTTCATATTATTAAATCTCCTCGTATTGTATGTTATACAACAAAAAACATTATTTTTTAATTTTCTCCCTATATTATAATTTTTATTTTTGTTTTTTTAATCTTGGATAACAATTATCTACATAATTATCATTATCGAAAACAATATTATCCAAATCCCATATTTCAGGATTCCAATTTAGTTTGTTAACATAAAACTCTTTAGAGTTTAATTCATCAAATATACAAGTATCAGGAAATATTCTATTATCATATTGATATCTAAAGCAATTAATTTCATCATATCCACCAATATCATACACCTGTACATCATCTAGTGACCAAAGTCTATCATAAATATCATAATTTAAAATAACAAAACTATTTTCAATTTTACCTCCTTTTCCAATTCCAGAGACATAAACACCACCACTATTTTCATCGAATTCAATATTAATATTGATATTGGCATATGAATTACTAACAATCCCTTCGTTTAAGGCAGTTATTCCTCCAGAATAAATATGACAAGGCGAAGTACATCCTGATCTTCCTCCCATATAATTTAGCATCATATTTCCAATAGTATAACAATTATTAATTATTCCATTATTAACCCCAACTATTCCACCTGCACGAATAGCACAATATTTAGCTTCTTTATAACGAAATTGGACATTTATATTTACATCATCTATTCCTAAGTTTTCTATGGTACCATCGTTATAACCAAATAAACCTACAACGTCTAATTCTACATACCACATAATTTTATATTCAAATATCTTACAATTTTTAATTTCATAACCATTTCCATTAAAATGACCTTTAAAACTTCTATCATCAGAAATACCAATAGGTATCCAATTTATATTTTTTAAATCTAAATCTGTTGTAAGTTCATAATATGCATCTGGTTCAGTCTTATTGTTTATGGAATCTGAAAAATAGATAAATTTCCTCACATTATCAATAATATATGGATTATCTTTTGTTCCATCACCTTCTGTAAATGGCTCTCCTCCACCTATCCATGTGTATATTCTATCATTATATACATTATTTAAAAAAGCCTTCACATTATATACAATATCATCGATTTCTTCTTTAGAAGAAGCCAAATCTATTTGTTCTTTTCCATTACTAATACAATTAACAATTTTTGTCCAATCATCTTCTTTAAAGTTAAACTCTTTATATATTAAAGATTGTTCTATTAATTCTTTTGACGTTATTTTATAATCTTCTAGATTAATATTTTCTACATTATTATCAGGTTCTTTATTTTCTACATTATTATCAGGTTCTTTATTTTCTATATTACTATCTGGTTCTTTATTTTCTATATTACTATCTGGTTCATTATTTTTTATATCATTATTTGAGTTGTTATTTTCTTTACAACTTATCACATTAAAAATAAATAACAAACTTAAAAAAAGTATAACTATTCTTTTCATTTTAAATCACTCCTTTTGAGAATAATCAACATATTTACCAAATAGGTATTTTTCATATTATCACATCTTCCACTATTATATTGTATGCTATGCATACAAAAAACTCTCTTATTTCTAAGAGAGTTAAAGTTTAGTCTTTAAATTTTTTAAGATACATACTTTATGATTATTTTAACTATCTTAGAGTATGAGAATTTTCCCCATACTGATAGTATATCATATATATTGTTTTATGTCAAGCAAGTTTATTATTTAGAAACCTTTCCACTTCTTGTTTTAGATATATATCCAAATGCACAAGCAATACCTACAATATCAAATAATAATGCTTGTCCTAGTAATGCACCTAAACCAAGTTCTGAATCTGCAAACACTTCTTGAAGTGTTGCGTTTGCTGCTGCAGCAACTAATAAACCAAATAATATAATTACTAAAGCAGTAACAATTAACGAACAAACAGCAGCAATTAATGTTGCGTACCATCTAAGTGGAGCTTTTCCAAGTTTATATCCAAAGAATGATGCAATTGGACATATTGCAAATAATATTCCGAATAACCAACCAAATCCAAATATTGAAATAACTGATGGAATAATCCCTACAACAGCACCTAAGAATGCTAAAATAATACTGATCGGAAGACGTTTAATGTTTTTGTTTTCTTTTTCAATTTCTCTTCTTTGTTCTTCATAAGCTGCTTCTATACATGATTTATGAAGTTTAATATATAATCCTTTATATACAGCGTATTCAACATCTTCATCTTCTTTTGTTACTCCACAAAGCCCACAATTTTCAATATTACTAATACCTTCATTTGCAAGCATATTTGTTAAAGTTGTTATTAAATTATTAAAGTAATTTACTTGTTTTTCTTTAGACATTGGCATATTAAGAACGATATTATATGCTACTGCTTGATACGTAGGAGTTATATCAAGTGCAGTATATTGAATATTTATTTTATGTGTTTTCTTTAAATTTGTTTGAGTATCAGTTGATAATGTCTTATCAAGTAACATTGTAAGTTGCCATACTGTTGCGTTACCATATGGTATTTGATTTATAGAGAAATGATAATCGTTTACTTCTCCATAAACAGTAGCACCTTCTGCTTTTAAATTAAGTAGTACACTAAGTTTTAGTGCTGCATTTTCTTTTAAACCCATTTTACTTTTTCCTCTTTTCTTGTTTTCTATTATTGTCATAAAGTATACCTTTATGACATAAAGATTTTGCTATAAAAAATAAAGGATATCGCTATATTTGATATCCTTTATTGTGTTTTTTTAGCAAGTTTAAAAGGTATACCTTTTATTTTTATTTAGAAACTTTAATATTATTTACAATATTATTAAGTCTATTAATATCTTCAGTTTCGAAATATGAGAATGGTGTAAGATCCATTCCTTCACGTGGTTCTATAGCTTGAATAGCTTTAGCCCAGTTTTCTCTCCAGAACATTTCTTCTTCTGTTTCTTCGAAGTATAAGTAACTATCTTCAGATACGTTTGGAGCTTTTTGGTTAACAATCATATCATATACTTGTTCAAGTGGTGGAAGGTAACCAATGTCTCTGTTATTAAGCCATGCGTTATCTGGAATTAATAAGAAGTTAATAAATTTTCTTGCTAGATCTGCATGACGCGCATTTTTAGGTATTACTAACGCATCGATATGTGCCATTGTTTCTGTTGGTGCATATGTGAAGAAGTCTAGTGTTTCATATGTAAGTCCACGTTCTAAGAATCTTAAATATACCATATCTAAACAGTCACCTGTATATGCAAATGCCATATCAATTTCATGAGCTTCAATACTGTGTTTAAGTTCATCTGCTGCCCATTGAGTGTATTTTCTTCTAGATAGTGTTTCTCTAAATCTTTCAATACCATCATTTACAGGTGTATTTGGTGTACCATCAAGATATGTCATTACAGCACCATAAGTAAATCTTACAGCACTATACTGTCCAACTCTAATTGATGTAGGTAGGACTTCATCTGCTGTTTCATCAAAGAAGAAAATCTTCCATGCGTTATTTCTTTGTAAGATATCTGGATGTCCATCAGGTGTATCACTTAAAAGAATTGGATTATCCATATCTTTTGTATCCCAAGTTTGTTTATCTTCAAAGATTTCTAGCTGTTTGTTGTACATTAAACCAAATGTACCCCAGAAGTATGGCATATAGTATTTTTCGATTTCACCTGTTTGGTAACTATCTCCTAGTGTCTCTTTCATAGATATATCTAGTTTTTCTGCAATTTGATTAACTCCATCCATGAATGTTACTTTACCATTTGCAAGAGTAGGGAAGTATTTTGCTAATTCTTCATCATTACTATAAAGTGGTTGTAGTAAATCGTTCATGTACATTTTTTGTACCATGTATTCTGCAGGGCACACAAGGTCATAAGCAGTAGTACCACTTTTTACTTTTGCATAGAATAATTCATTTGAATCTGCTAAGTCTACAATAACATTACAATTATATTCTTTTTCAAAAGCTTCAACCATATCATAATTAATATATTCACCCCAGTTTAAGAAAAGTAATGTTTCTTTAGATGAACACCCAGATACAAATACACTAATTATCATCATTAAAGCAACTAATAACAAATACTTTTTACTTCTTTTTGCCATGTTTAACTTCCTTTCTGCTAGATAAGAAATTAGCAATAAGTAATAGTGCCATTGCACCAAAAGTAATAACTGTACTAAATGCATATACTTGAGGTTTTAAAGATTTTCTACCAATTGAACTATATATCCAAATAGATAAGTTATTAAATCCATTACCTGTTGTATAATAACTAATTACGAAATCATCAAAACTCATTGTAAATGCAAAGATTAAACCAGCAAAGATACCTGATTTAATTGCAGGTACAATTACTTTAATTAATGCTTTATGAGGTTTAAGACCTAGGTCAAGTGCTGCATCCATCATATTAGGGTCAATTTCTTTTAGTTTTGGTAAAACATTTAAAATAACATATGGTAAACAGAAATATACATGTGCAACAAGCATTGTAGGGAAACCAAAAATATATTGAAGCCCTGGAATTCTCATTACAATTGAGAAAATTAACATAATCGAAATACCAGTTACAATATCCGCATTAAGAAGTGGAATATTATTTAACATCATAATATATTGGCGTTTTTTACCAAATAAATAATGAATACCCACCGCAATTAAAGTACCTGCAACTGTTGAAACTATTGTTGCAACAAGACTAATCTTAAATGTATTAGAAATTGCATAAGAAAGTGATGCATCTTTAAACATATTAATATAATGATCAAATGTAAACTTAGTAAACTCTGATTGAGCAGTATCCGCGTTAAATGATTTAACTGCAATAATTAATACTGATAAATATACTAAAAATATTACTATATATACTAAAATAGTTGATACAACTTTCCAAATCTTATGAAGGATACTAAAATCACGATAACCATAATCTTGTAAACGTGCTACAGGAACACCATCTATATATTTTATTTCTTGATTTTTCATTATAGTAGTGTTTCTCCTTCCTTGTCAATTTTGCTAACAACGAAGATACTAAGTAGGATTACAACTAAAATAATTACTGCAAGTAGTGATCCAATAGTATAACTCATGTTCTTAAATGATGCTTCAATTACATTACCAATTAATACGATATTTCCACGACCTAAGATTTCTGGAATAGCAAAACCAGATAGACAAGGTAAAAATACCATAATAGAACCAGTAACAATACCTTTTGAAGACATCGGTAAGATTACTTTAAAGAATTTTTGTGTATGTGTAAGACCTAAATCAAGTGCTGCTTCTTCAATAGATTTATCAATTTTTTCTAAGCTATTAAAGATTGGCATAACCATAAATGGTACATATGTTACAAATAATCCAAAGATTACTGCAAATGGTGTACCTAAAAGGTCAAAATCTGCACTTTCAATTCCAAATAAACTTAAAACTACGTTACCATTTGAATTTAAAAATCCAGCAAGTGATTCTGTTCTAAGTAAGATATTAGTCCACATTGGTAAAATAAGAATTACTAATACTAAGAATTTATTTTTAAACTTTGATCTAAATAATCTGAAAGCTACAAGATAGCCAAATACTATACTAAGAATTGTTGCGATAAAAGCATATAAGAAACTATTCCCAAATGCAATTAATGTTGAAGGTTCTGTAAGTTGTTTAAAATTATCTAAAGTAAATTTTAATCCATTAGAAACGTCTAAACCTTCTGGAATATCTAAAAACATTAACACAAACATAAATAATGCTGGGAATAATGCTAAAATATACAACCAGTATAAGTATGGCGTAGACAAACGCGCAAACTTCTTATTCATTCGCGTTTTCCTCGTTAACTTCTTCTTCAGGATCCACTTTCATTAAGTGAATTTCATATGGGTCTACTTTTAGACCAATCTTATCACCAATATTAGGTGTTTCATAAGCGTGAATTACGATTTCTTTTTCACCGAACATTGCACAAATTTCATAATGAACACCTTTAAATATTCTTGATGTTACTGTACCAACTAATTTTGCTTGATCAAGTGGAACAACGTCCCAGTCTTCTGGACGAATAACAACATCAACTTTTTCTCCATTTTCAAATTTATAACCTTGAATAGGGAATTCTACTCCTAAGAATTCAATTAAATTTTCTTCTAAATATGTACCTCTAACAATATTTGTTTCACCAATAAAGTTTGCAACAAATGGGTTAACAGGCTCGTTATAAATATCTTCAGGAGTACCTAGTTGTTGAATTATACCATCTTGCATTACAACTACACGATCACTCATTGTCATTGCTTCTTCTTGGTCGTGTGTTACAAAAATAAATGTAATACCAAGGGCACGTTGCATTTCTTTTAACTCATATTGCATGTTTTGACGTAGTTTTAAGTCAAGTGCTGCAAGTGGTTCATCTAATAGTAAAATTTTAGGCTTATTGATAATAGCTCTTGCGATTGCAACACGTTGTTGTTGTCCACCAGACATTTGATCAATCTTACGATTAGCTTTATCTGTTAATTTAACAAGTGCTAATGCATCTTTTGCTGCTTTATCAATATGTTCATTAATCTTTTTATTGATTTCAAAACGATTAACTTTAGATGCTTTTTCTTCTGATAATCCTTTTGCAAGTTTATCTTCTTTAATTTCATTTAAAATTTTTTCTTCTCCACCAAAGAATTCAATTAAGTTCTTAAGTGGACGATTGTTAAGTCCAATTTTTACATTATCAATTACATTTAAATGTGGAAATAATGCATAACGTTGGAATACTGTATTGATTGGGCGAGCATATGGTGGAATATCGTTAAATACTTTTCCATCAATAATAACTTCACCCTCTGTTGGTGTTTGGAACCCAGCAATCATTCTTAAAGTTGTAGTTTTACCACAACCTGATGGTCCAAGAAGTGTAACAAATTCATTTTCATAAATTTGTAAATTAATATTATTGACGATTGGGTTTTCTGGATCGTCATCGTATCTTAGTGATACGTTCTTTAATTCAATAATAACTTTTTTCAAAGTATTATTCCTCCTTAAATCATTAAATTTTAAATCATAATATGCATATAATTATGCCTTTATTATACACTTATTTTCTAAATATGCAAGTAATAAAATAATATTTTTTAATAGTTAAAAAACTCAATGTTTACTTATATTTTTTAAATATTTTTCACATCAATTTAAAGACTTATTAAAGCCTTATTTTTAAAAGATACTTATAATTTGATTAATTAGACATAATTAGATAAAAAATCTAATTTTATGCCTTTATTTGACTTTATATGTCAAATTAAATACAAAAGGTGTATAGATAATTTAATATCTAGATACACCAATTATATAATTTTAATTATTTTAAATTTTTAACTTCATCAACAAGAAGATTAATAAAATCATCTAATGCATAAGCATTTTGAGCTTGTTCACCATATTTACGAGCATTAACTAAAACTCCTTCAACTTCTTTATCGCCAAGTACTAGTTGATATGGAATCTTCTTCATTTGAGCTTCACGCATCTTATATCCAAGTTTTTCATCACGATCATCTATTTCACATCTAATGCCTAAATCTTCTAATTTCTTAAATACTGATTTTGCATAATCTAAATGGAATTCATTATTTACCGGAATAATCTTAACTTGAACAGGAGCAAGCCAAGTAGGGAAAGCACCACCATAGTGTTCAATTAAAATACCAATAAATCTTTCTAATGAACCAAATAAAGCTCTATTAATCATAATAGGACGTTTCTTAGTTCCATCTTCTGCAATATAAGTTAAATCAAATCTTTCAGGTAAGTTCATATCAAGTTGGATTGTACCACATTGCCAAATACGATTCATTGAATCTCTTAACTTAAAGTCAAGTTTAGGACCATAGAATGCACCATCACCTGGATTTAATTTATAATCAAAGCCTGCTTTTTTACAAGCCTCTGCAAGTGCAACTTCTGCTTTATCCCATACAGCAATTTCACCAATATATTTATCTTCTGGACGAGTTGAAAGTTCAATATGGAAGTTTAAGTTAAACACTGAATATACTTTTTTATAAAGAAGAATAATTTCAGCAATTTCATCTCTAATTTGATCTTCTGTCATAAAGATGTGAGCATCATCTTGAGTAAATGTTCTAACTCTAAATAAACCACTTAAAGCACCACTTGCTTCATGACGATGAACAAGTCCTAATTCTCCAAGACGTAGTGGGAAGTCACGATATGAATGAATATCATTTTTATAAACCAACATACCACCTGGACAGTTCATTGGTTTAATAGCAAATTCAGCTTCATCAATAGTTGAAGTATACATATTTTCTTTATAGTTAAACCAGTGACCACTTGTTTCCCAAAGTTCACGATTTAACATTGTAGGTGTTTGAATAAATTTATAACCATGTTTAGTATGAATATCAGTCCAAAAACCTACTAAAGTATTTTTTAAAGTCATACCATTAGGTAGCCAGAATGGGAAACCTGGCCCATATTCACTCATCATAAATAAGCCTAATTCTTTACCTAATTTTCTATGGTCACGTTTTTTTCTTTCTTCTAAGTTATGAAGATGTTCTTTTAATTCTTCAGGAGTGCCAAAACAAGTACCATATACTCTTTGTAACATTTGGCGATTAGAATCACCTCTCCAGTATGCACCACTACATGCAAGAAGTTTAAAGTTCTTTAAGAATTTAACACTTGATACATGTGGTCCTCGACATAAATCTTTATAACTACCTTCTTCATAAACAGTAATAACAGAACCCTCTGGTAATTCATTAATTAATTCAGTTTTATAAACATCATCTTTGAAAAGTTCTAATGCTTCTTCTTTAGATACTTCAAAACGTTTAATCTTTTCTCCACTTGCAACAAGTGCAGCCATTTTCTTTTCGATTTTTGGTAAATCTTCTTCTGTTAGTTTAACATCACCTAAATCAACATCATAATAGAATCCTTCTTCAATAGCAGGACCTACACCAAACATAGCGTTTGGATATAACTCTTTTAATGCCCAAGCAAGTAAATGAGCACAAGAATGGTTAAGTAAATCATAATAACTTGATACGTCAGTTAAAAGTTCTAATTTTGCATCTTCTAAAATAGGACGACTCATATCATAAAGTTCATCATTTACTTTTGCAATAATACATTTTTTAGCAAGACTAGAAGAAATTGTTTCAGCAATTTTTTCCGCAGTAATTCCAGATTCAAATTCTTTTACAGAAAGGTCAGGGAATGTAATTTTAATCATTTTTATATACCTCCAAATAATATAAAAAGCCTTAGATAATTGTATATGAAAAAATACATTTATCTAAGGACGTATGTTTAGCAGGCTTTAACTAAACAGGCGCGGTACCACCTTAGTTCATAAGTAATATTCTTATGCCCTTTATTATCTTTAACGCAGATATACGTTCTAAATTTCTAAAGAAAAACTCTCAGGGAGTAATCATTAGCCATTATTTAGTAGTTTTCACTATCCTACCTCACTTTAAAACACGCATCTAATAATCGTATCCTGTTCAACGTTTATTATATTTTTATATTAATATTATATACGTTTTTTATCATTTTGTCAAATGATATCCACTCAATATACAATTATAAAATATTAAAAAACATCATAAAAGCTAAAGAATTTATTTTTCATTTCTTTCTTCTATTAATTCATCCATAAATTCATTAAAGTCTTGTCGCTTTTCTTCTCTTTTTGGATCGTTTAATGCTTCGTTTAATAATTTTATTGTGTTTATTTCTTCGATAAGAGATTCATATAATGCAACATTCATTAGTACCATATCGCCATAACCATTTTTAGTAAGAATGATTGGTACATTACTTTCTTTACAAACTCTAGAAATATTTTCAATATTCTTAAGTTCACTAATAGGCATAACCTTAGGTAAAAATTTCATATTAATCTCCTTTCTTTCACACTTACATTATACAACAAATTTTGTAAAAATTCAAGGAGATTTTTAGAAAAATTTAAATATTTCTAATTATATTGTTTACTATATTTTGTTAATTTATTTATGATATCTTTAAATCTAGAGTCATCTCTCATTGGATCAAACACAGGTCTTTTCAAATTATATAACATTTCAAAACATTGATTACCAAATTCATCTAAATTGCCACTCCATGATATGTCATCTCTTTTATCTTCTAGTTTATTAAATAATAATGAAGTATGTTTAATATTATCTTCTCTTGTATCGTGCAGAATCGCATAATCTGCAGCAATGTTTAAATATATGTACGCATTATCAAAATCATTAAGTTTTACATAAAGTCTTGAAATACGATCATTGATTGTTTGTAAAAACCATATTGTTTCTAAATCATAGTCTTCATTATCGAATAAAGTTTTTGTTATGATATTAAATTTTTTATATATATCAATAAGTTCTTCTTTACAATATAAATTATCATTATATAGCCCCATTAAGATATTCCAAAAAGACGAAAGAAGTGATAAAGATTCTTTTTGATAATATTCTAGTAGTTCATCACCTTCTAAGATATCATCTTTATAATAATCTTTCTTTAAATATTTTTTTAAATATTTATCATATACTTCTTTTAATCTTTTTTTATCTTTTCGATCGTTTTTTAAATATAGATAAAATAAATCATCTGCTGCTTTAAATCTTATATCTTCATCAAGGGTAGTTTCAATAACTTTTTTTGCAACAACAATTCCTTCTTCTGTATAACTTTTATTAAAGTTACCAGCTTCAAAACATACTTCTGCAAATATTAATTGCAATTCTTCAATACTAGGATATTTCTCATACATTTCTTTTACATATTCATAGCATTTAACATTATTACCAATTTTACGATATTCTTTCACTTTTTGTTTTATTTCTTCTAATATTTTAGCATTATGAATAATATCAGCACCAAGAAGATAATCAACAGTTACATGAAATGTACTGGCGATTAAAGGTAATAAACTAATATCAGGATATGTATTACCATTTTCCCATCTTGAAATAGATTGAATTGATGTTCCTAAAATGTTTGCTAGATCTTCTTGAGTATAATTTTTCTTTAATCTTAATTCTCTAATTTTATTTCCTAAATCCATATTTAGCTCCTTAATTATTTTATTTTTAGTAACGTTACACTAATAGTATATCATTTAATTGAAAATATTACCACATCTCATTTGATGAAAAAAATTTACATAAAGTGAGAATATCATTTAAAACATAAAAATCTCTAAAGTGATTTCTCACTTTAGAGATTTATCTTCTTATACTGTAAGGTATAAAACTAGAAAGATCATACCAATAGTAAAATAACCAAGTCCTGTCCAAGTTATAAAACTATATCCTTTTATTCTTTTTTTCTTTGCGATGTAATCTGCATAGCGTTCATCATTTTTTTTACTAAAAGGAATAAGTGATTGTCCAAGACGTCTTAGCATATAGCCTATAGCATCAAGTGATCCTTCATTTGAAAGTGCAATTAAAGCAGCAACTAGTAAACATAAAGTTCCAGGTAAAACAAATGCATCACATAGAATATGATATATTCTTAAAATATCAGTTTGTTGGAACAAAGCATTACCAAATATTTGTAAGCATACTGCAATTATACAAATAACGTTAGTAATTATATAACCTATCATGGTAACTTGTTTACTTTTATTTTCTTCCATTAGAATTGCTCCTTATATTTAGCTTCTTCAACGTCATTACAATATACAAAGTGATTAGGTCTTATTTCTCTAAATGTAGGTTTATCATATCGATAATCATGTTCTGCAATTGGATTATAAACCATTCTTACACGTTTCTTTTCATAAACTGGGTCAGGTAGAGGAATTGCAGAAAGTAGTGAACGTGTATATGGATGAATTGGATGAGCAAATAGTTCATCTGATGATGCAAGTTCTACTAGTTTACCATAATACATAACACCAATACGATCTGAGAAATATTTAACAACAGATAAGTCATGTGCAATGAATAAAATTGTTAAACCTAATTTTTCTCTTAATTCATTTAGTAGGTTAATAACTTGTGCTTGAATTGATACGTCAAGAGCAGATACAGGTTCATCTGCTATAATCATATCTGGTTGCATGATAATTGCACGTGCAATACCAATTCTTTGTTTTTGACCACCTGAGAATTCATGTGGATAACGAGTAGCATGTTCTTTAACTAAACCTACAAGTTCAAGAATTTCATAAACTTTTTCTTGAATATATTTTTTATCAGTAATACCTTTAATGATTAACCCTTCTGCAATAATTTCTTGAACAGTCATTCTTGGGTTTAGTGATGCAATAGGGTCTTGGAAAATCATTTGGATTTGTGTTACTAATCTTGCTTTTTTAGCAATTTTTAAAGACTTATAATACTCAGCATCTTTTGGTTTATTTTTGTATTCTTCTTCTAATTCTTTAACTAAATCTTTAGCGTAAAGTTTATCACAATATTTTTGATCTACTTTACATAAATCAATTAAAGTTTTATTATTCTTTACTATTTCATTTAGTTGAGATTTAATTTCTTTAATCTTTTCATCATTAGCTGATTTATTTTCAGGATTTAGTTTTGAATCATTATTTAAGTTTTGAATCTTTTCTCTTGCGTCTTTTCTTGCTAAAGAAATAGCATTTTTATAACTTTGAATACCCGCACAAATTCTTCTTCCCTTGAAGTAAACATCACCAGATGTAATATCATATAATTTAATAATTGATCTACCGGTTGTTGTTTTACCACACCCTGATTCACCAACTAAGCCAAAAACTTCACCACGATAAATTTCGAATGATACATTGTCAACTGCTTTATTTACATGTCTACCCATTCTGAAATATTGGCATAGATTTTCAACTTTTAATAATACTTCTCTATTTTCCATCTTGTGAGTCTCCTCCTTGCTTCATTCTTTCAATTCTATCTTTAATAATCTTAGGCATTTCAACTTTTGGAGCATCTGGATGTAATAACCAAGTTGCAGCATAATGAGTGTCAGTTATCTTAAATAGAGGAGGTTGAGCTTCAAAGTCAATCTTCATTGCATATTTATTACGAGCAGCAAAGGCATCTCCAACTGGAGGATAAATCATATTAGGTGGAGTACCAGGAATAGCATCTAATTTTTCTGTAGTTTCTAAGTCAGGCATACTGCTTAAAAGAGCCCAAGTGTACGGATGAGCAGGTGAATAGAATACTTCTTCACTCAATCCATATTCAACAATTTTACCAGCATACATAACAGCAATTCTATCAGCCATATTTGCAACTACACCTAAGTCATGTGTAATAAATATTACAGATAAGTTTCTTTCTTTCTTAAGTTTATTAATTAACTCTAATATTTGTGATTGAATTGTAACGTCTAAAGCAGTAGTAGGTTCATCACAAATTAAGATATCAGGATTTGAAGCAAGAGCAATTGCAATAACAATTCTTTGTCTCATACCACCTGAAAATTCAAATGGATATTGTTTATAACGAAGACGAGGTTCTGAAATACCTACTTCTTCCATTAGTTTAATAGCTTGTTCTTTAGCCATTGGTTTAGTAACTTTATAAACAACTTCTGATGCTTTTGCTTTAAAATATTCAATTAAATCTAAGCTTGCTTTTTTAGCAAAATCAATATCTTTATCTTCAATTTTAGATAAGTAGTTTGCTTCAAGTCTTTCAATTTTTGAAACGATGTTTTCAATTAGATCATCTAAGTCAACAATTTTCATTGGAACTACTTTCCAATCAACTTTTTTACCTTTAGCAATTAACTCATCATATTTAGCAGTTTGTTTTTCAAATCTTACTTGTTCTTTAACATTTGATTTTTGACTAAAGAAATAACTCTTAGTATTAGCAATCATACTGCTTTTAAATGTATATGCTAAACTATCTTTAATAACTTCTAACTGATCAATTGACTGAGTTACTAAATCACCGACTTTAGATACATTAGCTAATGCTTCGCTCTTAACTAAATTACCTGCTTTAAAATAAGCTTTTAATTGTTTTAATTCATCAAGCACTTGTTTCTTTAATTCAACTGATTTTTTATTAGAATTAATAATTGCTTTTTCGACATACACTAAGAATTCATCTAAGAAATTCTTGTTTAAATATTCAGTTAACATTTCTTTAGTACTTGCATCATAATTAGCAGAAAAATCTGCATCTGGGTTTAAATATAAATAGAAGCCTAAACTAAAGAAATCAGGTTTTTCATCACTAATCATACGTGTTAATAATGATTTTAAATTAGTTAAGACATCAACAGATTTTAAAACTACTTGATGTTCTTTAGTTTTATCTTGTTTATATTCAACAAGTAAATTGTTTAAATCATTTTTAATTAGACTATATTCATCAATATATTTATTTATTAAATAACCATTTGTAACATCTTTTAGTTTTCCGATAAATGATTTGATATCCTCATTTAAATTAACTTTTTGTTCTTTAGAAACTAAGAATAAATAGTTTTCTAATTTTGAAATTACTTCTAGAGTTGTTGCGTGTGAATGATTATAATTATTTTCTAATTCTAATGATTTAATACTAAAATTATTATAATCTTTAATTAATTTACTAATTTTTTCTTTTTGTTCTTCACCAAAAGAAGCATTCATATTTTGTTTTAATACTTCTAGTTTTTGGTTAAATTCTTTTCTAGCAACTTTTCTTGAAACTTTATTTTTTAAGATTAATGCTTCAATAATTTGTGGGCCAATTTTAACGATTGGATTTAAAGAAGATAATGGATCTTGGAAAATCATTGAGATTTTATCACCACGAATTTTTTGCATTTCTTCTTCTGATAGTTTAAGTAAGTCTTTACCATCATATAGGATTTCACCACTATCAATAATTGCATTACCAGCAGAAATACCTAAGATCGCTTTTGATGTAACTGATTTACCTGAACCAGATTCACCAACTATTGCAAGTGTTTCACCACGTTTTAAATCAAAGGAAATATCACGAATAGCTTTAACAGTACCGTTATTAGTTCTGAAAGATATTTTTAACTTTTTTACTTCTAAAATATTATCAGCCATTTTCTATTCCTCCGATCCTCTTAATGTAGGGTTAAATGCATCACGTAAACCATTACCAAATAAGTTAAAGCAAATCATTAATAATGAAAGAACAACTGCAGGAGCAATCATAAGATGAGGGTGATCTGTCCATAACTTACTTGCTTCTGATAACAATGTACCTAAACTTGTAGTTTTTGCATCACCAAGTGTTGCAATACCTAAATAGCTTAACATACTTTCACTAGAAATTACCCCTGGAATAACAAGTACTGAAGAAGTAATAAGTGTACCTAATGTATTAGGGAAGATATGTTTCCACATAATTCTTGAATCTTTTGCTCCAAGTGTTCTTGCAGCCATAACATATTCTTGATTCTTAAAACGATAAAATTGTGTTCTAACACGCGCTGAGGTACCAAGCCAACCTGTAACTACGAATGCAAAGATTAAACTAAGAAGTGGTCCAACTTGTTTAGCTAAGTGCAATTGGAATAATGTAGCTAGAATAATAAATGGTACACCAGATAATACATCTTTAATTCTTTCAATAATTAGGTCAGTCAAACCGCCATAATAACCTTCAACAGCACCAATAATAGCACCAAGCACAAGGTTAATTGCAGATACAACAACAGCTAAAATTAAACTTAAACGAATACCAGTAGCCATACGATATGCAAGGTCATAGCCTTGACTGTCAGTTCCTAGGAAATAATTTGGTTCAAAACCATACATATAACGATAATAATTATAATAAAGAACCCTTACTTGATACATTGCAGTGTTTGCATCACCACCACCAGAGTAACGATAATACACAAGATTACCATCATTATCACGAAGATAATTATCTTCTAAAACTAAATCTTCAGAAAATTCAAGACGTGTATCTTTGCCTTTTGTTGTTGAAACTGGAACACCTTTACTAGTTGTTTTATACCAATAGTTAGCTTCAGTTGAATCAATACAATATTCATTTTCAGCAACTAATGGGTAAATAACTTTTAATCCTGTTTCTTTTTCCCATTCTATAATTTCACGATATTTACTTTGTTCAATAGCAATATATTCAAAACCAACACTTAAATAAGTATCTATTTTAACATTATAAAATGCTTTACTATTAACACCTAATGAGTTTTCTCCACCATATGAATATTTAGTTACTGGTTGATAATAACTATTCATCGCCTCACCAATTGTTATAGTATCAGTATTTTCATTAAATTCAGCACCAACACCTTTAGCAATTTCTAGTATTAAAGCACGTTCATTTTGTTCTAAGTTTTTAGCCCCACCCATAATACCTAAAGATTCTTTTAAAACAACATTTCTTGGACCATTCTTTTTATAATAAGTATCCATAACGGTTGCTTTTGATTTAGGAGTAGTAATAGGAACTATTAACGCAAATAATACGATAAATATAATAATAATAAATGCAGCAACACTAGCTTTATTTTTACAGAAACGAATTAACGCATCTTTAAAGTAACCAATTGGTTTAGTTTCAAACTTTGTATCATGGATTTTATCTCCTGAGTTAACAAACTCAAATTTCTCAGATGGAATATCTACAATTTTAATATCTTCATTTGACATATTATCTTTCTCCCATTCTAATTCTTGGATCAATAAATCCATAACTAATATCAACTACTATACCAGCAAGTAAACCAATAAGGACATAGAATATTGTATCTAACATAAATACATCATAGTCAAATAATTGAATAGATTGAATATAAAGTCCCCCAACACCTGGAATAGAGAATATTGATTCAATAATCATTGAACCACCTAAAATTCCAATAAAACTTGAAATAATCATTGGTAAAATTGGAACCATCGCATTTTTAAGTGCATGTCTTCTTGTTGCTTGTCCTTTTGTTAAACCTTTTGTTCTAGCAAGTAGCATATAATCTTGTGTTAAAGTTTCAGTTAATTCTGCTCTTGTAAAACGGCATAGACCTGCAATTTCACCAAATGATAATGAAATAATAGGCATTATCATACTCTTAAACATCATTGGGGTAAAATATGCTTGCCATGCATTCGCTTCACTAGGATCAAATCCAACATCCGCAATAGAATACAACGTTGGTGTATCTATAAGACGTAACTTAAAGAAGATAAAATATTGTACTAAGAATGCATAAATATAACTTGGTATCGAAACAAATAACATTACTACAATACTAATTACGTGGTCTTGCCATTTATTTTTCTTAATAGCAGCAAAAATACCTAACGCGATTCCTAGTGGTATTGAAACAATTAATGAATAAAAGTTAACTAAAACAGTAGGTAATAATCTTTTTCCTAAAACTTCTGTAACTGGTTTATTATATTCAATATACCATGAAGTACCAAAATCCCATTTTGTAAATATGTTTTTAAGATATATCCAAAATTGAATAGGTAAAGGTTCAAAATAACCTAACGCTGTCCAACGTGCTAAGATTTGTTCTTGTTTTACTTTATCAGTTGGAAGTTCTCTAGGTAAAATTCTAATTAGGACAAAACATATCGTGCAGATGATAAAAAACGTAACTAACATTAGTAGTATTCTTTTCAAAACGTATTTCCACATATGTAACTCCTTTCAATTTTTTATAATTATATTTTATTTTTTTACAATGTAATAGTATTACATCGTAATATTTTTATGTGTAATTTTAGAGTAATACTATTACATAGTAAAAGTAATGCAAAAAGCATAAGCCCCTTGCATTACTTTAAAATCTAATCTATTGAATAACCAATTAAATATTAGTTATAAGTTAGAGTTCCGCCTTGTTCTTCAACGAAGTCAGCCCAAGCAGCATCTGAGTAGTTATAAGTCATAAGTCTTAAACCACCGAAACCGTACATAATATTATAATCTTCAGTGTAGTATTTAACTTGGTAAGATAATAATGTACATACAGTTGTTGCACATAGAGGAATTCTATAATAGAATTTTAAGTAAATTTCTTCTAATTGAGCAGTAATTGCAAGTTTAGTTTCGAAATCAGCAGCTGCAAATTGACCAGTACCCATCATTGAGTTAGACCATGCTTGGTAAGTCATAGTGTATTCTTCACCGTTAACTGTTAATGTTAATTCCTCAGTAGTTGGATCCCAGTTAGCAGCTTCATTGATGTCATATTGATCTGGATCCATATAAACTTGGAAGTTTCTGAATGGATAGAATGCAGCTCCACCCCATGCACCATAACCGATTGCGTATTCACCTTTAGGAACGTCAGCATAACGATTGTTAATATTACCAATAGCTTCTAATGTAATTTCACCAAATCCAGCTTCTTTAGCAGCAGCGTTGATATATTTGTTCATTAATGCAAGTTGTGCATTATCATCAGATGTTAAAGCACCTTTAGCCCAACCAATACGGATGTGAATATTTTCACCAGCTTTATATAAACCAGCTTCAGTTAATTCTTTCAATGCTTCAGCCATTAATGCTTTAGCTTCAGTTAAGTTGTAACCAGAAATTGATTTGTAAGCTTCTTCTAATGTAGCATAGATTTCACCTTCACCATATTTAACACCATATAGGTTAACTACAGCTTGCATTGCTTCATCAGTAGCTCTATATTTTGAAGTAGGATCATTATATACATCGTAGAAGTATAAGTCATTCATTAATGAGTAAGCAGGTTTGTAACCAGCAGTAGCAGTAACAAATTCAGCTCTATCAATAGCTAAACTGAATGCTTTACGGAAGTTAGTATTAGATAAAACAACAGAGTTAGTATTACCTTTTGATTCATCCATAGTCTTTAACATTGCAAGATTTGTATTGAAGAAGAAACTCATTGTATAAGTTTCATCAACTTTATATAATTGATCACTTAAAGTAAAGCTTGATAATTCATCAGCATTTGGAGAGTAATCTGTTAATTCACCAACGAAGAATTGTTGTTTTGCAGTAGCTTCATCCATAACGTCAATAACAATCTTATTAGTTTGATATTGTTGAACTTTTTTACCATCAACTAAGAAATTAGTTTCAGAATATAAAGAACCATCTTCTAATTTTTCAAATCCATACCATTCTTCATTTTGAGTAAATACGATTTGTTTACCTTCTTGTAATGAATCAAGTTTATAAACACCATAAGACATTGTAGTTCTCTTAGAAGTACCATAATCTGTAGTTACAAGTTCACCAGAAGTATCTAAACCAGCATCATATAATTCAATATTTACTAACCAAGTAGAAGTAAGTGAAGTATAGAAGTAGTTAACATCTTGGTAAGTTTTTAATACATAACGGATTGTATAATCATCAACTTTGTATAAACCAACTGAATCATATTCAACTTTTTCACCAATGCCACTAACATAGTATACTAGTGTCCAATAATAAACACCAAGTGAACCATCTTCATTATAAGCAGATTCACCAAAAGCAGCTAAGAATTGATTAATAACATAAGCAACTTTTTCTTGGTTTTCTTCAGTAACTGGAACATAACCATAAGCATTCTTTTGTTCAAGTAATTCAGTATAATAAGTTTCACCATAAGCAGTTTCTTCTACTTCTTCTGTTTCAGGATCATCTTGTGAATCATAGATATAACCCATTTCATATAATGTAGTGATTGAATAAGATGAACTTAAAGCCCATGCAGCGTTTAGATTAATGTAATATTGATCAGCAGCAGCAATTTCTTCAGTATCTAGATTAATAGCAAGATCATAAATTGGAGATTCAGAGTTATAATATTCTAAAGCACCAGCGATTGCAGATTCACCAGCATAGTATAAGTTAGCACGGTAATTCTTCATTTTTGGATCTAGTAATCTCTTCATTGATTCTACATAATCATCAGCAGTAATCTTATCACCATTTTCCCATTTAGCTTCAGGATTTAATTTAATATCAAATACATAACCAGCAGTTTGATCTGCAGCAGTTTCGCCTTCTGGTAATTGTGATCCATATTTTTCTAAGTCTTTATAATTTTCTTTAGTTGTATCTACAACTTCAGTAGCCATTTCATAAACCCATTGGTAAACACCTTCTTTAGAGTCTTTGATTGACATTGTCATAAAAGGACTTGAGATATAGCTTAAAATAGCATCATCAGCATTAGTTTCCCAAGCATGTGGGTTCCAGTTTGATCCTAATGCAGTTGTCCAGCTCTTATATGTATATGTGTCAGGTTCTTTATCTGGTTCTGGTTGAGGACCAACACAACCTGCAGCAACTAAAACAAGAAAAGCAGCAACAACTAATAATAATTTTTTTCCAAATTTCATAGTTTTCTTCTCCTTTAATTTTATTTATAAACATCTTACCTTAAGTTAATAATAAGATTTTATGTTAATAGTATACCACATTCTACAAAAAAGTCAACTATTTGCTTACTGAAAACGTTTTTATTTAAACATTTTTTCTTATTTTTTGTAAATGTAAGCGATTACATTCGTTTTTTTGTTTTTTTAGTGTTTTATACTATCATATATTTTTAAATAAAAATTCTATTTTTCACAATTAATTATTTCCTACATAGAAAAAATAAGAAGTAGATAACGAACCTATTCGCTTTCTACTTCTTATTTGTTAATTTTTAAATTGTTCAGCAGCTTCCTTTACAGAGTATGCTATATAGATCATATGGTCAGCAGCACGTTCTAAGTTATTAACTAAGTTAACAAATACGCCACTATTTTGTGGTTTACATTCACCTCTGTTTAATCTATCAAAATGATCATCAATTAAGTATTTTCTCATTTGGTCAATTTCTTCTTCAATAGCATCTGCAATATGCATTTTTTTCAAATTCTTAGTCATAAAGATTTCATCTGTTTGAGCATATAAATCATTAATTTTGTTTTTCATAAAACCAAGTTGAACCATTACATTTGATGAGAATTCAAGTTCATGTTTAACCATTGATTTAGTATATTTACAAATATTATCACCAATTTCTGCAATACGTAAGATATCATTCAAAGTTCTATGGAAACTTGATAATGTACATTCATCTTCTAATGCAATATTTTGATTTGTAATTTTAACCATGAATTCAATAATTAATTTATTAGTTATTTCTAATTCTTCAATTACTGCATCTACTTCTTCTCGTTTTTCTTCATCTTTAATCATAAAAGCATCAACTGCAACATTAAGTGCATTAACTGATTTAGAATACATAAGAGCAAGTTCTTTTCTTACTTGATGAACTGCAATAGAAGGGGTAGTTAAGATACGTTCATCAAGATAAACTAAACGATGTTCTTCTTTCTTAGTAGCTTTCTCACGAACAAGAGCTGTAGAAGATTTAACAAATACATTAATAAATGGTAAGAATATTAAAGTACAAAGTACATTAAAGAATGTGTGGAACATCGCAATTTGAGTCGATTCACCTTTAAACCACTTAACAAATGTAACTTCCATAAAGTTAGGCCATAATAGTAATAATACCGCAAATACAATTGCCCCAAAGGAATTAAATAATAAATGAATTATACTAGCACGTTTTGCGTTTGTTCCTGCTCCCATTGAAGAAATAAGCGCAGTTACACAAGAACCAATATTAGAACCTAATATTAAGAATAAAACGTTATTAGTAAGACAAGTAGCATCATCACCTGCACCAATATAAATACCAGCACCTACAAGTTGAATAATAATAGTAGTAATTAATGATGATGATTGAACTGCGGCAGTAAGTACAATACCAAGTAAGAATAAAATAATCCAAGCACCAGTTCCATTAACATTTTGTAATATAGATTTAATTGTATCATATACAACTAAATTACCAGCATTATCAGGATTTTTAATCGCAAGACTCATACATTCTAAGCCTAGGAATAGGATACCAAAACCTGTTAATGCATTACCAATTGTTTTAGTTTTATCTTTTTTGCCAAGCATAGTTACAAATGCACCAACACCTGCAGTTAAAATTGCATAGGCACCAAAATCAAATGAACTTAAAGCTGCAAGTTGTGCTGTAATAGTTGTACCAATATTAGCACCCATAATTAAAGCTGTAGCTTGCGCAAGATTAATAAGTCCTGTATTAACAAAACCTACTACCATTACTGTTGTAGCACCAGATGATTGCATAATAGCTGTTGCAATAGCACCAATACCAACACCAATAATTGCTTTATTTTGTGTCTTGTTAAATAATTTCTTTAACCCAGAATGACATAGTTTTGTAATATTGGAACTTAACAATTCAAATCCAAGTAATAATGCACCTATCGATGCAACCATAAAAATAACAGTTTCTATCCAGTATCCTACCATATAAAAAATCTCCTCATTTTTTAATAGTATAACATATTATTTCATTTTTCTCAAATAAATAGAAATATGTAACAATTTTTTTATATGTTTTATAATAGTTTTAAATTTAAGTCGGCAATTCTAATTAATCATCCACACTTACTCCAAGTGTAATAGCAAGGTCAATATCAAAAGTAAAATAAAAACCTTGTCCATAATCATTGTTAATTTTACCTTTTTCTTTTTTTAGTTTCTTAATTATTTCTTTAGATCCATGATAAATTATTTTTTTTATCTTTATCCTCCTCGTTTTAACGATATAGATAATAAAACATAATTACACATCATTATCAAAAGAAAAAACAACCCTTAAGGTTGTTTTTATCTAATATCACTCATTAATAAATGTTCAAGTTTTTCATTTTCATGATATTCATGAATTTTAAAATATACTAAAGAATCTGCTTCAATACCTTTTAAATGAATAATATCCACAACTTCTGCAATCATGGTACACTTAGATCCTTTTAAAGTAATTGCTCCTGTTGAATCAACAAAATAAGGAAGTCCTAAAAGTTTATCTACTTCATTAGAATGTGTATCTCCAATATATAAAGCTACATCTTTTTGTTCTTTAGAACATACAGAAATACCACAAAAATCGCCTATTTTTAAATTATGTGTAGTAACACTTTGATCACCAAGAAGGCCTACTACTTCGCTTTCTCCTACTTGAGAAAACCATGCATATGTTGCTGCATAAATTTCTTTTTCTTTTTTAAATGCTAATATACTTACTGTATGATTAAATGGTCTAAATTTCATTTTATAATTCCTCTATTCATTATATATACAATTATTATACTAAATTTAATTTAATTTTCTTATTTTTTACACTTTTCCTTAAATTTACACCTTCATAAAATACACTTTTCTTATTTAATTACTTTTAGTTATAAATGAATTACCTGGGATTACACTATTTTCTTTAATTATTGTATCTCCACCAAGAATAGTGGTGTTAGCATAAATTACTACATTATTAGAAATTGTTGGATGACGTTTCTTTCCTCTTAATAAAGGTGCATCTTTTAATGATTTTGCACCAAGAGTTACTCCTTGATATAAAGATACATTATCTCCTATAATTGTTGTTTCTCCTATTACAATACCAGTTCCATGGTCAATAAAGAAGTTTTCTCCAATACTGCATCCAGGATGAATATCTATTCCCGTTATAGAATGAGCATATTCTGTTAAAAATCTTGGTAATACTTCTATATTTAATTCGTTTAATAAATGTGCAACACGATATATAAATATTGCATGAAAACTATTATAAGAAAACACTACTTCACTACTATTTTTACAAGCAGGATCTTTTTCAACAAAAGTTAACACATCTTTTATTAATATACTTTTTATATCAATAATATTATCAAAGAAATGATTTGTTATACTTTCAACTTCTTCTACACCAATTCCATTTAATATTTCATAAAGTTCTATATATAGTCTTTTTATTGATAGATTTCTTTTTAATACTTTAGGAAATAAAAGTGCTTTTAATTCATTTATAAACTCGATTATATTATTTTTATTTATATTTGTTAAATCCACATACTTATTATCTATTTCATTTAATTTAGTTTCAATTAATTTTAAATCCTTCATCAAATACCCCCTTTGATATATATCTATTACCATCATCTGGAAGAATTACTAATATATTTTTATCAGTATATTTCTTACATAAATTAATTCCAGCAAAAAGTGCTGCCCCACTTGATATTCCACATTTTAAATTTTCTTCTTTATATAATATATTTGTATATTTATATGCATCAAGACTTTTTATATCAATAACTTCATCTAACAAAGAAACATCTAATACTTTCGGGATAAACCCTGCCCCAATCCCTTCTATTAGATGAGAGCTTTTGTTATTACCTTTTAATACATTTGATTCAAATGGTTCAACTCCTACACAATATATATCTTTATTCTTTTCTTTCAAATATTTACAACACCCCGTAAATGTAGTTCCCGTTCCAATGCCACATACAAATATATCTAGCGTTTTTAAATCATTATATATCTCTTTACCTGTTGTATAATAATGTGCTAAAACTCCTAAAGGATTATTAAATTGATCTAAAGTAAAATGATTATCATATATTTTTTTTAATTCTTCTACCTTACTTATACACCCACTCATGCCTTCTTCACTAGGTGTTAATATAACTTCTGCATCGTATTTTTCTAATATTTTTATTCTTTCTATACTTACAGTTTCTGGCATTACAATTATACATTTAATTCCAAGATAATTAGATATTGCAGCAATGCTTATACCAGTATTACCAGATGTTGCTTCAAGAATAATTGTATTTTTATTAATAATATCTTTTTCGATAGCATCTTTAATAATATAGTAAACAAGTCTATCTTTTATTGAACCACTATAGTTAGATGATTCTATCTTTAGATAAAGATTACTTTTTAGATTATATTTTTTTATTAAATTATTAGCTTTTATTATTTTAGTATTTCCAATATATTTTGATAGTTCTAATATTTTATTTTTCATTTTATCACCATTATTAATTGTATGATTCTTTTATAAAAATTAAAACAGCAAATATAATATCTGCTGTTTTTTATTCATCTATAAATTTTTTAAAATATTCTAGTAATTCAGGAGTTATTACGTGTTCTATTCTACAAGCATTATCTTCTGCAGTATCAAGTGGAACTCCTATTTTAGCAAGTACTTTTGTAATAGTTTCGTGACGTTCATAAATTTCATGTGCTACAGTAAACCCTTTAGGAGTAAATTCAATTATAGCATTTTCAATTGTAATATATCCTTTTTCTTTTAATAAATTTACTGCTCTTGATACACTTGCACGAGAATAATTTAATTCATTAGCAATATCAATCGATCTAATTACTGGTAGTTTTTCTTTTAATAATAAAATTGTTTCTAAATACATTTCTTCTGATTCACGATATTTCATAATTATCACCTACATATAATTTATCATACTAACTTATTTTTTTCAACTTATATATTAAAAAAAGACTAAGGATTAACCTTAGTCTTGATCTTTTTGACATGAACAGTTTTTAGAGGACTTACCACAAGTTTTACTATATGGACATCCTACACATTTTTGTCCACTTTTCTTAGCTTTAATTATATAAAGAACTGCAGCACCAATAATTAAAACAATAACTGCAATAATAATTAAATCTATCGGTTTCATAGTATCCCTCCTTAATGTTATTAATTTATTAATTTATCTTCTTTTTCTCTTTTGATAATTAAGAATGTTAACATTCCTGCAAAAAGAATTGTAATTGCCCAACCTAAAATCGGCATCCAAATTGAACCAAAGTTAGATTTAGTAAAAATATTACCAAAGAATGCTACTAAGAATGCAATTGAATAACCCATTCCAAATTGGAATCCAATTCCACCCCATAACCATTTTTTGCTCTTGATTTCTGAATTCATAGCACCGATTGCAGCAAAGCATGGTGGAGTAAATAAGTTAAACATTAAATATGCAAGAGCAATAACAGCACTGATTCCCATTACTGAAGACAATGTTTCAGAACCATTACCAATAAGTTCGAAGTCAGCATTTATTTTATTTGGTGTACCATAACATACTGCAAGTGTACCTACAACGTTTTCTTTTGCAATAAAGCCTGTAATTGCAGCTGCAGCAAGTTGCCATGATTTTTCATTACCAGTAATCGGAGCAAATATATATGCAAATGGTTTTGCAATATTAGCTAAAATTGAAGTTTCTGCAGCAGCTTGTAACTCATTACTTACCTTATCCCAATCTTTTTGTAATGCAGGATGATCATTCACTGTATAAACAACATCACCAACATATGAAATTGCATTTCCTAAATCATCTTCTGATTCAATAACAACTAATTCTTCATTTTCATCAAGCATATAGTAATTTCCACTTGAATCTTTGTGCGCATATAAGTTTAAGTACTCTTCAGTAATAGCTGATGTACCACTTTCTGTGATTCCATCATAATCGATAATTGTGAATTTAAATGTAAATGTTAGCATTAATTGAACAACGAAGTTACATACTAAAATAATTGTTCCTGCTTTAACAATATAACTCCAACCTCTTTGACACATTGAACCAAAAGCACGTTTTAGACTTGGTCCTTTATATTCAGGAAGTTCTATAATAAAGAATGATTTTTTCTTTCGATAACCAGTAAGTAAATTAATAAGTAGTGCACCAACAAAAATGATTACAATTCCAATAAAATACATAATTGGAGCTACCCACTGTGAGTTAAAGAAGAAGGCACCAGTAAATAATGAAATAACTGGTAGTTTTGCGCCACATGGCATAAATGGAGCTAAAATTGCAGTAGCACGACGTTCTCTTTCATTTCTAATTGTTCTACAAGCCATTACCCCAGGAATTGCACATCCTGTACCAATAACAAATGGAATAACACTTTTTCCAGAAAGTCCTACTTTTTTAAAGATTGGGTCAAGTACAACAGATACTCTTGCCATATATCCACAATCTTCTAAAAGAGCAATTAAGAAATACATTACCATTACAAGTGGTAAGAATCCAACAACAGCAGCAACACCACCAATAATACCATCAACAATAATAGCTGAAATTACTGGATGAGCATTTTCTAACCAACCAGCAACAAGACCTTGGAACATTTCTAAAAGTCCTACAAGACCTGGAATTTCTTTTCCACCGATTTCCACACCTTCTGCAATCCAAGCACCTGGACCTACTTGTGAAATCCAGAATACTAAAAACATTACAACCGCAAAAATAGGTATTCCTAACCATTTATTAGTTAATACTTTATCAATCTTATCTTGAACGTTATTTTCTTTTGTAAATGTTTTTCTTGTTTCTACAGTTTGTACAATATTATTAACAAATTCAAATCTTTTTCTATCAGCAAGTTCAACACTTTCTTTATCTGATAAATCTACATTACTTTCAACATAAGGAGCGGTTTGTTTAGCACCTATTAATTTTATTGCTTCTTCAATTAAAGTTCTTAAACCTTTTTTAGATGTAGATACAGTTTCAACTACTGGACATCCAAGTAGTTCTTGTAATTTCTTTGCGTCTACTTCATTATGTTTTTTATCATTTAAATCACTTTTATTAAGTGCAACAACAACTGGAATACCAAGTTCTAAAAGTTGTGTTGTAAAAAATAGGCTACGACTAAGATTTGTTGCGTCAACTATATTAATAATTACATCTGGGGATTGTTCTTTTACATATTTACTTGTAACACTTTCTTCTGACGTGAAAGGGCTCATTGAGTATGCGCCAGGTAAATCAACAATAATGATTTCTTCTTTTCCTTTGTAATATCCTTTTTTTATTTGATGTTCTTTCTTTTCTACAGTTACACCAGCCCAGTTACCTACTTTTTCATTACGGCCAGTAAGTGCATTGTACATTGTTGTTTTTCCACTATTGGGATTTCCAGCAAGTGCAATTCTCATATAAAAATTCCTCTCTTTCTTTGTTAGCAGCTGCTAACATACGTTCCAAAAAAGAAAACCTGATATTAGGCTTTACTTAATTTTTTAAATAATAATAGCTTGTGCAAGTTCTTTATCAATATTATATCTTGCATCTTTTATTACAACAACACAACCACCTTTTATGTGCTGTATTACTGTAATAGGTTCACCACTATAACATCCTAAAGTAAATAAGAATGAATCTAATTCTTCATCATCTGTTTCGATACTTTTGATAATGTATTCTACTCCAGGAGTAGCATTTAGTAAATTCATACTTACACCTCTTTTCTTTGTTAGCAAATGCTAACAAAGATATTATATTACTTATTTAGCTATTTTTCAAGAAGAATGCTTTATTATTTTTTGTTCAATTAAATAATCTTCTAATATTTTTGCAGTATTATAAACAATTATACTACAAGGCCTATTATCATAATATTCTTTAGTTCTTTCTTCTGGTTTTCCACCAATTTGAGCAATAATATTTTTACTTTCAAGAAGTTCTTTACAAATTAAAGAACCATTTACTTTTTCTACTTTTTCAAGTAAACATCTTGTAGTTTCATAAACATATGATTTATCACTACTATCAAGTAATAACCCCATTACAATAGCAAGTCCACTTGCAGCACCACAAGTAAGGCGTAGTCTTGCAAGACCACCACCAAGAGGTAGGGATAATTTTAACAACTCTTTTTCATCAATATTAATTAAATCTTTAAACGCTACTACTACTGATTGTGAACAATTAAGCCCTTGTTCAAATAATTCTAAAGCTTTTTCTGCGTACATATTAAATTACATCCTAAGCTTAAATATTTTTAAAATTATTAATATGATCAACCGCAATATTAACCATTTCATCAAAATAAGGTAATACTAGGTTAAAATCAAAACGGTTATCTAAGTTATTATGAAGTGTATTAATATCATAAGTAACCATTAGAGACCTTCTTTTACCAATTTCTGGTTGAGCATTGTTTCCAATTAAAACGTTATTAATATTTGTAACAACATTTACATCTTCACCTTGTACTACTTCAGGGGTATTTATTCTAAAAGCTAGTTCTGTAGTTTTTGTATTACGTGGCATAAATCCCACTTTATTGGCAAGATAATTCATCTTATCTGAATCATCATCAAAAGTAAAGTAACTGGTAACATATGCAAGTCTATTGCCAACTGGATTTTCTAAAATATCAGACAATTGTTTAAAAACAGCTTGAACACGTTTTAATAATTCAATCATTTGTTCTTCTTTTACACCAGGTAATTGAATATCAATTCTATTAGGTCTTAGAATAATAGAATAATGTTCTTTAGGATTAACTACCTTCATGACTTTTCCAGATTTATTTTGTGGATTATTTGGTTCTTGATTGATTGAAATATTACAATCACTATATATACTATTTATTCTTGGCATAACATCATCATCAAAAACTAGAAATGAACCAAAAATTGAAAATAAATTATTTAAATTTTGTAATTCCATACTTATTTCTTCCTTATATATAATATTTATTTTTTATCAACAACTGATGTAAAAATTATTACACCGTCGCATGTACCCGTAATATATGTTTTTAAGTCTTCTTCATATTTATAGATTTTCATGACCATATTTTGTTTAATTTGATTAATATAGTTAATCGCAAAATGTCCTATTTCAACAGCTTTATAATCACAATAATCAAATAATAATTCTGCATATTTTGCGTTATTCATATGGTGATATATATCAATATCTGATTTTACAACTGTATAATCACACAAATAATTTTCATCGCTTACTACATTCATAGGTTTAATTAATTTATCTTTAAATAAAGTAGACTCTATAAACTCACCTAAAGGATATATATTGTCAGACTTCAACATCTTAAAAGTACTTAAATCTACTAATACCCATGAAGCACAACCTTTTGCATATAAAGTACCATTTATTGAAGATATTTCATATTCTCTTTTACATTCTACTCTACTTGGAGTATGTGGAAATGTTTTAACAACTACCGTTTCCATAGGTGTTGGATTATTATAAATATAAACTTCTTGACGTACAATTATCCAAGCATAATTGTTTTTATTACAAAACACTGTTCCACACCCAAGTATATCAGCATGATCACCCGCTATTCGTTGAAAAATGTCAAGTAGTGCATAAGGTTTAATTCCATAGTATTCATCAAACATTCCATTTGTTAATGTAAAATGTTTTTCATATAAAAGTAACGACATATTAATCACCTCTTAAAGATTAACGTTTCTAAAAGTAACTCCTTCAATATTTTTTATTTCTAACACATTATTCTCTAATGTTGCATAGCACGCAACACCATCTTTAGGTAAAGTAATAGATCCAATATTAACATATATATTAGAATCTACTTTTTCAATAGAAGTTATATGAGTATGTCCATATAAAATAACACTATTTTCTACATTTAATAAACTCTTAGTATTAAACTTATGTCCATGTGTTAAATAAATATTTTTACCATTATACTCAATACAAGCAATACTCATTATTGGAAACTCTAATACCATATCATCAACTTCGGCATCACAGTTTCCTCTTACACAAATAATTTCATTTCTTAATGGATTTAAAATACTCAATAGTTCTTTTGGATTATATCCAATTGGTAACTCGTTTCTTGGTCCATGAGGAAGTATATCACCAAGCAATAATAATTTATCAAAAGATTCTTTTTCTAATACCTTCTTTAAATTAACGGGACTTCCATGTATATCTGTAATAATAAGGTATTTCATTATTCTACCTCAAAATCAACCGCAACACTTGCACATCTAATTTCATGCATCAATGGTTTAACTACAGTACAATGATATAAATCTTTTTGATATATATCTAGATGTTCCATAGATTCAACTAATACTTCTAATATAATATCATAACTTCTTTCACTATGAAGTAAATCAATACCTACTTTAATATCAAGTGCAGTAGGAACTTTCCCTTTCATTGAAAGTAAAGTAGCTTTAGCTTCTTCTATTCTATTTTTATATTCTTCTTTAATTTTAAAACAAACTACATGTTTAATCATTTTTATTTACTCCTTACATAAATCTAAAATTCGATAATTAATAACTTTTTTAAGATCAATTGGTGATACTTCAACTTGTGTTCCAACTCGACCTGCACTAAAGAAAATTGTATCAAAACATTCCACACTTTTATCAATAAAAGTTGGAAAACTTTTTTTCATACCTATTGGACTACATCCACCATGAATATATCCAGTAAGAGGTTCTAAATCTTTTTGTTTAATCATTTCAATTTTCTTTTCACCAAGCATGCTAGCAGCTTTCTTTAAATCAAGTTCTTTATATGATGGAATCATAAATACATAATATTTAGAACCAATAGTTACAAGTGTTTTAAACACTCTATCTTTATCTTGATTTAACACTTCCGCAACATATACTGCATCGAGTTTAACAGGATCATAATAATGAGCATTATATTTAATCTTCTTTTGTTCTAATATCTTCATTACCATTGTCTTTTCCATTTTATCACCAATATACATTATACTATTTTTTTAATGAAAAAACATATTTTAACTTATTTATTTTAAATGTAAAATCCCAGCCTAAAACATAGCTGGGATTTTGTTCTTAACTATCAATAAGTTTAGTAGTGTATTCCTTTGAGATAATTACATTGTCATTACGTTTAACTACTACTGAATATTTAACTTCAGTTGCACCATTTAATTTTTTTGCGATATAACCATCATCAGAAAGAATATCACTTCCACTCTTCCATTCGAATGTTAATCCTTCAAAGTTTTCCATACCGAATTTTTCTAATGAAATTAAATCTCTAAAGTGTTGCCAGTAACCTTGATCCCTGATTGCAGCAGGACAATCTTTACCAGAAATATTATTATGTTGCATTACACGAAGAACATCTAAGTTATTTTCAATAAGTAAGTGAGCAACTAAGTCTGCAAAAATACGATATGTTTTCATATAATCACTTCCTGCATCAACCATACTTTCAATACCAATTGAGTTTAGGTTACCACCACGGTTACCAATGTATTTAAAACTTGAACTCCACCAGTTATCATTTAACCAGTAATTTCCATTAGAACCAATTTCATAATATAATCCACTTTGTGTAATGTTTGCATTTGCAGGAGCATCACTAGGTTTCTTTAAGTTACTTCTTACACCGTTAAAGCAGAAATAACCTTCAGAATCAAGTGTAAGGTTTGGACGTTCTACTGTTGCTTTAATACCTGAATCTAGTAGTTTGTATCCTTTTGAAGTTCCATCACCTGCATGATGTGCTACTTCATCATTTGGAATATGATGGTAAATACCATCACTACCACAACTGTAGTGCCAACTTGTAGAACCAGCTGCTGAACCCGTTACATATCCTGCATGACCAAGTGCCCCTGCATTATTATTTGCAGTATCATGACATACAATAAATTCAACACTTGCAAGTTTTTTACCAGTACGGTTTGCAGCTCCTAGCGGAATTAAGTATTCAATTCTGTCTTCCCATTTATTATCAAAGAAGAATAGAGAATTGAATGTTTGAGAAATATTATTATATTCATCGAATGTTACACGTTTTAGTTCTTCTTCCGCAATTGCACTTAAAAAGTTTTCTAAAACTTGTTCTTCACTCATTTTTGAAGTATCAAGTGCTTTTACTTTTAACCAGAATGTTACATCTTTAATCATATCACCAGAATAAACAAATGCTTTTAAATCAATATAACGGTCAAATACGTATTGCGTTACTTTACCATCAAGGCTTACAACTCTTTCATTGCTAGTTGTCCATACAATTTCTGTTCCTTGCTCTGGATGAGATGTAGGTAAAGTTAAATCAGAAGTGATATTTAAATCAGGAATAATTTCAGTTTGTAGCCAACTTGAAACAATATCAAGTTTTTCTTCGTCACTTGCACCTAAAACAATCATTTCAAAAAAATCTTCTACATAATGGTTTTCATCTACTTCAATTCTATATGATATTGTAACAGGAGTGTCTGCTAATGGTTTAATATAATAACCTTCATTTGTAAATACACTTTCATCAGATGATGACCAAGTAATTGTAAAATATTTATTAAATTCAGTTTCTAAATAATCAGACATATCTTCTTGTAAACGATCAGGAAATTGACCTTCAAATTGACTCTTCATATAATCAAATGAACGAGGATATAGTTTAAAGACTAAACTACCCGTCATTGATTCTAAAGCTTCATTAGTAATTGTATATGTTAGTGTTACTTCAGTAATTTTCTTAGTATCACGTACTACAATTTTACCTGTATTATCAACACGATTTGGATGAGATGATACCCAAGTAATTGTTACATCTTTATCTAAATAAGTTGTAGGAAGTACATCAACGCCTTTATCAATTAATAGGTTATCTGTATAGCTAGCTTTAATCCAAGCATCGATTTCTTCAAGTGGTGTACCTTCAACAGGTGCAACATAGTTAGGATCAACTTCTCCACATTCACATTTACCTTCTACAAAGTTATGAACATGTTCTAATTTTGGCAAAATTTCTATTTCTTTTTCACCACAAGAACAAACTCTTTCTTTTTGACCAGTTTCTTCTTCTGTTGCTTCTTTTATTACATTCCATTCACCATATGAATGACCTAAAGCTTCTACTTCTGAGTCTTTATATGATTCGCCACAAGTACATGTATGTTCTGTATACCCATCTTCTGTACATGTTGGATTAATAACTTCAGACTCGTATTCATGAACATGAGGTGGAACATAGTTAGGATCAACTTCTCCACATTCGCACTTACCTCCAACATATGCATGTTCATGTTTCTTTTTACATGCAGTTAAAGATAGTATTAGAATCAACATTAAAATACCTAAAAATTTTAAGTTTTTCATTTTTTTATCCTTTCTCATTTCTTTTTATTTAATTATAAATGTTGTATTATTTATTTCAATATTAGATTGATAGAATTCTTTCAACGCAAGAACCATTTCTTTAATATCTTTTGCACCTGCTATTTCATTTGATGAATGCATTGCAAGTTGTGCAAGGCCAACATCTAGTGCTTTAATAGACAACTTTTCTAATTGGATTCTTCCTAGTGTAGATCCTCCTCTTAAATCACTTCTATTAGTATAGTCTTGATATTTAACTCCTGCTTTATCACAGATTGCTTTAAAGATACTTGCAGATACTCCTTCTGTTGTATAACTAAATGCAGAATGATATTTTATTACTACACCTTTATTCATATGAACATTATTTGTTGGATCACTTTTTTCAGGATGTGCTGGATGAACTGCATGTGCGTTATCAGCAGATACTAACATTGAATTTGCATAAGCAACATATTTATCTATGTTAAGACTATTACAAATTCGTTCTAAAACATCAGTTAAGAAAGTAGATGCAGCACCGTGATTTGATCCACTTCCAACTTCTTCATTGTCAAATATTGCACAAACAGAAATGTTTGACTTTGGTTTTGCTTCTAAAAAAGCTTCAAGAGATGAAAATACACATTCTAAATCATCAAGTTTCGGAGATATAATAAGTTCATTATTAAGTCCAGCTACACATCCTTTTTCCTTATTATATAAGAATAAATCATGTGATAAGATTTCTTCATCATCAGAAAACACTGAACATTTTTTTAATTGATTCATAAATGTATTATATTCATCAGTAAGCCCTACAACAGGTAGTAAATCATTTTGAAAATTTAAGTCTAAATTTCCACCTTTTAAATGAGCGGCAAGACTAGGTATTACAATATTATGTCCTGATAAATTTACAAGGCGCATGTCTACTCCATCAAGAGTTTTTACAAATACTCTCCCCGCAATACCAAGTGGTCTATCAAACCATGTGTTAATTAACATTCCACCATAAGGTTCGGTGTTTAACTTTTTAAAACTTCCAGAGCTTATTTCACCATTTGGTTTAATTTTAAAACTAGGTGAATCATTGTGACTTGCAACAATATGAAAACCATTTTGTACCTCTGGAACTTTAAAAGTAATAATAGATGCACCACCACGTACAACATAATAAGACTGATTAGGAATTAAATCCCATTTTTTATCTTCACTTAATTCAATAAATTTAAAATTCTTTAAAATAGCTTTTATTAGATGAATATTGTGATAAACAGATGGAGAACTTTCAATAAAGTTCAGTAATTCATTTACATATTTTTCCATAATATCTTTCCTTTATTTGTATTTATTATTTCTGTATTCTATTATTTGTTCATTTATATTATTTAAATATTCCCAGCGTTCTAACTTTTCTAAAAGAAGTATTTCTAACTTTTCTATTTGTTCATTTAGTTCTATTAATTTTTGATAATCTGTTGAATAAATTATTTGTTCTTCTTTTAATACTTTTATTTTATTTTCAATTTCTTCAATAACACTTTCTATATTATCAAATTCTTTTTTCTCTTGAGAAGTAAATCTAGGGATATTTAAAACTTCTTTTTTTGTTTTTTCCTTTTCAATAGAAACTTTAGGGTTTTGTGATATATAATCACTTACAATACCATTATACTCTTTTATTTCATTATTTTCAAGTACCAATAAATGGTCAGCTACTTTATCTAAGAAATATCTATCATGACTAACTACAATCACAGCCCCCATAAATGATTCTAAATAATTTTCTAATATTTCTAAAGTATATACATCTAAATCATTTGTAGGTTCATCTAAGAATAAAACATTAGGGTTTTTCATTAGAACTGTTAATAGTTGTAATCTTCTTTTTTCTCCACCAGAAAGTCTTGATAGTTGTTGTTGTTGAATAGAAGGTGGAAATAGGTAATTTTCTAACATTTGAGAAGCAGATAATTTTCCATTAGTAGTTTCTACATATTCACCAAAAGATTTTAAATAATCAATCATTTTGATGTTTTTATTAAAATCAGGCATTTCTTGGGCAAAGTACCCTATATTAATTGTCTTACCTATTGTAATCGTTCCAAAATCAACCGGAATTAGCCCCAGAATTGATTTAAAGAGCGTAGTTTTACCTGCACCATTTTCTCCGACAATTCCAAGTCTATCAAATTTTTTAACATTATAAGAGAAGTTTTTAAATAAAGTTTCACCTTTAATGCTCTTAGAAATATTTTCTATATCAATAGTTGTTTTTCCCATTCTAGTTTTCAAACTAGTTAATTCTAGTTCTTTACTTGATACAAGTTCTGCATGAATAGCACGAGTTTCTTCTTCTAGTTTTTTAAATCTTGCAAGACGTTCTGTACTTTTAGTAGATCTTGCTTGAGGATTCATTGCTGCCCAAGCAGCTTCTTTTTTAAATAATGCAGATAATTTTCTTTCATAAGCTTCTTTTTCTAAAAGTCGTTCTGCTTTTAAATCTAAGAACTTAGAATAATTAGCGTCATATAAATATATATTACCATGTTCAATTTCCATTGTTTTAGAAGTAACGCGTTCTAAAAAGTATCTATCATGGGTAACAAGTAGTAATCCCCTGTTATATTTAATTAAGAATTTTTCTAGCCAATTAATCATCCATATATCTAAATGGTTTGTTGGTTCATCTAATATTAGTAAATCAACATCTTCACATAAAGCAATTGCTAGACCAAGTCGTTTCTTCTCACCACCTGATAAAGTAGATACTATACGATTATAATCACCAAGCCCCATTTTAGATAGCATTGATTTTGCAACAAATTCTTCTACTTTAACACATTTATTAAACGATTCAAATATAGTATCAAGTTCATTAAAGTTAGATTCTTGAGGAAGATATCCAATTTTTAAATCTTTTTTCCTTGAAATAATACCACTATCAAGTTCAGCCTCACCTAGTATAGCTTTAATAAGAGTGCTCTTTCCTGCACCATTAATTCCAAGTAGCCCTATTTTATCAGTATCATTAATAACGAATGAAGCATCTTTAAATAGTACTTTATCTAAATATTTAATTGATATATTAAATGCATTTATTAACATAATACTCTTTTCCTTTATTTTAGTATAGCATAATTAATTAATTTAATCAAACGAAAAAAAAGACTTAAAATTTCTTTTAAGTCTTAATTTATTATTTACCTTCTTTTTTAGCTTGAGCAGCAGCAACACGTTTGTTGAAACGGTCAACACGTCCAGCAGCTTGAGCAAACTTTTGTTCACCAGTATAGAATGGATGACATTTAGAACATGTATCAACACGTACTTCCTTATTAGTTGATCCTGATTCAAATGTATTACCACATGATACGCAAACAACAGTTACTTTGTTATATTGAGGATGAATTCCTTTTTTCATGCTTTACTCTCCTTCCGCCATGATTTTCACGTCAAACCATAGTAAGTTTATTTTACGTATATATTATATCAAAATATTACTGTTTTGTCAAATAGTAGGCATTAATCTTTTAAAACGAAAAAAAGAAGCACTCATATAATATGAATGCTTCTAATTTTTTTACTTATGCAAGAGTAATACCTCTATCATCTAATGCCTTAACTAAAATCTTTTCAGCAAGAACTGTTTCAGCAACTACTTTATTGTATAGAGTAACTACTTGAGGAAGAGTTACAGTACCGTTTTCATAGTTATCTAATACATCCTTAATTTCAAGAATTGTGTCAAGTTCAGTATCCCATTCAGCAGCAGTTTGAATTGATGTTAAATCACTTTCAGCAACTGTAAATGGTAAATCTAAATTAACTAATTGATGGTTAAATTCACTTGTGATTGCGGTAGTTAAAATCTTAGATTTTAATGAAGCTACCATCATTTCACCAGTTAATGTTTCGATTGGATTTTCTACTGTAGCAATATCGATAGGTAATACATCTAATGCATCGATAATGATATGTAATTCAACTGACCATTCATCACCAGAAATATCTGTAAGAGCTTCAGGATAGTTCTTAATAACTGGTAGTTTAGGAACTAATGTTTCAGCAGATTCAGATAATACTTTATCACATAAAATAGTACCTTTAATCGACTTAACTGCATTAATAATATTTTCTCTATCTTCATCTGTTAATGAATCTTTAGAATTTAAGATACCAACAGATTCAATATTTCTTAATGCAACTAGTTCTTTATCCCACTTTTCAGCAGTTTGAACAGCTTTAATATCATCAGCTGTAATTTCATAATCACTTAAATTATGATCTTTTAGACCCTTATTAACTTCAGTTACCATACCATTTGTAATAATTTCAGATTGAGTTAATATATACATTAATTCACCAGTAATTCTGTCATCAAATGGATCAGAAATAGAATCTAAACCGTGGTTAACTAATTCTTCAAGAGCATCAACGATTGCATTAACTTCATCTTCCCAATTATTAATTACAACTGTTGAGTCATAATATTCATTAATAACAGGAATAACACTAATACAAGCTTCAGCAAGTTCATTTGCACAACCATCAGCTAAGTTAGTATCGAAGCATAGAGTAACGATATTTCTAATAGCTGTGAAGTTCCAACTTGCAAAGTCTGTTCTATTAGTTAGAATACCAGAATCAGCAGCATTTCTTAAGATTTCAACAATCATATGTAAATCATCAACGATTAATTCATCTGTATAATTATCATCAAATAGACGATCATTAACAATAGTAGAAACCTCAGGAAGTATATTAACAATTAAGTTATTATTAACAATATTAATTACAAGTCTTCCGAATACTTTAACTGTTTCACTTGGTAAAATTTCTTCAATAGCATCAGCTAATCCTTTAACAACGTTAGCATCTTTTAACATAGCTTTGTCTAATGAGAATGGATAATTGTTATAAGTATCTTCTAATGCAGCAAAGAACGCATTTGAGTATACAACTTCATTTTCGAAATCAATAGCAAGTAATTCAGCATATTCTTCATCAGATAGGTCATAATCAGTAAATACACCAATACCTGTTGCAATAATCTTAGCAAGATTATCTTTAATCATAATATCAGTACCTAATACTTCAACGATTGCTCTAACAGAACCTAAGTTATCAAGAATTAGATTAGCAGATAAACCATACTTAAATTCAGTAATTTCATAAGCAGCATTAACTAATTTCCAGAAGTTAGGAAGTGAATATTCTAATACATCATCTAGTGTAGCATCGTAAACCATTTCACCATCAGTATATGATAATGTTAATGCTTTAAATGTACCCTCAACGAATGGGAAGAATAATTGTTCAACAAATGAAGAATCACTAATTGTATAAATCATTTCATTAATATCAGCTTGAACAGCTGGATTAACAAATGCAGCAGCGTTAATTTCATGATTGAATGAAACAATTTGTGAAACTAAATTATTAACTACTGTTAATTCATTAGCAAATGTTACAATGTTCCAATCAAATGGTACAACACCATAAGCATATAATCTTGAAGCAACTTTAGTAACCCATACTTTAATTTCTTCAGGAATTGTAACGATGTTATAAACAGATTGAATCATTACATCAATAGTATCTTTATCAGTGAAATCAATAGCATCAGCACCAACTACACCTAAATCAACTAAACCATATAAGAAGTTAGCAATATTGATAAGAACTTCTTCATCATTTTCATTTACTGTTAAATCAAATGCACCAGCAACTTCACTAGCAACACTTAATACTTTATCAGCAACTACTTTAACTAAAGTTGTATCTAGAGAAATTTCATAAATTTCAACAAGAGCAACCATAGCATCATGTTTACCGAAGAATGGAGCATCAAATCCTTCCTTAATTACAGTTTCAAGAATGATATAAATTTGTTGAGCCATAGAAGCATAAATATCAGCATCAGATTTGAAACTAATAGATGATAAGTCATACTTAGTTAAGTCAAAGTCTTCAACGTATTCTCTAATAACTGAAGTTAAACCTTGCTTATCTAATACATCTTGAAGACAAGTAGGAACATCAGCTTTCTTAACTTCAACAATATTTAACATACATAGATTTCTAATAATTCTTTCTAAGTATGGGATGCAAGTTTTTTCAGGAGTAACACCCTTAAAGATTAAATCATCAAGACCAGAAACTTTGAAATCATTAATCATTTCAGTAATTAAATCTAAATCTTCTGCAAATTGTTCTTGTGAATAATCACGAAGATCTCCAGCAATAGCAAGAGTACCAGTAAATTTAGGATAAACTTTTTGTTCATATGTAGGAATTGCAAGTTGTTCAAATAATTCAGATTGTACTAATAATTCAAGACTATCAACAAGAAGATAAACGTCTAGACTAACATTACCACTAGTTAACACATTCTTAATATCTTGGATTAATGGTTTAGCATCTGATAAGTTTAGAGCACCTAAATCATTCATAACAATTACACCATTATTAACTAAGTCAACAATAAGTGCTTGTTCTTTATCAACATTATTAATATTTAAGTCAACATCAGTTAAGTCTAAATGAAGAACTTCTTCAAGAACAACTTCAACTAATTCAACAAACTTATTATCAACAATATTTAATTCAAATACACTTGCAACTAGAGCAGCAATTGTTTCATTGTCAGTAACTGCAATATCTTCTTTGTAAAGAACTTTATTTAATAAGTCAAGATCTTTAACATAGCCTAATACTGTAGCACTAGCAACAAGGTCTTCAATAATATCTGCATCACTAGCATTTTCAACATCAAGTACTTCAACGATTTGTTTAGCAATTCCAGTTAATCCATTGCTTGCTGAATCAGCAGCCAATTTAACTAATTGTGGAGCAATAGAAACTTCACTAAATAATGTTACAACTGATGGATAGATTGATTGATAATCATAAATAAGAGCATATAAATCGGATTTAACAATTGTACCTTCTTTAAAAGCAGATACAGTAGTAAATGCATTATATTCAGATAATAGAACTGGGATTAATTGTTCATACATTTCACCAATTATAGTTAAATCATTAACTAAATCCATTGATGAAACATCTAATTTAGATAGATCAGCTTTAACTTTACTATCAACAAATTCTAAAATATTTTGTTTTTGAACATTTACATATTCAACTGAAGCAATATCAGCAAGAAGTTTCTTAACAAGAGCAACTTGATCATAATTAATTTCAGCACCATCTAATACTTCAAATACACCTAGATCAATTAAATCTCTAAATACATCAAGAATTCTTGTAATGTCATTAGTCATTTCTTCGCTTGTAGCATATACGCAAGTTACATCTGCAAGTTCAGAACCAACTAATTTTGCTAATTTACCTTGTAATGCTTCGTTATATACAGGTAAAATATTGTGTTGAACAAATGTAAGTTCAGTAACTAATTTAATAATATTTTCAAGATTATTAACTTGAGTAGTATTAGCTAATAATTCAATAACATTAGCTTTATTACCAAAGAAATCAATTACATCTTGAATTGTAGCAATATTTTCAGCTTCAAATAAATCATAAACAGCAGCAATAACATCAATTAATGCAAGTAAATCTGATTCATACATTACATCAGTTAAGTTATATAATGACTTATCAAAGTAGTAATTGCCAACACGTTTAGAATCAAGATCATCTGCAATAACTAATGCAAGATCATCAAATCTACTATTAAGAAGATTTAGATTTGCAATTGTGTTAATTACATTAGAAATTAATTCTTCAACATCAGCATTGAAAATCTCACCTTTACCGATTCTGTTAAGATCAGCATCAAGAACATCTCTAACTAAGTCAAAGATTGCAGTTACATCTTCGCCAAGTTCTTCAACTGTTAATCTTTCAGGATCAATAGCTTCATAATATTTAGGAGCAGCTTTCTTAATTAGAGGAGCTACTAATAAGAAGATAGCACCATTTGTTTCAGATACGATAGTAGTATCAAGAATATTATTTAAAGCATCTCTAACAGAAGGTAAGTTTTCTTCATTAATTAAGAACTTAATATCTTCTTTAGTAATATATTTAAGATCATTCTTAGTCTTCAAGAAGAATTCATCTGAAATTAAGATTGGATATAATTCTTCATATGCATCAATTAATAATTGAGCATCATTTACTAAATCAATATTATCAAAATTAATGCTTGATGTATCGATTGAAGATACTTTAGAAACAAGTTCACTAATTCTACCTTCATTATTTAAGTAATTTAATGTTAATACATTATAAATAATAGTTTCAATAGCAGCTTTATTTTCATATGGAATGTTAGAACCTTCAACTAAGAAACTACATACATTTAATTCAATAACGGCATCAATTACAGCAACTAATTTAGCTAAGTCTTCTTTAACTTGTGCAGCATCTGTATAGATAACATGTAAATCAGCATATCCACTTAATTTTTCACTATTTAAGTATTTTTCAGAAATACCAAATAATGAAGCTTCAACTAACTTACTTTCTAATACAACATTAAGAACAGCATTAATAGCAGCTAATTGATCATTAGTTTCATAATTAATTGTTAAGTATTCTTTTACATTAATAGCTTTAACATCTTGAATTGTTAATACTTCTAGTTCAACCATTAAATCATTAACAGCAAGTAATAAGTCACCAACAACTTCAGTTTCAGCATTTTCCCAAACTATAGCATCAAGATTTGTTTTATCAACATTAATGCCAAGTTTACCGAATACTAAATCAAGAATGTCAGACTTAGATTCTGCTAATAAGTTCATATCAAGAATTGATTCAATAGCAGCAACAAGTTCAACTACATATGCTTGGTTAAGTTCTTCTTTACCAGTAGCAAATCCTAAAACGTTAGAAGGATATACAACATATAATGCATCGCTTAAAGTAATTAAATCTTCAGCAAGACCTTCTTTAGTAGTATAGATTGAATTTAATGTAATGCCTTTAGCAGCAAATCTAGAAATTAAGTATTCTTCTGCAAATTCAAGTTCAGATAATAATGCGCTTGATTTACTTAGAGCAACTAGAACATCTGCAAAGTTATTTAATAATTCTTCATCATTATAGATTTCAATATTCTTAGCATTAGCTTTGAATTCGTTTAATCCAGAAAGTGATAATAAATTATTTTCAACACCAAATGTTTCAATGATATCACCAAGTTCAACTAATAATGCAGCAACATTATCAAATTCAACAGCCCAATTAACATCTGCAAAGTAAGCTTCATTAATTCTACCTTCATACTTGAACACTTTTTCATAAATTATATTAGTAAGTTTAGTAACTAGAGTAGCTTGTTCATAATTTAGAATATTAACATCTTTAAATGCTTTAATAGTTTCAGCTAATTCATCAAAATAGTAAGATTCAATAGCTTTATTATCAAGAGCAGTTAAAATGTTATTATCTCTTAACCAGAATACTGCTTCTTTAGCAATAACTCTAATATCATTTGCAAGTTCAGCACCAGTAAATACACCTGAAAGGTATGTGAAGTCATATCCTTTTCCACTTACTTTATCTAAACCAAAGTCTGCTAAAGTAGGAAGTGCATATTGAACTAATGTAGAAACAGTAGCAACATTAATTAAATCTAATGCATGAGTATAAACTGGAGCACTAAATTCTCTAATCTTAGTATATTCTTTGTTCTTAACAAATTCAATAATATCATTTAATGAAATTAAACCAAAGTCTTCTTGTAACAAGCTAACTACTTCAAGAGCATCTTGAAGAATTAAGTTTTCACTTGCATAATTGATATATACAAATTCACTAGGTTTAACTTTAGATGAACGACCTTGTTTTGCTTTAACTAATTCGTTAGCATCTTTATTAATACCAAGTTTATCATAAATAAAGTTAAATACAAATGCACTAAGTTCTCTATCGTTGTTCTTAGCGATATTTAATTCTTCTAATAAAGCAACAATTTCAATTACTGGTTCAAGATTAACAACTTCAATATTCTTAGTAAATACATATTCTAATGCACCAAATTCAATAGCAAGTCTTGCCATCTTAATTAATACATCAACATCACTTACTAGTTCAGATGTTTTAACACTGTCTTCTAAGAATGAAACATCAACTTTTTCAGATAGTTTAGAAACACCATAATTGAATAATGGAACAAGTTCTAATTGAACAAGCTCACTAGAAACTGCTAATTGAACAAGTCTAAACATTGATTCAACTGCATCACTAGCAAATGTTTGTTCATATTTATCAGAATATAAGTATTCTTTATTCTTAACAAATGATACAACATCAGATACAGTAGTAAAGTTTTCAAGTTCTAATAATACTTTAGCTTCTTCTAATACTTTAACTAATACAGCATTTTCATTTGCGAAATTGATATCTTCGAAGTGTTCAACATCAACAGATTTTAAACCAATCTTAGGAAGAATCATATTATAAACGATTTCTGCAATATAATCATTAGTCTTAGTAAGAAGATTAACTTCTTCTAATAAAGGAACCATTTCAATAATTGGATCTAAATTAATTGCAACATCACCAAGAAGAATTAATTCAACAATACCAAATTCAACTAAGTAATCACTAATTTCAACTAACTTTCTAATATCAGATTGAAGTTCACTAGTTGTAACAACGTCCTCCATAAATGATAAATCAAACTTAGTCTTAGAAGATGCAAGAGATATAGCATAATCAAATAATTCAATTAAATGAACACCTAAAATATCACTTTCAGATGCAAGAACTAATAAATCTTGTGCATTAGCAATTACTCTATCATTATAAGCATTAATATCTAAGTAATCTTTATTACCAATAAATTGTTTAATTTCATCAATACTATGAATATTTTCATTTTCAAGTATTTGACCAATTAACGCGATAGCTTCTTGAAGTAATACATTTTCATTAGCAAAATCAATTGAACTATATTTATCAGCAGCTACTTCTACTTCAAGTTTTAATAACTTAGCAATTTTAGAAACTGCAAGTTCAGTCCATTCAGGTTGTGAACATTTTAGAATGTTAAGTTCTTCTAATAATGCAACGATATTAACAAGATATGTAGTATCGATATCATTAATATTCTTAGTAACAACGTATTCAACAGCACCAAATTCAATAGCATTGAATGCAATTTCAACAATTACATCTAAATCACTAATTAAATCATCACTAGTTAATTTACCTCTTAAGAATGTAATATCTAATCCTTTATCTTTTGCTAAATCTAATGCAAGATCAAATCCAATAATACCAACAGCTTTAACAATTTCACTTTCAATAGCAACATCAAGAATATTAACAAGTTGTTTAGCGTTAGCATCAGTGTAAATAATTGTATTTAAATAATCTTTATGATTGATAAATAATAAGATATCTGATAACGAATCAAGATTAATATTATTTAATAATACACCAGTTTCAACTAATACTTGACCTAAAATAATTGTTTCTTCTTCCCAATTTACATCAGCAAAATCATCTTTAGTAAATGTATGGTTGATATTTAATTTAGAGTTTTTAGAAAGAATATAATTTAGTACTTCTGGAAGAATATCAGAACCACAATATTTAACTGTGTTAAGTGTTCCAACAGTTTCAATGATACCAGCAAGACCTTCATAATCAATGTAATCTAAATCTTTATATACATAATAATCTAGTAAATTAGCATCTAATCCTTGACGAACAATACTTACAAGTGTCTTAAGATCACTAACTAGTTCTCTTCTTGAAAGAGTTTCTAAACTTGAGAAATCACCAATCTTAGTAAGAGCTTCTAATTCAGTAATGTTATTAACAAGACCATATAATGCTTGTTCAACTAATTGTAAATCACTTAATACTTCAACTAAATCACATGCAAGAGTAATATTATAATCTTTAACTAAATCAGTATTCATATACCATTTTTCAGTAATGAATGCTTTAACTTGTTCAATCTTAGTCATGTTATTAGCATAAATTAATTCATAAACTAATGGTAAAGCTTCTTTTATGATTTCAAAATCAGCATCGAAATCATAATGTAAATCGAATGTGAAATCACTTGCTTTAACATAAGGATTAGCAGGAATAAATTTATCTACTAAGTAACGTAATAATTGTTTTTCTTTATTTTCTAAAAGATTAAGGTTAACGATAATATCTAAAATTTCAACAACATATTCAACTTCTGGAAGATCACCTGTCCAATTAGCTTTCTTATATTCTAAAATTTCAATATCATAAACAGCAACTTTTAATGCTTCAACAATTGATTTAACATCTTCAACTAGTAATTCACTAGTCATGTTATCACCTAAGAATGAAACATCAAAGTTCTTTTCTTTTGCAACATTTAATGCATATTCTAATAGTACTGGAAGTGTATATTCAATTGTTTGTAAATCAAATAAATCTTCAATAGTTTCAAATATAACATTGTAATTATAAGTTTGTAAGAAATCATCTTTTAAGAAGTCTTTATTCTTAATGAAGTTAATTAATTTATTAACTGTAGAAATCTTATTAACATTTGTAAATTTAATTACATCATCAAGTAGTGTATTAATTGCAACTACTTCTTTATCCCAATCAACATTTGCGAAATCTTCTGCTGTAAATGTAGCAATATTAAATTTAGCAGTTGATTGTACATAGTTAAGAGCCCAAGCCATAAGTTCAGCTTCACTTCCATTAACCATATTTAAGTTAAATACAGTTTCAACAACTTCTTGTAAAGCATCAATAATGTTAGAGAAATTATAATCATTTCCAAGTAAATATGATTGAACTTTTTCATCAATTAATAATTCAGCAATATAAATTACTTTACGAATATCATCAGATAGAAGTCTTGGATTAGCTCCATCAATATTTAAGATAGCCATTAATTCATCGAATTGTTCTGGAATTAATTTAGCAACAAATTTTTCAAATAAATCAGGTAATAAAATTTCAACGATTTGTGAACCATAAATTGAAGAACCTTCTTTATATTCACCGAATAATGCTTTTAAAGCATTTAAGAATGCATCTAAAGTTTCATCTTTTAAGTAGAATTCTTTATCTAATTTTAATTTACCATTTTCATCAAGTGTTAAGAAGTTTTCATCTTTAAGTACAACTTCTAACGCATCAATAGCAGCAATCAAGATTGCTTGTTCACTATCGAAATCAACACTATCAAATGTGCCTTTTGCAAGATCAGGGAAAATATTAGTAACTTTAAGTAGGATACGAACTACTCTTGATTCATAACCTTCTAATAGTTTAGAATCGAAAATACCATTAACGATTGTTTTAAGAGCATCTGTATTAGCAAAATCAATACCTTCGATACCTTCTTCTTTGTAATTTAATACATTAAGATCAACAACAGCTTTTACAACATCAACTAGTTTTTGAACTTCAAGTACTAATTCATCAGATTCTAAACCAGTAATAATTTGACTTAATGTTCCATCTTCATCATCCCATTGTTCAACTCTAGGAACAACGTATTTATCAAGAATGTTAGGCATTAATGCAAGGATTAATTTAGAATCAACAACTACATCTAATAAATCTACTGCATATCCATAAACATCTTCATCAGCAAGAATGTCACTAACGTCAAATTTAAAGTTATTTAAATCAATTCCATCAATTTCAAGCATTTTACCTAAAACAGTTAAGATTGCTTGGAAATTAGCAACTTCTGAATATTCACCATCTGAAACCCAGATAACTTCACTTAAATCAACGTTTGCTAATTGTTCTTCATCAAATACTTTAAATTGTTTTAATAAAGCAATAACTAATTGATTTTTAGCTTCATCACCATCAAGTAAATTTAAGTTAAATACTAACTCAATAGTTTCTGTACCAAGAACTCCACAAAGAAGTTCAAAATCAATATTTTCAAGTTTGAATTCTAATTCACAAATTCCGTAAACATTTCTAGCAATAGCTACTAAATCAGCAAAATCATTTTTCCATGCATCTTTATTAAGTTTTGTAATATTTAAAATGCCTTCAAAGTTTGAAGCTCTTGTACTAATTAAATTAGTTACAGTAGCATCAGCAAATGGAATAATTACGCCTTCATATAATGTCATATCAACAAGTTGATGTAAAATTGATGTAACTGCTTCACTTTGTTTTTCACTATCTAAGATACGTTTTGCAACAGCTAACATATCATTAAAGTCTTCTAGACTATTAATATCAAGTTCTTGGAATGTACTATAAATGTTAACTAATGATGTAAAGTCTTGTTTCCAGTTAACATTAGAAGTATCATAAACAATTGCTTCTTCACCAATAAGTTCTTTAACTTTAGCGTTAGATAATGCTTTATCTAAACCAATGTTTGCAACAACAGGTAAAAGTTTTTCAAATGATTCAGCAGTAAATAAAGTATCAATAACAACTTGAAGTTGTACTGCATCTAAATTTAGAATATCAATTTTGATTTGTAATCCTTCTTCAATTTCAATTAGTGGTAATGCTGCGATTGCTGCATCAACATATGCATTAATATCTTTTGACCAATCATGTTCTTTTAGTTCTTGAATTGCTTCTACAAGATCAGTACCTTGATCTTGGATAGATTTAATGTTTAATACATATTCAATTGCAACACCATATACTACTTCTTTAATCAATTGTGATTCAGTAACTTTTTCAATTACATTTTCAACAATTTCAACTTTAGCACTATCATTTGCAATGTCAGTAAGTAATGCTTTATAATCAACTTCTTTATTTAGTTCTTTAATTCCAAGATCTTGGAATTCATCATATGCATCAACTAAAGTTGTAATTTCTTGTTTCCAATTAATTGCAGAAGTATCAAGTTCTACTTTAATATCACCTAAGAATCCAATTACTTTTTCGTTAGATAATGCAATATTTAAACCGATACTTGCACCAACAGGAAGTAATTTTTCAAACGATTCAGTAGTAAATAAGATATCAAGTACATTTCTAATTGTATCAACATCTAAATTTAGATAATCAACATTAATTTTTAAACCATCACCAATTTCAATTAGTGGTAGTGCTTCAATTGCTGCTTCAACATAAATATTAATATCATTTGACCAATTAACATCTTTTAAATCTTTTACTGCTTTAACAACATCATCACCAGCATTAACTACATGACTCATATTTGAAACATATCCAACTAATGCGTCATAACCAACTTTGTTAACTAGTTGTAATTCAGTAACTTGTTTAACAATATCTACAACAATTTGAAGTTTGTCTTCATCATTTACGATTTCAGTAACTAATGCTTTAATATCAAGATTACTTAATGAAGTAATTTCTAAACCTTGGAATGTTTCATAGATATCAATAATATTTTCAAATTCTTTTGCCCAGCTAAAATCAGATAAGTCAGCTGTAGGTAATTCACCAACATTATTTTTAACAACATCTAATTTTAATGCAGTTTGAACAGCAATATTTAAAATACTATTAATTGCATCAGATTTAAGAAGTACTTCAACTGTAGCGCTTAATTGTTCTGGATCCATAGTTAAGAAATTAAAATCTTCATCTAAGACACCAAGTTTATAAGCCTCTTTAACAGTATCAAGTAAAATCTCAATGTTTTTATCCCAATCTACTTGTCTTAATTCTAAGAATGCAGCTTGTTGTTTTGAAGCAAATAATAAATCTTTTAGAGATTCATTAGTACCCATTAATTTAATGTTTCCATTTGCATTAATTGGATAGTAGTATGCTGTTTCAATAGCAACAGGCATAGCTTCAACAAGTAATTCAGAATTTTTTAATTCATCTAAAGCATTAGCGATTTGGCTATATTCTAACTTTTTCAAATCAAGATTGCCTTCTAGTGCATTTACAGCATCTACAAAGACAATAGCTTCTTCACGTACTACAATGTTATTTTTGTCGCCTTCAATAACAAATGCACTATCGAAAAGTTGCATACTAAATGATTCACCAAAGAAGAATTTAGAACCTTCAATAAACTTACCTACTGCACTATCGTAATATGCATCTTTAAAATCAAGAACAACATCTAAGATAGTGTTTGATGCAGCAGTGTTTTGTTTATTACCGCTTAATGATTCATTTATAAGTGTTTCAGTTTCAGGAGAAATCTCATCCAGAATCGAACATACACCCGATACAGGAGCGAATAAGAAGATAATTGCAATTACAGCACGAAGTCCCGCAAGAGCTCCAGCCCATCCACGATGTTTGCCAGAACCTTTCTTAACAGGCTCTTTGTTTGCCGTAATCATAACTCCTTCGTCATCACCAGCTTCTGATTGTGCTACTAAAACATTGTCATTTATAACTTTGTCTTGTTCTGGTTGCGGTTCCACAATACCAGATTCAGCACGCTTCTTAGCTTTATTGTGAGCAACAATTCTACTAACTAAACGGTAAATACCAAGACCGATAGTACATAGAATGAACATTACTAATGTTCCAATGATTAACATTGCACCACGTGCAACGCCGCTCACAACACTGTATAAAAAGGCATAGGATTTTGTTCCTTCAGCAAAGATCTCAGCCCCACCAGGAACATTTGTTTGAACAAGTGCTAAAATGCAGTCCCAAATAGTTTCTGCAGAGCTTGGAATTCCCTGAATGAAATTCTTCAACAATGACCCATTAAAATCAAGGATTGTTGAAGAGTTGCCAAAGACTAGTAATGTTAAAAGTAACACTACAAAGCCAATAGCTGCACATTTAAGTTCTTTCTTTAGACCAGCGAAACAACCTAAAAGTACAAATACTGCTACTAGTACTAGTAATCCCAACCCGACTAATAACAATATCAGATTAAAATCCATCATTGTAATTCACCTCTTTTATTTATGACTTTACTCATTTATTATACTAAAAAAGTTCTTTTTTTGCAAGTAATCCTACCTTAAAATATTCAAAAAAATTAGATTTTACTTTTTTTAATTAAAACTTTTTCCAATTATTGGATTATAAATTAAATTTTTTTATAACAAAAAGTATAGTCTGATAGGAAAATTTAGCAAAATAATTTTATAAGTTTTTTAAAAAAAATAGATGTTCAAATACATCTTTTTTATAAATTAGATTTTATTTTTTCAATAATAGAAATTCAAATGTAAATAGTTGTCGAAAACTTTTCTTAAATAAAAAGAGCAATTTACCCTAGTTCTGCTAATTATGTATATGAAGTGATTTGGTTTACTCGTATACAGTATTATATATATTACCTGGGGATGTGTACTCTTCTTCTATATTTCTTATTTAATAGGGGGTATAAGAAAGGAGAATAGCACATGAAACTTTTTATATTTCTTATTAATAAAAAAGTGCTTCTCCAAAGAAAGGAAGAAGCAATGTTTATTAGTATAATCAAGTTTATTACTGAAGTATTCAGATTAATAAGTGCGATGATAACTTTTATAAGTTATATAAAAAAGAACAAAAAAAGTAGAATATAAAAAGTCCCTCCAATACACCATTATTTTAAAAAGGGACTTTTCTACTTAAGGAAGAAGAGTTTCATGCGAGTGAAACTGATTACTTCTGGTTATAGTATATCACATTAATTTCTTTTTGTAAATAGGTTATTTAATTTTTTATTTAAATAATGCATCTAGAATTGCTTTTGCAATTTCAGAGTTCTCAATCATTTCTTTATCTTCTTCTGATAAGTTATCTAAATCAAAATTATCTTGATCAGTAGCATCTTGATATTGTGTAATAATTGACTCAACTACTTCTGCGGCTTCAATAATTTCTTCTTTAGTATAATCAACATGAGTTTCATTACCAACAATATCATTAATTAATTGATTTGTAAGTTCAAGATTTTCTTCTGATGTTGCGATAGATTCAATTGATTCGATTAATTCATTTGTAACAGTCGGGTCTGTTAAATCAATACTATCATTTTGTACAATCGAAGCTACTTTGATTGCATTATAGATTAAATCTGCTGAACTTCTCATTGCATCTTGGTTAGTAAAATCTTGATGAACTACTCCACTAAATACATTATTAAGTATACTTCCAAATAGTTTTGTTGATACAACACTTTCTGAGCAATACATCATGATATCTTTTATTTCATCTGCATTGAGATGTTCATAATCTACCCCAAAATCAATATGATCAATTTTTTCAACTAATTCTAGAATATGTAATGCTTCGAATTTCCAACCATTTATATTTTCAATTGTGTTTTTCTCTTCATTTGTGAAATTAATTTCAATTGTGGAATCAATTTCTTTTGATACTGTATCAATTATTGTATAAATAGAATCACCAAATAAATCACTATATCCAATTGCTTCAACAATTTCTGCAATTCTATTTTTTTCATCTTCAGTAGAAATCTTTGTTAAAAGCGTTGTTAAATCAAATCCTTCTAAATCACCAGTAAGTGTCATTGTATTTTTAAAGATTGTACAAATATAATCTACTTCTTTATCCCAATTTTCCACATTTTCATAATCTAATGTAATATCATATTGTTCTAAAACTGGTTCAATATTAATCATTGTAACTATTGATTTAAATATATCTTTTTCTTTTCCGTTTACAACACTTAAATCAAATATTTCTTTAATTACATTTATTAAGCTATCTTGTGTATTAGCATCTGTATAATCAAGTTCTGCCCCATCTAATAAACCTAGTGCTTTAATTTCTTTAAATAAAATAATTAATTTATCTAAATCGTTTGTTAATAAAGCATCAATAGAATCTTCTGTTATAAGTTCTTTTAAGAATGAAACATCAAGCGAACTATCTACTCCATCAATTAATTCATGCAATTTATTAGGAAGCTTAGGTAATATATGTTCACTTACAAGTGAAGACTCTTTAGCCTCATTATATATATTAGTAATATAAGTTGAAAGATTTTCGTTATCTAAAATAGCCATCCAATCATCTTTATTAAAATCTAAACCTTGATAAGCATTTAAGAATTCTACAAATACATCTTTAAAATATGTTAATTCAGTTTTCCAATTTGTGTTTTTAATTGCTGCAAAATCAAAATTAAATGAAGAAAGTGATTCATTAGTTTCTAATTTTTCTATTAAAACATTCATCACCATTGGTAATAAGTAATTTGTAAATACATCACAATCTAAAATATTAGTAATTGATTTATCTAGTTCTGCTTGTAATTTATTATTTTTTAATACTGCTTTAAAATCTTCAGGATTAATTTCTAATACTTGATAAGATTCAATTAAATCATGTAATAAGTTTTTAATAGGTTTTAAGTTTTCTTTCCAATTAACTTTTTTCAATTCTTCAAAATCAATACCTAAGTTAGATATATCTTCTTCTTGTTCTAAGTTTGCGATAAGAACTTGCATTACAGTTGGAAGTAACGTATCAGTTATAATAACTGATTTATCAATTTCATCAAATACATATGTAATAAAATCAGGTAATTTAGTATCATTTAACGCAACTTTAATATCACTAAAATTAATGTCTACTCTTAAATATTCTTTATATACATTAGTAAGAGTTGTTACAAAACTAGAACCATCTGTTTTCCAGTTAATATTTTTGATAGGTGTAAAGTCTATTTGATATTCTGCAAACTCGCCTTTTGAGAATTCATCTTCTAACATATTTATTACAAATGGAATAGCAACTTCTGTAACGATATTCATTTGTAATGCACCGTTAACAAGGTCTGTTGCAAGATCAATAACACCACTTGATTTTAATGCATAATCCAATGAACTAATGTTTATTTCTAAATCATTATGATTTTTTATTACATTAATTAAATCAGCAATAGCATTTAATTCTTTGTCCCAATCTAATTGATTTAATTTACTAATTAAATCACTATAATCATTTTCTGAATCTTTACTACTATAAACTGCGTATTCAAGTGCAGCAGGAATAGCTACTCTTATAAGTTTTGTATTTTTAATTACACTTGAAATATTTTCAATATCTTCATCAGATAGATTTGAAAGTTTAACAATTTGTTCTTCACCATCTAAACTATTTACTAAATCTATAATTTTCATAGCTGATGGGATTGCATCTTTTATTTCTAAATATTCATCTAAAAGAACAACTTTTTCTCCATCAACTTTAAACGATAAACCACCCATTACAAATTGTGCATCGCATGAAACTGATTTATCAGTACATAAGATTTTTGTTGCAGTATTTAAAACATATTTTTTAGTTATTGTATTTTCATATAAATCTGCATATTCAATTACTTCTTTTATAGATTCATCTTCATAATATTTATCTACTTCATGAATAACTGAACTTGCAAAAGAAACAACACCGAATAAAGGTAATAAATATAAAATAAAAATTAATACAAATTGTAAAGCACCAAATCCAAGTCCAATTAATTTACCTTTTCTATTTGCTTTTCTAAAAATAATTCTAAATACTAATCTTAATATTAAACTAACTAACCAAACAAAGAATAAACCTATAAAATATACAACAATCTTAACAATCATTGAAGAAGCTGATATAATTAGTTCATTCATTTTTGAATCTTGTTGTAAGGCTTCACTATCTGGATAAATATTATCAGCCACTATAATCGATACTGCATCATTAATAGAATAAGGTTCATTTGTATACTCATCAGGAATAAAATGAACAATATTATCTATTTTAGCAAGATCCACTTTTGTTTTCATTACTGCATTAGTAATTGGGCCTAAGAAAATAAACAAACAAATTGTTGGGATTAACAATGCTATAAATCTTCTAAGAGATTTTTTAAACCCCCTAATTAGTCCTGCTAGTAATGAAATAGTTAGAATAACTAGTAACACTATATCTATAATAAAAAAATAATTCATAAGGTAAATACCTCCTTTTACACATCTATTATTATAACATATTATTACAAATAATACAAGTCTTTTTAAACAATCTGTATATCAACTTTTATATTATTTAATTTCTCTATTAAATTATCATATCCTCTAAGAATTACTTCAGAGTTATTAATTATTGTTTCTCCTTCTGCACATACTCCTGCAATTATTAATGAAAAACCAGCCCTTAAGTCAGCTGCATATACTTCCTTACCAATAAGCTTTGATGGAAAGATTAAAAGGGTTTGATTTTTCAAATATAAAATTGCTTTCATATTCAAAAGTTCAAAGACTTCTGAAAATCTATTTGGATATATTAAGTCTTTTATTATAGATATATTATTTGAGTTAAGAAGCGTACTTACCATTGGTTGTTGCAAATCGGTTGGATAACTAGGATAATTATCCGCTACTATTCTTAAATTTTTTATTTTTTTGTTTTTAATAATTCTCAACGAATTATCTTCTTTTATTATATTTAATCCACTATTTTGAAAAATATTTATTACACTTTCTAGGTGATTAATATTAAGATTTTTTAATAAAATATTACTATTTTCAACACTTGCTGCAAGACATATATAACTACCTGCTTCCATACGATCTGGTATAATTTTATGTGTAACTCCATGTAATTTTTTTACACCTGTAATAATTATTTTTTCATCTTTAATATTAATGTTTGCTCCCATCTTATTTAGAATATCTATTAAATCTATCACTTCTGGTTCAAGGGAGGGATTAACTATAACACTTTCTCCTTTTGTTTTAACTGTTGCGAGAATTATATTTATTGTTGCACCAAGTGATTTATTTTTAAGTTTAATATCAATTTTTTTCTTCTTTTTTCTTTTAATAAATATATCATCATGATCTATTGCAATGGTAGCTCCCATTTGTTTAAATGCGTCTAAATGGTAATCAATTGGCCTTGTAGTAAAGTTACATCCTCCAGGAATTTTCGTTTTAATATTTCTTTTTTCACTAAATAGTGTTCCCATTAAATAATATGATGCTCTAATTTGATTTAGATAAGGGCTATTAATTTTAGATTTAATTCTTTTTCTTTTTAAATATACTTCATTTGTTTCTAAACATCTTATAACCTTTATACCAATTAGTTTTAGTAATTCTATCATATATTCTACATCTAATATATTAGGTACATTCTGTAAGTGAATAAGCTCATTTGTTAATATGCTTGTCGTAAGAATTGGTAAACATGCATTTTTAGAACCACTTATAAATATTTCTCCAAAAATATTAGTTGTCTTTTTAATTTTTAATTTCATTTATTTCACCTCATACTCATAACTATTTTATGCTTATAATATTTTTTTAAGTCTTTTTTTATCTATTATTTTCCAATTTGTGGTATCATATATATGGATTTATTAAACAAGTAAGGAGGTACATATGAAGTATCGTACTGAAAAAGATGCTATCGGAGAAATAAAAATTCCTCAAGAAGCATACTACGGAATTAACACATTAAGATCAAAAAATAACTTTGATATTACTAAACGAGGAATACCAAGACAAATGATAAAAGCTTTAGCTTATGTAAAAAAAGGTGCAGCAAAAGCTAACGCAGAAGCTGACTTAATAACTGAAGAAGTATCTAATGCCATTATGCTTGCATGTGAAGAAATATTAAACGGACGTCTACATGGACAATTTATTACAGATTTGATTCAAGGTGGCGCTGGAACTAGTATCAACATGAACGCAAATGAAGTAATTGCGAATAGAGCAAATGAAATCCTTGGTGGTAAAAAAGGAAAATATGAATATGTTCATCCAATTGATCATGTTAATAAATGTCAATCAACAAATGATGTAATTCAAACAGCAGGGAAAATTGCGATAACAAAACAAATTAAAAAGTTAATTGTTGAGGTTAAAAAACTACAAAACGTTCTTAATGACAAAGCATTTGAATTTAAAGATGTTATAAAAATGGGTAGAACACATCTTCAAGAAGCAGTTCCTATGACACTTGGTCAAGAATTCAAATCTTATGCAAATGTAATAGGGAGAGATCTAAAAAGATTAGAATCTGCAATCGAAGCATTAAGCGAAATTAACATGGGAGGAACAGCAATTGGTACTGGTATCAATGCTACTCCAAAGTATATTAAAAAAGTTGTACCTCTAATTGCTAAATACTCTGGTGAAAACCTAAAACCTGCTAAAGATTTAATTGATATAACTTGTAATCTAGATTGCTTTGCATATGCCTCAAGCATGATCAAAGGACTTGCACTTAACTTATCTAAAATGGCAAGCGACTTAAGATTTATGGCATCCACTCATATTAATGAAATTAATTTACCCCGTGTTCAACAAGGATCATCAATCATACCTGGTAAGTTTAATCCAGTTGTTCCAGAAGTAGTTAACCAAGTTTCATTCTATGTAATGGGCTTAGATGTTACAATTACTAATGCTGTTGAAGCAGGACAACTTGAACTTAATCCATTTTTACCAGTAATTATTATGGCAATGTTTGAACAACTTACAAACACTCGTCATGCAGTAAGAACATTTAATGAACTAGCTATTACAGGTCTTACTGTTAATGCTGATGCTTGTTTGGGTAATGTAAATAATTCAACTAGTATTATTACCGCATTATCAAGTCACATTGGTTATGATGCTGCTTGTGAAATAGTTGAAGAATCTATTAATACTAAGATCCCAATTAAAGAAGTAATCTTATCTAAAGGATTAGTTTCAGAAGAACAATTAAATAAGATTCTAGATTTAGCAAAATTAGTTATACCGGGTATTCCTGGTGAAGATATTTTAAAAAAATAAAGGTAATTGATTTATTCAATTATCTTTTTTATTTTCATGAATTTAGAATTATTCTAAATTTATATATCCATTTCTAAATGCTTTCTAAATTTTAAAAAAATGAAAATTTTTTCATAAATATAATACTTGAAAAAAAATGCCGAATTTAGTATAATAAATATACTCTTAAAATGAGATATTAAAACATTTTTAAATTATTATAGGAGGGAAAGACAAATGATTAAAGTTAAAAAGCGTGATGGTAACATCGTTGATTTTGATATCACCAAAATTGAGAATGCGATTGCAAAAGCATTTGAATCTGTAAATAAAAATTATTCAAAAGACATCATTGAACTTCTTGCATTAAAAGTTACTGCTACTTTTAATGATAAAATTATTGATGATGTTATTTCAGTAGAGGAAATTCAAGATACAGTTGAAATTGTATTAATTCAAACAAGTTATGTTGATGTAGCTAAATCATATATTTTATATCGTAAGCAACATGAAAACATTAGAAATATGAGTTCTACCTTCCTTGACTATAAAGATACAATTAACAACTACTTAAAAATTAGTGACTGGCGTGTTAAAGAAAACTCAACAGTAACATATTCAGTAGGTGGATTAATTCTTTCAAACTCTGGTGCTATTACAGCTAACTACTGGTTATCTGAAATTTATGACCAAGAAATTGAAAAAGCACATCGTGATGCAGATATTCATATTCATGACTTATCAATGCTTACAGGTTATTGCGCTGGATGGAGTTTAAAACAATTAATTACTGAAGGACTTGGTGGTGTACCTGGTAAGATTACTTCTAAACCTGCATCTCACCTTTCAACTTTATGTAACCAAATGACAAACTTCTTAGGTATCATGCAAAATGAATGGGCTGGTGCACAAGCATTTTCATCTTTTGATACATATCTTGCACCATTTGTTAAAGTAGATAATTTAACATACAAAGAAACTAAACAATGTATTCAATCATTTATTTATGGTGTTAATACACCAAGTAGATGGGGGACTCAAGCTCCATTTACAAATATCACTCTTGACTGGGTAGTTCCTAACGATTTAGCAGAACTTAACGCAATCGTTGGTGGAAAAGAAATGGATTTTAAATATAAAGACTGTGCTAAAGAAATGGCAATGGTTAATAAAGCATTCATCGAAATTATGATTGAAGGTGATGCTAATGGACGTGGTTTCCAATATCCAATTCCAACTTATTCTATCACAAAAGATTTTGACTGGTCAGAAACAGAAAATAATAAATTATTATTTGAAATGACTGCTAAATACGGTACTCCATACTTCTCTAACTATATCAACTCAGATATGGAACCAAGTGATGTTAGAAGTATGTGTTGTAGACTTCGTCTTGACCTAAGAGAACTTCGTAAAAAATCAGGTGGTTTCTTTGGTTCTGGTGAATCAACTGGTTCAGTTGGTGTTGTAACACTTAATATGCCACGTCTTGCATACTTAGCTACTGATGAAGAAGACTTCTACAAACGTCTAGAAAAATTAATGAACATTTCTGCAAGAAGTTTAAAGATCAAGAGAAATATTATTACAAAATTATTAAACTTAGGATTATATCCATATACACAACGTTATTTAGGAACATTTGATAACCACTTCTCAACAATCGGTCTTGTTGGTATGAATGAAGCTTGTTTAAATGCTAAATGGTTAAGAAAAGACTTAACAACTAAAGAAGGTCAAGAATTTACTAAAAATGTTCTTAACTTCATGCGTAACAAATTATCTGATTATCAAGAACTATATGGTGACTTATATAACTTAGAAGCAACTCCTGCTGAATCTACATCATATCGTCTTGCAAAACATGATAAGAAACGTTACCCTGATATTATTACCGCATCAAAAGAGGATGAAACTCCTTATTATACTAACAGTTCTCATCTACCTGTTAGTTTTACTGAAGATGTCTTTACTGCACTAGACATCCAAGATGAATTACAAACATTATATACATCAGGTACTGTATTCCATACATATCTTGGTCAAAGAATGCCTTCATGGCAAGCATGTGCTAATTTAGTTAGAAAGATTGCAGAAAACTACAAACTTCCTTACTACTCAATTTCCCCAACATATTCAGTATGTTCTGAACATGGATATATTGATGGTGAAGCATTTACTTGTCCAATTTGTGGTAAGAAAACTGAAGTTTATAGTAGAATCACTGGATATTACCGTCCTGTTCAAAACTGGAATGATGGTAAAGCTCAAGAATTTAAACACCGCAAAGTTTATAACTTATCTACATCAGTATTTACTGAAAAAGAAATGGTTAAAGAAGAAACTCAAACTCAAAGTGTAAGTCTTGATAAAATCCTTCTATTTACTACTAAAACTTGTCCAAATTGTAAAATGGCTAAAATGCTTTTAGACAAAGCAGGTGTTGAATATACAACTATTGATGCAGAAGATAATGTTGATTTAGTAAATAAATTCAATATTAAAAAAGCTCCAACATTACTTGTACCTAAGATGGGTGGATATGACGTATTTGAAAACGTTAGCTTTATTAAACAATATATAGAAAGTAGATAATTAATTATGATTGATATTATCGTAATTGGCGGAGGGGCAGCTGGAATGACAGCTGCTCTTTACGCTAAAAGAAGTGGAAAAACAGTTAAAATATTTGAAAAAGAATCATTTGGTGGTCAAATAGCATCAAGTCCTAAAGTAGAAAACTTTCCATCAATTAAAGAAATTTCAGGACTTGAACTTTCAAACAATATGTTTGAACAAATTATGGAACTAGGTGTTGAATTTGAATGTGAAGATGTTTTAGAAATTAAACAAGAAAATGATTGTTTTACAGTAATTACAGACTACAACACTTATCTTGCAAAATCAGTTATTATTGCAGCAGGTGTAAAACATAGAACAATTAATATTCCACATGAAGAAGAATTAATTGGTAAAGGTGTATCATACTGTGCTGTTTGTGATGGTGCATTCTATAAGGGAAAAGATGTTGCAGTAATTGGAGACGCAAATACAGCACTTCAATATACTTTAATGTTATCAGATATATGTAATAAAGTATATTTATGTATGTTATTTGATAAATTCTTTGCTGATCAAACATTAGTTGATAGACTAAAAGAAAAAGAAAATATCATCGTTACTAAAGAAATATCATTAAAAGAATTCTTATATAAAGAAGAATTAACTGGTTTAAAATTTGAAAGTACAAAAACAAGCAAAGAAGTAATCTTTAATGTAGATGCATGCTTTATTGCAATAGGACAAGTTCCCAATAATGAAAGATATAAAAACTTAGTTGATCTTGATGATAAAGGATATATCTTATCAACCGATACAACAACTAAAACACCAGGTATATATGTTGCAGGTGACTGTAGAACTAAACATGTTCGTCAACTTACAACAGCAGTAGGTGATGGAGCAGTAGCTGCAATGAATGCAGTAAATTATATTAATAACAATAAATAGAAAAAGTAGTATATGATTTAATAGTCATATACTACTTTTTTTAATATCCTCTTAGATATACATTTTCAACTGATTGTTCTAGTATTTCTTTATATTTAGTTGCTGTAAGTATATCTATTTCATTTAGAGATTGATCAAGGCATGTTTCTCTTAAAACAAACTTTTGAAGAAATATTTTTTTTGTTCCTTTTAAAAGTTCTTTCATTTCATTAATAATTTCTAAAGTATGATATTCTTTTACAAGTGTAGTTCTAAATTCAAAATCAATATTTGATTGTTTCAAAATATTAATAGATTCCTTTATATTATCTAATAATGGATTTTTAACTCCAGTTATTAAATGGTAATTATTTAGACTTCCTTTAATGTCCATCGCAACATAATCTATTAATTTATTATCAATTAATTCTTTTAACATTTTAGGATTAGTTCCATTAGTGTCAAGTTTGATTATATAACCTAATTCTTTAATTACTTTTAATATAACTGGAAGGCTTTTATGTAGAGTTGGTTCTCCTCCACTTATAACTACAGCATCAAGCATTCTTTTTCTTTTTTCTAAATAAGTAATAATTTCATTTAAATCAAGAAACGGTTGTTCATTAATTAATGGGGAATTGTGACAGAAAGGACATCTATAGTTACAACCACCAGTAAATAATGTACATGCTATTTTACCATCAAAATCTACTAAAGACATCTTTTCAATGCCACAAAAAATACTATTCATTTGCATTTGCCGCCTCGTTAATCACTGTTACAGTTTCTTCATCTGCAAAAAGTCTTGCGAAAGAAAGTGTATCAATTGTTTTAATAACATATTTCATACCAGTATTTTGTTCTGCATCAATAATAAAAGTTTGTTTTAAATTAGATATGAATAAATCTATTTGACTACCTTTTAAATCTAATAAGTCAATTGTTTCTGTGTTTGTTGCGGTGATTGAACCTGTAATAATAGTAGATTTACTAATATTAATAAAACCACCTTCTTGATTTACTAATAAATCATTTATTTTAGAATCAACTGCTTCTATTTTACAAGCACTACCTTTATTATATATTTTTACATTTGTTACAATTTCACTATTGTAATTTTGACTAGCTAAATCGTGATTTTCACCTACACCAGATAAATATACAGTGCCAGAAGTTGCGTTTACTTTTGTATTACCTTTTACATAGTTTAATAAAAGTTGTGAGTTATCTAAAACTATATCTATATTATTACTTAGTATTCTAGTAAGGGTAAGTTTAGATGAGTTAGAGACATTTAATTTAATATTATCATATTCAGAGTCTTCATATGTATTAACTGATTGTCTTGATTTTACATCAAGTGTTGTTCCAGTCATTTTGATAATTTCAATTGTTCCAGATGCATTTTCAATTTTTAAATTTTGAATAGTACTATTTTCAAACTTAATATAACTAGAATTATTAATAAGTTCTACGTTATTTAAATTACTTTCTTGTTGAACTAGTGTTTGACCTTTAGATGTTTCAATATATGTATTATCATTTATACTTGATTTCGCTATAGCTAGGTTTATTTCATATCCTTTTACATTTAAGTTAGATACTTTAGAATTAACAAGACTAATTGTACCTTTTGTATCAACAGTTAAATCTACATTACTAACATTATTAATATCTGAAATATCAATAATACTTTTATCCATTTCAATTAATATGTTCTTATTTATAAAACTATTAGGAATATAAATAATTAAATTTTGTGTTGGTTCATTTAACAAATTAAATACATCATATGATTTAGTCATTTCAAGATTAATATTAAGTGTATTATTTTCAATTGTAAGATTTAGATTGTGTTCAAACTCATATTGATGTTCTAATATTAATGTATTACTATCTGTAGATTTAAAATTAATATTTCCATTATATCCTTTAATAACGATATCAGTAAAATTATCTTCAAATGTTAACGTGTTTAAATGACTTGGAGTATCATTTAAACTCTTTTTAAAATAACCACCTGTTGAATAACTCACACACATACAAATAATTAATAGAACAATAAATGAAACAAGTAGTTTTGGTTGAACTTTTTGATGTTTGCATTTATCTTCAATAAATCCAGTAATTGTAAATGTAAATATTTTACGATGTTTATCTTGATCTTTTAGTTTAATTACTGGTCCTAAGAAGTTAGCGATTAATATTAGGAATAAATCTATAACATATATACTAAGTAAAATTATACATAATATATATAACAAAATGGCAAATGGTGTAATAAATTTATCTAAACCATTACTTGATTTAACTACGTTTATTAATAGACTAAACATGTTAATAATAGATTGTGATAAGAAATACATTATTACAAAGAATCCAACTATAATAAAGAAACTAACAATTACTCCAAATATATTATTAATAGTTTCTTTTCTTTTCATTATTTTCTTTCTCATTGCTAAATAATTAACACCATGTGATTCATATGTTTCTTTTGCAACAGTTTCAACATCTGGAAGATTTCTTATTACATCTTCTTCTTTTTCACCATATTCAATTGCATTAGTAATTCTTGTTTCATAGTATCTTAGTACTTTAGTTGCATCTTTAGGGTTTAAATATTTTATTGCTTCCGCAAGTGCAAGTAAGTATTCTTCTTGAGTTTTAAATTCCATAACTCTTTTCTCCTTGTATCTAGTTATAGTATAACATATTTTTATTAAATCATTATGAATATTGATAAAACAAAAAGTTAAAACAAAAAAATATCCAATTGCAATAATTAAAAATTATTAACAATTGAATATTGATTTCTTGTTAAAAGAGTTTTTAAAGAAAAAATTATTTAGAAAGGAGCAAAATGTAGTAATTTGGAAAATATAATATTTAATATATTAAGGAGATAAAAATATTGCTATAATCTTTAAAAACTCATTCACAATTAAAGTATATCATCATATAACGTATTTGTGAATACTTCATATGAAAATAAATTAAAATAATATAAAGAGTTTTTAAAGGATAGAAAGGAGATTTCTTATTATAGTTAGAGAGTTAGATATGGAAAATATAAAAAATTGTTTAAATTCTTTATTTATATAATAAGAAGAAATCTTTAAAAACTCATTTACAACAATAGTATAGCATTATTTAAAATATTTGTAAATATTCTAAAAGAAAAAAGTTGTAACTTTTTGTTACAACTTATCTTTTTAGTTTTCTACTTTATTTCTCATGTGAGGGAATAGTAAAACTTCTCTAATTGTATCACATTCTGTAAGTAACATTACAAGTCTATCGATACCAATACCAATTCCTCCTGCAGGTGGCATACCATATTCTAATGCTTCTAAGAAATCAATATCCATATCATTAGCTTCATCGTTACCAAGATCACGTTCTTTTAATTGTTCTACAAAACGTTCTCTTTGATCAATTGGATCATTTAATTCTGTATAAGCGTTTGCAAATTCTTTTTTGCCAATAAATAATTCAAAACGATCTGTAAATCTTGGATCATTAGGATTTTTCTTAGTAAGTGGAGAAATTTCAATTGGATGTCCATAAAGAATTGTAGGTTGGATTAATGTTTCTTCTACATATTTTTCAAAGAATAAGTTAACAATATGACCATATGTTCTTTGATGAGCAGGAACATCAATGTGATGTTCTTCTGCAAGCTTAATACAAGCTTCAGTATCAAGTTCAAAGAAATTAATACCTGTTACTTCTTTGATAGCATCTACCATATGAATTCTCTTGAATGGAGCTTTTAATGAAATTTCATGACCATTCCAAACCATATCAGTCTTTCCAACTACAGTTTCTGCAAGTGTTGTAATTAATCCTTCTGCAAGATCCATCATATCACTTAAATCACCATATGCTAAATATGCTTCAACAGTAGTAAATTCAGGGTTATGAGTTGAGTCCATACCTTCATTTCTAAAAAGTCTTCCGATTTCATAAACTGCTTCCATACCACCAACAATTAAACGTTTTAAGTGAAGTTCTGTTGCGATACGTAAATAGAAATCCATATCTAAAGTATTATGATGAGTAACGAAAGGTCTTGCACTTGCACCACCAAGGATTGGGCTTAAAACCGGAGTTTCAACTTCAATATAACCAAGGTCATCTAAATACTTTTGAAGACCTCTAATAATTCTTGGTCTTAAATATGCAATTCTTCTTTGTTCTTCATTCATAATTAAGTCTACATAGCGACGACGACGTGCTTCTTCTCTATCTTGTAGGCCATGGAATTTTTCAGGAAGTGGTCTTAATGCTTTTGTAAGGTGAGTATATTTAGTAGCTTTTACTGAAAGTTCACCTGTTTGTGTTTTCATAACAATACCATTAATACCAATAATATCACCAATATCTGCAACCTTAAATAATTCATAATCTTCTTCTGATACAGAATCTGCTCTCATAAAGATTTGAATTTTGCCTTCTCTATCTTGAATATGCATGAAACCAATTTTACCTTGACGACGTTTTGACATAATACGTCCAGCAATTGCAACTTCAACATTTTTTTCCTCTAGTTCTTCTTTAGTACATTCAAGATATGCTTCTTTAATTTTACCTGAGTTAGATGTTCTTACAAATTTTTGTCCAAATGGATCAAGTCCTTTTGCACGTAAATCTTCCATCTTCCCACGACGTACCATTTCTTGTTCTGTTAATTTTAATTCTTCTGCCATTTTAAAGGCCTCCTAGCGTTAATAATATTTATTCTTATGTATTCGTATAATAAAGTTGAAATCAACATTATTATTTGATTTTCATTTTGTGATATACTTTTATTACAAGTGTATATCAACTTGTTGATTTTTTCATTATTATTTAGACGTAGATAATAATGAAGGTTGTGGGAACGTTTC